>JBPYFJ010000053.1:0-63298 GCA_051985675.1 Xanthobacteraceae bacterium | reverse complement strand
TGGTACTCGCGGAACTCGGTCGCCTTCTGGTCCTTCATTCGCCAGACGTGCACTTCCGAAAACGATGCGGGAACCCCGTTTCGTTGTGCATTGACGGTGACCAAAGCCACGACGAGATCGTCTTTGTCCAGCACGTTGTGCAAATCAATGCTGAACGTGCCAGCAGAGAGACCCATCGTGCGCTGGAAAAACTTTCCGATCTGCTCATGGCCGATGTAGTCGCCTGAAACGGGGCTATGACCAGGCACGTGCCAAGTGATGCTTGCGTCGAAGGCCGCGAACACTGCAGGAATATTTCCTCGGGCAAAATCTTCGTAGGCCTTGCGAATGATCGTCCCATTCGACTCGATCATTGACCGTCTTCCTTCGTAAAGGGTTGACCTGCTCCATATCGTATGGGGCATCTGATACGCTAGTCTCAGATGATGATCGCGCACACCGCCGCAACACCCGCATACCAACAAACAAATAATAGCGCTCCGCACGCGCTGCGAGTAATCTCCTGACTGTGCGGGAGGTCACTCCCTTCCGTCAGGCAAGGTAGGCAAATGATCGCTGCCCCTATCGAGTCAAAGGTCTCCAAAGTAGGGCAAGTGTTGGCGATAGGCTTTATAGTGTTTTTGGTGATCCTGAGCGTTTGGGAGCTGTTCGCGATCAGATTTTAAATCGCGCGCACTCGCGAGAGGGCTCCGAAATCAGCGCCAACCCGACGGCCCGCCGACTTGCGCGCAGACGGAGGTGTAATGAAGTTCATGAAGTCGCTTAGGACCGTGCTGCTCGTCGTCGCGATTGCTGTCGCCACCTTATCGTCGGTTGCACCGGCATTCGCGCTAGGCGGCTGCGGTGTCAACCGCCATCGCGATGCGTGGGGCCGGTGCGTATGGGGCGGTCAACGTCAAGACTGGTGCCTGAGACGTACGGGCCATCCCGCCACTTACGTGGGCAGGGGAGTGTGGCGCTGCTTCAGGTGATGCCTTCGGTACCGCTCGCGGGGTTCCGGCGGCGAACATGCGCACCCCGTATAGGGGGATGCGCGTCGTGTTCGTCTGTACCCACCGCGAACATGATTTGTCGGAGGCTGCATAGAGCGGACATTCGGAAGTGCCGCCGCCATGTCCGCTAATGACCCAAAGCGGACATCGGGCGCTAACGTTATTCAATTCATCGACACACCGCTCAGCTTGATCGGGCCAGCCCATTTTTCGATCTCGGATGCTAGCGCCTGGCACGAATCTGGCGATCTGAACCGTTTGCTTTGGCGATGAGTTTCGGCGGGAAACCGGACCTTCCGACGACTATGCGGGCGGCGAAAGCGTCTCAAATCTAGCGGCTGAACGACCCTGACACCTGACACCTGTGCTAGGATTGGCCGTCGGGCCAGATCTCGGGGAATGACCTTTCCAATGGATCGGCGCGAGTTCTGCGCAGCTGCGGGTCGGTGCTCTCCTTCCGAGAGGAGGGGCGTACGAGATTTGCGCGTCGTGAAATGCTGTACTTGATGGCGGCTGGCACGTTTTCAACCATCTCGCGAATTGCTGGGGCACAAACGTACCCGATACGGCCGGTGCGGGTAATCGTTCCATACGGGCCGGGTGGTCCGACCGACATTGTGGGTCGGCTCATTGCACAAAAGCTCTCCGAAGAGGTTGGAAAGCAATTTTACGTCGAGAACTTGGGTGGCGGCGGAGGCAATGTCGGCATTGCCCATGCGGCGAAAGCACCTGCTGACGGCTATACGATCCTCGTCGTTCCCCCCAACATCGTCGTTAATCCGGTCCTATACGAGCGGGTATCTTACGATCCAATCAAGGACTTTGATCCGGTTACGGTCGCGGTCACTTCAAAAGAGGCCCTTGTTGTCCATCCCTCGCTGCCCGCGCAGACGGTCAAGGATCTCGTCGCTGTGATCAAAGCCAATCCCGGAAAGTACAGTTACGCTTCGGGCGGCATCGGAACCCCGCCGCATCTCCTTGGCGAACTGTTTCGCTTGTCGTTCGGCCTCGATCTTGTGCACGTGCCATTTAATAGCGGAGGTTTGGCAATTGGCTCGGTGGTTGCGGGTCATACACCGCTTGGCTTCAGTGCGCTGGCACCTGTCATACCGCATATCAATGAGGGCAAACTGCGCGCCCTGGCAGTCGCGAGCAAGACACGGTCGCAATTGCTGCCCGACGTGCCCACCATGGCAGAAGCCGGCTATCCTGAGATTGAGGGTGACGCATGGTTCGCGATCCTCGTCCCGGCAGGAACACCGAAGGAGATCATCACCCTACTCAACCGCGCGATCATCAAGATCATGGCGCGGCCTGACATGAAGGAACGTATGGTGACGCTTGGCTACGAGCCACTCGGCAATACGCCCGAAGACAGCGCAGCCCAATTGGGAATGGAGGTTGCCAAGTGGACAAAGATTATTCGTGGAGCGGGCATCAAGGCAGAGTAAGCCGATCACACCGCCAACCTCCCGACTGCGCTACCTAACGCCGATTTTCTGCGATAAAGAATGCGGTTGGAGGCGTGGGACCTAATGTCGGCTTCTGGCACTAGGCGGACCTCACAAGGCGCCTGCTGGTAGGTCCGCTATTGGGTGAAAAGCTGACTAGAATTGCTCACCGCGAGCCTTTCCGCTTTTGACCCAAAACTGACATCGACGCGTTTGCCGCCGTCGAAGGCAGCTTATTTAGATCCTGACGGTTTCTTGCCACTTCGATATCCTATAATCCGTCCTTGCGCGGTGTGACCGTCAACGGTTCGGCCGACTGACGAGGCGCGAACTCACCAACCTGATGGTCGAACGGAGCGGTGGACGTGGTCAATTTTCACGGCCATTTCGTCTGGTACGAGTTGATTACGACGAACGTGGAAGCTGCCAAGGCTTTCTACACCAGGGTCATGGGCTGGGGCGTCCGGGACGCATCGACGCCCGGGAGAACCTATATCCTGTTTACCGCAGAGGAAGACTTGGTAAGCGGGTTGATGGACCTGCCAGACACCGCGACGCAGACCGGTGGAACGCCGTTTTGGATCGGATATGTCGGGGTCAACGACGTTGACACTGCCGCCGATCGAATTAAGGGCCTCGGCGGCGCCGTGCACATCCCACCGACGGACATCGCTAACGTTGGTCGCTTTTCGGTCTTTGCCGACCCGCAGGGGGCGACGCTTGCTTTGCTCACGCCGTCAAGTCCGGACCACAAGACCTCGGCCGGGATGGGCGCACTTGGTCGCATCGGCTGGCACGAGCTCTTTGCCGCCGACTGGAAAAAGGCAATGGCCTTCCACGGCGAGCTTTTTGGCTGGCAAAAAGCCGACAGCCAGGTCGGCGAGATGGGCACGTATCAGCAGTTCTCTGCCGGGGGCCACACGATTGGCGGCATGCTGACGAGGCCCCCCGCGATGCCGGCCGCCTTCTGGCTTTACTATTTCAACGTCGAAAACGTCGACGCGGCGGCGCAGCGCGTGAAGGCCGGTGGCGGCCAGATCCTCGACGGTCCGCTCGAAGTGTCGGGCGGCAATTGGATCGTGCAATGCACGGATCCCCAGGGCGCCATGTTCGCTCTGAAGGGAAAACGAAGCCACAGCGCCGTCGGATATTTCGAGCGCGTCGCATCGCGCGATCCCTCCGGCGCGCGAAGCCGGCGATGGTCTTGGTAAAGCCGGGTCGATGAGTGGTTTGGGTCAGCCGGACGGCGCCGGTTTGGTGGGGCGACCAATCGCAAATTGACCGACCGGGCCTTCGACGTGGAATTCAATCCCTGTCATCTTCGCGAACAGGTCGATATTGGTGCTCCCGATCGCACATCCGCCAAGCCCCATATCGATCGCCGCCATGTAGAATGTTTGAATCAGCGCGCCGACGTCCTTCAGAATCAGGGAATATGCGATCGAACTGTATTTCCATGTCATCCGGCCAAAGCGCGCAGCAATCGTGATCAGGATCTGAGGCGCTGTGGGTGCGCCCATTGCAAGCTCGGCGTCCTTGAGCAGAGCTTCGAACTCATGCGTGCGCCCGCCGATCAACACCAATGCATGCCCGCCCGCGTCGTAATGATAGAATCCTGGGGCGAGCCCTTCGCATTTGTTGACGGACAGATAGAGTTCGAGCTCGTAGCTGGCGCCCGCCGACGGATACGGCCTAACGGCATATGCGAGTACCGGGCCAGCATCGCCAAGATCAGTCCCGCTTTTCCACTTCGACAGAACACGCGCGGTATAGTCCAGAAACCGCGACAGCTCGGCCAGGGAGATCGGTCGCTGATCGTCGAAGCTGCGGGTCGAATGGCGCCCTGCCAAGAGCTTTGCGATCGGCGGGATCGGGTCCGAATGCGCGCCCGCGGCCTTGCGCAAGTCGATCTTCTTTCCCGGCCAACGGGGCCGCACCGCCGGCAGCGGCGGGACGACGTTCGCATAAGTGTAAAGTCCACCCACCGGGTTGGCATGGCGGCCCACCGTGCTGCGCGTGTGGAACAGAAGATCGTGAAAATCCCAAAGGACGAGGCCATCCTCACCCTCGGCGGTTCGGACACCACGGTCGGTAGCTGCGTCGATCTTGAAAAGGATTCGGCTGTCCACCAGCAGGGCGAGTAGTTCGACCCCGGGAAAGCCGTCGCTCCGAAGGAGCTGCTTTACGTGTCGGGGTTCGGACAACGAGGCGATTGCGGCCGCGACCTTTGGATCACGAATCTTGAACAGCGCGCCCGCGCGCGGCGATTCCAGCACTACATCCTGGCCGCGCCGTCGAATGTAGGCGAAGCGTGACAGCAGGAGGGCATCGGCATTGTCGAGCTGCGGTGTTGCCGGCCAATAGTCGGCAACCTGAGGTTCGATGACGACCAGGTCCTTGCCGCTGCC
The DNA here is from genome assembly GCA_051985675.1 of Xanthobacteraceae bacterium. Lineage (GTDB taxonomy): Bacteria > Pseudomonadota > Alphaproteobacteria > Rhizobiales > Xanthobacteraceae > JAFAXD01. Next base: position 58,447 of record JBPYFJ010000053.1, on the reverse strand, counting down.
GGGGTGCCGGACGCAGTACTCCAATAGACCGTGCCTCGCCAATCGGCGGACCAATCGGTCAATCTCCTGATCGATGCTGCGGGCCCTGCTCGCAAACGAGGCGAGCCGCAGACCCGTTCGCAGCTCCTTCGCGCGATCGGCCACGCCTGCACCGAACGTTCCGAGACCGACCGAATACCCGTCAAAGGAGGCAATTACGTCGCCGTTCGCGTGGCTTTCGAGCGAGACCCGGCTGGCGAGCCGGGCGGACACGACTGGCGGCACAGCCCGGCGCTCTTTCCTTCGAGCGATCTCGCGAGCGCGCAAGGCGGGACGGCCTTTAGGTGTGCGGGTGAAGCGGGTTGAGCTCATGTTCCGACAATGGCCTGTCCCGCATCCCGAGCTTTACCGGAACGTCATAAAGACGGCCAGGCGCGAAGCGTCGGTAAAAATGCCGCAGTCCCGGAACGATCACTCTGACGACCGGAACGTCGATGTCGGGGCGAGTCTGATCGAGAACGAGGAAGTCGAGGCCCGCTCGCTGTGCGAGACGCACGCAGGCGGTTACCTGCTCGCGCGTGTCGAGATCACCGAACGTCGAGCCGAAGCTGGGTTGGACCACGGGACCGCCGCCTGGCGTCAGGAAGGGGTGGTCGCGCAGGCGCAACGGAGTCGTGCCGTCGAGGCTCGATTTCTCTCCAGTCCCTCCCCCCATGAGTCCGATCGACAGGAACTGATTTAATTCGGTCAGCGCGCGCAGCAAGGCGATTCGCGCATCGAAGTGCGCACCGGACCCGAACTCGATATTTTCCTGCCCGTTTTGCATCCAGTGCAAAATCGCCACAAAACACGGAATCCCCAGATCGCTGGTGACGTCGAGCACCCAAAGCCGGCGTCCGGCGGCGGCAAGCTGGGTTTGCAGATCACGGACGTATGAATCGTTGAATTGGTCGAGGTCGACTTGCGCCCGCTGCAAGCGGTTGTACCACCAGATTGCGTAAGCGTCCCGTTCCACCAGCTCGAGGAAGCCCTGAACAATCGCTTCCTCGAGCGTGTTGCCGGCTGCGCACCCGTTGGAGTCTGTATTGATCTGGCCGGCGCCTCGGTAGAAAAAATACAAGAGGCTGGTTGGAAGATATTTGAAACGCTGATCGCTCAGAGACCAGACCGGTGACCATTCGATCTTGGCCGATCGATCGAAGGGGATCGGCGTTGACGGCGCCTCATGTGGATCGGTCATCGACGCCTGTTCGCCGCGGTATTGCGCGTCGCTGAACAGCAGCACGTCGTTCGGAAGAATAGCATCACCCGGCGGGAAATCCGTGAACCGCCGCGCCGCTCTGATCTCGTCGCCCTGAAAAATTCCACAATAGCGTTCGATCGCCTCCATCAGCGCGCTCGCTTCACCCTGCTCGGCAGTACTGCCTTTGCCAAAGCTGCCGCCGCTCAGACCTGCTCTTAGCTCATCGATCGTTCTCGCGGGCGCCGAGAAATTGTGTGACGCATAGTAGTTGGTGTTCAGTGGCAAGTCGGCTTCGATCCGTTCGAGGCGCGAAACCACACCTGTCAGGGGGCTCACGTGCTTTCGGAAGCGTGCAACCGTCGCCCTCGGCAAAACCGTTCGGTATCCGCCGCTGGTCATCACCAGCTTGTCGCGAGCGCCAAGCTCGATCGGCACCGGTGCACGGCGTGGATCCCGCAGCCGCTTGCTGCCGCAGCTCGGACATTGCGGGCGGGCGGCGACGTAATGCTTCGCGATCGTTGAGCCCAACAGATCCATGCTGATTATGTGTTCGCTTAAGTCGGTGCGAAAGCCGGTGGCAATCGCCTTCGCGATCTCAACGGCTGCGAGCTGGATGGCACTCTGTCCAAGTGGGTGTCGCGTCAGCGGCGACGCGGCTAGGCAGCGGGCCTGTTCACGGTCGAGAAGCGCCCTGACCTCCCGGTTGCGTTTCATTCTATCGGCAAGACAGGTCCAACAAGCGCTCTTATCGGGGCTGAACACGGGTCCCACCAGGGGAAAAATGCCGGAAGGTTGGACGAGGAGCCAGGACGTGTGATCGGAAAGGCGCTGCCGGTTCAGTTCGTCGAGTTTCCCCTCGAGGTAATCGCTCACGAGTGTGACCGTCAAATCAGGGGAGCGCTTTGCGATGCGAACACCGAGCTCACTCAGAGCATCACCGAGTTCCCTTGCCCCCTCCACGTTGATCGCTTGAATGCGAACACGGCATCGGCGGAGATTTCCTTCGGCAGCCTCCGGCGACAGGCCAAGGCTTGCCCAATAAGCGGCAGCGGCGCCAACGGTCGAGGGCGATGCCGGTAGGATATAGCGGCGGTTGATCAGCCTCGTCAGGGCTTCGTCGATCTTTTCCGACGGAAAATCGCGCTCAAGTTCGCGAGCGAGCGCCCGAAAGCTCTTGGTACCTTCAGCTATTGCCTTCGCCAGCGTGCAATACAGCTCGCCGTGCAGAAAGAACTTCCGGTCCTCGGAATAGAGGCACACGATATCGGGTGGCAGCACATAGACGGCGAAATTGGGCGCGAACCGCGGGATTTTTTTGCTGTCACGTAGCGTAAGGCCCGTCCCGCGATCGCCTGTCATAAGGTCAACACGTACACCCAACAGCGCAGCAAAATACTGCGCGCCTGCTCAGGTTGAACGCCATCAACCCCGGCCATGACGACCCGTGTCTGCTAACGCAATCGGTAAGTGCCCGAGCCTAGCACCAGCGGCAAGCACCCCATGACGCACAGCAACCGCACCCGCAGCCGCCGCACCCACAGCCTCGGCAAGCTCGGCAGGCTCGGCAGCCGCAGCCCCGACAGCCCCGACACCCCCATGCATATTGTGTTCCGGCCTGAGGCGTCCGGGCGTTTTCCTTGTCGAAGACGTAGAAGGTCGCCAAGCTGACGTCGGAGATTTCCTCCTCGCCGAGCGTAATTACCGGAGGCGGTGCGGTCCCTTGCGAGGGTATATCTGCGGTCGGTGCCGTCGCGGACGCAGTTCCCGTCACTGCCAACGACACGCCGGCGAGACCGAATACCGGCAACGCGTTCCGCTGACGTTTTCGCTTCGAAGCTTGCTTCGCTTGCGCCATAGGAGAGCACTCCCTTACCCGCGAAAAATGCCCCTTGAGACTTTGTAGCACTCTCCACGTGCATTGCCTAGGACACAGCAGCCCCCGGCTCTGCACAGCGAGCCTTAGCGTACCGCGGGCAACTCAACCAAAGATACGTGTGCTTCCGGCTCAGGCACTAGCCTCCTTCGAACGGGTGACGCGCGGCGGCGCGCGGCATGCCAATCACAGTTCACTCAAAGGCCGCTCGTTGGCCTTGGTGAATCAGGCGCCGGCGATCGGGGAGACCTAACATGGCTCAACTTGACGAAGACAAACTTCACCAATTCGTCGGCAAGATGCTGGGTGACCTCGGCGGCGCATTCAGTGTGCCGACGGTCCGCATCGGATTGAGACTCGGCTTATTCACTGCTCTGCAGGAGGGCGGGCCAGCGACGTCCGATGAGTTGGCGAAACGGGCGGGCGGACTGACGGAGCGATATGTCCGCGAGTGGGCACTCGCGCAAGCGGCCAATGGCTACATCGATTATAACGCGACCTCACGGAAATTCAGTCTGTCGCCGGAACAGGCCATGGTCTTTGCGCAAAAGGACAGCCCGGTTTATCTGGCCGGAGCGTTCGACATCGTAGCCGCCATGATTGAGGGAGAGCAAAAGGTCGAGAATTCGTTCCGAACAGGTGCCGGCGTTCGCTGGGGCGCTTCGGCAGGATGCCTGTTCTGCGCAACCGGCGCATTCTTCCGACCGGGCTATGTGAACAACATTGTACAGAACTGGTTGCCAGCCCTTGACGGCGTCGAAGCGAAGTTGAAGTCGGGGGGCAAGGTCGCCGATGTTGGCTGCGGCGTCGGGTTTTCGACGCTGCTGATGGCGCAAGCTTTTCCCAAAAGTCAGTTTGTCGGGTACGATTTCCACGCGCGTTCCGTTGAAGAGGCTACTCGACATGCCGTCGCACATGGGTTGGGCGATCGCGTAAGCTTCAGGGAGGCGAACGCCAAGGACATCAAGGAAAAAGGCTTCGACCTCGTGACATGCTTCGACTGTTTGCATGACATGGGTGATCCCAGGGGGTGCGCGCGCCATATGCGACGCATCCTGAACGCCGATGGAACCTGGATGATCGTCGAACCAATTGCTGGCAATCGTCCGGAAGACAACATGAATCCGGTTGGACGGCTTTCTTACAACGCTTCGACGATGATCTGCGTGCCGACATCGCTGGACCAGGAAGTCGGCGAAGGCTTGGGCGCGCAGGCGGGTGAGGCCAAGCTCACCGAGGTCATTCGCGACGGTGGATTTACGCGGGTTCGAAGGGCGACGGAGGGGCCATTCAACATGGTCCTTGAGGCTCGGGCCTAGTGTGGCGGATTTGACGTTCCGGTTGCGGAGGCGGCGCGCACCACGCATAGTTCTCGGGCCATGCTGCCGGACCTCATCGAAATTGTTCCCCCGAGCCGTCGGACCAATGCAAACGTCGTCCTGCCAGGCTCGAAGAGCCTCACCAATCGTGCCTTGATTCTGGCAGCTCTTGCGAGCAATCCCATCGTCCTACGCGGTGCCCTCTGGAGCGAGGACACGCAGGCGATGGTGAACTGTCTCAAGCGGTTGGGATTCCGTATCGACGTGGCGGATGATCCGGCCGAGTCCGCCAACTGCACCCTCTCGGTTTACGGATGCGGCGGGAGAATTCCCAACGCCGGCACGCCGGCGCAGCCGCTCGAGCTCTTCGTCGAGAATGCCGGCACAGCTGCGCGCTTCTTGCCGCCGTTCCTGTGTCTCGGCGAAGGCGCCTACCGCGTCAGCGGTGTCCCGCGCATGCACGAGCGACCACAGGCCTCACTGATCCATGCCTTGCGCGAACTCGGTTATCGCATCGACAGCGCGAACGACCGCCTCCCTGCCGTCATTCACGGCACCGGCCCGCGTCACGGCGCAACATGCAGCGTGAGTGTCGAAGAAAGCTCGCAGTTTGCATCGGCACTGCTTCTCAGCGAACGCATCGGCGGCTGGAATGTGAGGGTAACCGGCTGCAACGAGGATGAATTACCCTACGTCGACATGACACGGCGCTTGGTGAACGATTTTCCCTGGGATGGAGGTGACTATGACGTGGAGCCGGATGCGTCCGGTGCCAGCTATTTCTGGGGGGCTCATTGGCTTCTGCGTGACAGCGGGAGCCGCATCACTGTGATGCCTGCCCCGGATAGCGGCATGCAGTTCGACCAGAAGTTTTTCCATCTCATCCTTGAACAGGCGTGGCAGCCCGTTTTTTCCCGCAGCACGGACTTGGCCGACAGCATAATGACCGCGATCGTGCTTGCGCCCTTTGCTCCAGCTGCCACGCTGTTCATCGACCTAGGCCGGTTGCGAGTCCAGGAATGCGAACGTGTCGAAGCCTTGCGTACCGAGTTAACCAAATGCGGTGCCCATGTGGAGGGGATCCGTGACTCGCTCAGGATCGATCCTGGCCCCCTGCGCGGGGCGGAGATCGAGACCTACGGCGATCACCGCATCGCAATGTGCTTTGGCATGCTTGGGTTGCGGGTGCCTGGAATCCGCCTGCGAAACCCCGCGTGCGTGCGCAAGACCTTCCCCAACTTCTTTGCCAAGCTTGCTGAACTCGGTGCTGTGATTCAGCATGCTTCGGTCGGCACGCAACTTTCCGGAGACGATCTGTTAGCTTAAATTGCGCAGGGCCCGTGGAGGTGCTGCAGCGCCCGCGTTGGGTGATCCCAGCTTGATTCCCATGATGGCGCGCGCCTCTGCCGGGGTCGCGATCTCGCGCCCGAGTTCGTTGGCCACCGCCACCACCTTGCGCACCGCCTGCGCGGAGGTCGCAATCTTCTCGTCACGGTGCGGATAAAGGTAGACCGTATCCTCCATCCCGACGCGCACCATGTCGAACCCGAGCATCATCGCGAGCGTGCAGAACGGCAACCAGTTGCGGCCGCCCGCACAGACGCCCTTGACTGCGTTCAGCGCCAGCGTCTGCTGCATGGTCATCATGTAGATGTAGTTCCACGGGTCGGGCCCGAGCGGCGAACCGTGGCAGAACCCGTGAAAGCCCATCATGATGTTCATAAGCGGCGGGTCTTTGACGATTCCCTTGGCGACGAGCCAGTCCATCACATCCTTGATGCCCTGATAGCTCGTACCCTGAAATTCGGGCCGCACACCGTGATCCTCGAGGTAGCTGACCTGTTCGGAGAGCGTCTTCTCGGTGATGATGTAGGTGAACTTCTCGGAGAACCCCATCGTCTGGATCAGCAGTACGGCGGATTGAAAATACTCCGGACCAGCGTCCGTCAACACATCCACGGTGCGCTTGATGAGATCCACGCCCTGGTGTTCGTAGTCGGCGTACGGCACGACCGACGTGACGATATCGGGACATTTCTCCAGCACCCGCGCAATGGTTTCCTTCAGGACATGCGGATCCTTGCTGGGTGTGCCGTCCTTGTCGCGGGCGTGCACGTGCCACACCGCGGCGCCCGCCTTGCAGGCTTCGACCGCGGCCTTGACGTTCTCTTCCATCGTGTAGGGCTGGCCGGGGTTTTGCTGCCTGTTCATGAACGAGCCGGTGGGCGCGACGTTGATGATCAGTTTTTTGTCCATGGTCTTGTGCGGCAGTTCCATATGGACGTTGCTGAGAATGCCGGAATAGAGGTTGTGAATGTCCACCGTGGGTTTCTCCTATTGCGGCGTAATACCGATGCGCTTGAACATCTTGGCCGCGGCGTCACGGTCCGCTTTGACGAACACGGCGAACTCGTCGGGCGAGTTGGCCTCCGCCACGAGCGTTGTATTCTTGTAGAACGTCTGCACCTGCGGTGTGCCAATCGCCGTCGCGAACGCGGCGTTGAGCTGCGTCACGATCGGCTTCGGGGTCGCGGCCGGAGCAAACACGCCGAAATAGCTCTGCAGGCCGGGATCGACGCCGACTTCGGCGAGCGAGGGTAACTGCGGCATGAAGGCCGAGCGCTGGGGACCCACGGCCACCAGCGGCTTGATCGCGCCGGCCGCAATCTGCGGCGCCGCGGTGCCGAATCCCATGTAGGTGATGTCGACTTCGCCCGCGTAAACCGCGGGGTTCACCTGGGCGGCGCCGCCCTTGTACGGAATCGCCTGGATGTCGACGCCGGCCTGCGACGAGATCCAACGCAGATAGACGTCGGGTAGGGTCGCGGGACCCCAGGTGCCCCAATTGAGCTTGCCGGGATTGGCCTTCGCATATGCGATCATCTCCTGATAGCTGTTGAACGGCGCCTTGGCGTTGGCCACCAGCAAATTGTTGGTCCAGGCCAGCCTGATGACCGGCGCGAAGCTTGTTTCCGGGTCGTACGGTAGATTTGCAAACACATTTGGATTGTAAGACAGGCTGTCGGGGACGGTGATGCAGATCGTCTGCCCGTTCGGCACTGCATTCGCGCAGGCCTGCATGCCCAGCATCGAGCTGGCGCCTGGCCGATTCTCGACGATGACAGGATAACCCATCGCCTCCGCAACCCGCTCACCCGTGACCCGCGCCAGGGAATCGGTAACGCCCCCGGCTGCGTAGGGCACGATGATGTGAATGGGTCCGTTCGGGTAGCTTTGCCCGACGGCCTGCTGAGCGAACAGCCCCCATATTGCGGACAACACCGAAAGCGTGCCGATGCCGGCACGCATCTTGGGAGCCTTGGCGCTCATGCGTTCCTCCGCAAGCGACAATAAGCGTTGATATGTTGTTGGACCAGCGCAATTGACTCAATGCGGACATGAGCGGCGCAAACGCGCCTATCGCGCAGCTAACTACTGGTCGGTCTCTCGGCTTGCGTATACCCTTCCGCAAAAGCACGGCTGTACCGAGGGAGGCACCCATGAAGATCGGCGGCGCATTCGGCGCATGCGCATTGCTTGTCTGGTCGATGACTGCAGCGGGCGCGGATTATCCGGCGCCCAAGCAGGGCGAATGGGTTGCGCGTGACTTCAAGTTTCACACCGGCGAGGTGATGCCGGAGCTGCGTCTCCATTACACGACGATCGGAGAGCCGACCGGCCAGCCGGTGTTGGTCCTGCACGGCACCGGACAATCGGCCGCCGGTATGCTCAGCCCCGGATTCGCCGGCGAGCTGTTTGGTCCCGGTCAGCCGCTCGATGCCACCAAGTACTACATCATCATTCCCGACAGCATCGGCCACGGCCAAAGCTCGAAGCCGTCCGACGGCCTCAAGACAAAGTTTCCGCACTACGACTATGCCGACATGGTCGAAGCCCAACACCGGCTTCTCACAGAAGGGCTCGGCATCCGCCATCTGCGGCTCATCATCGGCAATTCAATGGGCGGCATGCAAACCTGGTTGTGGGTCGAAAAATATCCGGCCTATATGGACGCCGCCGTGCCGATGGCCTCGCAACCGACCGCAATGGCCAGCCGCAACTGGATGCTGCGACGGATGATGCTGGAATCGATCCGCCAGGATCCCGAATACAATGGCGGCAATTACCAGACTCAACCGCATTCTCTGAAGCTCGCCGGCGTGTTCTACGGCCTCGCGACCGCCGGCGGCACACTCAACTACCAGAAGCAGGCGCCGACGCGCGAACAGGCCGACAAGATCGTTGACGCCAGGCTTGCCGCCCCGACAACGGCCGACGCCAACGACTTCATCTGGGCGTGGGACTCCTCAGCCGACTACGACGCGGCGCCCGGCCTCGCGCGCATCGAGGCATCGGTGCTGGCGATCAACTCCGCCGACGACGAACGCAACCCGCCCGAAACCGGTGTGACCGAGCGCGCGCTGCAGCAGGTGAAGAACGGCAAGCTTTATCTCGTTCCGGCGAGCGATCAGACCAGCGGTCATCTGACCACCGGAAACGCCAAGTTTTACAAGCAACAGCTGCAAGACTTCCTGCAAACGGCGCCACAACGCGGGACGTAGGCGATTCACTCGTCGTTAGATGCGTTGAGCTGGTCGACCGGGATAGCGAGGGGCATCGACCTGTTGCCTGCGCCGTCCTCGGCGAGGATCTCGTTCAAGGTTGCGATCGACGCCTTGAGGTTGTCGATCGCTTGCTGGGTGACGTCGATCATCCGGCCGGAGCCGTCATCCTCGGAGATGCGGACTTTCCCGCTCATCAGATTTTCGAGCAGCTCCTCGTCGTGGCGCTTTTGGCTGAGCGCCCACACGCCTAGTCTCACATTGTTGGTCACGACGGGCTCCTCACCTATGCTCGCGATACCAGCGCTCCGCGCCGGGGTGTAGCGGGACATCCATCGGCGTTGAGTCGCTCTCGCACCCCATCTGCAAGGCGGTCCCGCCGGTCCCCTTCTCCCAGGGAACCTCCGCTTCGCGCGCCGCGAGGGCATCGCAGACGTCGTAGGCCACCTGCTCCGGAAGCGACGCGCTCGCGTAGATCGGCCAGCCGCTGAAATCGAGCGTGTGAACGTCCCGATCGAGGCCGGGAAAGCGGGATTTCGGAAGCGCGACTTTTCGCCATCCAAGCCGGCTCAACGCATCGAACTCGGCGGGCTCAAGGCCGATCGGCGATAGACCGGCCGCCAGCGCCGCATCAAGCCAGAGGATGATGCCCTCGTCGAACACCGCATCGATCGCGCCGCGGCCGAGCGGCTCAAGCCGGCGAACGTCGCCCGGCCCGCCGCAGCGGATGAGCCGACCGCCCCAGGATTCAATGTCCTTGAGCGCAAAGCCGTGCAGCGCGAACGCTTGATCGATCAAGACAATCGTTGAATGGGTGGCGTCCTCGCGCACCGAGACGCGCAGCGGATACCGGCTCGCCTTGATGTCGGCCAGCGAGCGGATCCCCGTTCGTGGGTGGATCATGAACACAAAGCGATCCCAACTCGGATAGACCGCGACGATGCGCACGGGGAGCGGCGTGCGAAATAAGCCAACCCCGCGATAGGCTTGCGTGAGCAGCGCCGACGGATTGACGAAGGCGAGATCGACGCCGTCACCCTTCGCAACGTCCTCGGCGAGAATGGCGGAGGCGGTTGCAAGCTTCAGCCACGGCCGGAAGACCGCGCCGGAGCCGCTGCCGATCGTGATGACCATGTCGCGATTGCCGCCATAGGGCGTTGCCGGATTGCCGGCGATGTGCAGGCCGATCTCCCAGAGGGTCTTGGCACGAATGAAGTTTGCGCCTTTGGGTAACAGCTCCATGTCGGGCGTCTCTCCGTCAGGTTTGGGGCGAGGCCGCGTCTATTTCACCGGGCCGGCTGCGCCATTTCGTTCGCCACTTTCTGGGCGATGGGCCGCCAGGTTCGTTGCTGCTCTTCGACGAATGCCTTGACCTGCGCAGGCGACATCGGGTGCACGTAGGCGCCAAGGGTGGCGAGCTTGTTCTTGATCTCCGGTTCGCCGAGCACCTTCGTCAAATCGGCGCTCACCTTGTCCACGATCGCCTGGGGTGTGCCGGTGGGCGCGAGCAGCACGTTCCAGCCGCCCGCGATGAAACCCGGCAACGTTTCCGCGACGGTGGCAAGATCCTTGAACTCGGCCAGCCGTTCGTAGGACGTCACCGCGATGCCCTTGATGCTGCCGCTCTGCAAACCGCCGGCAAGCCCGGAATAAGCTTCGATGATGATGGCGACGCGCCCGGTCGTGACATCGGCCATGGCCGCGGTCGGCCCGCCGGCGTAGGGGATCATCTGCAGTTCGATGCCGGCCCGGTTTTGCAACAACTCCATGGTCAGGTGGGTGATACGGCCGCGCCCGGTGGTCGCGTAGGAAAACGCCCCTGGCCGTTTCTTCGCCGCTTCGATCAGCTCGGGCAGCGACGTGATGCCGGTCTGTGGCGCAACCGCAATGAACATCGGTTGCTGCGCGATAAAACCGATCGGGGTGAAATCGCGCGGCAGTTCGACCGGGAGGTTGGGCGCCACGCCCGGCGCCCCTCTCAGCGCCATGAACACCGAAGCGTTGCCGACAAAAAACGTGGTGCCGTCCGGTTGAGCCTGCGATGCGACGGTGACTGCGAGCGAGCCGCCGGCGCCCGGATGGTTCAGCGTCAGCACCTGCTGTCCCCAGAGTTGGGCGAGCCGTTCGCTGACCAGGCGGTTGATCACGTCGGTGGCACTGCCAGGCGCAGAGTCGACGATGAGCTTTACCGGCTTGCTGGGAAAATCCGATTGCGCCCGAACCGGGGCGCACAGCGCAAGCGTCGCCGCGATCATCAGGACAAGGCGTTGCATCAGCGATCCCTCCCCTCGCCGGCTGGCGCGCCTCCTGCGCGCGCGGCCGAGACGGTCCGACAGTTTAGTTGCCGACTACCGACCTTCGATCATCGTAGCCCATTGCTTGAGAGTGGCGTCCGGCACCAGTGGAAAACCCTGATAGTCCTGCCAAAGTTCGATCGCGCTCGCACCGAGCGACACGCCCTTCTGGATCGTGCCGTCGAAATCGTCGGGCGTCTCGTGCAAGGTCTGGAACTCGAGCTCGGGGCCCATTTTCTGCATGACGGCGTAGATCGGCAGCAGGCTGCGGGGCGGGTTGGCGTCAAGATCGTGATTGTCGAAGACACACCGGCGCCCGAGGGCCTGGCGGCAGGCGCGCATGACCTGCTCAGTGAAGGCGGCATCGCCTGGGAACTGGAGGGTCAGTCCATAAAACGGATTGAGCGACAGCACGAGCCGCGACGCCTTCCACGGTGCGTAGTCGGCAACGGCGTGCTCGAGGCATTGCCGATGCGCCGCGTCGACATAGCCCGCCGCGCGCAGCGGATCCGCAACCGTCGGCTCCGTTGGAAGGAAGAACGGCTCGGCCGTGAAGGACATGCAAGACGTGATCGCGACCTCTCGGATCAACGGCGCGGCATCATACTTGGCGGCAAGTTGCACCTGCAGTCGCGACCACGCCTGCCGGTAGGCGTCGCTCCAGAACCGGCCGAGGATCCGCTGCTTGCCGTTGTGGATGGTTGCAATCGGCGGGCCGCCGAGCTGCATGGCCCAGTCCGGCGCCTCGAAGCCGCCCCACACCCGCAGCTTGACTGCGAGCGGCTTGGCGGGATTTCGAGCGTTGTAGGCGGCCACATCCGCCAAGGCCCGATCGATCACATTGCTCTCACCGATCTCGGAGGTTGGCGTCGGCTGGAGCTGCTTCCACGACGCGATGATCACCAGCCCGCCGAAGATCCCCGGCTTGGCGTTGAGCGGCTCAAGCGTATTGATCGGATCGCCGCCTTTGCCGACAAAGCGGTACGCTCCCATGGATATGAGGCCGCGGATCGGCGGCTTGATCGCAGGATCGGCAGCAGTCGCGGGAGCCGCCCACGCTAGCGACAACATTGCGCAGACCACGAGCGGGCGAGCGTGACGGGTGAATTCGGCTGTCATCGACGAATGCAGATACGGTCAAAACCGGAAAAAGTCACGTATTTGGATTGAACTTGAGAACACACACCAGTCCATCCGGCGGGAAGGCTGCAGTGATTTCACCATCCAGTTGCTGGAGTGTTCGGACGATGAGCCGTGAGCCAAAGCCCGGCTTCCCGGGAATTGCAACTTGTGGGCCGCCTCGCTCAATCCAGCTCAATCTGATCTTGGCACCCTCGAAGAACCAAGCAATTTCGATGACTCCGCGCGGAAGTGATAGAGCCCCATATTTTGTAGAGTTGGTGATCAGCTCATGCGCCACCAACGCAAATCCCCTTCCAGCATTAGCTGATAGTTCGACCGGTCCGCCTTTCATGGCGACTTGCGAGGCCGGATAAGGGGCAAACTCTTGATCCAAAATCTGTTTCAAAGCTACTGTTTGCGCCTTTGAACCTGATATCAAATCGTTGGTCGACGACACCGCCTTAACGCGCTCGACGATCTCTTGCGCTCGTTCCTTATTGTCATCCAACGATCTTGCTATGATGAAGGACACAATGGCAAAGGTGTTCCTGCCGCGATGCAGCAGCTCATCGACCACAAGCTCTCGCTCTCGGTGCTCAACGCGAAGTGCATCGACGACCCGGCGGTAAGCGTCCGCAAACAGGATCGTCACGACAGATACGATGGCAAAGAGCGATAAATTCAGCAGTGCCCGGGGCGTAATCACCCCGAACTCAAAGTAAGGAGGTACGAAGGCCCACCACCCGACAATGAGGATCACCGCCAGGGCCATAAGGGCCACGGCGGCACCGCAAAGCCATGCGATGATCAAGATGGCCGGGAAATAGATGGTAAATGGCGCCGCGCCGACATCTATCCAGCCGACAGCAAGGCGGAGCGCGGTGGCCACAATGATGCAAACAGCTGCAAACACGTAGGCCCCAATGGAATTGGGTCTGACGAAACGGCGAAGCTGTTGCAACGAAGGCGTCATCGAATGTGGTGGTATTTTTCATGCGGGGTGCAGGAAACCCAGGTAAAGCTTGCCCGCGTCATCCTCGACCTCTCTCCGGTAGAATATAATCCGTTTTGCCGCTCAGAAGCGCAATGCACGTCATGATTGCCGCCAGTACCGCCAAAAGCGACGGATCTCGGCGCCGGTGACGACAACCGCGAACAATTGACGGAACAGCCGGGGTCAATAATCTACAACAAAGGTCGTCGCGGGACGGGGGTGGTTGGCAAAATTGCTCCGTCCCGCGACGATGCGGTTCCCGCACTCAAAAGACACCCGTATTTTGAAAATCGCCGGTGAAATAACGGTCGCTGCGCCGCGGGATGCGGTGTTCAAGGCGCTCAGCGACGCGCCATTCTTCGCCTCCTGCATCGAGGGCGTGCGCGACCTCAAGGCGATCGACGCCACACATTTCAGCGCGGTTCTCGAAACCCGCGTCGCGTATTTGCGCTTCACGTTCAGGGCCAATGTGGAGATCACCGGGCTCTCACCACCTGAGGAAATCAACGCCAAAATCGAGGGCACGCCGCTGGGCATCGTTGGGCGGCTCACCGCAGCGGCGACGACCCGACTGATCGACGCGGGAGGGCAGACCGTGATCCGTTATGAGATCGACGCGACCTTGACCGGAAAACTCGGTAGCATCGGCCAACCCGTGCTGATGGCGAAGGCAAAGGACATGGAGAAGCATTTTACCGAGCGACTGCTCGCTGCCTTCGCGGCTGGCGGACCAGGCGTCGCGTCATGACGCCGTTCGACCTTGTCGAGCCTAATTCTGTCAAAGAGGCGATCGGGCTCATGGAGCCCGATGATCCCGAAGTGCGGGTGATCGCCGGCGGTACCGCGCTGATGCTGATGATGAAGGCGGGCGTGTTCCGACCGCGCCGCCTCATTAGCATGCGCAAGTTCGCCGACAGCCTTTGCGGCATCACGGCGACGTCTTCCGGCGAATTGCGGATCGGCGCCATGACGCCACTGTCCGCGCTCGAGCATTCGCCGCATGTCGCGCGCCATGCGCCGGTGATCGTGCGCACCATGCGACGGCTGTCGAATGTGCGTGTGCGCAATGTGGCGACCATTGGCGGCGCGTTGGCCCATGCTGATCCGCACATGGACCTGCCGCCCGTGCTCATTGCGCTTGGCGCTTCGGTTTCCGTTGTCGGAGCTGCCGGCGAGCGGACCATTCTGGTCGAGGACCTGCTCACCGGCTACTACGAGACCGCGCTCGCCAAGAACGAATTGATCGCTGAGGTCCGCATTCCGGCGCCGGGCGCCGCACGGTCCGTCTATTGCAAGGTCACCACGGGATCGGCCGATGACTGGCCGGCGCTTGGCATTGCAGTCGCGCTTGGCGCCGGGAGCGCAACCGTTAAATCGGCCCGCATCGCGGTCAGCGCGGCCACGACCAAGGCCACGCGCCTCACAGGCGCAGAGCGAGCCCTGATCGGATCAACCGCCGACGAGCGTGCGCTCAAGGACGTTGCCGACATCGCCGCCGACGAAGCCGAGATTCTTGCCGACGTTCGCGGTTCGGCCTCCTACAAGCGCGAACTGCTGCGCGTCTATGTGGCACGCGCGGTACGCGCGGCGATGCAAGCGGGCGGAGCGCGCTAGCTCATGACCACCACCACCGCACCCGACGGCCGCGTAGGCCATCAAGTCGGCCGATCGCTGCACCGCCTCGAAGCGCGCGAGAAGGTGAGCGGCCGCGCCGAATACACGCATCTCATGGCGCTGCCGGGCATGCTGCACGCCAAGATTTTTCGCAGCACGGTGGCGCATGGCCGCATCAAATCAATCGACGTGAGTGGCGCCCGCGGGGTCCCGGGCGTCTACGCGGTCTACATCAGCGAGGACGTGCTCAAGGTCATTCCGGATCCCTATTACGGGCCCGCCTTCCACGACCAACCGATCCTGGCGGTCGGCAAAGTCCACTATGTCGGCGAACCGGTTGCCGTCGTGCTCGCTGCCGATCCGCACGTCGCGGAGCACGCAGCGGCGCAGATCGTCGCCGAGTATGAAGAACTCCCCGCCGTGTTCGACGAGGTCGAGGCGGCGCAGAACAAAACGCTGGTGCACGAAGAACTCCGGCCGGCCGGCACATTTGCCGACCTCAAGCATCTCAAGGGCCGCAGGGGCACCAACATCGCGCTTGATTTCAGGCTGCGACGCGGCGACGTCGACAAGGCGTTCGCCTCCGCCGCCCAGGTTTTTGAACACACGTTCCGGACCCAGAAGGTCCTGCATCTGGCGCTCGAGCCCTACGCGTCGATCGCCGATTTCCGCGACGATGGCGTCACGATCTACTCGGCCGCGCAAGGTCCGTCGTTCGTGCGCACCGAGATCGCACGGCTGCTTGGCTGGCCGGAAAATCGCGTGCGCATCAAGGTGCCGTATCTCGGCGGCGGCTACGGCGGCAAGCTCTATATCAAGATGGAAGCACTCGCGACCGCGATGTCGATGCTGGCGCGCCGGCCAGTCAAGATCGCGCTGACGATGGAAGAGCAATTTTACACCATCACCAAGCACCCGGCGACCTTGCGCATCAAGAGCGGTATCGACAAGGCGGGCCGTATCACGGCCCGCAAGTGCGAGGTGTGGTGGAACGGCGGCGCCTACGCGGACATCGGGCCGCGGGTGACGCAGAAATCGGGGTTCACCGCCTCCGGCCCCTACGACATCGACAACGTCGCAATCGATTCCTACGCGCTCTACACCAATCTGACGCCGGCCGGTGCATTGCGCGGCTTTGGAATTCCGCAACTGGTCTGGGCCTACGAGAGCCACACCGACATGATCGCGCGCGCGCTCAAGCGCGACCCGCTCGAATTTCGCAAGCAGAATCTACTGCGCGACGGCCGCCCGCAGGCGACCGGCACCATCCTCAAGGATGCCGCGATCGAAAAAGTACTGGATCGGATCGCCGAGCGGCTCAATTGGACGCAGCCTTTCGATCATGGCACCGGCAGCGTGCGGCGCGGGCGCGGGCTCGCGATCGCGCTCAAGGCGGTGATTTCGCCGACCACGTCGGTGGCGATCGTCAACATCTCGGGCGACGGCAGCACGACCCTTTATTGCGGCACCGTCGACATGGGTCAGGGCTCCGACACCGCGATGGTGCAGATCGTCGGCGAAGTGCTCGACATGCCGGCCGAGTCGGTACGGATCGTGCCGCGCGATACCGACGTGACGCCCTACGACATGGGCACGCTCGGATCGCGTTCGCTGTTTCATATGGGTCACGCAGTGCGCCTCGCCGCCGAGGAGGCGCGCGCCAAGGTGACGGCGTTGCGGCGCGAACTGGGCGAACCCGAAGGCAGCAACGCCCCGCTCGCCGAGCTGTTTCTCAAGAAATACGGCATGCAGGCCGGCAACATCGTCGGCACGGGCACATACAAGCCGGATTACATCCCACCGGATGCCTCCGGTTTGACGACGAACGCAACGCCGTTCTGGATGGTCGCCGGCAGCGGGGTCGAGATCGAGGTTGATACCGAAACCGGCCACGTGCGCATCACCCGGCTGATCAATGTTGCGGACGTCGGCAAGCCGATCAATCCGAAGATCGTCGAAACCCAGTTGTCGGGCGCGGCGCTGATGCAACTTGGATTCAGCATGTTCGAGAAGATGCAAATCGATGGCGGCCAGATCACCAATGCGTCGCTCGCGGACTATAAGATCCCCGGCATGCATGACGTGCCGCTGGTGATGGAAAATGAAACCGTCGATACGGTTCAGCAAAACGGACCATTCGGTGCCAAGGGCGTGGGCGAGCTTGCGACGTTCGGTGTTTCGCCGGCGATCGCCAACGCCATCGACGACGCCGTCGGCGTGCGGCTCACGGAGCTGCCGTTGACCCCGGAAGCGGTTTTCCGCGCGCTGCGTGCCAACGCCAACCAGCCGCTGGGGTGCGAATGACATGAGCGGCGCCGCGAAGACGATCAACCTCACCCTCAACGGCCGGTCGGTTTCGGCCGAGGTCGAGCCACATCATAACGTCGTCGAAATGCTGCAAACGCAATTCGGCCTGTTCGGCGCGCGCGAGAGCTGCGGCCAGGGCCTGTGCGGCTGTTGCACGGTGCTGGTCGATGGGCAGCCGGTGTCGGGCTGTCTTTCGCTCGCGGTCTTTCTCGACGGCTCCGACGTTGTCACTGTCGAGCACCTGAGCGAAGCGGGAGAGCTGGACCCGGTGCAACGAGCGTTCGTCGAATGCGGTGCGTTGCAGTGCGGCTATTGCACACCGGGCTTCGTGCTGATGACCAAGGCGCTGCTCAGGCAGAATCCCGATCCCGACGACGAGCAGATTAGGGACTATCTCGCCGGCAACCTCTGCCGCTGTGCGGCCTATCCAGAGATCGTAAATGCGGTCAGAATGGCCGCGCGAGAGACCAAGGCCGGGTCAACCGGCTGAACCCGCGAGCATGAGGAGGAAACGACCTTGACGACGGCGAGTGTCGCCGGTTCGCAGGCTTGGTATCGCAGCCTGGACTCGAACCAATGGAAGACCATGTTGGCCTCGAACCTCGGCTGGGCGTTCGACGGCTACGAAACCTTCGCGCTGATCCTGGTGGTCGGCGCCGCACTGCACGATCTGCTCAATCCGGCGCAGTTTGCGCAGATTCCGGCCTTTGCCGGCACCGTCATCGGCGTCACCCTCTTGGGCTGGGGCATCGGTGGCATCGTCGGGGGCGTCCTTGCCGACTATATCGGCCGCCGGCGGACGATGATTTTGGCGATCTTCGCCTATTCGATCACGACCGGCCTGTCAGCGTTTGCCTGGGATTGGCTCTCTTTCGCCCTGCTGCGCTTTCTGGTCGGCATCGCAATCGGCTCGGAGTGGTCGACCGGAGCGTCGCTGACCGCGGAAGTATGGCCTGATCACGCGCGCGGCCGCGGCGCCGGCCTGATGCAGTGCGGGCTCGGCATCGGGTTTTTTCTGGCGTCCTTTGCCTGGCTTTTCGTCAGCGGCTATGGTCCGGGCGCATGGCGCATCATGTTCATCATCGGGGTCATCCCGGCGCTGTTCGCGCTCTGGCTGCGCACCAGCATCCCGGAATCGAAGCGATGGGAGGACAGCAATGAAAAGCGCAAGTCCGCCCAGGCGCGAAAGAAGAGCGGGGGCGAGCTGACGGATCACGAACAGGCGCTCACCCGGTTCACCTTTGCGGATCTATTTGCCGATCCGGAAATCCGCAGACGCAGCGTCATCGTGTTCCTGATGTCGCTGACGACCACGCTCGCGTGGTGGGGCATTTCGACCTGGGTACCACCCTTCGTCGCCGCCGCCGCCGCAAAGGCGGGCCTACCCGCGCAGACTTGGGCGAGCTACGCCGGCATCTGTTACAACCTCGGGGCCATCTGCGGTTATATCGGGCTTGGCTTCCTCGCCGACACTTTCGGCCGCAAGCCGATCGTGATGATCTTCTTCGCGGCGTCGTTTCTGCTCACGCCCGTGCTCTATCTGTGGACGAGCGATCTGCATCTCCTGCTGGTGGTAGCGGCGATCAACGGGTTCTTCACGCTCGGGCAATATTCGTGGATGTCGGTTTGGTTGCCGGAGCTGTTCCCCACGCGTATGCGTGCCACCGGAATAGCTTTCGCGTTCAACACTCCGCGCTTTATCGCATTCCTGGGGCCGTTGTTCGCTGGGATGCTGATCGCGCAACTCGGCGGCTTCAGCAAGACGGCGGTCGCGTTCTCGTTCATCTATATTCTGGGCTTCGTGCTTGTACCATTCCTGCCGGAGACCAGGGGAAAGCCACTGCCGCCCTGAGCCCTGCCGTGCGTGGGACTTCGCACCCGCGGTGCGGCGCATAGGCGCTGCACCGACCTCCTTTTCGTCGCTGCTCGTCAACTTGGGAGCACCATCGTGGCTGTCCTCACCCTTACAAATCCGGAAACCATGGCCGCACCGGGTGGCCACTACAGTCACGCTGTGACGGCGAACGGGTTCGTCTTTGTTTCGGGGCAGCTGCCGATTGCGCCCGACGGCAGCAAGCTCACCGACGCACCATTCGAACGACAAGCCGAACAGACGCTGCACAACGTTGCGGCGGCCGTGACCGCCGCCGGCAGCGCCCTCGATCGGCTGGTGCAAGTGCGGGTCTACGTCACCGACATAAAATCGTGGCCGGCGTTCAACGCGATCTACGCAAAATGGATCGGGTCCTCACGCCCGGCCCGAGCGGTCGTTCCGGTGCCGGAACTGCACTACGGCTTTAAGATTGAAGTCGAGGCCGTGGCGCTGGCGTGATCGCCGGACCGCAATGGAAGCCGACACAAGGCGGAGTCGCGTCGCGCTCGGCGGCCTGCTGCCTAGCGCGCCCCCGAACCCTGCGCCGCAAGCCGGTCCAGTTGGCTGCGATACTGGCCCGGCGACTGATCGAACCAGCGCTTGCAGGCGCGGAAGAAGCTGGTCTGATCGGAGAAACCCAAGAGATAAGCCGCCTGTCCCAGCGACAGGTGCAGCCGGCCGAGATACTGCTCGGCGAGTTCGCGACGCGTATCGTCCAGCAATTTCAGGAACGAGGTTCCTTCCTGCTCGAGTCGCCGCTGCAGCGTGCGCTCGCTCGTGCGAAGCTCACCGGCGACCTCGTTGCGCCGCGGCTCGCCGTCGGGCAACCGCCGGATGATCACCTCGCGCGCGCGTTGGCTGATCCGGGCACGGTCGAACTGCCGCAGATACTCGCCGGCGTAGCGCTCGTGCAGTTCGGCGAGCTTGGGGTTCGATGCCGGCAGCGGCGCGGTCATCTCCGCGGGCGAAAAGAGCAGGCTCGAGGTCGGCGCATCGAACGAAACCGGACAGCGAAACGCCGCGTGATAGGGCGCAAGATCGGCGGGGGCCGGGTAAGGTAACTCGATCGCCAGCGGATTTACCTCGTGTCCGCTGATCCAGCGGCAGAATGAGAGCAGCGTGACAATGATGTACTCGATGCGCGCGCGCGGCACCGGCCGGCTGCCGCCGAACAGCTCGAATGACACCAGGTATCCGCGACGCTCTTTGTTGAGCGTCATCGTGAACGCATCGCTCAGGATCAACATGTAGCGGATCAGGCGCTCGAACGCGGTATGCAGGTCGGCGCACGACATCATGGCGTAGCCGACGACGTCGAAGCTCGCCGGCCGCACGACCTCGTGCTGCGCAAGCCCGATCGCCGGATTGCCTGATCGCGCGACCGCGAGCTCCCACAGGTGGCTGAGCTGCTCGGTCGCGATCCGCGCGCCCGGCGCATCGAGTAGCGCCGGATCGACCCCGGCTCCGGCGAGCAATGTCGCAACATCGAGCCCCTCGGCCGCGAGCATGTCGACGATGCTTCGCACCCAGACCGCGGACGTCGTCCGTTTGCTCATCCCGCACCTCCCGAAACAGCGCAGGTTGGCTTGCCGGGTCAGTAGATTGGCCGCCGGGGTCAATGACTTGCCGCAGCGCAGCATTTAGCCTTGTACGCATCGAGGCTGCCGCAAGCCGGAAAACCGGCCCGCCGCCTCACAGCCGTAGAGGAAACATGCCATGGAACCGCAGCCCTCGCCAGGGAACCCGGAGATCGCCAGGACGGCAGTCGCGGAGCCAAGACCGGGAGGGGGCGAGCGTGCGCGCAGGCCCTGGCTCGCCGCCTATGGGGCGCGGATTCCGGCCGAGATCGATCCCGACGCGCACGCCTCCGTGCTGGCGATGTTCGAGGGGGCGATGCGGCGTTTCGCCGACAAGGCGGCGTTTCGCTGTCTGGGCCACACGTTGACCTACGCCGACGTCGATCGACGGTCGCGCCATTTCGCGGCCTATCTGCAGAGCCGGCTCGGCGTGCGCAAAGGCGATCGCATCGCGGTGATGCTGCCGAACCTCGCGGCGTTCCCGATCGCGATGCTAGGGATCGTGCGCGCGGGCGCTGCGCAGGTGAACGTCAACCCGCTCTATACGCCGCGGGAGCTCGAGCATCAGCTCAACGACGCCGGCGCCGAGACCATTGTCGTCTTCAGCGGCGTGTCGGCGACGCTGACCGAGATCATCGACAAGACCGCGATCAAGCATGTGATCAGCGTCGGGCTCGGCGACGGCACCGGTGCCGCGCTTGCGAGCCCGCCGGTCGATCCGCGCCTGACCGGCGCCGTGACGTTTGCAGATGCGCTCAGCGACGGTGCCGAGCTCGCCTTCACACCGGTGCAGCTTAACGGCGATGATCTGCTGTTCCTGCAGTATACCGGCGGGACCACCGGCCTCTCCAAGGGCGCGGCGTTGTCACACCGCAACCTCGTCGCCAACACCGAGCAGTTCAAGGCGTTCATGGTGCCCGACGTGCTGAGGCCCGGCTCGGAGGTCGTGGTCACGGCGCTGCCGCTCTATCACGTGTTCGCGCTGATGGTGAACTTCATCACCTACTTTTCGATCGGCGCCGACAACTGGCTCGTTCCCAACCCGCGCGACATGGACGGCTTCGTCGAAATCCTGCGGCAGGCGCGCCCCACGGTCTTCACCGGCGTGAATACGCTCTACGGCGGCCTGGTGATGCATCCGAAGATCGGCCAGGTGGATTTTTCGCGGCTGCGCGCGGCGATCGGCGGCGGCGCTGCGGTACTGCCGACGACCTCCGCGAAATGGAAGGCAGTGACGGGCGTCGACATTCTGGAAGGCTACGGTCTTTCCGAAACGTCGCCGGTCCTCACGCTGAACCCGATGTCCGACGAAGGCTTCTCGGCGACGGTGGGCCTGCCGTTCCCGTCAACCGACATCAAGCTGCTCGACGAGAACGACAACGAGGCGCCGATCGGCGAGGCTGGCGAGGTCTGCGCCAAGGGCCCGCAGGTGATGAAGGGCTATTGGCACAAACCGGAAGCGAACGCCGCGGCGTTCACGGCCGACGGCTATTTCCGCACCGGCGACGTCGGCGTGTTCGACACGAATGGGCGGCTGCGGATCGTCGATCGCAAGAAGGACATGATCATTGTGTCGGGCTTCAACGTCTACCCGAACGAAGTCGAGGCGGTCGCCGCCGCGTGCGCGGGTGTCGCCGAATGCGCCTGCGTCGGCAGGCCGGACGAGCAGAGCGGCGAGGCGGTCAGACTGTTTGTCGCCATGGCTGCGGGCACGAGCCTCACCGAGGCGGACGTGATTGCGCACTGCCGGCGCGAGCTTGCCGCCTACAAGGTGCCGAAAGAAGTGCGCTTCCTCGACGCGCTGCCAAAGTCGGCGGTCGGCAAGATTTTGCGCAAGGACCTGCGCGGGCTCGCATAGGGGGAACGGTCATGACGATCCCAAACTACAACATGGCGACTGCGCCGCAGTTTGTCGGGCGCGAGCTTGGTACCTCGGACTGGGTGGCGGTCGATCAGGAGCGCATCAACCAGTTCGCAGGCTGCACAGGCGATAAGCAGTGGATCCACATCGATGTCGATCGCGCCAAGCGCGAGAGTCCGTTTGGCGGGCCTATCGCGCACGGTTATCTGACCCTGTCCCTGGTCGCCGCCATGGTGATGGAGCTTGGCGTAATTCCTCCGGACGCGGCGACCGGATTGAACTACGGATTGGACAAGGTCCGCTTCATCGCTCCCGTCAGAGCGGGTGCGCTCGTGCGCACACGCGCAAGCCTGATCGCCGCCGAGCCGCAGAACGGCGCACGGGTGCTCCTCAAACTGCAATGCACCCTGGAGATCGAGGGTGAGGCCAAGCCTGCGCTGATCGCGGAGGTTCTATGCATGCTGATCGGCAAGCCCTCATCGAGTCCGAGTGGAGGAGCATCATGACCAGCGCCATCAGCGACATCCCGGACCAGGACCTGCGCGAGCAGGCGGCGCAGCACACGCTGGCCGCCAACCCGCTGGTCGGCGTACGCGGTCGCGACATTGCCGAGTCGGCGCGCGTGCTCACCGCCCAGATGCTGCGCAATCCCGGCGTCGCAGCGCGGCAATATCTCTCATTCCTGGGCGAACTCGGTCGCATCGCCACCGGCAGCTCCGAGCTCGCCCCCTCCCCGGGCGATAAACGCTTTGCCGATCCGGCCTGGAAAGAGAGCGTCGCTTACCGCGCGCTGGCGCAGGCCTATCTCGCCTGGGGCGGGGCGCTCAACCGGTTCATCGATGAGGCCAAGATGGAAAAGCGCGACGCCGAGCGCGCGCGTTTCGTTATTTCGCTGATTGTTGACGCGCTGTCACCGACCAACTCGATCGCCGGCAATCCCGCCGCGCTCAAGAAGCTTGTCGATACCGGCGGTGAAAGCTTCTTGCGCGGCCTTGAAAATTTTATCGGCGACTTCGCGCGCAACGGCGGCCTGCCAGCACAGGTTGACAAGCGGACGTTCGCGGTCGGCAAGAACCTTGCTGCCACCCCCGGCGCGGTCGTCTACCGCACCCCCGTGATGGAGCTGATCCAATATCGGCCCATGACCGAGAAGGTACACAGGCGTCCGCTTCTAATTGCGCCGCCGCAGATCAACAAGTTCTACGTCTTCGACCTGGTGCCCGATAAGAGCATTGTGCAGTTTGCATTGAAGGGCGGCCTGCAGACCTTCGCGATCAGCTGGAAGAACCCGACTGCCGACGAAAGTCACTTCGGACTCGACACCTATGTGGCGGCGCTGGAAGAAGCGGTCGACGTGATACGCGAGCTTACCGGGAGCGAGGACGTCAACATTTGGGGCTCGTGCTCGGGCGGCATCACCACGTCGGCTTTTCTGGCCAACCTCGCAGCACGGGGCGAACGCAAGGTTCACAGCGCGACCGTCGCGGTCTGCGTGCTCGACATGGCGGTGGCGCAGAACACGACCGCCGGCATGTTCGTGACCCCGGAATCGATCGTTGCGGCCAAAAGCACGTCCCAGCTCGCGGGCGTGGTCGAGGGCCGCGATCTTGCGCGCATGTTCGCCTGGATGCGGCCGAACGACCTGATCTGGAACTACTGGGTGAACAACTATCTGCTCGGTAATCCGCCGCCCGCCTTCGACATTCTCTACTGGAACAACGACACGACACGGCTGCCGGCACGCCTGCACGCGGATTTTCTCGATCTGTTCGGAAGCAATCCCTTCGTTGATGCCGGCCGGCTCGAGGTGCGCGGTGTGCCGCTCGACATGCAGCGCCTTGATCTCGACAGCTACGTGGTCGCCGGGCTGACTGACCACATCACGCCATGGCAGGGTTGCTACAACACCGCGAAGCTCTATGGCGACCGCAGCACGTTCGTGCTGTCCAACAGTGGCCACATTCAGAGCCTGCTCAATCCGCCGGGCAATCCCAAGGCGCAGTTCTGGGCCGGCGCGGCGCACGCACCGGACGCGGAGGCCTGGCGCGCGCAGGCCGCCAAGCACGCGGGCAGCTGGTGGCCGCATTGGCTCGCATGGATCAAGCAACGCTCCGGCGAATTGACGTCGGCGGGGCTGGCGCGAGACTCAGAGCCGCTTGGCGAGGCGCCTGGCCGCTACGTGCTGGAGAAATAGGTGAGGATCAGCCTCCGCGACGTCGACGGACATAAGCTGCGCGTCGGTATCCGGCCCGGAGACAGGACGCGGCCGCCGCTGCTGCTGTTCAACGGGATCGGCGCCAATATTGAGCTGGTCCAGCCATTTCTCGATGCGTTCGAGGGGCCGGAGGCGATTGTGTTCGACGTGCCCGGCGTCGGCGGGTCACCGGCGCCACGGTTGCCGTATCGTCCCTCGACCCTGGCGCGGCTGAGCGCGCGCCTGCTCGATCAGCTTGGACACGACGCAGTCGACGTGCTGGGCGTGTCGTGGGGCGGTGCGCTCGCGCAGCAATTCGCGTTTCAGCAAGGCACGCGCTGCCGGCGCCTCGTCCTCGCCGCCACCTCGCCGGGCCATCTGATGGTACCGGGAAAGCCGAGCGTGCTGCTACGGATGGCCTCGCCGCGACGCTACAAGGACCCTGACTACATGCAGCGCATCGCCGGCGACATATACGGCGGCGCATTCCGTGCCTCGCCCGAGCTCGTGCGCAAGCATCTGCGCCATGTCCGCTGGTCGAGCGATTACGGTTACCACCTGCAGCTGATTGCCGCCTTGGGTTGGAGCAGTCTTCCCTGGCTGCGGTTTTTGTCGCAACCGACGCTTGTCATTGCAGGCACAGACGATCCGATCGTGCCGCTCGCCAACGGCCGCATCCTGAGCAGGCTCATTCCACGCGCCCGCCTGGTGACCATCGACGACGGTCATTTATTCCTGCTGACCAGCGCCGCCAAATCGGCGGAGATCATTTCCAGGTTTCTGAGTTAAATCGAGACACTTGTGGTCGCTGGTCTCGAGACCGCGCCCGACTGCGCGCGGTCACAGCCGGCGCGCCGGCCGCAGCGATGTGCCCGGGTAGCGCTACGGATCCAGCCGCCCGCGCAACTCGTCGAACGGCAGCATCACGCGCGCCCGATAGGCCGGACGTTCCTGCAGCCGGCGATACCAGGCTTCGACGTTGGGAACGGACGGGCGCTCGATGTCGAGCTCAAAATAGCGGTAGAGCGCGGTTCCGGCTGGAACGTCCGCGAGGCCGATCGCTGTGCCGCCGAGATACTGCCGGCCGCGCAGGGCCTGGTCCAGCAGTTGGAAATCCGCCGCGCAGCGCGCAAGGCTTTGCGCGATTGCCCGCGCATCGCGCAGATGGTCCGGCGTGCGATAAAAACCCCAGAACACGCCGTTGAGAAAGTCGGGCTGCAGGCGCGTTTGCGACCAGTCCATCCAGGCGTCCATGCGCGAGCGCTCGGCCGCGTCGTCGTGCCAGAACCGGCCGTTGCCGTAGCGCGCCGCCAGGTAGCGCAGGATGGCGTGGGATTCCCACACCACTGTCCCGTCGTCGTCGATCACCGGGACGCGTCGATGCGGGTTCATGGCGAAGAATTCCGGCGTGTCGAGGCGACCGAACGAACCGCCGGCCGGAATATGCTGGTAGGTGAGCGCGAGCTCGTCCGCGAGCCAGAGCACCTTCTGCGTATTGAACGAGCTTGGACGGCCCCAGATCGTCAGCATGGGCGGAGTTCTCTAGGGCGACTACTCTTCCACGTGCGCTCGAAGCCGCGCCAGCGCATCGTCCCATTGCCGGGAGACCTCGTCGAGGTAGTCTCTCACCTCATCGATCCGCCGCGGCTCGAGCGCAAACAGGTTCTCGCGGCCGCTGCGCACGCTGCGCACCACCCCCGCGCCCTCCAGTACGCGCAGGTGCTTGGTCACGGCCTGGCGCGTGAGATCGGTGCCGAGCGTCAGGCGCGAGATCGACTGCGGCTCGCCGGCGCTGAGTCTCGCAAGCACCGACAGCCGTGTAGCGTCACCGAGGGCAGCGAACACCAACGCGCGCGCCTTCAGCGCGCTGGCGCGCGCTCCGCCCGAAGATGCGCTAAGCCGCCGCCTGCCGGACATGCTGTTCGATATTTTGCATCTGCATTCCCCAGCCGGTGTCGTTCATGCGCAATGCCTCGTCGCGGCGTTTTGCCGGGATTCTGTCGAAGCCCGATTCGACCACGCGCAGCAAGGTCCCGGTCGCGGTCTTCTCCAGCGTAAACTCGACCAATGTCGGCTCCTCGCCGGAATAGTCGTGGCTTTGGTCCTTCGCGTGGGGATGCCAAGTGAACGAGAACAGCCGCTCTGGCTCCATCTTCTGGACCACCGCCTCCCAGCGGTAGTGCTCATACCCCGGATAGGTAATCTGCCCCCGCGACACCTGGCCCGGCACGAACGGCCCCTCCAGCCGCACGCGGAACCAGCTACCGAATTCGCGATGATCGGTCAGCGCCCGCCAGACCCGAGACACCGGGGCCTTGAGTTCGATGGTCTTTTCGATGCGATCGGCCATATGCAACCTCCTGGTTGC
Organism: Xanthobacteraceae bacterium; assembly: GCA_051985675.1. Lineage (GTDB taxonomy): Bacteria > Pseudomonadota > Alphaproteobacteria > Rhizobiales > Xanthobacteraceae > JAFAXD01. Next base: position 31,267 of record JBPYFJ010000053.1, on the reverse strand, counting down.
TCATTGTCGTAGCCGATCGCGCGGCCACGCGCAACCTATAAGTTGCATATTAGCTGCGCGTCCCCGTCAAAGCGCCCGTTTCACGCGGCGCGCCGGCGGTATCCAGGCATGTTGCAAAACAACAACAACGCGCCCGAAACGTCCGGGGCCTGGTTGTTCTTGATGCGTGGTTAAGTTTCGATGAACGCGCAATCTCGGTGGGGGAGTGCGAGTCGTGATTTCCGCAGGGGTGGGGCTCTGCAGGCGTATTGGATCCGGAGCGGCGAGGCTCGTCTCGCTCGTCTGGACGCGCAGGCCCTACGTAACCATTACGCTGGCGATCGCAGGCGTGACGCTTGCGGCGGGCGCCGCCTTGATGTCGGCAGCGGTCGGCAGCAATGATCCGGGGCTGGACGAGGCCGAGTTTGGCCGCCAGGACCGGCTGGAATCCCTGGTCATGGATTGGCGGCGCTTCCCATCGGTCGGGTTGGCGACGCTCGCCTCCGTTCGCGGCACGGCGTCCAGTCCGAGCAGCGCCGAAGCCTGGACCGACCCGGACGGGCTCGCCACGGCCCCACGGGCCGTCGACATCGTGCGAATCAAGAGCAAGGGGACGGGGCTCGCGAGCTTCTACAGCACGGGCCTTAAGACCGCGAATGGCGAACGCTTCGATCCGGGCCAACTGACTGCCGCGCACCGGACCCTCCCGTTCGGAACCCGGTTGCAGGTTACCAATATGCAGACCGGCAAGACGGTCATGGTTCGGGTCAATGATCGCGGACCCTACATCGATGGACGCGAGCTCGATCTCTCCCGCTACGCCGCCGAGAGCCTGGGGATCGTCGATCAGGGCGTCGCCAAGGTCCACATGGCGATCGTTCAGTAACCATCCCGACTCAGCCAGTATTGCGGTCGCGGCCACCCGCCCCATCTGGAGGGCTGGAGCAAGGCCCATGACGCTGCGCTTTGATTTCGCCAGTCAGGATTTTTTTCGCAATCCCGCCGCGGGTCTCGCGCGGTTGCGCGAGGCCGGACCGGTCGTCCAGGTCGACTTCCCGCTCGTCGGCAAGATCTACACCACGACGACGCAGGAGATGGCGGCGCGCGTGCTTAAGGACAGTGCCACCTTCAGCCTGCGCCGCGAGGACGGTTCCGTCGCCGGCCTGCGCTGGTGGATGCCGCGGCTGATCAGCACGCTCGCCGACAACATGCTGACCATGGACGAGCCGGATCACACGCGCCTGCGCGGGATCGTGGACGAAGCGTTCCGGCGCCGCGCGATCATCGACATGGAGCCGCATATTCTCCAGATCGCGGCAGCCCTCGCCGACGGGCTGTTTGCCGAGGGCAGTCCCGCCGATCTCGTGGAGCGCTATGCGCGCCTGCTGCCGCTCTCGGTCATCTGCGAGTTGCTCGGCCTGCCGCAGGCCGACCGGCCGACGTTCATTGCCTGGAGCAAGAGCTTCACCCGTCTCGCCAGCCCGTTCGATTTCCTGCGGATGATTCTGGCCGCGAGATCGATGAAGCGCTTCCTGGAAGCGCGGCTTGCGGCCGCGCGTCAGCATGGCGGCGAGGGACTGATCGCAGAGCTCGTTCGCGTCGAGAAGGAGGGCCACCGCATCAGCGCCCGCGAAATGGTCGCAATGGTGTTCCTGCTGCTGGGCGCCGGCAGCGAGACCACGATGCACCTCATCAGCGGATCGGTGTACGAGCTCTTGCGCAACCCGAGCCTGCGTGACTGGCTCGCGGCGGACTGGAGCCGCGCCAACCTCGCGATCGAGGAATTCCTGCGCTTCATTTCGCCGGTGCAGTTCACCAAGCCGCGTCTAGCGCGCCACGACGTGGAACTCGGCGGCGTCCGGATCAAGCGGGGCGAGAAAGTCATGCCGATGCTGGCGGCGGCGAATATGGATCCGGCCGCGAACGAGCATCCGGAGCGGCTCGACCTCGAGCGGCGGTCCAACCGGCATCTCGCCTTCGGAACCGGAATCCACTTCTGCCTCGGCCATCAGCTCGCGCGCATCGAGGCCAAGTGCGCGCTTGAAGCGCTGTTCCAGCGCTGGCCGCAGCTCGCGCTCGCTGTCCCGGAGGCGGAGATCCGCTGGCGGAAGCGGCCGGGCCTGCGCGCGATCGCGACTCTGCCGGTGGTCGCGCAGGCGCGCTAGCCGATTCACCGGGTTGCTTCAGACATCCCGTGACTTCATGGTGCTCCTTTGGATGAAGCACCAAACCATGCCCGCGCCCGACCCCCCGCCCTTCCACGTGCTCAGCCTTGACCCCGCGATCGGACGCAAGATCATCGACGTCCACATCTGGGCGGTGCGGCAAGGCCTGCGCGGCATTGGCGTTGATGAGCTGTTTGATGGGTTCTGCCAGCAGCTTGTCATCGCCGGCCTGCCGCTGTGGCGTGCGTTCGCCGGGATGCGCACGTTGCACCCGCAGTGGGGCGGCTACAGCTACACCTGGCGGCGCGATCTCAACGCAATCGAGCACGACCGGTTCGCCCGCGGCGTCGAGGACAACCCGGACTGGGTCGAGAGCCCGTTCCGCTTTCTGGTTAATCAAATGCACGGGTCCGACGACGGCGTGGCCTGGTTGCGGCGGCGGCTCGAGGGACCGGACGCGCGGCTCGATTTTCCAGTGCTCAAGAGCTTCGCGGCCGAGGGAGCGACCGACTATTTCGCGCAGTTTTTCCGCTTCGGGCCGGAAGGAGACCCCTCGCGCGGTATCGGCGTCGCCTATTCGTTTGCGACCGACCAGGCGGATGGTTTCACCGACGGTGACCTCACCCTGTTGCGCGGCGTCCTGCCGGCCGCGTCTATCGCCATGATGGCCAAGGCCGCCCACACCATCGCACGCAGCCTGTTGGAGGCCTATCTGGGCGGCGACGCCGGCCGGCGCGTGCACGCCGGCGCGATCGAACGCGGCTCGGTCGAGACCATCCGGGCGGTGCTGTGGTTCGCCGACGTGCGCGGCTTCACCGGGATCGCCGACGCGGCGCCCGGTCCGGTCCTGATCGAATTGCTCGACGGCGTGTTCGAAACGCTGACCGCGGCGCTGCGCCCGCGCGAGGGGCAGGTGCTGAAATTTCTCGGCGACGGCATGCTCGCGATCTTCCCATTCACGCTGGAGACCGAGGACGCAGCGTGCCAGCGGGCGCTCGACGCGGCCACCGAAGCGATGGCGGCGCTCGCTTCACTTAACGACACGCGCCGCGCGGCCGGCAAGCCAACTGCGACCGTCGACCTTGCGCTTCACGCCGGCGAGGTGCTCTACGGCAACGTCGGCGCGATCGATCGTCTCGACTTCACCGTGATCGGACCGGCGGTCAACGAGGTTGCCCGCATCGAGGCGCTGTGCGAGCCGCTCGGCCGCAACGTGCTGCTGTCGGCCGAATTCGCCGCCTCGATGCGCGACCGCAGCCGGCTCGTGCCGCTCGGCCAGCACAAACTGCGCGGCGTGCGCGAAGCGAGGGAGATTTTCGGGTTGGTCTAGGGAGCGCCCGTGTAGCACGCGCACGGAGCGCACCGAGGCCGCGTCGACGATTTACTCCTCCGGGGCCTCGACGATCGGATCGTAGCGTTTGGCATCGAAGCCGAGCAGATTGAAGGTCTGCGCCATGTGCGGCGGCAGCGGCGCGGTCACGTCGATCACTCCGCCGCGCGGATGCGGCACCACGATCCGGCGCGCCAGGAGGTGCAGGCGGTTCTGGATGCCGCCCGGCAGCGCCCAGTTCTCCTTGGCGAAATATTTCGCATCGCCGACGATCGGGTGAGAGATGTGCGCCATGTGGGCGCGCAGCTGGTGGGTACGCCCGGTCACCGGCTTGAGCGACACGAACGCAAGCTCGCGCGCCGCGCTCTCGACCACTGCGTAATAGGTGACTGCGTGGCTCGCGCCTTCCTCGCCGTGGCGCGCGATGCGCATGAGCGATTCATCCTCGCGCTCGTCCTTGGCGAGGAAGGTCGAGATGCGACCCTGCTTCGGCTTGGGCACGCCGGCGACCACCGCCCAATAAATCTTGCGGGCGGCACGGGTGCGAAAGGTTTTTGCCAGCGCGGAGGCGGCGAACCGCGTCTTCGCCACCAGCAGGCAGCCCGAGGTGTCGCGGTCGAGCCGGTGCACGAGGCGCGGGCGCTGGTCGGCGTCGCGCAGGGTCTCCAGCATGCCGTCGACATGCCTGACCATGCCGGAGCCGCCCTGCACCGCGAGCCCCATTGGCTTGTTGAGCACCAGCACGTCGGCGTCTTCGTAGAGCGTCATCGACTTGATGAGCTGACGCGTCTTAGCATCGTCCTCCGAACCGCGCGCTGGTTTCGGCGCGAGCCGCAGCGGCGGAATCCGCACCGCCTGCCCAGCGCGCAGCCGATCCTTGCCGTCGACGCGCTTGCCGTCGACGCGCAGCTCGCCTTTGCGGATGACGCGCTGGATATGGGAGAACGACAGTCCCGGAAACTTCGCCTCCAGGAAACGATCGACCCGCATGCCGGCCTCGTCCGGCGTGACCGCCACGGTTTGCACCGATGTCGGCACTTGCGGCGCGCGCGCGTCCTGCGGCCAGGCTTTGGCTTCGGCCGTGCGCGGCGCCGGCGCGGGCGCCCGTGGGGCACGCTCGCGGGAGGGGCGCGGCTGCGGCCTTGCTCGCGGCCCGGAACGGCGATCGCCGCGGGCGTGCGGTGTGGATTTTGGGCGGCGCGGTTTCATGGCAGGCACGCGTAGCGGAAAAGCGGCCGGCCGTCACGCTCGCCGCGCCGGCCCATCGGCCCCCGCCCGAACGGCCGGGTCGCGGCGGAATGGCGGCTTTGCTAAGATTTCGCAGTCACACGGGGCCGGCGCCGATGCGAACCGCGCTTTATCAGCTCGCGGAAGATTTTCTCTCCACGATCGTTTTCCTGATCGCGTACCTTTCGACCGGCAACCTCTACCTGGCGGTGGTTCTGGCCATCGTGGTGGGGATCGGCCAATTCGTGCTGCTCAAGCGCCGCGGCCGCACGCCGGACGTGATGGGCTGGCTCAGCCTCGGCCTCGCGATGGCGCTCGGCGCCGCGACGCTGATCACGAGCGACAGTCGGTTCATCATGGCGAAGCCGAGCGTGATCCATTTCGCGATCGGCGTGGTGATGCTGCGGCGCGGCTGGATGGCGCGCTATATGCCGGAAATCGTCAAACAGAATGTTCCGGAACGCGTGTTGATCGGGTTCGGATATGCGTGGGCGGCGCTGATGTTCGTGCTTGGTACGCTCAATCTCTATGTCGCGGCCCGCTACAGCGTCGAAGTGTGGGCGTGGTTCATTTCGGTGGTCGCGGTCGGCGCCAAGGTAGCGGCGTTCCTGATCCAGTACGGCGCGCTGCAGATCATGATCCGGCGCAACATGCGGCTTGCCGCCGCCAAGTCAGCTGCTACCCCGCTCTCGCCGTAGCTTTGCCCAGTATTCGAGCCGCTTCCTGATCTCGCGCTCGAATCCGCGCTCGGGCGGATCGTAAAACGTCTGGCGGCCGAGCGCCTCCGGGAAGTAGTCCTGGCCCGAGAACGCATCGGGCGCATCGTGGTCGTAGTCATAGCCCGCGCCATAGCCCTCCTCCTTCATCAGGCGGGTCGGCGCGTTGAGGATGTGTTTGGGCGGGAGCAGGGAGCCGGCCTCCTTGGCGGTGCGCTTGGCGGCCCCGAACGCCACGTAGGCGGCGTTCGACTTGGGCGCCGTCGCCACATAGATCACCGCTTCGGCGATCGCGAGCTCGCCTTCCGGACTGCCCAGGAAGTCGTAGGCATCCTTGGCCGCGTTGGTGACGACAAGCGCTTGCGGGTCGGCAAGCCCGATGTCCTCGACCGCCATGCGCACTACGCGGCGCGCGATGTAGAGCGGATCCTCGCCGGCATCGAGCATGCGCGCCAGATAATAGAGCGCGGCGTCCGGGTCCGACCCGCGCACCGACTTGTGCAGGGCCGAGATCAGGTTGTAGTGCCCGTCCTGCGCCTTGTCGTAGATCGGGGCGCGGCGCTGCACGACCTCCTGCAGCTTGCCGGCATCGAAGACTTCGCGCTCGCGCGCGGCACGCCAGACCTCCTCGGCGAGCGTGAGCGCAGCGCGGCCGTCGCCGTCGGCCATGCGGATCAGCGATGCGCGCGCATCCTGATCAAGGGGCAGCGCCTTGCCTTCGATCGCCTCGGCGCGCGCCAGGAGCTTTTCAAGGGCCTGCGCGTCAAGCGGCTTGAACACCAACACGCGGGCGCGCGAGAGCAGCGGCGCAATCAGCTCGAACGACGGATTTTCCGTGGTCGCACCGACGAGGACGATGGTGCCGTCCTCCATCACCGGCAGGAAGGAATCCTGCTGGGCGCGATTGAAGCGATGGATCTCGTCTACGAACAGCAAGGTCCCCTGCCCGACCTCGCGGCGCGCGCGCGCCGCGTCGAACACCCTCTTGAGATCCGCCACGCCTGAGAAAATCGCCGAGATCTGTTCGAACGTGAGCGCGGTAGCGTCGGCCAAGAGCCGCGCCACGGTGGTCTTGCCGGTGCCAGGCGGCCCCCAGAAGATCAGCGAGCCGAGCATGCGCGTCGCCAGCATACGGGAGAGCGCGCCGTCGGGGCCGAGCAGCTGATCCTGGCCGACCACGTCGGCAAGCTCGCGCGGCCGCAGCTTGTCGGCGAGCGGCCGCGGGGCACCCTGGTCGAGCCCGGCGGCGGCGAACAGGCTCGGTCCGTGTGATTTCGGTCGAGAGGCCATCGGACAGGTCGTTCTCCGCCGCCTAAGCTAGTGCTTCGGCGCCGCCGTTTCTACGACCTGTGGCGGCCGCCAAAACTCACCCGCCGAACACGACCGACATCTGCTGGCCGTTGCGCGACACGCTGATCCGCCACAGCCGGCTCTGGTCACGGGTGGCACGGTCGAGATCGCGCGTGTGGGCGATTGTGGTGTTGTTGACGCTCAGCACCACGTCGCCGCGCTGGAAGCCGAGGCTCTCCGCAATCGACCCGCTGGCGATGTCGACGATCGCAACGCCCTCGATCGCGGGATCGAGCTTGAGCTCCTCAGCGAGCGCCGGCGACAGGTTCGCAACCTTCACGCCCAGGAACGGCGAGCGCGACTGGATCACGAGTTCTTCGCGCGGCGCCTCTGGCGCGCTCTGCAGCGCGACGATGAGCTTGGTCTCGCGCCCGTTGCGCACGACCACGATCTGCGCCTGGCCGCCGAGCGGCTTGGTGGCGAAGCGATAATCGAACGCGTTGGGGTCTTCGACCGGCTGGGTATCGACCGTGACGATCAGATCGCCGGTGCGCAGGCCGGCGCGCGCCGCCGGGCTGTTGTTGCTCACGCCGGCGACCAGCGCGCCCGCCGGGCGCTTGAGCCCGAGGCTGTCGGCGATCTCCGGTGTCACCGCCTGCAGCTTGGCGCCAAGCCACGGCCGCCGTACCACGCTGCCGCCGCCCTTGGCCGAGGCAATCACCACCCGCACCATGTTGACGGGAATTGCAAAGCCGATGCCGATCGAGCCGCCGGTACGCGAGTAGATCGCGGTGTTGATGCCAACGAGCTTGCCATTGAGATCGACCAGCGCGCCGCCGGAATTGCCCGGATTGATGGCGGCGTCGGTCTGAATGAAGAACTGATAGTCGGTGATGCCGACCTGGGTGCGCGCAACCGCCGAGACGATACCGTGGGTGACGGTCTGGCCGACCGCGAACGGGTTGCCGATTGCCAGCACCGCATCGCCGACCTGAAGCGCATCGGAATCGCCGAGGTCGATTGCCGGGAAGCGCTCGTTGTCCTTGAGCCGCAGCACCGCGAGATCGGAGCGCGCATCGCGCAGCACCACGTCAGCCGCGAGCTCGCGCTTGTCGGCGAGCGAGACCTTGACCTCGTCGGCGCCCTCGATGACGTGATGATTGGTGACGATGAGACCGCTCGGATCGACGATGACGCCGGACCCTAGCGAGCGCTGCACCTGCGGGCCATCCGGTCCGCCGAAGAAGCGCCTGAACATCGGATCGTCGAGCAGCGGGTTCCGGTTGGCGACGGTCCTGGCGGCGTAGACGTTGACCACGGCCGGTGCGACCCGTTTCACCACCGGCGCGTAGGAGAGCGTGAGCTGCGTCGGCGAGGCCGGCACCACCCGATCCTGGGCGAACGCGGTGGCGGCGAACGTGACTGCGGCGAACGACAGGAACGCGGTTACCAGCAAGCGCGTGTTTGGGGTCATGACGTCGGCTACCGATTCAAAGGTCCGCAGATATAGCGGCGAGATCTAGCCATTTGAAGGGCAGTATCGATGGAGCGCGTGGCCATCCACGGATCAAATCCGGGGCAGACACTTCGAGACGGCCGAATGCGCTAAACGCGCGAAATTAGGCGGCCGGCGTCTCGGCGGCGGCCTTTTCCTGCACCGGCCCGGAATCAACGCCCTTCGCGTCGACGTCGCGATCGACGAACTCGATCACGGCAACCGGCGCAGAGTCGCCGTAGCGATAGCCGGCCTTGAGCACGCGGGTGTAGCCGCCGTTGCGGCCCTGGTAACGCGGGCCGATCACGTCGAACAGCTTCTTGACCATCGCGATGTCGCGGATCTCGGCAATCGCGCGCCGGCGCGCGTGCAGGCTGCCCTGCTTGCCCAAGGTGACGAGCTTCTCGACGATCGGCCGCAGGTCTTTCGCCTTCGGCAAGGTGGTCGTGATCTGCTCATGCTTGATCAGGGCGACCGCCATATTCGCGAACATCGCCCGGCGATGCTCCGGCGTACGGTTGAGCTTGCGGTGAGCGTTGGCGTGACGCATCGGGTATCTCCGTCAACTCGGGCATCCACGTCTTCACGTTGACGCCAAGACGTGGATGGCCGGGACAGGCCCGCCCACCACACTTCAAACGACTAGTAGTGGTCCTCGAACCGCTTGGCGAGCTCGTCGATGTTCTCGGGCGGCCAGCCGGGCACTTCCATGCCGAGATGCAGGCCCATCTGGGCCAGCACTTCCTTGATCTCGTTGAGCGACTTGCGCCCGAAGTTGGGGGTGCGCAGCATCTCGGCTTCCGACTTCTGCACCAGGTCGCCGATGTAGACGATGTTGTCGTTCTTGAGACAGTTGGCCGAGCGCACCGAGAGCTCGAGCTCGTCGACCTTCTTGAGGAACGCCTGGTTGAACGCAAGATCTGGGATCGCTTCGGCGGCGCTGATTTCCTTGTGCGGCTCGACGAAGTTGACGAACACGTTGAGCTGGTCTTGCAGAATGCGTGCCGCGTAGGCGAGCGCGTCCTCCGGGGTCACCGCGCCGTTGGTCTCGATCTGCATGGTCAGCTTGTCGTAGTCGAGGATTTGCCCTTCGCGGGTGTTCTCGACCCGGTAGGATACCTTCTTGACCGGCGAGTACAGGCTGTCGACCGGGATCAGCCCGATCGGCGCGTCCTCCGGACGGTTGCGGTCCGCCGGCACGTAGCCTTTGCCGGTGTTGACGGTGAACTCCATGCGGATTTCCGCGCCCTCGTCGAGGTGGCAGATCTCGAGCTCCGGATTGAGGATCACGATGTCGCCGACGGTCTGAATGTCGGCGGCGGTGACCACCGCCGGACCCTGCTTCTTGACCACCATGCGCTTGGGACCATCGCCCTGCATCTTGATGGCGATGTCTTTGATGTTGAGCACAATGTCGGTCACGTCCTCGCGCACGCCGGCGATCGAAGAGAATTCGTGCAGCACGCCGTCGATGTGCACGGATTGCACGCTTGCGCCCTGCAGCGAGGACAGCAAGATGCGCCGCAGCGCGTTGCCGAGCGTCAGTCCGAAGCCGCGTTCGAGTGGCTCGGCCACGACGGTCGCGACCCGCTTGGGATCGGCGCCGGCGCTGACTTGCAACTTGCTCGGCCTGATCAGTTCTTGCCAATTCTTTTGAATCGTCACGTCATCACCTAATCGTGCAGAGCCGTCGCAGGCTCGCTCACGGGACCACGCCGCTCCGTGGAGATCAGCGGCGGCGGAGGCGCGCAATCCATCCGCCGGACAAAGCTCTCATACGCGCCGGCGTTTGCGCGGCCGGCAGCCGTTATGTGGAATGGGCGTCACGTCACGGATCGACGTGATCATGAAACCGGCCGACTGCAGCGCGCGCAGCGCCGACTCGCGGCCCGAACCGGGGCCCGCAACCTCGACCTCGAGCGTGCGCATGCCATGCTCTTGCGCCTTCTTGGCCGCATCCTCACCGGCGACCTGCGCCGCATAAGGCGTCGACTTGCGCGACCCCTTGAAGCCCATGGTGCCGGCGGACGACCACGCGATGGTGTTGCCCTGCGCATCGGTGATCGTGATCATCGTGTTGTTGAACGTGGCGTTCACGTGCGCCACGCCGGACGCGATGTTCTTTTTTTCGCGTCGGCGAACACGGGTGGCTTCTTTACCCATAACAATCCTCGTCATGCCCGCGGCAGAGCCGGGAGCCGTCTCTCGCTATTGACTGCCGTTCTATTTCTTCTTGCCGGCGATGGCCTTGGCTGGGCCTTTGCGGGTGCGCGCGTTGGTGTGGGTGCGCTGTCCACGAACCGGCAAGCCGCGCCGGTGACGCAGTCCGCGGTAGCAGCCGAGATCCATCAGCCGCTTGATGTTCATCGCAACCTCGCGCCGCAGGTCGCCTTCGACCACGTAGTCGCGGTCGATCACTTCGCGGATCTGCAGCACTTCCTGATCAGTGAGCTGAGACACCCGGCGCGCCTGATCGATGTGCACCTTCTCCATGATCTCCTCAGCCTTCGTCGGGCCGATGCCATGGATGTACTGCAGGGCGATCACCACGCGCTTATTCGTAGGTATGTTAACACCAGCGATACGGGCCACTGCCTCTTCACTCCTGCCGCCAACCGACCTCGGTCAGCCCACTAAGTGGTTGTAAAAGCTCTATAAACGCGCATACGACGCCCTCCCCTGTGGTGGGGCCCGGCATCGTTGCAGCGTTGTTCGCGTACTGGGTGCCGGGTATTTACGGATTCCACCCCGGCCCGTCAACCTCCATCACAGCATATTCAACGATTTCAGCGTGCTGCGCGCGCCCGTGCGCCGGCTTGCTCCTGCTCCGCCAGGACCTGCTCGATCGCTTTGGCGACGTCGTCGATTTCGGCCATGCCGTCCACGGTCCGCAGGGTGCCCTTGTCCCCGTAGAACGCGATCAGTGGCGCGGTCTGCGCCCGATAGGCCTCGAGTCGCTTGTGCAGCGCCGCCGCGTTGTCGTCGGCCCGCAGCGCGTCGCCGCGCGCCGTCATCTCGGCGACGCGCTTTTCGATGCGCTTGAGCAGAATGGTTTCGTCCACCTTGAGCTCGATGACCGCGTCGAGGTCGAGCTTCTTGCGATGCAGCATGTGATCGAGTGCCTCGGCCTGTGGCACCGTGCGCGGGAAGCCGTCGAGGATGAAGCCGTTTTTGGCGTCGGGCTGGGAGATGCGGGCGGCGACGATCTCCACGACGATGTCGTCGGGCACGAGCTCGCCGCGCGCCATGATCTCCTTGGCGTGCAGGCCGACCGGCGTTCCGGCGGCGGCGGCGGAGCGCAACAGGTCGCCGGTGGAGAGTTGAACTATTCCGTATTTTTTGACGAGATTGGAAGCCTGCGTACCCTTTCCGGCCCCCGGCGGACCAAGCAGGATCAGCCTCATCTGCGTCTCCCCCTCAATTTCGATTTCTTGATCAGACCTTCATATTGGTGCGCCAGCAGATAGCCCTGAATCTGCGCGACCGTATCCATGGTGACGCTGACGACAATCAGCAGCGAGGTGCCGCCGAAATAGAACGGCACTGCCGCATAGGAGATCAGGATTTCGGGAATGAGGCAGACCAGCGCCAGATAGGCGGCGCCGACGACCGTTATGCGGGAGAGCACATAGTCGATGTATTCGGCGGTGCGTTCGCCCGGACGAATCCCGGGAATGAAGCCGCCATGCTTTTTCAGATTTTCGGCGGTCTCGGTCGGATTGAAGACAACCGCCGTATAGAAGAACGCGAAGAAGATAATCAAGCCGACGTAGAGCACCAGAAACAGTGGACGGCCGTGGCTGAGCTGGGTGGTGACGGCGCTCATCCAATCCGGCAATTGCCCGGCGTTGAAGTTCGCAACTGTGGTCGGCAAGAGCAGCAGCGACGATGCGAAGATCGGCGGGATAACGCCGGAGGTGTTGAGCTTGAGCGGCAGGTGCGAGGACTGCCCTTCGAACATGCGGTTGCCGACCTGACGCTTGGGATATTGGATCAGCAGCCGGCGCTGCGCGCGCTCCATGAACACGATGAACGCGATCACGCCGACCGCCATGACGATCACCGCCAGAATCAGGCCGGTGGAGAGCGCTCCCTGACGGCCGAGTTCGAGCATGTTGGCGATCGCCGACGGCAGCTCGGCGACAATGCCGGCCAGAATGATCAGCGAAATGCCGTTGCCGATGCCGCGCGAGGTCACCTGCTCGCCGAGCCACATCAGAAACACGGTGCCGCCGGTCAGCGTGATCACCGTTGAAATGCGGAAGAACAAGCCGGGATCGGAGACCGCCTGACCGGCGCTCTCGAGCCCGACCGCGATGCCGTAGGCCTGGAATGCCGCCAGTACCACCGTGAGATAGCGGGTGTACTGGTTCATCAGCTTGCGGCCCGCCTCGCCCTCCTTCTTGAGCTGCTCGAGGGTGGGCGAGACCGTCGTCATCAGCTGAATGATGATCGAGGCCGAGATGTACGGCATGATGTTGAGGGCAAAGATCGCCATCCGGTGGATGCCGCCGCCCGAGAACATGTTGAACATGCCGAGGATGCCGCCGGCCTGGCTGCGGAAGATCTGTTCCCAGGCGGTAGGATCGATGCCGGGCAGCGGGATGTAGGTGCCGAGTCGATAGACCAGCAGCGCACCGAGCGTGAACCAGATGCGGGCCTTCAGCTCCTCGGCTTTGGCAAGCGCCGAGAAATTGAGATTGGCCGCCAATTGTTCTGCTGCCGAGACCATGTCCTTGGCTCCGATCTGCGCCGCGCCTGCGTGCGTGGCCCCGCCCGATGCCCTGCCCGATCACTCACCCCAGCAGGACCATGACAATATAGGGATCACTCGGCGCCTTTACCCTTGTCGCCCTTGCCACCCTTGGCCTGCGTCTGAGGCTTTTTGTCGCCTTTGCCGGCCGGCTTCTCAGCCTGTTGATCGGCTTTGGGTTTTTCGGCTTTCGGCCGCTCGGTCTTGGACTCGCCGGCGGGAGCCTCGGCCTTCGCTTTCGCGCCCTTGGGCTTCTCGCCGGCTTCGCCTTTGGCGGCGGCGTCCTTCGCGGGCGCCGGCTGCCCCTTGGGCTTCTCGCCGCGCGCCTCAGCCAGCAGACGCTTTGCATTCTTGCCCTTCGGCTCGGCGGGCGCCTCGCGCTTGGGCGCGAGCACCTTCACGCTGCCGCCCGCCTTCTCGACAGCCGCAATCGCGGATTTCGACGCTCCGTAGACGATGAAGTTGACCTTGGCCTTGAGTTCGCCGTCGCCCAACAGGCGCACGCCGTCATGCGCACGGCGCAGCACGCCGGCGTTGACCAGTATCGCCGCGTCGACCTCGGCGCCGGCGTCGAGATGCAGCTTGCCGGCGTCGATCGCCGCCTGCACCCGGCCAATATTGACCTCGTGCAGTGTCTTGGCGAAGACGTTGTTGAAGCCACGCTTGGGCAGACGCCGGTGCAACGGCATCTGACCGCCCTCGAAGCCCTTGATCCGCACGCCCGAGCGCGCGGTCTGACCCTTGCCACCGCGGCCGCCGGTCTTGCCCACGCCGGAACCGATGCCGCGACCGATGCGCTGGCGGGTCTTGCGCGCCCCTGGCCGGTCGGCAACCTGGTTGAGCTTCATCGCAGTCTCCTTGCCGTCCGCCGTAGCGCGCGTTAGTGGCGCGCAGCGACGAATCAATAGATTCACTTGCCCTCGACCATCCGCACCAGGTGCGCCACCTTGCCGATCATGCCGCGGACTGCGGGCGTGTCGGGCAGCGTGGCGACGCGGCCGATGCGATTGAGCCGGAGCCCGATCAGGGTCTCGCGCTGGCTGCGCTCGCGCCGGATCGGACTACCGATCTGTTCCACCCGCAGTGTCTTGCCGCCACTCTTGGTCGCTTTGCTCATGGCCGCTCCGTACGCCCCCGCCGTTACTCGGTCGCCGCCTGCTCGCCGTCGCCGTCGCGACGGCGGGCCTGCAGCGCGGACACCTTGATATTGCGACGACCCGCGACCGAACGCGGGCTGTCCTGGTGCTTGAGCGCATCGAAGGTCGCGCGCACCATGTTGTAGGGATTCGACGATCCGATCGATTTCGCGACCACGTCCTGCATTCCCAGCGTCTCGAACACGGCGCGCATCGGGCCGCCGGCGATGATGCCGGTGCCGGGAGGCGCGGCGCGCAGATAGACCTTGCCGGCGCCGTGGCGGCCGAGCACGTCGTGATGCAACGTCCGACCCTCGCGCAGCGGCACGCGCACGAGGTTGCGTTTCGCCGAGTCGGTCGCCTTGCGGATCGCTTCCGGAACCTCGCGCGCCTTGCCGTGGCCGAAGCCGACGCGACCCTTCTGGTCACCGACGACGACGAGCGCGGCAAAGCCGAAGCGCCGGCCGCCCTTCACCACCTTGGCGACGCGGTTGATGTGGACCAGCTTGTCGGTGAACTCGCTGTCCCGCTCTTCCCGCTCGCGTTCCTTTTCGCGCTCGCGTGCTGCACGTGCCATTTGTCAATCCTGTCCGGTCTGTCGGGCACCCGACCTTTTCTGTTTCAGCATGTCCTTCTCGCAAAACCGGTTCCCCACTTTTGCGGGACGTGCGCCTAGAATTTCAATCCGCCTTCACGCGCGGCGTCAGCCAACGCCTTGACGCGGCCGTGATAGCGGTAGCTGCCGCGATCAAACACCAGTTCGGTTATCCCCTTGGATGCGGCGCGCTCGGCGAGCAGCTTGCCGACCGCCTTGGCGGCCGCGATGTCGGCACCGGTCTTGAGACCGCCGCGCAAGTCCTTCTCGACCGAGGACGCCGAGACCAGGGTCTCACCTTTGCGATCATCGATCACCTGCGCGTAGATGTGTTTGGAGGAGCGAAACACCGAGAGGCGTGCGCGGCCGCTCGCCGCCTTGATGGCGCCGCGCACCCGGGCCTTGCGGCGTTGCGCTTGTTTCTTGGAATCGGCCATGGCGGGGGTCCTACTTCTTCTTGCCTTCTTTGCGGAAAATGAACTCGCCCGCATACTTCACGCCCTTGCCCTTGTAGGGTTCGGGCCCGCGGAACGCACGGATCTCTGCCGCCACCTGCCCGACCTTCTGCTTGTCGATGCCGGTGACGACGATCTCGGTCGGTTTCGGCGTCGCGATCACGATGCCCTCCGGGATCGGAAAGACGATGTCGTGACTGTAGCCGAGCGCAATCTGCAAGTTCTTGCCCTGCACCGCCGCCCGATAGCCGACGCCGCTGATCTCGAGCTTGGTTTCGAAGCCCTTGGTAACGCCGGTGACCAGATTGGCGACCAGCGTACGCGACGTTCCCCACATGGCGCGGCCGCGGTCGGTCTCGCCGCGCGGATCGACCTTGACGGCGCCGTTCTCCATCTTGGCGACGATCTCGTCGGGCAGCACGACCTGCATGGCGCCCTTTGGCCCCTTTACCTTCACCGTCTGGCCCTCGACCGTGGCGGTGACGCCGGACGGGACGGCGACCGCTCGCTTACCGATGCGTGACATCTCGTCCTCGCTCAGAACACCGTACACAGAATCTCGCCGCCCACGTTCGCGTCGCGCGCCTCGTGATCGGCCATCACGCCTTTCGGCGTCGACACGATGGCCACGCCGAGACCGTTGTTGATGCGCGGCAGATTCCTCACCGACGCATAGACCCGGCGGCCAGGTTTCGACACCCGCTCGATCGCGCGGATCACCGGGGCGCCGTCGAAATATTTCAGCTCGATCTCGAGCTCGGAGCGGCCGTCGCTGTGCTCGACGCTGGCGTAGCCGCGGATGTAGCCCTCGCTCTTGAGCACGTCGAGCACGCGCACCCGCAGGTGCGACCCAGGGGTCGAAACCTTGGGCTTGTTGCGCGCCTGCGCGTTGCGAATGCGTGTGATCAGGTCGCCGATTGGATCGTTCACAGCCATGCCGACCTCCTCACCAGCTCGACTTCACGAGGCCGGGGATGAGCCCCTTGGCGCCGAGCTCGCGTAGCGCGATGCGGCTGAGCTTGAGCTTGCGGTAGTACGCGCGCGGCCGGCCGGTCACCTCGCAGCGGTTGCGGATGCGGGTCGCCGAGGAGTTCCGCGGCAATTGCGCGAGCTTGAGCGAGGCCGCGAACCGATCTTCCATCGGCTTGGTCTTGTCGCCGGCAATCGCCTTCAGGCGCGCCCGGCGGCCGCTCAACGACTTCGCCATCTTGCGCCGCCGCGCGTTCTTCTCAATCGAACTCTTCTTCGCCATCCACGTCTCCTAAGTTTCCGCGTTTGAGGACGCCTTGCGCCTCACTGCCGGAACGGGAAATTGAAAGCCGTCAGCAACGCGCGCGCCTCGTCGTCGCTGCGCGCCGTCGTGCAGACCGTGATGTCCATCCCCCAGATGTCGGTGACCTTGTCGTAGTCGATCTCCGGAAACACGATGTGTTCGCGGATGCCGAGCGTGTAGTTGCCGCGGCCGTCGAAGCTTTTCGGGTTGAGGCCGCGGAAGTCGCGAACCCGCGGCAGCGCGATGTTGATCAGGCGGTCGATGAACTCGTACATGCGTGCCTTGCGCAGCGTGACCTTGCAGCCGATCGGCTGGCCTTCGCGCAGCTTGTACGTGGCGATCGACTTGCGCGACTTGGTCACAACCGCCTTCTGGCCGGTGATGAGCGCGAGGTCGGCGGCCGCGTTGTCGACCTTCTTGCGGTCGTTGACGGCCTCACCGATGCCCATGTTGACAACGACCTTCTCGAGCGCCGGCACCTGCAGGCGATTGCCGTAACCGAACTGCTCGGTGAGCCGCTGCCGGATCACGCTGTCGTATTGCGCCTTCAGGCGCGGTTGCAGGTCAGCCATCGATCTCAGCTCCCGAACGTTTGGCGATCCGTATCTTCTTGCCGTCGGCCAGGATCTTGAACCCGATGCGCGTCGCCTTGCCATCCTTGGGGTCCGCGAAGGCGATGTTGGAGAGGTGGATCGGCGCCTCTTTGGAGATGATCCCGCCTTCCTGCTGCGCGCTCTGCTTCTGGTGGCGCTTGACCATGTTGACGCCGCGGACCAGCGCGCGCCCCTCGGCGGGCCGCACCTCGATCACCTCGCCGGTGCGGCCGCGGTCGCGCCCCGTGAGCACCACGACCTTATCGCCCTTGCGAATCTTCGCGGCCATCACAGCACCTCCGGGGCGAGCGAGATGATCTTCATGTGGTTCTTGGCGCGCAGCTCACGCGGCACCGGGCCGAAGATGCGGGTCCCGACCGGCTCCATCTGCGGGGTGATCAGCACCGCCGCGTTGCGGTCGAAGCGGATGATCGAGCCGTCGGGGCGGCGGATGTCCTTGGCTACCCGCACCACTACCGCCTTCATCACGTCGCCCTTCTTCACGCGACCGCGCGGAATCGCCTCCTTGACCGAGACCACGATGACGTCGCCTACGGTCGCGTACTTGCGCTTGGAGCCACCCAGCACCTTGATGCACATGACACGGCGCGCGCCGGAGTTATCCGCCACGTCGAGGTTGGTCTGCATCTGGATCATACTGGGCCTCGTTTCTTGCCGATGGCGCGAGCCGCGCTTACTTCGCCTTCTTCTCGCCGCGCACGACCGTCCAGCGCTTGAGCTTTGACAGCGGGCGATGTTCTTCGATCCACACGATGTCGCCGACCGAATATTCGTCCTGCTCATCGTGAGCGTAGTATTTCTTGGCCTGGCGCACGGTCTTCTTGAGCACCGGATGCGTGAAACGCCGCTCGACGCGCACGACCACCGTCTTCTTCGGCGTCGAGCTCACAACCGTTCCCTGCAGCATGCGCTTGGGCATCAAATTCTCCTTACTTCGACTTCGCGCGCTTCTGCTGCGCGATCGTCTTGACCCGGGCGATATCGCGCCGCACGACGCGTACGCGCGAGCTGTTCTCGAGCTGACCGGTGGCGCGCTGGAAGCGCAGGTTGAACTGCTCCTTCTTGAGCCGCAAAAGCTCGTCGTCGAGTTGGTCCACGGTCATCGCGCGCAGGTCGTCTGGCTTGATCATCCCTCTACTCCGCGATGCGTTGGACGAACCGCGTCTTGATCGGCAGCTTGGCGGCGGCGAGCGCCAGCGCCTCGCGGGCGACCTGCTGCGAAACGCCGTCGACTTCGAACAGAATGCGGCCCGGCTTTATACGCGCGACCCAGAACTCTGGCGCGCCCTTGCCCGAGCCCATGCGCACTTCCAGCGGCTTCTTCGACACCGGCACGTCCGGATACATCCTGATCCAGACCCGGCCGGCGCGCTTCATGTGGCGCGTGAGCGCGCGCCGCGCTGCCTCGATCTGGCGGGCGGTCACGCGGTCGGGCTCCATCGCCTTGAGGCCATACTCGCCGAAATCGAGGTTGGTCGCGCTAGTCGCGACCCCCTTGATCCGGCCCTTGTGCGCCTTGCGAAACTTGGTGCGCATCGGTTGCAGCATGGCAGTCTCTCTTTCCTAATCTCGCCTGACAGCCGATCAGCCGACGTCGCGACGGGGCCGACCGGCTTCGCCTTCAGCCATGCGCTTGTCCTGGGCCATCGGATCGTGCTCGAGGATCTCGCCCTTGAAGATCCAGACCTTGACGCCGCAGGTGCCGTAGGTCGTGAACGCGGTAGCGGTGCCGTAATCAACGTCGGCGCGCAGCGTGTGCAGCGGCACGCGTCCCTCGCGATACCACTCCATGCGCGCGATCTCGGCGCCGCCGAGCCGTCCCGAGCAATTGATCCGGATGCCTTCGGCCCCAAGCCGCATCGCCGATTGCACCGCCCGCTTCATGGCACGGCGAAAGGCGACCCGGCGCTCAAGCTGCTGGGCGATCGATTCGGCGACCAACCGCGCGTCGAGCTCGGGCTTGCGGATTTCGATGATGTTGAGGACCACGTCGGAGTCGGTCATCTTGGCGACGCTGCGGCGCAGCTTCTCGATATCGGCGCCCTTCTTGCCGATGACCACGCCCGGACGCGCCGAATGGATCGTCACCCGGCACTTCTTGTGTGGACGCTCGATCACGATCTTGGACACCGCCGCCTGCTTAAGCTGCTCCTGCAGTTCCTTGCGGATCGCCATGTCCTCGTGCAGCAGCTTGCCGTATTCGCCCTTGCCGGCAAACCAGCGCGAGTCCCAGGTCCGGTTGATGCCGAGCCGCAGGCCGACGGGATTGACTTTCTGACCCATGGGTCCTCCTCAGGCGCTCTCGCGCGACGCGGACGTGCGCGGGGCTGGCCGGCGCAGGCGCTTGCTCGACAACGCGATCAACAACTTGCTCATGCGGCCGCCCCTGCCGCCTCGACCTGGCGCACCACGATGGTCAGGTGCGAGAACGGCTTGGTGATGCGGCCGGCGCGCCCGCGGGCGCGCGCGTGGAAGCGTTTCATCACCAGCGACTTGCCGACGTGCGCCTCGGCGACGACTAGATCGTCGACGTCGAGGTCATGATTGTTCTCGGCGTTTGCGATCGCCGATTCCAGGCACTTGCGCACGTCCTTGGCAACGCGCTTGCGCGAAAACTCAAGGTCGGCGAGCGCGCTTGCGACTTTCTTGCCGCGAATGAGCGCCGCCACCAGGTTGAGCTTCTGCGGGCTCACCCGGATGGTCCGCATCACGGCCTTGGCCTCCGTGTCGGCGAGGCTGCGCGGATGCTTCTTCTTGCTCATCGTACCCGCCCTCAGCTCGGTTTTGCCGCCGCAGCAGCCGGCGCCGGCGCCGGCGCCGCCGCACCCGGACCCGCCGGGGCGCCCGGTGCGCGCTTGGCCTTGCGATCCGACGAGTGGCCGTGGAACGTGCGCGTCAGCGAAAACTCGCCGAACTTGTGGCCGACCATTTCCTCGGTCACCAGCACCGGAATGTGCTTGTGGCCGTTGTAGACGCCGAACGTCAGCCCGACGAACTGCGGCAGGATGGTCGAGCGCCTGCTCCAGATCTTGATCACATCATGGCGGCCCGACGAGCGCGCAGCCTCTGCTTTCTTGAGCAGATAGCCGTCGACGAAGGGACCCTTCCATACCGAGCGCGACATGTCGTTCTCAACCCTTCTTCTTGCGAGCGTGGCGGCTCGACACGATGAACTTGTTGGTTGACTTGTTGTTGCGGGTCTTCTTGCCCTTGGTTGGAAACCCCCACGGGGTCACCGGGTGGCGGCCGCCCGAGGTGCGGCCCTCGCCGCCGCCGTGCGGGTGATCGACCGGGTTCATGGCGACGCCGCGATTGTGCGGCCGCCGGCCCATCCAGCGCTTGCGACCGGCCTTGCCGATCGAGACGTTCATGTTGTCGGGATTCGAGACCGCACCGACAGTGGCCATGCAACGGCCGTGCACCAGCCGCTGTTCGCCGGAATTGAGCCGCAGGATCACGTAGTCCTGATCGCGCCCGACGATCTGGGTGTAGGTGCCGGCCGAGCGCGCCAACTGGCCCCCCTTGCCGATCTTGAGCTCGACGTTGTGCACGATGGTGCCGACCGGCATGTTGCCGAGCGGCATGGCATTGCCCGGCTTCACGTCGACGTGCTCGCCGGAGACGACGATGTCGCCCTCGCCCAGCCGCTGCGGCGCCAGGATGTAGGCGAGCTCGCCGTCCTCGTACTTGATCAGCGCGATAAAGCCGGTGCGATTGGGATCGTACTCGATGCGCTCGACCTTGGCGGGCTGATCGAACTTGCGGCGCTTGAAGTCGACGAGGCGCAGCGCCTTCTTGTGGCCGCCGCCGCGAAACCGCACCGTGATGCGGCCGTTGTTGTTGCGCCCGCCGGACGAAATCTTGCCTTCGGTCAGCGTCTTGACCGGCTTGCCGCGGTAAAGCGTGGCGCGGTCGACGAGCACCAGCTGGCGCTGGCCCGGGGTCGTCGGCTTGAAGGTTTTGAGTGCCATGGTGCCCGCCTCACAACCCGGTGGTCACGTCGATGCGATGACCCTCTTCGAGCGTCACGATCGCTTTCTTCACGTCCGACTGCTCGCCGCGCGAGCCGCGAAACGCCTTGATCTTGCCCTTGCGCACCAGCGTGTTGACGCTCTTGACCTTGACGTCGAACAGCTTCTCGACCGCTTCCTTGATCTGCGGCTTGGTGGCGGTGCGGGCGACGCGGAACATCACTTGGTTCCGCTCCGAGGCGGCAGTCGCCTTCTCGGTGATGATCGGCGAGAGAATGACGTCGTAGTGGCGCGGATCGGTGACGGTCATTTGAATCGCGCCTCCAGCGCTTCGATCGCCGCCTTGGTGAGCACGAGCTTGTTACGACGCAGAATGTCGTAGACGTTCACGCCCTGCACCGGCAGCACGTCGATGTTGGGAATGTTGCGCGTCGCGAGCAGGAAGTTGGCCTCGACCTCTGCGCCGTCCACGATCAGGGCGCTGTCGAGGCCGAGCTTGGCGAGCTGGTCGCGCACCGCCTTGGTCTTCGCCTCCTTGGCCGACACCGCGTCAAGCACGATGATGCCGCCGTCCTGCGCCTTGGCGGAGAGCGCATGGCGCAGCGCCAGCGCGCGCACCTTCTTGGGCAGATCGATGGCGTGGCTGCGCGGGGTCGGGCCGAACGAACGTCCGCCGCCGCGGAACAGGTTGACGCGCGCGGATCCGTGCCGTGCGCTGCCGGTACCCTTTTGCTTGTACATCTTCTTGCCGGTGCGCCAGATCTCGGCCCGGTTCTTTACGTCGTGGGTGCCGCGCTGGCGCTTGGCAAGTTGCCAGACGACACAGCGCTGGATCAGGTCCGTGCGCGGCGTCAGCCCGAAAATCGCATCCGGAAGCGTGATCGATCCGGCTTTTTCGCCGCTGAGGGTGGTGACCGTCAGTTCCATGTCACGCGCCCTCCTGGGCCTGCTCGGCGGCCGCTTCCGGCGCTGCCGTGCCTTCGCCGGCGGCGCGGAACTTGCCGGGTTTGGGCGCGTCCTTCGGCAGCACTTTCTTCACCGCGTCGCGCAGCATGATCCAGCCGCCCTTCGCGCCGGGCACCGCGCCTTCGACCAGGATCAGGCCGCGCTCGGGGTCGGTCTGCACCACGCGCAGATTGAGCGTGGTGACGCGCTCTACACCCATGTGACCGGGCATTTTCTTGTTCTTGAAGGTCTTGCCAGGGTCCTGGCGGCCACCGGTCGAGCCGATCGAGCGATGCGAGATCGAGACGCCGTGCGAGGCACGCAGGCCGCCGAAGTTCCAGCGCTTCATGCCGCCGGCGAAGCCCTTGCCGATCGACGTGCCGGTCACGTCGACGAACTGGCCGACCACGAAGTGATCGGCGGTGATCTCGGCGCCGATCGGAATCACGCCGTCGGCGCTGACGCGGAACTCGGCAAGCTTGCGCTTGGGTTCAACCTTGGCGATCGCGAAATTGCCGCGCTCGGCCTTGCCGACGTTGCGCACCTTGCGCCTACCGGCGCCGAGCTGCAGCGCCACATAGCCGTTCTTGTCCGCGGTGCGGTGGCCGACGACCTGGCATTTGTCGAGCCGCAGCACCGTGACCGGCACATGCTCGCCGGCCTCGGTGAAGAGGCGCGTCATGCCCACCTTTTGTGCGATCACGCCGGAGCGCATCTTGTCCTCCACCCTTACAGCTTGATCTCGACGTCAACGCCGGCCGCGAGGTCGAGCTTCATCAGCGCATCGACGGTCTGCGGGGTCGGGTCGACGATGTCGAGCAAGCGCTTGTGGGTGCGCATCTCGAATTGCTCGCGGCTCTTCTTGTCGATGTGCGGCGAACGGTTGACGGTGAACTTCGCGATCTTGGTCGGCAGCGGGATCGGCCCGCGCACCTGCGCGCCCGTGCGCTTGGCCGTCGCCACGATCTCGCGCGTCGAGGCATCGAGAATACGATGGTCGTAGGCCTTGAGCCGGATGCGGATATTCTGGCCGTTCATCGAAGCTGCCTTCCTAAAAAATCGACCCCCGGGTCTTGGGGCCCGGGGGCCACTGTCCGCACCTACTCGATGATGCTCGCCACGACGCCGGCGCCGACCGTGCGGCCGCCTTCGCGGATGGCAAAACGGAGTTTCTCTTCCATCGCGATCGGCACGATCAGCTCGATCGTCATCGCGATATTGTCGCCCGGCATCACCATTTCAGTGCCTTCCGGCAGATGCACCACGCCGGTCACGTCGGTGGTGCGGAAATAGAACTGCGGGCGATAGTTGGTGAAGAACGGGGTGTGGCGGCCCCCCTCCTCCTTGGTGAGGATGTAGGCCTCGGCCTTGAACTTAGTGTGCGGCTTGACCGAACCGGGTTTGCACAGAACCTGGCCGCGCTCGACTTCCTCGCGCTTGGTGCCGCGCAGCAGGCAGCCGACGTTGTCGCCGGCTTCGCCCTGATCGAGCAGCTTGCGGAACATTTCCACGCCGGTGACGGTCGTCTTGGTGGTCGGCTTGATGCCGACGATCTCGACTTCCTCGCCGACCTTGATGACGCCGCGCTCGATGCGGCCGGTCACCACGGTGCCGCGGCCGGAGATCGAAAACACGTCTTCCACCGGCATCAGAAACGGCTGGTCCTTCGGACGCTCGGGCTGCGGGATATTCTCGTCGACCGCCTTCATCAGCTCGAGGATGGCGTTCTTGCCGAGGTCGGGGTTCTTGTCCTCCAGCGCCATCAGTGCTGAACCTTTGATCACCGGGATCTTGTCGCCCGGGAAATTGTACTTGGAGAGTAGCTCGCGGACCTCGAGCTCGACGAGCTCCAGCAGCTCCGGATCGTCGACCATATCGACCTTGTTCATGAACACCACCAGCGCCGGCACGCCGACCTGGCGGGCGAGCAGGATGTGCTCGCGGGTCTGCGGCATCGGACCGTCGGCGGCCGAGACGACCAGGATCGCGCCGTCCATCTGGGCCGCCCCGGTAATCATGTTCTTCACGTAGTCGGCGTGCCCGGGGCAATCGACGTGCGCGTAGTGACGCTTGTCGGTTTCGTACTCGACGTGCGCGGTCGAAATCGTGATGCCGCGCGCCTTCTCTTCCGGCGCCTTGTCGATCTGATCATAGGCCGTGTATTGAGCCTTGCCCTGCTCGGCCAGAATCTTGGTGATGGCCGCCGTTAGCGACGTCTTGCCATGGTCGACATGGCCGATCGTGCCGATGTTGCAATGCGGCTTGGTGCGATTGAATTTTTCCTTGGCCATCGGGTTCTCCTGACTTACCGACTAGGGGTTTTCGGCAGCGCTCAGGCGTACTTCGCCTGAACCTCCTGCGCGACGTTCTGTGGCACCTGTTCGTAGTGATCGAACTGCATGGTGAAAGTGGCACGGCCCTGGCTCATCGAGCGCAGGTTGTTGACGTACGAGAACATGTTGGCGAGCGGCACCATTGCGGTGATCACGTTGGCGTTGCCGCGCATGTCCTGGCCCTGAATCTGGCCGCGCCGCGAGTTAAGGTCGCCGATCACTGAACCGGTGTAGTCCTCCGGCGTGACGACCTCGACTTTCATGATCGGCTCGAGCAGCACGGAGCCACCCTTCTGCAGCGCCTCGCGCAGCGCGGCCCGCGCCGCGATTTCAAAGGCGAGCGCCGAGGAGTCGACGTCGTGATACCTGCCGTCGACGAGCGAAACCTTGAGATCAACCACCGGGAAGCCGGCAAGCACGCCGGAGCCGAGCACGGACTCAAGCCCCTTCTCGACCCCCGGGATGTATTCCTTCGGCACCGCGCCACCGACAATGTCGTTCTCGAACGCAAAGCCTCCACCCGGCGGCAGCGGCTCGGCGACGATCTTGACCTGTGCGAACTGTCCCGACCCGCCAGTCTGCTTCTTGTGGGTGTAGTCGATGGTTACCGGCCTGGTGATGCGCTCGCGATAGGCGACCTGTGGCGCACCGATGTTGGCTTCGACCTTGTAGGTGCGCTTGAGGATGTCGACCTTGATGTCAAGGTGAAGCTCGCCCATGCCTTTGATGATGGTCTGGCCGCTTTCCTGATCGGTCGCGACCCGGAACGAAGGATCCTCAGCCACGAGCTTCGCCAGCGCGGTGCCGAGCTTTTCCTGGTCGGCTTTGGATTTCGGCTCGATCGCGATCTCGATGACCGGATCGGGGAATTCCATCTTTTCCAGAATTACCGCGTGCTGCGGATCGCACAGCGTGTCGCCGGTGCGCACTTCTTTAAGGCCGGCGAGCGCGACGATGTCGCCCGCATAGGCCTCCTTGATGTCTTCGCGGTTGTTGGCGTGCATCAGCAGCATGCGGCCGATGCGCTCTTTGCGATCCTTGGTCGAGTTGATCACGCCGGTGCCGCTCTGCAGCGTTCCCGAATAGATGCGGCAGAACGTGATAGTGCCGACGAACGGATCATCCATGATCTTGAACGCGAGCAGCGCCATGGGCTCTTTGTCGTCCGCCTTGCGAAGGACTTCGTTGCCCTTGTCGTCAACGCCCTTGATCGCCGGAACGTCGAGCGGGGACGGCAGATAGTCGACGACCGCGTCGAGCAGCGGCTGCACGCCCTTGTTCTTGAACGCCGAGCCGCACAGCACCGGGTAGAACGCGCCCGTGATCACCGCCTTGCGGATCAACCGCTTGAGCGTGGCTTCATCCGGCTCGTTTCCTTCGAGGTAGGCCGTCATCGCGTCGTCGTCGAGCTCGACCGCGGCCTCGATCATTTTCTCGCGATAGTCCTTGGCCTGATCGAGCAGATCGGCCGGAATATCGACGTCCTGATATTTCGCGCCCAGGGTCTCGTCGTCCGAGACCACGCCCTTCATGCGCACAAGGTCGATGATGCCCTTGAACTGGTTTTCGGCGCCGA
Source organism: Xanthobacteraceae bacterium (assembly GCA_051985675.1). GTDB lineage: Bacteria > Pseudomonadota > Alphaproteobacteria > Rhizobiales > Xanthobacteraceae > JAFAXD01. The sequence continues at coordinate 5,414 of JBPYFJ010000053.1, read as the reverse complement.
TCGGCAGCTGAATGGCGATCGGCTTTGCGCCGAGACGATCCACGATGTCGGAGAGGCAGCGGAAGAAGTCGGCACCGATCTTGTCCATCTTGTTGGCGAAGACGATGCGCGGAACTTTATACTTGTCACCTTGTCGCCAGACGGTCTCGGTTTGCGGCTCGACACCCTGGTTGGAATCGAGCACGCATACTGCGCCGTCGAGCACGCGCAGCGAACGCTCGACCTCGATGGTGAAGTCGACGTGCCCGGGGGTGTCGATGATGTTGAGCCGCTTGCCGTGCCAGAACGCGGTGGTCGCAGCCGACGTGATGGTGATGCCGCGCTCCTGCTCCTGCTCCATCCAGTCCATGGTGGCAGCGCCCTCATGAACTTCACCCATCTTGTGGCTCTTGCCGGTGTAATACAGGATCCGCTCAGTCGTCGTCGTCTTCCCGGCATCGATGTGGGCCATGATGCCGAAATTGCGGTAGTCCTCGATCGGGTGGCTGCGGGGCATGGGGGTTCCTTGCGTGCGAAGCCTTACCAGCGGTAATGCGAGAATGCGCGGTTGGCCTCGGCCATCCGGTGCGTGTCTTCGCGTTTCTTGACAGCATTCCCCCGATTGTTCGATGCGTCGAGCAACTCGGCCGAGAGCCGCTCCGTCATCGTCTTTTCGTTGCGCTCGCGTGCGGCCGTGATCAGCCAGCGAATGCCCAGCGCCTGGCGGCGGTCCGTGCGCACCTCAACCGGTACCTGATACGTGGCGCCGCCGACACGGCGGGAGCGCACTTCGATCGAGGGCATGACATTGTCGAGCGCCTGCTGGAACACGGAGAGCGGATTTTGTTTGGTCTTGCCTTCGATAATGTCGAAGGCGCCGTAGACGATGTTTTCAGCAACCGATTTCTTGCCCTCGTACATGACCGAGTTCATGAATTTGGTCACGACCTCGTTCCCGAATTTCGGGTCCGGCAGAATCTCGCGCTTCTCGGCACGGTGACGACGGGACATCGTTCGGACTCCGCGTTATTTCGGACGCTTGGCGCCGTACTTGGATCGGCGCTGCTTACGGTTCTTGACGCCCTGGGTGTCGAGCACGCCGCGCAGGATGTGATAGCGCACACCCGGCAGGTCCTTGACGCGGCCGCCGCGGATCATGACGACCGAGTGCTCCTGCAGATTATGGCCCTCGCCCGGGATGTAGCCGATCACCTCGAAGCCGTTGGTGAGGCGGACCTTGGCGACCTTGCGCAGCGCCGAGTTCGGCTTCTTCGGCGTCGTCGTGTAAACGCGCGTGCACACCCCGCGTTTCTGCGGGCTCTGCTGCAGCGCGGGCACTTTCTTGCGCGCCTTCTGGATGACCCGCGGCTTGCGGATCAACTGGTTGATCGTCGGCATCTCGCCCTTACCTCGTTAACGGCGCGCTGTTGCGCGGCCTTTGTCTCAGCCGGAGCGAAATCACCGATCGCGCTCCAACGCGCGAGGCCCGTTCAAGACGTGCTCGCGCGCAATACGAAATCGCGCCATCCAGATCTGGATGACGCCGTCATCAAGCAGAGGATCGCGCCGTCAAAACCGCGCGCGATCGTGCACCCCGAGAAGACTGCACCCTGACAGGGTCAGCGGCAGCGTTTGAGCTTCATCAGTCAGGCCTCATGTTCGAGGCTTGGTCCCGTGCCGACGAGCCAGGAAAACACGAAACGTTCGGTGTCGTGCCTTCAGTAGCTTGGGATGACCCGGGCAACCGATCCGACTAAGCGAAGCTCACCGCCTGCCGAAAAGTGCGGCGTATGTATCGGCGCCCCGCCATGAAGTCAAGCCGGAAGCCTGGAAATATCGAGGTTTTCCGGGCTCCGGCGCGGCGTTCTCCCGATTTTGGCGCGGACTTCCGTGCAATCGCTGCCGACGTTCGCCGGTCGGCCAATCGCGCGCCCGACCCATCGCGCGGCGCGCGCAAATGGGCCGCCAGACAGCTCCGGCACCCGCGGCCGCAGACCATCCGCTGCGCTCAGAGAAACCATCGCAGCAGCCGCGCCGATCTACCTAAGTCATTCCCGTCAAAAGGAAAAGCCGCCCGAAGGCGGCTTCCCTTGGTCCATCGCACCCGGGGCGGAAGCGTTACTCCGCCGCCGGCAGCTGCGCCGCCTCGGGCTTGGGCGCCGCCTCCTTCTCGCGCTCTTCGAGAATGAGCTGGTCGCGTTTGACGGCAACTTCGCGCAGCTTGTTCATGACCGCGCCGGTTCCGGCCGGGATCAGGCGGCCCACGATCACGTTCTCCTTGAGCCCATCGAGCGTATCGGCCTTGCCGTTGACCGCGGCTTCGGTGAGCACGCGCGTAGTTTCCTGGAACGAGGCTGCGGAGATGAACGAGCGGGTCTGCAGCGACGCCTTCGTGATCCCGAGCAGGACCGGGTGCGCCTGGGCCTCCTTCTTGCCTTCCTCGCGCGCCCGCGCGTTGATCTCGTCGAGCTCGACCTTGTCGATCTGCTCGCCCTGGATCAACTCGGTCTCGCCGGTATCGTCGATCTCGACCTTCTGCAGCATCTGGCGGACGATCACCTCGATGTGCTTGTCGTTGATCGAGACGCCCTGGAGCCGATAGACCTCCTGGATCTCGTTCACCAGATAGGCGGCGAGATCCTCGACGCCCCTGATCGCCAGGATGTCGTGCGGAGCCGGGTTGCCCTCGACGATATAGTCGCCCTTCTCGATGACATCGCCATCCTGCAAGTGGATGTGCTTGCCCTTCGGGATCAGATACTCGCGAGCCTCCTCATCCTTGTCGTTCGGTTCGATGGTGATCCGGCGCTTGTTCTTGTAGTCGCGCCCGAATCGCACGGTGCCAGCGATCTCGGCAATCACCGCGGACTCCTTCGGCCGGCGCGCCTCGAACAACTCGGCGACGCGCGGCAGACCGCCGGTGATGTCGCGAGTCTTGGCGCCTTCGGTCGGAATACGGGCGATCACGTCGCCCGCCTTCACCTTGCCCCCCGGCTCGACCGACAGCACAGCGTCGACCGCGAGCATGTAGCGCGCTTCGCCGCCGCGGCTGAGCTTGAGCACATCGCCAGCCGGCCCCTTGATCACGATCGCCGGGCGCAGGTCGGCCGCCCGGCTCGAGGTCCGCCAATCGGTAACCACGCGCTTGGCGATGCCGGTCGATTCGTCGAGGGTCTCGGACATCGACTGGCCTTCGACCAGATCCTCGAACCCGACGGTGCCCTCGACCTCGGTCATGATCGGCCGGGTATAGGGATCCCATTCGGCGATGCGCTGGCCGCGTTTAATTTGCTCACCGTCCTCGACCTTCACGCGGGCGCCGTACTGGATGCGATGCAGCGCCCGTTCGGTGCCGTCCTGATCGACGACCACGATCACCATGTTGCGCGACATCGCGATCAGCTCGCCGTCGGAGTTGCGTTGCACCGCCTTATTGCGGATCCGGATCGTGCCGTCGAAGTTCGATTCGATGAACGACTGCTCCGAGATCTGCGCCGCACCGCCGATGTGGAATGTACGCATGGTGAGTTGCGTGCCCGGCTCGCCGATCGACTGAGCCGCGATAACACCGACAGCCTCGCCCATGTTGACGGGCGTGCCGCGCGCGAGATCGCGCCCGTAGCACTTGCCGCACACGCCGTTCGAGAACTCGCAGGTCAGCACCGACCGGATGCGCAGCTCCTGAATGCCCGCATTGACGATCTCTTCGACCTGCTTCTCCTCGAGCAGCGTGCCGCTTTTCACGATGACCCGGTTGGTCGCTGGATCGCGCAGATCCTCGGCAGCGGTGCGCCCGAGAATACGGCTCGCGAGCGATGCCACCACCTGGCCGGAATCGATGATTGCCCGCACCTTGATCCCGCCGGACGTCCCGCAGTCTTCTCCGGTGATGATGCAGTCCTGCGCGACGTCCACCAGACGCCGCGTCAGATAGCCGGAGTTCGCAGTCTTGAGCGCGGTATCGGCGAGGCCCTTGCGGGCGCCGTGCGTCGAGTTGAAATACTCGAGCACCGACAGCCCCTCCTTGAAGTTGGAGATGATCGGGCTCTCGATGATCTCGCCCGACGGCTTGGCCATCAGGCCGCGCATGCCGGCAAGCTGGCGCATCTGAGCGGGCGACCCGCGCGCGCCGGAATGCGCCATCATGTAGATCGAGTTGACCTGGGCATCGCGTCCGTCGACGCCTTTCTTGGTCGCTGAGATCTCGCGCATCATCGCTTCGGCGATCTCCTCAGTGCACTTCGACCAGGCGTCAACCACCTTATTGTATTTCTCGCCCTGGGTGATCAGACCTTCGTTGAACTGTTGCTCGAACTCCTTGGCGAGTTCGCGCGTCCGATCGACGATCTTCCACTTGGAGTGCGGAACGACCATGTCGTCCTTGCCGAACGAGATGCCGGCCTTGAACGCGTGGTGGAAGCCGAGCGCCATGATGCGGTCGCAGAAGATCACGGTCTCCTTCTGACCGCAGAACCGGTAGACCGTGTCGATCATGTTGGAGATTTCGCGCTTCGTCATCAGCTTGTTGACGATGTCGAAGGAAATCTTGCTGTGGCGCGGGAGCACCTCACCCAGCAGCACGCGGCCAGGCGTGGTGTCGTACCATTGACGCACCGGCTCCCCTTTTTCATCGACGCCTTCCCAGCGATATTTGATCTTGCTGTGCAGGTCGATCACCTTCGCGGCTAGCGCGTGCTCGATCGACGCGGTATCGCCGAACGGCCGCGGCTGCTCGTCCTTGTCGCCCTCGCGGACCAGCGAGAGATAATAGAGCCCGAGCACGATGTCCTGACTGGGCACGATGATCGGCGATCCGTTAGCGGGATGCAGGATGTTGTTGGTGGACATCATCAGCACGCGCGCCTCGAGCTGCGCCTCGAGCGACAGCGGCACGTGCACAGCCATCTGGTCGCCGTCGAAGTCGGCGTTAAACGCCGCGCAGACGAGTGGATGCAGCTGGATCGCCTTGCCCTCGATCAGGACCGGCTCGAACGCCTGGATACCGAGCCGGTGCAGCGTCGGAGCGCGGTTGAGCAGGACCGGATGCTCGCGAATAACCTCGTCGAGAATATCCCAGACCTCGGACTTCTCCTTTTCGACGAGCTTCTTTGCCTGCTTCACCGTGGTCGACAACCCCTTGGCGTCGAGCCGCGAGTAGATGAACGGCTTGAACAGCTCGAGCGCCATCTTCTTCGGCAGGCCGCACTGGTGCAGCTTCAGCTCCGGACCGACCACGATCACCGAGCGGCCCGAGTAGTCGACGCGCTTGCCGAGCAGGTTCTGGCGGAACCGGCCCTGCTTGCCTTTCAGCATGTCGGCAAGCGACTTGAGCGGCCGCTTGTTGGCGCCGGTGATGACGCGGCCGCGCCGGCCGTTGTCGAACAGCGCGTCGACCGCCTCCTGCAGCATCCGCTTCTCGTTGCGGATGATGATGT
>JBPYFJ010000052.1:0-2666 GCA_051985675.1 Xanthobacteraceae bacterium | reverse complement strand
CGGCAGATCGAAACCTCGAACGCCGGATCCATGAACGGCATGATCGCCTTCTCCGGCGTCGGAGTCGGGACCGGAACGACCGCATTGACCGGCGCGATCGCGGAGACGCGGGCATAGGCGTCCTGGCCCGCCATGCGCGGCAGCACGAGAACCGTCGCGAGGTGGACGATGCCGGCGAGCAGCAGCGCGCCCAGCAGCCATAGCGCCACGCGGATCACGAGCAGCCCCTCTTGCTGATCGCGGGCATCGGCGCCTCGCGCCCCGTGCGCGTCGCCATTCCAACCGGGGTATCGTAGAGCCGCAGCACCAGGAGATATTTCTCCACCCCGCCGGTCGGCAGCCAGTTGCCCGGGCGGGCGCGCGGCCCGACCGTAATGTCGAAGCTTCCGTCCGCGTTGCGGATGATCTCCTGGCTGGTGAAGCCTTGCCGCTGCGCCGAGTTGGCGACGAGCCGGCCTTCCGGATCGTACAGGGTGAGGGTCCAGAACCGGGCCTGCGGCGTGACCCCGCTCAAGAGCACGTCGCAGCGGCCGTCGAGCGGCTGGTCGGCATCGTCGGTGCGCGCGTAGAACGCGACTCCGTCGCCCGACCCGATCGGCAATTCCCCGGTGCGTGCGACGATGGCGCGCGCATAGGGATCAATCCCCGGCGTGCCGTTCTTCGGCCATCCGGTCCAGGCCCCGATCGTGACGCCGCCATAGGCGGTGCCTTGCGTCAACGCGAGCCAAGTCCCGGTGAGGCCGATCGCCGCCGCGATCACGAGTGCCAATATCATTCCGAAAAGCAAACGCACGTTTGGTCCGTCGGGTGGAATGCTCGTCAGATTGATTCGTTTAGCCGTTTCAATCGCGTCGCGGCGGGCCGGCCGGCTGCTGGTCGGAGGCGGCCGCGAATGCCCCCTGACCCGGCGCCGTCTCGTTCGAGGCCTTGGTCGCATCACTGCGGCCGGCCAGGGCGCGCGTGGCATCGTCCATCAGGCGCTCGACCCGTACCAGCGCATCGGCCCCGCGCTTGGTGAGAACCGACGCGCCACGGCTGGGCGTCGGGTCGGGCGCGGTCTCCTGCTTCTTGGCTTCGGCCGCGACCTGGCGCGGCGAAGCCGGGCCCTGCGTGCCGAGCCCGGGGATGGTCTTGAGCTCGATCCCCTGGTGCGCATAGGCCATGATCTCGTGCCAGGTCTGGGCGGGCAGCGAGCCGCCGGTCATCTGGTGCATGGGGGTGTAGTCGTCGTTGCCGAACCACACGCCGCAAACCATGTTGCCGGTGAAGCCCACGAACCAGGCGTCGCGATAGGCGTTGGTGGTGCCGGTCTTGCCCGCGGCCTTGATGCCGTCGAGGATGGCGCGCCGGGCGGTGCCTTCCTCCACCACCTTGTTCATCATCATATTCATGTCCATCGCGACCTGCGGCGTGATCACCTGCACCGGCTTCTTGCCGTCGCGGTCCCAGCGCCAGATCAGTTCTCCAGCGCCGGTGCGCACCTCGAGCACGGCGTGCGGGGTCGCCGACTTCCCGAGATTTGGGAACATGGTGTAGCCGCCGGTGTGATCGAGCACAGTCACTTCGTCGGCGCCGATCGGCATCGAGGGCGTATCGGGCAACGGCGTGTGTATGATGCCTGCCTTGCGTGCGGTGTCTCGGATCTTGGCGCGGCCGATCTTCGGATTGCCGTTGCCGAGCGCGATCGACAGCTTCACCGGAATGATGTTGATCGAGCGCACCAGCGCCTGGGTGAGCGTCATCGAGCCGGAAAAACCGCCGCTGTAGTTTTTCGGGCACCAGTTTCCGATGCAGACCGGCGAGTCGACCACGATCGAGGTCGGCTTGAACCCATTCATCAGCGCGGTGGAGTAGACGTAGGGCTTGAACGAGGAGCCCGGGGCGCGCGTGGCGTCAGTGGCGCGGTTGAACTGGCTCTCGCTGTAGTCGCGGCCGCCGGCAATGGCGCGCACCGCGCCGTCGACGTCCATAAGCACCGCGGCGCCCTGCTTGGCCTTGTATTCGCGCCCGTACTGCTTGAGCGAGTTTTGGACCGCCTGCTCGGTATGGTTCTGCAGGTCGACGTCCAGCGCGAGGCGTACGACGAACACGCGCTCGTGCACCGACTTGGGCAAGGTCTCGACCAGCTTCTTCATCTCGTCGTAGGCCCAGTCGAGGTAGTAATTGGGCGAGCGTTCGTCGCGCCGGTCGACGGCCATGGCCGGGTTGCGGCGCGCACCGAAGACCTGCCCCTCGGTCATGAAGCCGGATTCGACCAGGTTATCGAGCACGACGTTGGCGCGCGCGCGGGCGGCCGGAAGGTTGATGTGCGGAGCAAATCGCGACGGTGCCTTGAACAGCCCGGCCAGCATTGCTGCTTCGGAGAGGTTCACGTCGCGCGCTGATTTGTTGAAATAGAACTGCGCCGCCGCATCGACCCCGAATGTGCCGCCGCCGAGATAGGCGCGGTCGAGATAGAGCTTGAGAATTTCGTTCTTGGAGAGCCGCGTCTCCAGCCATGTCGCGAGGAACGCTTCGTTGATCTTGCGCTCGATGGTGCGTTCGTTCGACAGGAACAGGTTTTTGGCGAGTTGCTGGGTAATCGTGGACCCGCCCTGTACCACGCCGCCGGCCTTGGCATTGGTCATCAACGCGCGGAAGGTGCCGTAGAAGTCGATGCCGAAATG
>JBPYFJ010000051.1:0-68326 GCA_051985675.1 Xanthobacteraceae bacterium | reverse complement strand
CGCGTCTTCGATTTTCTGGACTCCGGGCATCCGCTGACGATCTCGGCCGAGGGCAAAAGCTATGTGCTGCCGCCGGTCAACGTGCCGCGCTGGCGAGCGCGTTTCCAGAAAATCTGCTGACGTGCGGAGCGGTCCCAAGAATAAAAGTTATTGACAAATAATAAGCATAACGTATCGGGGACTGCAGTCTGTTCAATGAGGGGCGCTTTCATGAGGCGATCCTGGAGCGGGGCAGACCAGCGGCGTCCGAGAACGCCTGGTGCGCAGCCAGGATCCCAGGGGGCCCGGGGAGAACCGCCAAGGCCCGCACCATGACCGGTTACGGAAGCGACCTCCGGCCAAAAATCGCCGCCGTGGAGCGCCGAACGGCGCAAACGCACCCGATCGCAAGGGTGCGTTCCGCGCCTTGAGCGCGGACAGAAATATTGCTTAGCGCCGTCTCGGCGCTCCACCCCCCTTATCGTGGGGACGGAAAAGAAAGCGAAGGGCGGCCCGGCGCCCAGTTTCACCGGGAAGCGGAGCGTTGGCTCCCTGCTGTTTGAAATTGTGAAACCGGTTCGCGCGTGGCCGTCCTTCGAGACGCGTCGCTGTGCGACGCTCCTCAGGACGAGGTCGGTGTTTGTGGGTGTGCGTCACGTGCCTCGCAACACATTCGGTCCTCATCCTGAGGAGCCCGAGCGAGGGGTCCCCGCGCGCGAGCGCGCGGGGTCCCCGTAGCGAGGGCGTCTCGAAGGATGGCCGCGAGCAATGCTGCGGGTATCAGCAAACCTCCACGGCGGTGCGGGGACGGGCGTGGACTGCCACGCCACTATTGTCAGCCGTTACGCCGTTGATCGGCAAATCGGGATCGCGGCTGTCGAACAGCTTGGACTTGCTCATCGGCGCTCCGGTTAACCGAAATTCCTACTCTCGCCTATCGGCCGGCCCGCCGGAATGGTAGCCTTGGTGCATCACGAAAACCGGCCCGATGATCGGGATATCGGCCTCGCGTCGCACGGTTGTGCTGGAGGTCAGGGAGGTGGATATGTTGAATAGCTTCAAAGGCAAGGCAGCCGAGCAGGATAAGAGCGTGGCCGCAAGTGCCGCCGACGTCATCGAGCAGGCGGAACGTTCGGTCGTTGAACAGGCCGCACCGAGGCCGGTGCGAACGCCGACAACCGGACCGGATTCCTGCATCGGCGCCGCCATGTCGGTTATCGGCAAAATCGAATGCAATGGTCCAGCACAGGTGTTTGGCCGAATCGAAGGCGAGTTGCGCGCGTCGGATCTTCTGATCGGCGAGAGCGCGCAAGTCGAAGGCAACGTTATTGCCCAGAACGTCACAGTCTGCGGCCGCGTGAAGGGCACCATCCGTGCCGTCCGCGTCAAGCTGCAGAACGGTGCTACCGTCGAAGGTGACATTTTCCATAAGACGCTGTCGATCGACGAGGACTCGCTGTTCGAGGGATCGTCGCGGCGGGTTGAGAATCCAATGGACCCATCGTCGGGCGTTAGCGCGAAGAAAAAGGACATCCCGAGCCCGGCCCCAACGCCGTCACCGTCGATCGGCGCCGATTTGCATTGAATCGGCGCGCGCCGAGCGATCCGAGTCTGACGGTCGGGACGAAGCATTAGCGGGTGGATTCTAACGCTGCCCAGCGCCTGCATCGCGGAGGGCGTTCGGCGTCATGCCTTCGGAGACTGCTGCTCCAGTGGCTGACCGCGGGATCGATCCGAACCAGAGTTTCGCCAGCGTCTTCGTGACGCCTCTGGACGGACCGGCGCTGCATGTCCGCAGCTATGGGCCTCGCTCCGCTGCTGCGCTTCCGGTTGTGTGCCTGCCCGGTCTCGCGCGGACTGCAGCGGACTTTCATCCCCTGGCAGCGGCGCTGGCGGCCGACCCTGCCAAGCCGCGACATGTGCTGGCGCTCGATTATCGCGGCCACGGTCAATCCAAATACGACCGCTATCCGAGCAACTACACGCCTTTTGTCGCGCTCGGCGACCTCTTGGCCGTCCTGAGCGAGTTCAAGATCGGGTCGGCCACTTTCATTGGCACGTCCTATGGCGGCCAGCTTGCCATGATGCTCGCCGTATCGCGGCCGGCGGCCATCGCAGGCGTCGTTCTTAACGACATCGGTCCCGTCATCGAGCAGGAGGGCTTGCTGAAGCTCAAGCTGCGGATCGAGGGTCTTGGGGGAAAGCTCCCGACCCCGCGGAACTTCGAGGAGGGTGGGGAAATCTTGCGCTGGTTGCTCCACGCAGACTTCCCGAAGCTCTCACCGCAGGATTGGATCGCATTTGCCCGCCGCACCTGGCGCGAGCGTGGCGGCAGACTTGTGCCCGACTTTGATCCGAAGGTCGCCCGAATGCTGCAAGGAGTCGATCTGGAACGTCCCCTGGCGATGTGGAGCGAATTTGATGCGCTGGCGCGCGTTCCGCTCATGGTCATTCGCGGTGCCAATTCAGATCTGCTGGCCTCGGCCACGCTGAATGCGATGCTGGCACGGCGCGGCGAGCTTACGGTCGCGGTGGTGCCGGATCAGGGTCACGCGCCGCTGCTGGACGAGCCCAAGCTGATACGGCGGATCGCAGCCTTTGTCGGAGCGTGCGATCCTCCCGAGCAGGGGTGACTCGCCTATTGTCATGACGCAACATACGCGGCGTCGCATGAAGCGTGGACCGCGCCGCCTTGGGCTCCCTCTCCCGCTTGCGGGGAGAGGGTCGGGGTAAGGGGCTGGCAACAAGCTCCGAGTGCGCGGAAAAACCCCCTCACCCGCTCGCTTCGCTCGCGACCTCTCCCCGCAAGCGGGGAGAGGTAGGCGCCGTGCGCGGTGCAGCGCTGTACGTCGGACAACGCCGCCCTAAACCCCCTCGGGGCGGATCGGCGGGCGAAACGCGAGCCCGGTGTCCCACGGAAAGAAGATCCAGGTGTCCTGCGACACCTCGGTGATGAAGGTGTCGACCATCGGCCGGCCCATCGGCTTGGCGTAGACGGTCGCGAAATGCGCCTTGGGCAGCAGGTCGCGCACCACCTTGGCGGTCTTGCCGGTGTCGACGAGGTCGTCGACGATCAGCACGCCCTTGCCGTCGCCGCCGCCGATGCGCGCGATCTCGTCCGCGACGCCCTTGACCAGCTTGAGGTCGCCCTGGGTCTGGTGGCTGTAGCTTTCCACGCACACGGTCTCGATCATCCGAATGCCGAGCTCGCGCGCGACGATCGCCGCCGGCACCAGCCCGCCGCGCGTCACCGTCACGATCGCCTGGAACGGGCCGGCCCCCGCGAGCCGCCATGCCAGCGCGCGCGCGTCGCGATGAAACTCGTCCCAACTCACCGGAAAGTTCTTCTGCGGCGCGTCCGCCGGCGGCGCCGCCGCCGTCACGTGGCTCATGTCTTCATCCTGCTGTGAACCTCAATGAGCATCGCCTCCACCGCCGACATCGCGGCGGCCAGCTTCTTTTCGTCGCGCGAACGCACCACGATGTTGGTGTTGGGCCCGCTGCCGTCGAAGAACGGATAGCTGCCGATGATCGCCTCGGGGTTGGCCTTGGCGATCTCGCCGAGCGGGGTGCCGATGTCGCCCTCGCGCGCGTCGGCGCGCACCTGCGCCGAGAGCATCTTGGCGCCGGTCTTGAGCTTGCCGGAGACCGCATCGAGCATCGACTGCATGATCGAGGGCACGCCCGCCATCACGATCACATTGCCGAGCCAGAACCCGGGCGCCGCCGAGATCTTGTTCTCGACCAGCGCCGCGCCCTGCGGAATCCGCGCCATGCGCAGCCGCGCTTGGTTGAGCTCCATCGCCGGCGCGCGGGCGCGAAACAGCTCGACCACGCGCGGATCGACGTCGATCGGCACGCCGAACGCCTTGGCGACGCTGTCGGCGGTGATGTCGTCGTGGGTCGGCCCGATCCCGCCGGTGGTGAAGACGTAGGTGTAGCGTGTGCGCAGCGGGTTGAGCGCCGCAATGATCTCGTCTTCTTCGTCGGGTACGACCCGCACTTCCTTGAGGTCGATCCCGAGCGCGGTGAGGTACTCGGCGATGAAGCCGATGTTCTTGTCCTTGGTGCGGCCGGACAGGATCTCGTCGCCGATCACCAGCAGCGCGGCGGTGACGGGGGCGTTGGCGGGCTTATTCATGGGAAGAACTAAGTCGAAGGCCGGTGGGAATGCAACTGCCGCAACAGGTGGGACAATTTGCCCAAATTAGCGGCAAGAACGGCGCGCGACACCGGGCGGCGGCGGCCTTTGCACAACCGTTTTGCTGGCGCGAAGCTTGCAGCTAGTATCCCAAGAGGGTGTGCTGGGTGGCCGCATGACGTTCGCGTTCGACGAAATGAAGGCGCTGGATGGGACCATCCGCCCGCCCTACGCCGAGCTAAATGCTTGGCTCGACAGCATTTCGCCCGACGTGCTCGATCACCGCCGGCGCGAGGCCGAGCTCCTGTTTCGGCGCATCGGGATCACCTTCGCGGTCTATGGCGATGCCGACGCCACCGAACGGCTGATCCCGTTCGACGTGCTGCCGCGCATCCTCGCCGCCAAGGAATGGGACCTGGTCCGGCGCGGGCTCGAGCAGCGCGTGCGCACCATCAACGCCTACATCAAGGACGTGTACGGGCGGCGCGAGATCCTCAAGGCCGGGATCGTGCCGGAGGAGCTGGTGTTCCGGAACCCGGTGTTTCGTCCGGAGATGAACGGCCAGAGCGTGCCGCACGACATCTACGTGCACATCGCCGGCATCGACATCGTGCGCATCGACGCCGAGACCTTCTACGTGCTGGAGGACAACGCGCGCACGCCCTCGGGCGTCTCCTACATGCTGGAGAACCGCGAGATCATGCTGCGGCTTTTTCCAGAGCTTTTTTCGCGCCACCGCATCGCGCCGGTCGAGAACTATCCGGATGAGCTGCTGGCGACCCTGAAATCGGTCGCGCCGGCCTCGAGCTCGTCGGATCCGACCGTGGTGCTCCTCACGCCCGGGCCCTACAACTCGGCCTACTACGAGCACTCGTTTCTGGCCGATAAGCTCGGGGTCGAGCTGGTCGAAGGGCGCGACCTCCTTGTCAAGGGCGAGGTCGTCTACATGCGCACGACCGAAGGCCTCAAGCGGGTCGACGTGATCTACCGGCGGATCGACGACGACTTCCTCGACCCGCTGTCGTTTAGGCCCGACTCCGCGCTTGGCGTGCCCGGCCTGATGTCGGCCTACCAGGCCGGGCACGTCACGCTCGCCAACGCGGTCGGCACCGGCATCGCCGACGACAAGGCGGTCTACAGCTACATGCCGGAGATCACCAAGTTTTACCTTGCCGAAGAGCCGATCCTGAAGAACGTGCCGACCTGGCGCTGCCGCGAGCCCTCGCACCTCTCGCATGTGCTCGACAACATCGAGGAGCTGGTGGTCAAGGAAGTGCACGGCTCCGGCGGCTACGGCATGCTGATCGGGCCGAAGGCCGACAAGACCACGATCGCGGCGTTCCGCTCCAAGCTGAAATCGCAGCCGACGAACTTCATCGCGCAGCCGACGCTGGCGCTTTCGACCTGCCCGACCTGCGTCGACGAGGGCGTGGCGCCGCGCCACGTCGACCTGCGCCCGTTCGTGCTGACCGGGCGCGACCGCATCCGGATCGTGCCGGGCGGGCTCACCCGGGTCGCGCTCAAGGCGGGATCGCTGGTGGTCAACTCGAGCCAGGGCGGCGGCACGAAAGACACCTGGGTGCTGGATTCATGAACGTGATTCACCACGGCCGTATCCCGGGCGCAGCGCAGCGCCACTTGGCGGTGCGCTGCAGACCCGGGATCGCCCCAATGAAGGCCCCCTCTTTGGCGGTCCCGGATCTGCGGTGCACCGCTGCGCGCTGCACCGCGTCCGGGACACGGCGCCGCAATCGGTCCGGGACACCGCGCTGATGCTCTCGCGCACCGCCGATAACCTCTACTGGCTCGCGCGCTACGTCGAACGCGCCGAATACCTGGCGCGCATCCTGGAGGCGACCCACCGGCTCACCACGCTCCCGCTCGCCTACGTCGGCACCTCGAACGAATGGGCGTCCGCGGTCGCGACCGCCGGCTGCGCCAACTCGTTCTTCGCCAAGTTCGAGGAGGCGAACGAGGAGAACGTCACCGAGTATCTGGCGTTCTCGACCGCGAACCCTTCCTCGATCCGCAACTGCTTCGAGGTCGCGCGCACCAACGCGCGCGCGGTGCGCACCGCACTCACGGTCGAGATGTGGGACGCGATCAACGGCGCCTGGCTCGAGCTCAAGCGCTTCGGCAACGGCCCGACCTCGCGCGACGAGTTCATGCGCTTCCTGCGCTGGGTGCAGGAGCAGTCGCTCCTGTTCGATGGCTCCGCCTACCGCACCATGCTGCGCAACGACGCGTACTGGTTCTCGCGGCTCGGCCTCTACGTCGAGCGCGCCGACAACACCGCGCGCATTCTCGACGTCAAGTATCACCTGCTGCTGCCGGCGCAGGAGCGGGTCGGCGGCCCGCTCGACTACTTCCAATGGGCGGCGATCCTGCGCTCGGTCTCCGCGCTCACGGCCTATCACTGGGTCTACCGCGAAAGCCTCAAACCCTGGCTGATCGCCGACCTCCTGATCCTCAAGGATCAGATGCCGCGCTCGCTCGCGAGCTGCTACGACAACCTGGTGCGGTTCCTCGACTCGATCGGTCATGCCTATGGCCGCCAGGGCCCGGCCCAGCGCCACGCCCGGGCCATGCGGGCGCGGCTCGAGCACAGCCGGATGCCGGAGATCTTCCAGCACGGGCTGCACGAGTTCGTCACCGAGTTCATCACCGACAACAATCGGCTCGACGCCGCGGTCACGCAGCAGTATTTGACCTGAGCAACTGCGAACCCGCATGATGGCCGGCATGCGTATCGGCGTGAGGCATGAGACCCGCTACCGCTACGACACGCCGCCGACCGGCGTGATCCAGACCTTGCGGCTGACCCCGCGCAACCACGAGGGCCAGTTCGTGCTCGACTGGCGGATCGAAGTCTCGGCCGACTGCCGGCTCGACGAGCAGGAAGACGCCTTCGGCAACATCATCCACGCGTTCACGGCCGACGCGCCGCTCACCGACCTGACCGTGACCGCCGCCGGCGTGGTCGAAACGCAGGACACCCACGGGATCGTGCGTGACGCGATCGAGCGGTTTCCGCCGAGTCTGTTCCTGCGCGAAACCCCGCTCACCCACGCCGACGCGGCGATGCAGGCGTTCGCGGCTTCTATGGACGCGAGCAATACGCTGAGCCTGCTGCACGGGCTGCTCGATCGGCTCTACGAAGACATCGCCTTCGACACCGATCCGACCCATGCGGCGACCACCGCGATCGAGGCGTTCGCGCTCAAGCGCGGGGTCTGCCAGGACATGGCGCATATTTTCATCGGCTGCGCGCGCGCCGCCGGCGTGCCGGCGCGCTACATCTCAGGGTATCTGCACCGCAACGACGGCGCGATCGACCAGGGCGCCGGCCATGCCTGGGCCGAGGCCTATGTCGAGGATCTCGGCTGGGTCGCGTTCGACCCCGCCAACGGCAGCTGCGCGACCGACGCCTACTTGCGGGTCGCGGTCGGGCTCGACTACCTGGGCGCCGCACCGGTGCGCGGCACCCGCTACGGCGGCGGCAGCGAGGCGCTGGCGGTGCAGATCCGGGTCGACCAGGCGTTCCGGCAGAACCAGAACTGAGCGCCGGCGGCGCGATCGGGCGCGGCAACACTCCTCGGCCTCGTCCTGAGGAGCGCCCGCAGGGCGCGTCTCGAAGGACGGCCCCGGGCAACCGCGTTCTCTTTGGCCATCCTTCGAGACGCCCTCGCTTCGCTCGGGCTCCTCAGGATCAGGTCGAACAGTGTGGCAGCGCTGGCGCGGGCGCTCCCCAGGACGAGGACTGAGATTGTGGCTGAATCCGAAGGTGTGGCCTCGGCACCGTGCTCTGGCTATAACCGCAGCCGTTAGTTGGGGCGCCTTTCATGACCTATTGCTGCGGCATCCTGGTTCGCGACGGCCTCGTGATGATTGCCGATACCCGCACCAACGCGGGGCTCGACAACATTTCGGTGTTTCGCAAGCTGCAGGTCTATTCCAATCCGGGCGAGCGCATCATGGCGATCGCCGCCTCCGGCAACCTGTCGCTCACCCAGTCGGTGGTCTCGACCGTCAACGAAGGCTGGGAGAACCCGGAAAGCGGCGAGCGCGAGAACCTGATGAACGCGCCCACCATGTTCAAGGCGGCGCAGCGCATCGGGCGCGCGATCCGCATGCTGCACGAGATCGAAAGCGAGGCGCTGGATCAATCCGAGGTCAAGTTCGACCTCGCGTTCCTGTTCGGCGGCCAGATCAAAGGCGAACGATTGCGCCTGTTCATGATCTACGCCGCCGGCAACTTCATCGAATGCACGATCGACACGCCCTACCTGCAGATCGGCGAGCACAAGTACGGCAAGCCGGTGCTCGACCGCGCCATCACCTACGACATCGACCTCTACGACGCGCTCAAGATCGGATTGATTTCGGTCGATTCGACTATGCGCTCCAACCTGAGTGTCGGCATGCCGCTCGACATCCTGGTGGTGCGGCGCGACACCTGCAAAGCCGAGCTCAACTACCGGATCGAGCCGGGCGAACCCTATTTCCACGATCTGCGCGAGCGCTGGTCGGCGGCGCTGCGCGCCGCCCACAACAACATCCCGCGGCCGCCCTACGCCAGCAAGGCGTGACGCCGTGCATCCGTGGCCGGAGCGTGGACGGTAAGCTGCGCCAGCATCAGCACGTGGGTCATGAACATGATCGGCACCAGGTAGCCCGGGATCAGCAGCCACGGCAGGCTCGTCATGATCGGCGCGCCCGGGACCGCGAACAGCTGCAGGGGCGAGCCGGGCGCGGAGAGGACGCCGAGCGCGACCGCCGTGATCAGATCGGCGGCGCCGAACAGGTTCCAGATCACGGCGAGCGGACGCCAGCCTGAAGTTTTGCGCCACACCGCCCAGGCGACCGGAAGCGCAGTGACGGCGGTGATGATGTCGCCCCAGCCGGCGATCGGCGCGAACGGCGCGGTCAGCCGGCCGACGGACCACAGCAGCAGGAACTGAACGGCGAGAATCCGCAGCACGTGGGGTGCGATCAGCGCCGGCATCGGGATTGCGAGCACACGCCGCCAGCGCTCGCCGCTGCCGATCGCGGCGAATGCCATCACGGCGATCGGAACCACGATCGCGAACCCGAGCGCCGGGACGCCGAAACCCTTCACCGGATCGAGCAGATCGAGCGCGGAAGCGAGCACGATCAACGTGAACCAGACCGCGAATCCTGTGACGACGCGAAGCCGCGCCGAGAGCGGGGCGGGATAGGCCGCCGCAATGGTGCCGACCAGGAACGCGGCCGCCGCCGTAATGTCGATTGAACCGATGATATCGAGCGAAGCCATGATCGTCTCCCTTAGGTCGCTGCTCCGGTCCTCGCCCGGCCCCTACCGGACTACTGCATATACATTAGCTGTATATACATCTAATCGCCGGCGCCGGGCCGCTGTCAAGCCGCGGGCGCTCAAGCCTTTGTGAGGATGCAACCCACAATTTGATGGGCGGTTCGCGCTCTCAACCGATTGTGAGATGCGCGAGCGCCGCCTCGAGCGATTGATCGAGCCCCGCGCGGCCGCGGGTGCCGAGAACGTCGCCAAGTTCCGTGCCGGCCTTGCGCCACAGCGGCACGGCATCGCGGAATACCGCACGACCGGTTTCAGTGAGCGCAACGCTGCGACGGCGGCGGTCCTCGCGCGCGGCCGTGATTTTGATCAGCTTGCGGCGCTCGAGCGGCCGCAGCGTCCGGGTCAGCGTAGTCGGATCCATGACCGATTCTTCCGCCAATTCGCCGATCGACACCTCGCCGCGCGCCGCGAGGCAGGCGATAAGGCCGAACTGAGTGATCGTCAGTCCGGCCGGCGTCAGTGCTTGGTCGTAGATCTGGGTGACGCGCCGCGTCACCTTGCGCAGGCGCGCGCAGGTGCAGGCGAGCATCTGCTCGGCGATCAGCTGTCGGGGGAGCCCTTGCGTCATGGCGCGCGTCCGTGGAACCGAAAACTTGTATATGCATATTGTTTCCCCGTCCGCAACGACGCTCGTGCTGCGAACGGCCATTGCGTCGGCCCGGCGATGTCGGCCACCATGCGCGCAATTGCGCTGGGCACAATTGCGGAACAGGAGCACCCCATGGCCACGACACCGAAAATCGCGATCGTCACCGGGGCCGGCACCGGCGTCGGCCGCGGCGCCGCGCTGGCGCTGATGAAGACCGGGTTCACCGTGGTGCTGGCCGGGCGCCGCCGCGACAAGCTGCAGGAGGTCGCCAACGAGGGCGCCGCCAAGGGCGGGAAGAACATGGTCGTTCCCGCCGACATCGCCGATCCGGCCTCGATCAAGACGCTGTTCGCAACCACCAAGCAGGCGTTCGGCCGGCTCGACGTCTTGTTCAACAATGCCGGCATCGGCGCGCCGCCGGTGCCGATCGAGGACCTGCCGTACGAGAAATGGAAGGCGGTCGTCGACACTAACCTCAACGGCACCTTCCTGTGCACCCAGGAAGCGATCCGCATCATGAAGGATCAGACCCCGCGCGGCGGGCGCATCATCAACAACGGCTCGATCTCGGCGCATACGCCGCGGCCGTTCACCATCGCCTATACGGCGACCAAGCATGCGATCACCGGGCTGACCAAGTCGACCGCGCTCGACGGCCGCGCCTACGACATCGCCTGCGGGCAGATCGACATCGGCAACGCGATCTCCCCGCTCACTGAACGCATGGTCGAGGGCGAAGGCATCCTGCAGCCGAGCGGGCAGAAGATGATCGAGCCGCGCATGGACGTCGAGCACGTCGGCGAAGCAGTCGCCTACATGGCGGGACTGCCGCTCGCCTCGAACGTCTTGTTCATGACCGTGATGGCGACCAAGATGCCCTACGTCGGGCGCGGCTGAGCGGGCATTCGCCGGGACCGCAATGAGGAGAACCGCGAATGGCCAAAATCACCCGCAGGCGGCTGAAGACGGTCCGCAAGATGCGCAAGCGGCCAAAACCGAAGCGGCCGAAGTCGACCAAGATGCAGCGCCGCACCACGCGCCGGCGCTCGGCGCACAAGCCGCGTGCGCGCAGCGGAGCGAAGAAATCGAAGTAGCCGCGCGCTAGAACAAGGAGCCTTGCCGATCGTCGCGCTTCGGCTTGGCGGGCTTCTCCGGTTCCGGCGCCGGCGGGAGTTCGGAGGCTGGCACCAGCAACTCGGGCGAGTCGTTGGTGACGCGGTTGACCGCAGGCGAGACCTCGTAGGCATCGAAGAAATTGTCCGGCGCCGGCGCGAGCAGCGCGGCCGCGATCTGCGCATCGACCGCCCGGCAATCGAGCCACATGTCGTAAGCTTCGGGCGCGAGCACGACCGGCATGCGATCGTGCAGAAGGCGCAACGCACGGTTCGCCTGCGTGGTCACGATCGCGGCGGTTTCGAGTTCTTCGCCGTTCGGCCCGGTCCAGGTTTCCCAGAGGCCCGCGAACGCGATTGGACCGCCGGCGCGCGGCCTAACCGCGAACGGCCGCCGTCGCTCGCCTTCGACCTTCCATTCGTAGAAACCGTCGGCCGGAATGAGACAGCGCCGCCGGCGCATGGCGTTACGAAACGCCGGCTTGTCGAGCACATTGTCGCTGCGCGCATTGATCACCAGCGAAAATCCGCGCGGGTCCTTGACCCAGGCCGGAAGGAGGCCCCAGCGCACCAGCGCGAATTGGCGCACGCCTTCGAACATGCGCACGACCGGAATCGGCTGCGTCGGCGCCACGTTGTAGCGCGGCGGGAAGTTCGGCTGCTCCAGATAGCGGAAAAACGCCCGCATCGCTTCCGGAGTGGTTATGATCAGGTAGCGACCGCACATGTTTTATTGGAGTGTCCCGGGATGTTTCATGATGTTTGATAACTCACCCTCCAGCCGATTCCGGGTGATCGTGGTTGGGTCAATCCAGCACCGCTGAAATCGGGTCCCCAGGTTTAAGGACTAAGGGAGCCGCCCTTATTTGGATTCAGATTTGACTGCAGTTGCTTTTGTAACGTGTTAACGATCAATTCCATGTTCTTCTCGCGATCTTCAAAAAGATCGATGTACTGACGAGTTGCGAGTTGATACTTGAAACCCTTTGTCGGTTCGGCCTTTTCAATCCTAACAGGCAACACAAAAAGCCTTTTTGCGCTGGCAAGGGCAAGCTCCCTTTTAATCTCTTCGGAATTATTAGCGTTGTTAGAAAAAACCAAAACCATTGCGCCCGACTGATCCAGAGCCTCGACAATGGCGTCTTGATAATCGCGCCCCCGCGGCACGTCTCTACATGAAATCCAACATTTGAGGTCCGCAGCTTCTATCTGATTTAAAATTTCGAGGGCTTCCAGCTGATCCTGCGTTGAGAAACTCACAAAGATATTCCTGTTAGGATTTTGCAAATCGACTTCGAGAAAATTAGTCCGAAAACGATTGCTATCAGGTTTAATCGGCTGGCTAGCTGGTCGATCAATCTTCCTTTCTGTTCGAATAAGATTGGACATTTTGGTAACCAGCCTCCACAACCCCATTCCGGCCAAACATGTCGTGAGACCAAGGATGGCGCACAAACTAATGATGCCAGCGTCAATCGACACAAGTGGATAAATTTGTTTGAACAGAACCCCGTACAATATACCAATTAGGAGCGAAACAATTGCCACTACCAATGGGCTAGATTTCATCAAACCCTTCCCATTTGTCCTACTTCGATAAATGAATTGCGTCAGCAAGCGCGTCCGGAATGGGCTGAACAAAATCAGCAGCATTAAGTGCGAGGTCTAAAAGCTTAAGCCTTAATGTGTTCAAGCGTTCTCCCGAGTTAACGTCTTCACTTTTGACCTGCTGTTGGTAGGCTGACACAAATTCTGCAAAGGCATGCTCATGAACGTCGCGAAGATCAACAAATAGGTACGGAGCTTGTATGGGCTCGAAAGCACTTGCTGGCTTCTCATACGTGAAGATAAACGGGCCTCGCGACAAATCGCCTTCGCATAGTCGGGTGAGAACGTCAGCCGGTGGGTTGCAGAGATGGGCCAGTATCGTTCGAGCCATTTGAAAGTTATAGAATGATTGTGCGTACGTTGTGCCGAGCGTGCTACTTGACTGTGCTGCTGCAAATTCGCGCTCTTTCTCCTTTAAGAACGGAATGTACAAGATGTTAATTTGCTTGGGCAAGGCGCCCGTGCTTTTGACATTCGGAATTACCTTGAATATCTCGTTTAACAGCGCGACAGACTTGTCGGAATACGAAGTGATTAGAACATAAGAATAGAGACCATATCCTGGCTTTTCCTCTCCGACTTCGTTGAGCTTGGCATACCCGGTTTCAAGTATCCGGGGTGATGTCGGAGCGAGAGTTCCAGTTACTGGTGTACCTGAAGTATTCCCAACGCGATCACTCCCTACTGAAGGGCGGGCGCCAGGTGCAATGGAAGGGCGAGCACTAGGGGGAGCTTCAACCGCTGGGCTCGCACTCGGAGGAACCCCAACTACAGGGCCAGCACTAGGAGGGTTGGCTTGAACGTCCGGCCTCTGAGGGCTTGGTTGGGGCCCGCTGGCAGAGTTAGGAAACCTATAAGGTCTAGGAGCGCTAGGGTTGGGGGCACCGATGCTGGGACCGGGAAGGGTTGGCGCAGGAGCGCCAGAGGTAGTGCCGTGGCTGAAGGGGCGAAGTCGACCCTCAAGAACGTGTCGAGAAAAGCATCTTCCATCGGGATAGCAACATTGGTCATCGCTGCACCGATAACGCAGAACAGACTGCCCCATTGAAGCAGTCGTTAAAACCGCTACGAATGTGATCGTTAAGACGATAAATCGTCGAAGCATGGTGCGCTATCCGTAGATAAATGTAACGCTAAATTGGTGAGGTCGCAATTATCTGGTGGTAACTCGGCCAGTTCAGCGGAATTCTCACAGCCAGCCGTTGCGCTCGGGATAGACTCCACGTGTCATGAGCCTAGAATTTATCTGGGCGATGCAGATTTTCGGTGAATGTCGCCGCGTGACAATTGTATGCCGATTTGTGGGCCGAACGGCTTCTAGCCGGATGTTTATAGCAATAAATCAATTGGTGGAGCCGCGCGACACGCGCATGTCCGCAGTGTGGACGATCTGCTTTGAGTTCATGAGTTGATCGAGGTCTGACCCGGGGCGCGGCTTGCGGCGCTCCCTCTTACGCAGATACTCGTCGAACGCCGCCGGCAGGTTCAGGCTCGCTACCGAAAGGGCGCCTTGCTCATTGAAGTCGAAAAATACGCCGAATTTGGCTTCGCAGAGGCGAGTCGCGTTCTCCAGGATGAGCTGGAACACCGGCTGTAGATCGCCGGGCGAGCTAGATATGACTTTAAGCACCTCGGAGGTTGCTGTTTCCCGCTCCAACGCCTCATCGAGTTCGCGGATCTTGGCTGCCAGCTTCTCGGCCAACTCGGCGGAGGACGCGTTCTTGGGTCCGATGCGTGTTTTCGCCTTCGTGGGGGCGGAACGTATGCGCCCGCCCCGTTTGAGGCCCTTCGCCTTTGATTCCCCCCGCCTCATCTGTCGTCGCCCGTGGACAGTGTTGGTCGGAACGCGAATCTACCACACCTTAGCCGCCCAGGACATGTGTCGGAGCGTCCGGCCAAAGGCCCGTCCCGAGTTCAACGGCGTGATCTGGATCACACAGCTTGGCCTCGCGATCATTGTATAGCCCAGCATCGCGCTACGACCACGCCCGCATCTGCGGGAGGCGCTGGCTAAGGGCCCCGGACATTGCGGGTAGCCTTTTTGGTTTTGCGGAAGTAGTCCGGACAATCCTCCGGAGGCCGTCACGGTGAAATATCTTCTGCGAAGCTGTCTGGCTGCAATCGTGCTCGCGCTAACAATTACTAGCGCGGCAGCGGGCGGGGATGATTGCGTGTCGCCCTGCTGGCGTATGGTCGCAATCGGTGTCTATAAAAACGCAACTGCAATGCGCGACGCACTCAGTGATGCAAGGCGGCGGATCGCCGTCGGCGACACTGCCAACGAGATCATGGGGCGTCCGTTGTTTCTATACGAGCAGTCACCGAAGCGCCTGCGACTCTATCGGGTGACAGGCTTCGATCTCGGCTACCATGACAACGGCAATGTCTCGCTGCGTGATATCTATCAGCGTGCGAGCGAGCTTGAGTATGATTTGTGCCCCGCGGAGGTCGGGCCGATGCTCCGGCTTAGTTACCTCGATCAGGCACCCGGCGAGTTCTTGGAGATTGCCCATCTGCCCGTACATCGCTATGGCGGGCAGCCAATCAGATTTATGGTCGGCTACGATGGTGGGACTCTTTTGTTGCTCGGCAATGTCGGTGATCTTGAAACAATGGTGCCTGCGCATTCGTTAGCATTCGTTTTTTGTAAGGCCGCGCTAATCGCGACTCAGTAGCGACCGTCAAGGCCCATTCCGAGTGATCGGGGATGAGTCAATCCAGCGCCGCTGAAGTCAGGTCCTCAGGTGTGACGGAGATCTACGACCAGCCTAAAGCAAAGGTGAAACAAACTCTCGGGTTTCTCCGACATATAACATAGCTGATCTCAGGAGGTGGGTTTAACCTTGCTGTCCGCCCGCACCACCTATTTTCATCCACGGTGTCCGAAGAAAGCTGTTTCGTAAACTCGGGGAGGTCCTCTGTTAGGATCGGGC
The DNA here is from genome assembly GCA_051985675.1 of Xanthobacteraceae bacterium. Classification (GTDB taxonomy): domain Bacteria; phylum Pseudomonadota; class Alphaproteobacteria; order Rhizobiales; family Xanthobacteraceae; genus JAFAXD01. The sequence continues at coordinate 52,608 of JBPYFJ010000051.1, read as the reverse complement.
AGTATATCGGAGTTATCCGATCGAAACCGGATGAGAGGAAACTTTTCAACGTTCCTGCCCTGGTCGGTAAGGGCACGAACTGTGGATGTATAATACTGCATGGAGAATCGGAAGGTGGTGTCGGCGGATGGTTCATGGAGTCTGTCGATGCCGTTGCCAAGAGTACCAACGAGAGTCCAATAGGTTTTAGGGGAAACATTATAGTCCCTGGTTTGTCGGCTGAGCCGCGATGTTTAACGCTTGACTGATTGAGAGGTTCCGAGCGCGGTGATGCTATGCAGCGCGTTTCGTCCGCGCCACTTGGCAAGCGGGAGTCCGCACTTAATGGCGAGAGTTATTCACTCGGTCGGCCTGTCGGCGCTGGCTGGATTTCATTGGGTCATGCGGCAATCGAGATAGAGCACGCGACCAAATCAAATCTCAATCGAAATGAACAGAGTTCTGACTTTTCTGAAGAACATGGAATCGATTTTGTGAGGTGGAAAATTCTTAGGGTTCTGCACGATGGGATGGCTAGGCCCTATCAAAAGCTCTCGTCGGAGGTGACCACTTCCAACCAACAACACTAACCTATGTTAATCTCACTATATCGCCAGATATAGGACGAATTTGTTGATCGAGATGGAACTACAATTCCTGAAATGCGTTTGGAGATTTGTTGGATGGGGTGGGAGTGGCAGAGGCTCCCGGGGGAAACGCCGGGAGCCTCCCAGATTGAGTTTGGTTGGGAATTCTAGGGGCGCGTGTATCGTCTGATCTATGTCATCCCAATGAGATGATTGGTACGGTTTCTTGCTGAGAGGCAGAGGGGACTCCCTGCCTCTCGGCGTTTAGCCCTCCGACCCCGGCCCAGTTTGCTCGATCGGAGGGCTATCCTTTTTTAGCGGTCGCTACTAGCCCTCGTTATCATCCTTATCACTGACCTTCGTAACCGTTATCCGGTTCCTGCGCGAAGGCTCAATCTCATAGGTCGCGATGGCCGTCTTGATGGCCTCTTTCTCACTTGGCGCAACAATAGTGCCGAGATGTTCGGCGCGGTGGCGGATGATGTCTACTGACCAGCGGGGCATCGCGCTCGTCAGTTTTATTTCGAACGCTGTTTTATAAAGCCAATAAAATGAGTGACTGCGTAAACCATCTCGTCTGTCGGGTGCTCTCTGCAATATTGATCGACCCACGCATTTACTCCCTCTCGATCCGTCCGGCCTCCTATCACATCTCCATTCGTATCAACAAACGCATTGTAACCCGAGAGGAACCCACTGATCCATTGTTGGCCTTGGCCAAAGCGACCATCCATTCGATCATTTCTGTGTGCCCGAGCGTCAAGCCAGCTGCCGCAAGATTTCTGTCCCCAATCATACACCAATGACATTGCCTTGCTGTGCTGGCTGGGCTTCAGCCGCCTCCAATGTGAAACCAAAAACGGTCAACGATGACAGCAAAACTGAACATTGGTGGGGCATGGTCCTATCGCCTCCTTCGTTATCGCCATTGCTTGCCGGTCAAGTTCTCGCTCGGCGGCTGTTCCTTCCAGTTCGGCCGCACGTCGATGTGGCGGCCACGCGCGCCGCACTTCACGCACACGGCCTTGGGGCCGAACGACAGCAGCAACTTAGTTTTAATTTCTTTAAGGAACGCCGTTGCCGCGTGCGCAGTCAATCGACGCGCTTTCGGGGTGGATCGTAAATCGTGAGGACAATCATGTCGTCCCCGCCCAGATTGCGCAACGAGTGCTTTTGGCCAGCTTTTATCTGGCACACCGTGCCCGTCGCGACGGACTGCGTCTCCCCGTTGATCGTTACGTCCCCCGTTCCGCTCAAGAAGTAGAGCAGATGGCTCCAAGGTTCGATGTGCGGCACCGAATGATCGCCAGGTTCGAGACGAACCAATTCTGCATTGAAAGCGCTGCTGTAATCGTTATCTGACAGCGCTTTGTATTCGAAGCCTCGCGCTTCGGGAAGTCCGCGTAAGTTTTGCCATGCGATATCGTTGACCGAGAACACTGTTCGCATCGAGGTCGCTCCAGGGAATAATTGGACGTTGCGATTGAACTCTAACGGGGATTTTCTCGGAATGGGAAGGCTTTCCACGCTTCCGTCGCTGCTGCACGCCGAGATCGCGCATGTTGCCGAGCGTCATCGGCGGGCCGTGGGGCTGCTTCGGCTTCTGCGCCATAGCTACCTATTGCTTATAATCTGGCGCTGATGCTGTTTTTTCAGTAACGCCATGCTCAAGTCTAAAATCGACTGAGTGACGGCGATAAATCCCCACCTAAGATTTCGCGTTGCAATCGCTAAAGTTCATTCGGCCATCCCAATACATGTCGATATGACAGACCATACGGGCGTTATGTAAAGTAAACGAAATCGTTCGTGCACTCAGGTCCAACATCACATCGTCTTTATGGGCTTGCGGAAACTTCTTTAGCAACGATGTCGCCAGCCAATCCAAGACGGATGGCTCAGATGGTTCATCGGCGCGTGCGCCAAGCGACCATGTGGCGAGCAGTGCGGCGACCAGGGCCGCGATTAACTCCCGTCGTTTCATGCCATCCTCCTGAGCCGAGCAGCAGGTTAGCACCCTTTTAAAACGAGCGCATGTTGCCCAAGGTCATTGGAGGGCCGGGTGGGTTTTTGGGGCTTGATCGCACTTATCTGCGATGGCCAATCGGCAGTCCAAGGGTAAGCGCCTTTTGCCGGACCGAGCCCGCCGAACGCTTCAGCGTGCGTGCAATTGATACAACCGGCGTCTTCTTCTTAGAATGCGCTCTAAGCGCGGTAACGTCGCCCTTGCTCCAGGCGCGTCGCTTAGTGACCGATTTCTTTGAGACTGACGCCTTAACAGATTTGGAAGGCCAGCCGTTCATTAGATCGTATCTCCTCATTTAAGTATTAACTTGGCGCATTGATAGAAAACATCGAGTTCATTGCGGGCCGCAGGCAATAGGATGATAAGCAAACCAGCCGCAAAGAAAATTGTCCACCAGGGCCACTTCCTAGTAAACACATTTATCAAACATCCACTTGCAGCAGCTACCGCTGTGTTTGCGTAGGCTTGATACCAACGATAGTTGGCGTCAACTAGGGCTTGGAAGGCAGCCAAAGTTTTTTCACTATCTTTCAACAGCGAATACTGTTCGTGGGATGGCTTATCAAGCGATCGGAAGAACCAGCGATCACAAATGCTCCAGCGCAATGCATTTACGATAACTCCCAAGACGAGCGCGGCGAGAGAAACAAATAAAAACCCGCCTATCGATTTGTCGTCGGTCAGCGTATTCGGAGGGAGCTGATAAGACAGCATCCACAGTAAAAATGCGCCGGGCAACCACCATGCAATAATGTTGGAAAATCTATCAGTAATTTCCTTCATACTTATAGCCCCCACAGACCTGGCTAACGAAAGTGCTCCTCGAACACCTGACGAATATCCTGCACCCGCTTAGTGGCGGCCTCGATTAGCGCGGGTCTGGTCATGTAGGTGTAGGTGATCCCCCCGATAACGATCAGGCCGAACAAGATCGCCGCCACACCTATAGTCGCTGCGTGATCACGCTGTCTCATGGCCGCGCCCTCTGGCGCGAATACTAGTCCAGCTGGAGCGTTTGGCCCACGCGTTTCCACGGCAGCCAATCAAATGGCGGGTCGTAGCCCTGAGCCCGATATCTCTCTTCAGGGAGGTCTATTTCTTCGCCGTCGTCGTATCTGACGCGGACGCTGTTCTGATTGCCCCAGCCGTTGTGCTCGCGGTAGACTCCACGTGTCATGAAGTAGAAACTTATCGGGGCGATACGAACGTTCAGTGAATGTAATTCGATCACGATTGTATGCCAATTTGTGGGCCCGAAGATTCTAGATTTCAATATTTCTATTCTAAATCAATGTGTTAGTGGATTTATGCGCTTGATCAGGTAGCGACCGCACATGGGATGACGTTGCAATTGTCGACTTCCGCGCCGGAAAGCAAGCCCGCATCCACACGATCCTATCCGGCCCGGCCGATCGTCGCGGTCAGCGCCGCGATCGTGCGCGAGGGCCGCGTGCTGATCGCGCGCCGCGCGCGCGCTCCGGCGCGCGGCGTCTACACGCTTCCGGGCGGCGTGGTCGAGGTCGGCGAGACGCTGCGCGAGGCGGTTGAGCGCGAGATCCTGGAGGAGACCGGGCTGACGATCGAGCCGGTCGCGCTCGCCGGCTACCGCGAGCGGATCGCGCGCGACCGCGACGGTGGCGTGGAACAGCATTTCGTGATCCTGCCGTTTGCGTCGCGCTGGATCGCCGGCGAGCCGGTGCTCAACGAAGAGCTCGCGGACGTGCGCTGGCTGGTCCCATCCGAGCTCGCCGGGCTGACCACGACCGAGGGTCTGGCCGAGATCGTGGCGAATGCGCTGGCGATTATCGGCCGTAGCTGACGCCGCCGCAGGCCGCTTGCACCCGCGCGCGCCATGGCGCATAGGCTTGCGCATGATGAAGCTTGTCCTGGCCGCGCTGGTGTCGCTTGCGCTCGCCGGACCGGTTCACCCGGTCCGCGGGCAGACCGTGATGACGCTCGACGACAGCCTGCAGCGCCTCTCCGAAATCCTCGGCGCGCTGCACTATCTGCGCTCGGTCTGCGGCGGCAGCGAGGGCAACAAATGGCGAAGCGAGATGCAGGCGCTGATCGATGCCGAGGCGTCGACCGCCGACCGCAAGACCCGCATGGTCACCGCCTTCAACCGCGGCTATGGCGGGTTCCAGCAGACCTACCGCACCTGCACGCCGGCCGCCGAAGTCGCGGTCAGGCGCTACCTCTCGGAAGGCGCCAAGATCGCCCGCGAGGTGACGGCGCGGTTCGCGAACTAAAGCATGATCCCGAAAAGTGGTTACCGGTTTTCGGATAAGATCATGCTCGCAAAAGACGCCCATTAACCCTTTCGCAAGGTCCGCGTAGCCGCGCCCGCGGCGCGTGCTAGTTTGCAGGACGCCGCGCTGGGGACGGCGGAGAGACACCTGATCATGCTGAACTTCACGAAACTGATCAGCGATCCGATGCCGGATCACGAACAAAAGCAGGTGGCGCTGACCTACCTGCACGAGGCCTGGGCGGAAGCCAACCTCGACGGCGTCGACGCGGATTGCATGGCGCAAGCCTGCCTGTTTCGGGCGCTCAGCGAGTTGATCGGCACTTACGGGGAAGATGCAACCGCGCACTTCACCGATGCGCTCTCGAACCGCATCAAGAACGGCGAGTTCTCGGTCCGGCGCAGCCGCCAGTAAATTTACGACAAAGCAGCTACTGCCGCCGCTCAGGCGTTAACGTTTCGAGGAAGCGCACGGGCTCGCCGTGCGCGGGTGAGACGAGGCTTCCGTCCCACATCACGCGCTTACCGCGCACGAAGGTTCCGACCGGCCAGCCGGTCACGCTCACGCCGTTGTAAGGCGTCCAGCCGGCGCGGGAGGCAATCCATTCGTCCCTGATCGTCTCGCGCCGCTTGAGATCGACGACCGTGAGGTCGGCGTCGTAGCCGGCCGCGATGCGGCCCTTGCAGGCGATGCCGAACAGCCGCTGCGGGCCGGCGCTGGTGAGATCGACGAAGCGCGCCAAGCTGAGCCGCCCGGCGTTGACGTGGTCGAGCATGATCGGCACCAGCGTCTGCACGCCGGTCATGCCGGACGGCGTCTGCGGATACGTCTTCTGCTTCTCCTCGCGGGTGTGCGGCGCGTGATCGGAGCCGAGCACGTCGACAATCCCCTGGTTGAGCGCCTGCCACAGCGCCGCCTTGTGGGTCGCGCCGCGCACCGGCGGATTCATCTGGGCGAACGCGCCGAGCCGCTCGTAGCAGTCCGGGGCCTCGAGCGTGAGATGGTGCGGCGTGACCTCGACCGACGCGACGTCCTTATGGTTCACCAGGAACGCCATCTCCTGCTTGGTGGTGATGTGCAGTACGTGCACCCGGCTGCCGGTCTCGCGCGCAATTCTGATCAGCCGCTTGGTGGAGGTGAGCGCGACCAGTTCATCGCGCCACACCGGGTGCGAGCGCGGATCGCCGACGGCGCGCCGGTCCTGGCGCTCGCGCAACCGGAACTCGTCCTCGGAATGGAACGAGGCGCGCCGGCGGATCACGCCGAGAATCCGGCGCAAGGTGTCGTCGTCCTCGACCAGGAGCGCGCCGGTCGACGACCCGATGAAGACCTTCACGCCGGCGCAGCCGGGCAGCCGCTCGAGATCCGGCAGCTCGTTGGTGTTCTCGCGGGTGCCGCCGATGAAGAACGCAAAATCGCAATGCATGCGCTGACGCGCGCTCGCAATCTTGGCGGCGAGCGCAGTCCCGCTGGTGGTGGTCGGGTTGGTGTTGGGCATTTCGAACACGGCCGTGACGCCGCCCATCACGGCCGAGCGCGAGCCGGTTTCGAGGTCCTCCTTGTGGGTCAGGCCGGGCTCGCGGAAATGCACCTGGGTGTCGATCACGCCCGGCAGCACGTGCAGCCCGGCGCAGTCGATCACCTCGCCGGCGGAGGCGCGTCCGAGCTGGCCGAGCGCCGCGATCTTCCCGTCGGCGATCCCGACGTCGCGCACGCCCTCGCCGTCGTGGTTGACGACCGTGCCGCCCTTGAGGATCAGATCATAGGTCTCCGGCATCGGTCCGCCCTTGAGGTGCGCCTGAACGCGCTCTATTTTTTAGATGACTTTTCAATCGGTTTGAATTGGAAAGCTTCCGATCTGCACGGCGAATGGTGTCGCCCGGCAAGGACCTGCATGAAAGCTGCGCTGCTTCCAGATCGCGGGGTCGTCAAGGTTGCGGGTGACGACGCGCGCGAGTTCCTAAACGGCCTGCTGACCGCCGATATCGGCGCGCTCGCGCCCGGGCAGGCGCGCTTTGCGGCGCTGCTCACGCCCCAAGGCAAGATCGTCGTCGATGCGATCGTGGTCGAGGCCCAGGCCGAAGAGGGCGGCTTTTTCCTCGACTGCCCGCGCGCGCTCGCCACCTCCTTTGCCGCCAAGCTCAACTTCTACAGGCTGCGCGCCAAGGTGATCGTGGAAGATCTCTCGGACGCCCTCGCCGTGCTCGCGGTCTGGGACGGCACGCCCGCGCAAAGCTACGCCCTCGCCTATCGCGACCCGCGGCTCGCCGCGCTGGGCTCACGCATCATGCTGGCGCCATCGCGGGCGAACGAGGCTGCCATGGCGCTCGGCGCGGAGCTGGTCGATGCCGCCCACTACGAGGCGCACCGGATCGCGCTCGGTGTGCCGCGCGGCGGGCTTGATTTCATCTATGGCGACGCCTTTCCGCACGAGGCCGACATGGACCAGCTCGACGGCGTCGACTTCCAGAAGGGCTGCTATGTCGGTCAGGAGGTGGTGTCGCGCATCGAGCATCGCGGCACCGCGCGTACCCGCGTCGTGCCTGTTGCCTATGACGGGTTCGCACCCGAGGCCGGCATTGCGGTGACCGCCGGTGAAAAGGCGCTCGGCACGTTCGGCTCCTCCGCCGGCGGCAACGGGCTCGCGATGCTCCGCCTCGACCGCACCGATGAGGCGCTCGCGGCCGGCGTGCCGCTGACCGCGGGCGGGATTGCCCTGACGCCACGCAAACCGGCCTGGGCGCGCTTTGCGTTTCCCGGCGACGCAAAGGCTGCGCAATGAGCCCTTCAGAAATTCACGTCGACGACCTGCCCCGCTGCCCGTGGCCCAAGCAGGACCCGCTTTATGTCGCCTATCACGACACCGAATGGGGCGTGCCCGAACACGACGACCGCGCGCTCTACGAGAAGCTGATGCTCGACGGCTTCCAGGCCGGGCTGTCGTGGATCACGATTTTGCGCAAACGCGACAACTTCCGCCGCGCGTTCGACGGCTTCGACCCCGCAAAGATCGCGCGCTACGGCAAGCGCAAGACCACGGCGCTGATGAAGGACGCCGGCATCGTTCGCAACCAGGCGAAGATCGACGGCGCGGTGCTGTCCGCGCGCGCCTGGCTCGAGATTCAGGAGAACGGCCCCGGCTTCTCTAAGCTGCTGTGGGACTTCGTCGACGGCAAGCCGAAGGTCAACCACTTCCGCTCAACGTCGCAGATCCCCAACGAGACGGCGGAATCGCGCGCCATGTCGAAGGAGCTGCTGCGGCGCGGCTTCAAGTTCTGCGGACCGACCATCGTCTATGCCTTCATGCAGGCGGTCGGCATGGTCAACGATCACCTGATCACGTGCCACCGTCATCCCGACGCTCGCCGCAAGGGGAAACGTTGAGCGTGCTGCGCAAGCTGCCGCCACGCGCGCGGTCCCGGGTGGCGCCGCGCGCCTGGCAGCGCATGCTGTCGGGGCGCCGGCTCGATCTGCTCGACCCCTCCCCGCTCGACGTCGAGATCGAGGACATCGCTCATGGTCTTGCGCGGGTGGCGCGCTGGAACGGGCAGACCACCGGACCGCACATTTTTTCGGTCGCGCAGCACACATTGCTGGTCGAGGCCATCGCCCGAAGGCAGGCCGGGCACCTCGACCGCAGGCTGGCGCTGGCGCTGTTGCTGCACGATGCACCCGAGTACGTGATCGGCGACATGATCACGCCGTTCAAGGCGGTGATCGGCGACACCTACAAGGCGGTCGAGAAGCGCCTCTTGACCGCGATCCACCTGCGCTTCGGCCTACCGCCCGAACTGCCGGCGGAAGTCCGCCGCGTCATCAAGACCGCGGATGCCGGCGCGGCGTTTCTCGAGGCCACGGTGCTTGCGGGTTTTGCAATCGAGGAGGCGCTACGCTTCTTCGGCGCGCGCCCGCCGCTGCCGGCGGCGGTCGAGCGCGAGTACCTCACGCCCTGGCCGGCCGAAACCGCCGAGAAGCGCTATCTCGCGCACTTCCGCAAGATTGGATGAATCCACTCGATCAAGCCGATTCACTCTCCTCCGTCATCGCCGGGGCTTGTCCCGGCGTCCCGATAAGGGACGCACAGCCGTGCTTCCCTGAGCGAGATGGCCGGGACGGGGCACCCCGCGCGCTTGCGCGGGGATCCCGACAAGCCCGGCCATGACGAAACCGGGAGCCGGTGGCGGCCTACTGCGAGCCCTCCAATCCGAGCGACTTGACGAGCTTGCCCCATTTCGCGGTCTCGGACTTAACGTAGGCCTCGGTCTCCGGGATCGACGGCGGGTTGAGCGGGATCAGTCCCAGGTTGGTGATCTTCTGCTGGATCTCCGGGCTGCTCATGATGCGCCCCATCTCGTCATGCAGCCTGGCGACGATCGGCGCCGGCGTGTCACGGCGGGCGAACAGCGCGTGCCAGGACACCGCCTCGAAGTCCTTCGCATCCGAAACCTCGCGCATCGGCGCAACGTCGCCGATCGTCGGCAGCCGCTGCGCCGAGGACACAGCGAGCGCGCGCAGCTTGCCGTCCTTGATCAGCGGCACCGAGGCGCCGGCTTCGGCGAACGCCAGGCTCACGTGACCCGCCGCGATGTCGGAGATCGACTGCGGGCTGTTCTTGTAGGGCACGTGCACCATGTCGAGCTCGAAGCGCTGCTTGAGGTACTCCATCACGAGGTGCGGCACGCCGCCGGTTCCGGACGAGCTGTAGGACAGCTTGCCGGGATTATCCTTGGCGTACTTGATGAGGTCGGCGACCGAATTGATCGGCAACGCCGGGTTGACCACCAGAATGAACGGCGACTTGACGTAGAGCGACAGCGGCACAAAATCGCGCAGCGTGTCGTAGTTGGGATTCTTCAGCGTCGTGGCATTGATCGACGCGCCCGCGCTGGTCATCGCCAGCAGTGAATAACCGTCGGCTGGCTGTGGTAGTACGGCGTTGATGGCGAGCGTCTGAAACGCGCCCGGCTTGTTCTCGACAATGACTGGCTTGCCCAGCACCTGCGACAGCTGATCGCCGTAGAGTCGCACGATCACATCCATCCCGGTGCCGGCGGCGAGCGGCACGTCGATGGTAATCTGTCGGCTCGGATAGTCGTCGGCGCGCGCCGGCGCTGACGCCAATCCCGCAAGACCCAATAGCAGCAGGGCCGACCGTGCGGCGGTTCGCAACATCCCTCGTCCTCCTCATGGCTCGCGCTCGGGGCGGCGCGTTTGGCGCACAATGGCGGTAGCGGCGTGGCCCCGCAACAGCGAAAATCCGCCTTCGACAGATTTTCCAAGCCCCGACAAGGCCTTCCATCCATAAACGCGGCGTAAACCGTTTGACGCAAGACTGCCGGACAATGTGATCCTAATCCGGAGTAACTTGCGTGAGCCGAGATCGTCACCTCGACCGGCTGGCCAGAGAGCACGCGGCCGCAAAAGCAGAGAGCGAGCGCATCTGGCATTTGCTGCAAACCGAACTGCGCGCCGGCACACCGCCGCGCGAGCTCGCGGCGCTGGAAGACCGCATGTGGGAAGCGATGCACCGGTTGCGCAAAGCGAGCGCCGAACTGTCGGAAGGCGCGTGCGCGGCCTGGAAGGACTTTCCGAAAACGACGCGACGGTCGGGATAGATCAGGTTTAATGGCCAGATGCCCGAGACCATCAAGGTCGATGTCGCGCCGGCCGACCAGGTCACCGCCCTGCTCTACCCAGCTGGCGCTAGCAACGCCGCGGGCATCACCCTGATCCTCGGTCACGGCGCCGGCACCGACCAGCGCAACGCCTTCATGGTGACGTTCGCAACCGAGCTCGCCCACCGCGGCATCGACGCCGTGACCTTCAACTTTCTCTATACCGAACACCGCCGCCGCATACCGGACCGCAACGATCGCCTGGAAGCCTGTTATCGCGCGGTGATCGACGAGGTGCGCCATCGAATCGGCCGCAACGCGCTCGCGATCGGCGGCAAATCGATGGGCGGCCGGATCGCCTCCCAGGTTGCCGCCAATACGCCGCTCGATCTCGCCGGGCTGGTGTTTCTCGGCTATCCGCTGCACCCGCCCGGCAAACCGGATCAGCTGCGGTCAAAGCACCTCCCAAGCATCCGCGTGCCGATGCTGTACGTGCAGGGTTCGCGCGATTCATTCGGAACCCCCGAGGAGTTGCGCCCCATCCTTGACAAACTCGAAGCCCCCGCCGACCTGTTCGTCATCGCGGACGGCGACCATTCGTTCAAGGTTCGCAAGAGTGCCGGAACCCCACAACAGGACGTGCACAGAGCGATCCTCGATCACGTCGTCCGATGGCTGACTAAGGCCGCCGGGCGCTCAGCCTAGCAAGGCCGCCACGCCTGAAACGGCCACATTCGCGCCGTACCCGCCGCGCGCTATGATGAGGCGGACATGATTCACGTTTGCTCCCTGGCACGCCTGCACACCACGATCGAGGAGACCGGGGCGCGGCACGTCGTGACCCTGCTCGGGGTCGAGGACGAGGTTCGCCTGCCGGAGGCGGTGCCGGCCGGCAATCATCTGCGCCTGCACGTGCATGACATCACCGGCCCGATGGACGGCTACGTGTCTCCCGACGTCGCGCACGTCGAGCAGCTGCTGTCCTTCGTGCGCGACTGGCGCCGCGACGCCCCGATGGTGATCCATTGCTATGCGGGCATTAGCCGCTCGACCGCGGCGGCGTTCACCGCGGTGTGCGCCCTCAACCCGCGTCGCGACGAAGGGTTGATCGCGCAGGCGCTGCGCCGCGCCTCGCGCACGGCTTATCCCAATCCGCGTATCGTCTGGCTCGCCGATCGGGTTCTGGCCCGTCACGGGCGCATGGTGGCTGCCGTTGAAGCGATCGGCCGCGGAACGATCGCGGCCGAAGGCGAGCCGTTCCGGCTTGATCTTGAGTAGGCGATGGCGGCGCGGACCGAGATCGAAATCGGGCTGACCGCCGCCATTGTCTCGGTCGAGGACGACGAGCCGCAGATCCTAGTGGCCGGCGAGCGCGCCGGCGAACCGCGGGCCGGACTTCCATTCGGCCCGTTCGACCCGCTGCAGCACCACACCTTCGAAATCGGACTGCGCGCGTGGGTCAAGGCGCAGACCGGGCTCGCGGTCGGCTACGTGGAGCAGCTTTACACCTTCGGCGATCGCGGCCGGCACGCGCGCGCCGGCGACACCGGCCCGCACGTGGTGTCGGTCGGCTATCTGGCGCTGACCCGGATGCCCGAGAACGGCGCGGTGGCGACGTCGGCGGGCGCGGGATTCGAGCCGTGGTACCGTTTCTTTCCATGGGAGGACTGGCGCGCCGGGCGTCCCGAGATCCTCGACGACGCCGTGCTGCCGCTGCTGACCGAATGGGCAGCGCGCCCGGTGCGCGACGAGCCGGTGCGCCCGCTCGGACGGCGTGAGCGGTTGCGGCTGTGCTTCGGGGTCGCCGGCGCGCCGTGGGACGAGGAGAAGGCGCTCGACCGCTACGAGCTGCTTTACGAGGCCGGATTGGTCGAGGAAGCCCGCGGCGACGGTCGCGAAGCCGCGCTGGCGCGCAAAAATATGCCAGCGCTTGGCGAATCGATGCGGTTCGATCACCGCCGCGTGCTGGCGACCGCGATCGCGCGGCTGCGCGCCAAGCTCAAATACCGGCCGGTGATCTTCGAGCTGATGCGCCCGGAATTCACCCTGACCGAGCTACAACATACGGTCGAGGCGATTTCCGGCCGCCATCTGCACAAGCAGAACTTTCGCCGGCTGGTGGAGAATACCGAGCTGGTCGAACCGACCGGCGATCAATCCACCACGACGGGCGGGCGGCCGGCCGCGATCTTTCGTTTTCGCCGCGAGGTCGTGCAGGAACGTCCGGCGCCGGGGTTGCGCCTGGGCGGTCGCTAGCGCTGGTTGGTGATTGCCGACTGCACCTGCTGGACGGTGCTGCCGGATTGGGCGAAATGCACCCGGCCATCGCGGCGCACAAAATCGCAGTAGGCGAAGCCCATGCCGGCGAGCGAGCCGCGGAAGCGGTTGTTGTCGACCTGGTAGACGTTGAAGCAGGGCTCCATCGGCAGGCCGCGCACCGAGGCGCAGATTCCGGCTTGGTTCACCCGGACTGTGCCAGGCGGCAACGTCACGTAGTGCACCGGTCCGGTCCCGCGTACCCGAATGTTACCGGATACCGATCCGTCCGCGTTAATGCGGCCGACGCCGGTGGTGCCTTCAAAGCAGGTATAGGCGAACAGCTTACCGGCGACGAACGCCTTCGCCTGCTCGGGGCGCAGCTCGCCCGCCTCAGCCGGGATCACTGCCGCAAGAGCCGCCAATGCAAAGACCTGTCGCCGCATGATGATCCACCCCGCCTGCCTGTTCTTAACCAAATATTACCCCAATTTCTTAATCAACTCCTTACCATATTGAGCCGTTCCCCGGCAGTTCAGTCCGCAATCTTGATTAATGTACGGCCGCGGACGCGACCTTGCAGGATTTTTGGAGCCTCGCGCAGGACCTGTGCGAGTCCAATTTCAGTTGTCATTTCAGCAAGTTTGCCGCGGTCGAGATCGCTCGCAAGACGTCGCCAGGCGGTGCGCCGGAGCGCCGTTGGGCACATCACGGAATCGATGCCAAAAAGTGACACTCCGCGAAGAATAAACGGAGCGACCGTCGACGGTAGGTCGAGACCGGCTGCAAGCCCGCAGGCGGCGACCGCGCCGCCATAGCGAGTCATCGACAAAACGTTCGCCAGCGGCACCGAACCGAGGGTGTCGACGCCGCCGGCCCAACGCTCCTTGGCGAGCGGCCGGACCGGAACGGTCAGCTCCTCGCGCGAGAGAATCTCGGACGCGCCCAGGGCGCGCAGGTAGTCGGCCTCCTGCGGACGGCCGGTCGCGGCGATCACCGTGAATCCAAGCTTTGACAGGAGCGCGACCGCGACCGACCCCACGCCGCCGGCAGCGCCCGTCACGATCACCGGCCCGCTCGCAGGCGTTAACCCATGACGCTCGAGCGCCAGCACGCACAGCATTGCGGTATAGCCCGCGGTTCCGATCGCCATCGAATCGCGCGCGCTCACGCCGTCGGGCAGCGGCACCAGCCAGTCGCCCTTGACCCGAGCTTTGGCGCCGTACATGCCGAGGTGGCTCTCGCCACACCCCCAGCCGTTGAGAATGACCTTGTCGCCCGGCGTCCAGTCCGGATGCGCCGACGTCTCGACCGTCCCGGCCCCGTCGATCCCGGGAATCATCGGGAAGCGCCGCACAACCGGCGCCTTGCCGGTGATGGCGAGCCCGTCCTTGTAGTTGAGCGCCGACCATTCGACCCGGAACGTCACGTCCCCATCCATCAGGTCGTTGTCGTCGAACTCGGCGAGGTCGGCCGTTTGTCCACCCTCGCCTTTGCGAATGACGATCGCCTTGAAGCTGCTCACTGTGTCTCACCCCATTCCAATGGATCGAAAGTCGCTCGATCATAGCCATTTTTCTGGAGCACCCGTCAGCGCGGCGAGCGCAGCCCCGGTGGCATGATCCCGCCGGTAATCGCTCACGGCACGATGCCGCGCAATCACACGCAGCAGGTTTGCGTCGATCACGCCAGCGGCGCGAAATACCGCAACATCGTGCCACAACGCGTCGAAACGGCGGTCGCGCACATGCGACACGAGAATCTTGGTCGCGAGGTACGAGGCGACCGCCGGAAACCGCGCCGCATATTCCGGGCGTTCGCGCAGATATGCCACGAGGCCGGACGCGGCCTTGCGCCATTCGTTGGACAGGCTGTCGTCGACCCAACTTTTTTCCCACAGCACGTCCGCGAGCAACCGCCCGCCGCCGCGGCGCGCCAGCCGGATCAGGAACTCGCGATCCTCGGCGAGCCGCAGCGCCGGGCAGAAGCCGCCGGCGGCCAACGCATCGTCGCGGCGCACCGTCATGCTGGACGCCTCGACCGGGATGAGATCGCAGATCAGCGCCCATTCAAAGGCTTCACGCCGCAACGTCACGTCCGGCACGCGCGCCTCGCGTGGCGTCCCGCGATCGAAGCGCAGCGCCGAAGACAACGTGCAGACGACGTCCGGATCGGCGAGCGCGGCGAGTGGCGCCGCAAGCCGGCCGGGCCGATAGCGATCGTCCGAATCGAGAAACGCAACGAAGGGCGCGCCCGCCGCCGCGAGCCCGCGGTTGCGCGCGCCGCTCGGGCCGAGGTTCGTCTGGACCGTGACGATCCGCACCCGCGGATCGCTGAGCGTCGCGAGATAGTCGCGCGTGCCGTCGGTCGAGGCGTCATCGACAATGATCAGCTCGAAATCGACGCCCTCCTGCGCGAGCACGCTCGCAATCGCGCGCGGCAGCAGCGCGACCCGGTTGTAGGTCGCAAGCACGACCGAGATGCCGGGGCCGGCCATCAGATCAAGGCGCCGGCAGCCGGCGCGTCGGGGCCGCGTTCGAACTCGGCAACGGCGACCAGTTCGTCCTCGATTTCGGGTTCGGCTGGCGAACCAATTCCACCGCGCTCGAAATTTCGCATCAGGACATCACCACCTATCCCGCGACGCAGCTGCACAGCGATCACGTCGGCGCTTCTCCATACCGACAGGCGCGTCAGGCTGCTCGTGATCTATGGCCCATGCGGGCCCGAGCCGAAATATGGCATAGAACATTCGTGCGCCGCTGATGGAATCGTTTGTCTGGGGCGCACACATCGCTGTTTTATGCCGCGCTCGCGTCCGCTAAAGATCAGCGGGCGGGCAACATCTGCGCGCACCAACAGCCGGGGTACCCATGAGCAAGTCAGTCAGGCGGATCGTCACCGGACACGACAAGGACGGCACCGCCGTTATCATTTCCGACGGCACGAAAGAATCGATCACACGCGCGGCGGGCGTCTCGTCAGCGCTCCTGTGGGTGACCGACGACACCCCGGCCGACATTTCCGGCAGCAAGGATCAGGCCGAGCGCACCATCGGGGTTCCACCGCCGATGAATGGATCGATCCTGCGGATCGTCGACTTTCCACCGGTGACCGGCGAGATCAAGGTCGACAACGCGGCATTCACCTCCGAGATGGGGCTCGGCACCCAGCAGCGGCGCAAGGGCAAGTACACCGACCATCCATTCATGCATCGCACCAAGAGCATCGATTATGCAATCGTGCTCGAGGGCGAGATCGATATGCTGCTCGATGACAGCAAGGTCCACCTCAAGGCCGGCGATATCCTGGTTCAACAAGGCACCAATCATGCCTGGGTGAATACCGGCAAAACGACCTGCCGCATCGCCTTCGTACTGATCGGCGCGCACGAGCCCGAGGTGCTCAAGGGCGCGGGCGGAGGGCACTGATAGCGTTGACGCAATGATTGTCAGGGCCTCGGCGCGACGTTCCGCAAAATCAGCCAAGGGCACGCTCGCACCCCGAAAGCGGAGCAGCAAGGCGTCGGCGACGCGTACGCGCGTACGCCGGCCTCTTCTCGCCATCGACGGAGACTCCTTTACGCATCGCGCCTATCACGCCCTGCCGAAAACCATCCGGCGGGCCGGTGATAAAGGCGGCGGTGCCATTGTGGGCTTCGCGAATTTTCTGCTGCGGCTCTACGAGCAGGAACAACCCCGCGCGGTTCTGGTGGCGTGGGACACGCTGGAAGAGGCCACGTATCGCCATGAGGCGTTCGCCGGCTACCAGGCCGGGCGGGAGTTCGACGACGAGTTGGTCGATCAACTCGATGTGCTGCCGGATTTCGTCGCGGCATGCGGTTTTGCGAACGCCAAGGCGGCAGGCTACGAGGCCGACGACTTCCTGGCGGCGGCCAGCGCGACGGAGGAACGCCGCGGCGGACGCGCGATCGTCGCGAGCGGCGATCGCGACAGCTTCCAACTCGCCTCTGCGGCCACGACCATCGTTTATCCGGTCCGTGCCGGCGAAATGGCCCGCATCGGGCCGGCCGAAGTGCGCGAGCGCTACGGCGTCGACCCCAAGCAGGTGCCCGATTTCATCGCGCTGCGCGGAGATCCCTCCGACGGACTTCCGGGTGCACGGGGCGTTGGCGCGAAGACGGCCGCAAGCCTGCTGCGCACCTATGGGTCGCTGGAGAATGCACTCGGCGCGGGCCGGTTTCCCGCACAAGCTGCCGACCTGCGACTCTATCGGCGCCTCGCAACCATGGACGCGTCAGCTCCACTGCCCGCGTTGAAGGATCAAACCCCGACATGGTCGCGCGCCGCGACGCTCGCGCGCGATTGGGGCCTCAATCAGCTCGCCGAACGACTCGGCCGCCTGGCGCAGCCCGGTTAGGTACTGGAGCTTTTTCCGGGCAACCGGGAAGAAACCCGCGCGACCAGATACCAATCTCGCCTGCCTATGGTGTCGGGCGCGAGGGTGGCGGTGACACCACGAGCTCCTTGCGGCAGCGCGGGCAGCGCGCGCTCGTCCCCACGATCTCGCAAGCGGGGTCGCCCGACACGATGTCGCGCCGGCATTTCGGACAGGTCAATCCAGCGGCTGCCGGCGCGAAGTCGTATTGCGGGCCGATATAGGCGCACATCATGTGATGCAACACCGGAAAGAATTCCAGCCCTTGCGCGCCGCAGGCCGGACAGGCCGTTTGACCTACTTCAATCTGCATCGTGAACGGCGCTCGATGTGATCCACGCGGTTTGACTCAGTAAAGCCCGAATAGACTGAACAACCCCTCGGCGAGGCTGCGGGACAGCTTACTGTAATGCATGTGAACGTAGACGGTCGAGTTCAGCGGCGGCAGCGACGTGTCTCGATTGAAGCGGACCCGCGCGATCTGCGTTGCGGGACGATCGCGAGTCAATGTTTGCTGCGTTCCTCGATACACATCCGAAACCGGCAGGATTTGCGCAATCGTTCCCGGGAACCGGCGTTGGCCGAACAGCACCAGGACGTTGTTCCCGACCTTGGGATCGATCAGGCGCTCATTGGGGATATACCAGTCCACAAAGATTTCGGTCGTGTCGAGGATTTCCGCGATGGGAATGCCGGCGACCAGCGACTGGCCGGCGTATGCGGGGTTTGTCGAGACAGTTCCGGCGATCGGCGCAAGGACCTCCCCATGGCCGAAATGGCGCTCTACTTCATCGAGGCGCGCCCGAAGCTGTTGGATAAATTGATCGAGCGAAGCGAGTTGAATATTCGACTCCGAGACTTCCGCCTCCTGCGAAACCAGGGCCTTTTGGGCCGCCGCGCGCTCGCGCAAAACCTCCATGCGGAAGGTCACCGTGGCTGTGGGCAGAGCCTCGATACGCTCGACTGCTTCCGCGGTCACGCGTTGATATGAGCGCGCGGCGTCGAGCGATTCCTGCGCGACCCGCGCCCTGATGCGCAGTTCCGCCGTGCGGCCGGCGATATCCGCCAGCGCGCGCATATAGGTTGCGACGATGCTGTCCTGTTCCGGCGAAACCACCTGTGCGATTTCTTCGCCGGCTTTGACGGTTGCGCCGGCCACCACGTTCATCCGGGTGACCTGCACGGTGTAAGGCAGGGACACCACATGTCGCGGGGCCGTGACGACGCCGGGTCCGCTGAGAAAAACGAAGGGCGAACCGAAATAGATGACAAAGAAAGCGAGCACGCCGAAGACGATTGTCGCATAGGCAAGTCGCACCAGTCGTCCGGCGGCGCGCCGGCGGCTTTCGACGGGATCGGGAAGATTGGGATCAAGCCGGTTGATCGTGACATCCATCAGGCCCACTCCTCAAACCAGATCCCCCAGGAGCGCACGACGAACGCGCGGCGGCACGAAATCATCGTATCGCGACGCGGCAAACATGATTTCCGAGGAGTATGAAAAAAACCTGGCGCACTTCAAGTAGACGCCCTGGTAGAACGGAAAGATCAGCGATGCCACGAGACCGAAGAAGCCGACCGATCGATTGAACATGGCGAATGCAAGCGCCATGTTGAAAATCGCAATCCAAAGCAGGAGGAAATAGATCGCGGCAAGAAAAAGCCCGGCATCTGCACCATACAACAGCACAACGTAAACCAGATAGAACGGCAAGCTGAGAGTGGGAACGAGATCGAAGACGATAAAGTCCAACCTCTGAAGCGTATCCGGCAGGCGTTCAAATCGATGAAAAAACCTCAGTTCGCCGTACATCATCAAGCGGACGCGCAAGGCATCGCGATCCCAGCGCGCGCGCTGGCGCAGAAGGCTTACGCCGCTCGCCGGGCCGGCCGTCTCCGCCCAGGCCTCCGGCACGAACCTGACGGCATGGCCGAGGCGACGCAGGCGCAAGCTGTATTCGAGATCCTCTCCAGGTCCGACGTCCAGCCCGCCTGGCCGCAGGAATATATCGCGTCGATACAACGAGCAGGCGCCGGATAGACAGGCGATCGCGTCCGCAACGTCCAGTAAGGATTTCCCTGCGCTGATCGACATCAGGTACTCCACGCTTTGAAGTCGGGTCCAAAGCGATTCGCTCTCGTTGTTGATCGCGATGTTACAGCACGCACCGGCCACGCGCGGATCGTGGAACGCCGCCGCAAGCTCCGCGACGGCGGTCGGCTCGAACACGGTGTCCGCGTCCGCGGCCAAAAGCAGATCGCCGCTGGCAAACCGAGCCCCGGCATTTATCGCCGCACTGCGGCCGCAGCGCGTGCCATGGCAGATGACCATGTCCACCGAGCCCTGCGCGCGCGCCTGCTCCGCCGTAGCGCGGGTTTCGTCGGTCGAGCCATCATCCACCACGATGATTTCGATCGGCCGCAAGGTTTGCCGGTGCAGCGACATGATGGTGGGGCCCAGGCCGGTGCCGCCATTGAAGGTCGGAATGACGACGCTGACCGAAAAGCTGCGCGCAGGCATTTTCTCGCTTCGTCGGCGCGCACGGAACAAGGCCAGCGACAGCAGCGACAGCGTGTAGCGAGGAATGTCAAATATCAGCACCGAGAAAGCCAGTAGGAACAAATTGGTTCCGGCGAACAGCTGCAGCGCTTGAAGCATGTGACCCACCTCGGAAGGCCAACAAGACACTCGCCCCTACGGGCGGCCGCGGTCGCAGCAAGCCGGGCGGCCGTTTCGACCATACCCTTGTCGATCGACGAAAGCCCTATCCGGCGAGCAAGCGGATACCCGTGCGGCACACCTGTGCGGGTGCGAACATTGTCGTATTCTACAAGACGCGAGGAAAACTGGCACTAGGGGGGCACCCGGCCCATGAAGCTCTTCAGTTACTGGGGCTCGCCGGCGACCTACCGGGTGCGCTTCGCGCTCGCGATCAAGGGGCTCGATGCCGAATTGACGATGCTCGACCTGCTCAAGGGCGATCATTGACCCAGCCATGGACGCGCAGCCCTTAATCGTTTAGCGCGTTCGCAAATATCTCTGCGTGCGTTGAAAACCATGCCGACCATCCCGAAGACGGCGCCGTACGGATCGTGGAAATCGCCGATCACGTCCGATCTCATCGTCTCGCAGTCGATCAGCTTGTCCGACGTGCGCTTTGACGGTGGGGCTCTTTACTGGCTGGAGGGCCGGCCGCAGGAACAGGGTCGCAATGTCGTCGTGCCGGCGAACGCGTCCGGTATCGGGGCTACCGACATCGTGCCAAAGCCGTTCAACGTGCGCACGCGCGTGCATGAATATGGCGGCGGCGCGTGGACGGTTGCACAGGGCGTTCTCTACTTCTCGAACTTCGCCGACGGCCGGCTTTACCGGCTCGGGCCCGGCGAGCGTGAGCCCACTCCCCTCACGCCGCCGCCGCCGGCGCGCGATCGGCAGTGGCGGTTCGCGGACGGCATCGTCGATGCCCGCCGCAAGCGCTGGGTCGGCGTGCGGGAAGACCATGCCGGCGGTCCCGCGGTCAACGCGATCGTCGCGATAGACCTGACACGACCGGGTGCGGCGCCCGGCATTAACCTCGCCGATGGGCACGATTTTGTCGCTTCACCGCGGCTCTCGCCCGATGGCCGACGGCTCGCGTGGCTCGCCTGGGATCATCCCAACATGCCGTGGAACGGCACCACGCTCTATCTCGCCGAGCTTGACGATGACGGCGCGATTGCGGGCGCGCCGCGGGCGGTTGCCGGCGGGCCGGCGGAATCGATCTTCCAGCCCGAGTGGTCTCCCGACGGCGCCGACCTCTTCTTCGTCTCGGATCGTTCGGGCTGGTGGAATCTCTATCGCCTCACGCTCGCAACCGGGCTGGCGCGTCCGATCGCCCCAACGGCGGCTGAATTCGGCCAGCCGCAATGGGTCTTTGGCATGGCCACCTACGCGATCGCGGCGCGCAACCGCATCGTGTGCGCCTACACCGAGGCCGGGCTCGGCCATTTGGCCATGATTGATCTTGCGACCGGCGCGTTGCGTCCGCTCGAGACCCCATTCACGCAGTTCGCCTCGGTTCGTGCACACGGGGATCAGGCCGCGTTTATCGCCGGCGCGCCCGATCATCCGACGAGCGTGGTCGTCGTGGATCTCCGGTCCAGCCAATATCGGATCCTGAAAAAAGCAACCGAGATCCTCGACCAAACCGAGCGCCGGATAGCGGATTACCTTGCGCCGGTCGAGGCGATTGAATTTCCGACCGTCGGCGATCGCTCCGCCTATGGCTTGTTCTATCGACCGCGCAATCTCGACTTCACTGCACCCGAGGGCGAAAAGGCGCCGCTGCTGGTACGGTGTCACGGAGGTCCGACCTCAGCGGCCTCATCGGGGCTCAATCTCGGGATCCAATATTGGACCAGCCGCGGCATCGCAGTCCTCGATGTAAATTACGGCGGCAGCACCGGCTTCGGCCGCGCGTACCGCGACCGCCTGCAAGGTCAGTGGGGCGTCGTCGACGTTGAGGACTGCATCAACGGCGCACGGTTCCTCGTCGAGCGCGGGCTTGTCGATCCGGAACGCATGGTGATCAGCGGCGGCAGCGCAGGCGGCTACACGACGCTCGCCGCGCTGGTGTTTCATGACGTATTTCGCGGCGGCGCCAGCTATTACGGCGTCAGCGACATCGCGGCGCTGGCGCGCGACACGCATAAATTCGAGTCGCGCTACCTCGATTGGCTGATCGGCCCCTACCCGCAGTGCGAAGCGCTCTATCGCGAGCGTTCGCCGCTCAATCACGCCGAGCGCCTGTCGCGTCCGGTGATCTTCTTCCAAGGCGACGAGGATGCGATCGTGCCGCCGAACCAGACCGAGGCCATGGTCGACGCGCTGCGCCGCCGCGGCACGCCGGTCGGCTATCTGCTGTTCTCCGGAGAACAGCACGGTTTTCGCAACGGGACCAACATCCAGCGCGCGCTCGACGCCGAGCTTTATTTCTACGCGGTCGAAGTATTCAGGACAGGCTTGACGTTCTGACGCGCGCCTCATAGGCGGGTGAACACCGGTGTGTGCTCAATCAATAATGTGATAGCCGCCATCGACGTAGAGCGTCTCGCCGGTGATCAGCTTGGCGGCGTCATGTGCCAGGAACGCGGTGGCGATCCCGACGTCATCGATGCTCACCAAGCTGCGGGCGGGTGCTTTTTTCTTGGCCTTCTCCAACAACGCATCGAATTCCGGAATGCCGGAGGCCGCGCGCGTCGCCAGCGGTCCCGGCGAAATCGCGTGCACGCGGATGCCCTTGGGGCCAAGCTCCGCCGCCATGTAGCGCACCGCGCTCTCGAGCGCCGCTTTGGCGACGCCCATGATGTTGTAGTTCTTCACCACCATCTGGCTGCCGTAGTAGGTCATGGTGAACAGGGTTCCGCCGCGCTTCATGAGCGGCTCCGCCAGATGCGCCATGCGGATGAACGACCAGCAGGAGACATCCATGGTGGTGAGGAAGCCCTCGCGTGGCACATCCACCACGCGCCCGCCGAGCGCGTCCTTGGGCGAGAACGCGATCGAGTGCACCAGAAAGTCAAGCCGTCCCCAGTCCTTGCGGATGCGCTCGAACACCGCCTCGGTCTGGCCGGCGGTGCGCACATCGAGCGGCATGAAGATCGGGGCCGCGACCTCGCGGGCGAGCGGCTCGACAAACTTCTTGGCCTTGTCGTTCAGGTAGGTGATGGCGAGTTCCGCGCCGAGCGCCCGAAAGGCTTTGGCGCAACCCCAGGCAATCGATTGGTCGTTGGCGATGCCAACGATGAGACCTCGTTTGCCTTCGAGCAGCGGTGCCTTGGCGACGGGAATCATGGTGGGGTCTCCGGTGCGCGGCATTCATTGGCTGCGGCGAGCCACGAGCAGCGCGAGCGTATGCCGCGCTATCATCAGCTCTTCGTCGGTCGGAATGACGTAGACCGCAACGCGGCTCTCCGGTCGCGAGATCAAGGTGGCGCGGGCGGCATTGGCCGCCGGATCGAGCACGACGCCGAGCCAGCTGAGCTTCTCGGCGATGCGGGCGCGCAGCGTAACGGAATTCTCGCCGATGCCGGCGGTGAACACGAATGCATCAAGCCCGCCGAGCGCGGCTGCAAGCATGCCGGCATGAAGCCCGGCGCGGTAGACGAAATACTCGAGCGCGAAGCTGGCGCGCGGATCGGCGCTCGCCTCGAGCTCGCGCACGTCGTTGCTGATCCCGGAGAGGCCTTTCAGGCCACTCTCGTGATAGAACATGTGCTGCACGTCGGCTGCGCTCATTTTCTTTTGATCGATTAGAAACAGCACGACGCCGGGATCGAGCTGGCCCGGCCGCGTTCCCATCGGCAAGCCGTCGAGCGCGGTGAAGCCGAACGAGCTTTCGACGCTGCGGCCGTCTGCCAGCGCGCACATCGAGGCACCGCTGCCGAGATGCGCGACGATGACGCGCCCGCGTGCGGCGGCCGGAGCGACCTCGGGCAGGCGCTGAGCGATGTATTCATAGGAGAGGCCGTGGAAGCCGTACCGCCGCACGCCCTCGGCGTAGAGCTTCTCCGGCAGCGCGTAATGATCCGCGACCGCCGTATGCCCGCGGTGAAAGGCGGTGTCGAAGCATGCGACCTGCGGCAAATCCGGCGAGCGGGCGAGCAGCGAGCGGATCGGCGCCAGATTGTTGGGCTGATGCAGCGGAGCGAGCGGAGTGTACTGCTCAAGGTTCTTGAGCACGCCGGCGTCGACGAGGATCGGCCGATCGTAGCGCGGCCCGCCGTGCACGACGCGGTGTCCGACTGCGACCGGCGTGATGTCGTAGTGCTGGCGCAGCCACGCGCCGGCCTTTGCGAGTGCCGCCGGCACGTCGGGGACCTCGCTGCGTTCGTAGCTTTGGTCGACCGCTTCAACCCCGCCCGGCGCGCGCCCCCGCAGGCGCGGCTGCGTGCCAATACCGTCGACCTGCCCCTTGATTTGGAGCGTCAGCTCGCTCGCACCTTCGATCGCGAATACCTGGAACTTGACGCTCGACGACCCAGCGTTGACGACCAGGATCGGGTCCATGGCGGCTCAGGCGGCTGCTAGCGGCGCGCCGGCACGGCGAGCATGCGCGTAGAGTGCCGCGACCGCGCACGAGGCCATGCGGGTGCGTACCGAATCCGCCCGTGAAGTCAGAATGATCGGGACCCGCGCCCCGAGCACGATGCCGGCGGCATCGGCCCGCGCGAGGAAGGTGAGATTCTTGGCGAGCATGTTGCCGGCTTCGAGATCGGGGACGACCAGGATCTGGGCGCGACCCGCGACCGCCGATGTTATGCCTTTGATGCGCGCCGCCTCCGGATCGATCGCATTGTCGAACGCGAGCGGTCCGTCGAGCTGGCCGCCGGTGATCTGGCCGCGATCCGCCATCTTGCAGAGCGCCGCAGCTTCAATGGTCGAGGGGATCTTGGTGGTGACGGTTTCGACCGCCGACAGGATTGCGACCCGTGGCTTGCCGAGCCCGATCTGGGTGAAGAGATCGATCGCGTTCTGCACGATGTCGCGCTTGGCATCGAGGTCGGGCGCGATGTTGATCGCTGCGTCGGTGATGAACAAGGTCTCGGTGTGCGTCGGCACGTCCATGATGAACACGTGGCTGATGCGCCGCGCCGTGCGCAGACCGGTTGCCGACGAGGTGACGGCGCGCATCAGCTCATCGGTGTGCAGGCTGCCCTTCATCACGAGCTCGCCCTTGGCCTGGTGAATGAGCTCGACCGCCTTGGCGGCGGCGGCGTCGCTGTGCGGCGCGTCGACGACGTCGAAGCGGCTGATGTCGAGCCCGAACTGCTGCGCGGTGGCGGCAATCTTGCGCGCTGGCCCGACCAGGATCGGGACGATGAGGCGGGCGGCAGCCGCGTCGACCGCGCCCCGCAGCGAGGTCTCATCGCACGGGTGCACCACCAGGGTGGCTGCGGGCGGAAACGCCTGGGCGCGCGCAATCAGACGGTCGTGCTTACTTGTGGGCGCATGCGCTGCCGGGCTGAGCGCAACCGCCGGACTGATGCCGCTGTCTTCCTCGATCCGCATGGCCAGCTCCCGCCGCGATGATGACTGCGCTACGACGCCTTGCTTTGCGTCTCCGACTCGGTCCGCGCCGGGGATAAAGGGACGACGTTCTCGGCGCCGGTCGGCACATCGCCCGGGTCGAACAGTCGGGTGATCCGCGCTAGCCGCACCTGCGTTTCGCCCTCGATCGTGCCGGCCGCAGTCAACACGCGCTTGATGGCTTCAAGCGCCTGCCGGCGTGACGTGCCATCCTCCGGAAGCATCTTCGAGATCGCAGTGAGCGCGGCGTCTTCGTCGATCAGCAGCATGTAGAACTGCTCGCGTACCAGCGCCTTGAATTCCGGCAGCTGGAGGACAGCAGACCCGTGCAACTCGCGGCGAATCCGCCGCACGATCTCAAACCCGCGCTCATCGACCGCACCTCGCGCCCGGCCGACGTACAGCAGCGCGCGGATGGTGGCTTCGCGCACGCCCCCGGCCGGCATACGGGCTTTCAGTTCGGCCACTTGTTTGTGTAGCAATTCCTGATGCAACGGATCCTTGGCCGGCCGACGCAAGGGGCGCGTGCTCGCGGGATCGATTCCGACCGCCGACTGCAAAGTGGGCGAACCGTAGATCGCAAAGAAGGTCTGTTCCACGGCGCGGTCGCGCGCATCGCGCCAGGCGTCGAGCGCAGTGACGATCTGCTCCGACATATTCTCCTGCCAGCCGAGGTACGGATTGTCCGGAGCCGCCGCGCTGCGATGCTCGCGTGCCCAAGCCGTCATCGGCTTGAGCATCGCCATCATCGGGTTTGCGTCTGAAAACACCTCATAGGTGATCCGCAGCGGATGCAGCTTCTGCATCCACTCAGCCATCGGCGGATTTGCGAGCGCGCGCACGAATGGTTGCGCGAAGGTGCGGTAGAACGCGAGATTGATTTCGGAGACCCGGGCCGCGGTTGCGAAGCAGCGGTCGTCGGCCGGATCGTTTCCGCCGAGCGCGCGGATGTCGTCAAGGGTGCGGTGCTCGCAGCGCATGACCCAATCGCCGCCCGCGAGATCAGGGTTCACCGTGTCGGCGCCCTTGCGTTCGAAGGTCGCCTCGTAGAGGCCGGGCGGCAGCACGTCGATGAGATCGATGTTGCTGGAAAACTCGCTGTGCTCCTTCCGGGCAATGCCGCCCGATACAAAGATGCCGAGGTGACCGATCTTCTCGTGCACCGAATAGACGATAGTCTGCCCGTAGGCGCGGATATCGTCGACGCTGTCGTAGAGGTCGAGGATCCAGCCGAGCGCCTGTTGCGGCGGGGTGATGTTGTCGCCCTCGGAACAGAACACGACGATCGGAGCGTGGATGTTGCGCAGGTCGACCGCCCTGCCGTCCGACGTTCTAACCTCGCCAGTAACGAGCTTGTTGCCGACAAACAGCTCATCGACAATGAACTGCATTTCCTCGGCATTGAGATTGATGTGGCCGCCCCACCAGCGCTCGAAGTCGAGATAGCGCGGACCCTCGGTGTCTACTTTGGAATAGACATTGTATTGCTTGGTCCACAGCGTGTTCGACGGGTTGAGGTTTTCGAAATTCTGCACCAGCCAGGCGCCGTCGAACTTGCCGTTGCCGAGGTCGCCGGTGAGCCCGGCGAGCCAGCTGCCGCCGAGGAGCCCGCCCGAGTAACGCATGGGATTTCGCCCATGCACGCCGTTCCAATAGGACAGCGGCGAGCCCGCCACGATGATCGGGCCGAACAGTTCGGGGCGCACGGCCGCAAGCATCATGACCGCCCACCCGGCCTGGCAATTGCCGATCACGCAGGGCTTGCCGTCGGCCTCGGGGTGCAGCGCGATCACCTTCTCCAGAAAGACCGCCTCGGCGCGTGCGACATCCTCGATGGTTTGGCCCGGCACCGGATCCGGCAGGAACCCGATGAAGTAGCAAGGGTGGCCGGCCTTCATGGCAACGCCGATTTCGCTGTCGGCCTTGAAGCCCCCGATGCCAGGTCCGTGCCCGGCACGCGGATCGACGATCACAAACGGCCTGCGCTTGGGGTCGATCTCGACACCTTTGGGCGGGATCACGCGCACGAGGCCGTAATTGACCGGCCGCTCGAGCGTGGCGCCGCTGACCACCAGTTCGATCTCGTAGTCGAGGACGTTGGGCACGGTCTCGGCGAGGTGCTCGCGGTATTGATTGCCGCGCTGTCGCATCACGTCCCAGAACAGCAAGGTACGCTGGGCAGCGTCGGTCATGTATTCGATGGCAGGTAAGACCATAGGGATCTCCCTCGGCAGACAACCCACGCCGCCCGCGCTCGCATGCCCTCGGATCGAGGACAGGCCGTTGCTTTAGATCAAAGTCGCGCCTGGTGCCCTGCGGGCGGACCTGGAACACGTTGCCGCCCGTTCCGCCTTGAGCGCGTGCAGTATAGCGCATCGCTTGCCGAATCCCAGCTTGGCACGCGCGCACGAGAAAAATTTATCGTCGCAGCCCGGCGCCCGGTACGGTGAACAATGCGCCGAGGCCGTCGAATGACAAAGCCGCAGGAGGTGCGATCACTTTCGATCGAACAGCTGCGATACCTTCTGCACGCAGGATACAATCGCCGCGCGAAACGGGCGCATCGCAATCAGGTAGACAATCAGCACGATGATGATCAGCCCAAACATCGCGCGCACCAAAAAGAAGTTCGGCGAACCCGCTTCCGTGAACAGCGGCGGTACGGAGGCGAGCATCGCCATAAATGCCTCGTTGATCCTGTGAAACATCGTCGTTCGCCCCCTGTCGATGGACGGCTACAATCTCCAAGAGGCGCGGCCCGTTGGCGCCGTCAAGGCGTTCCTCTGGATTCGCGAAAAGCATGGGAATAAGGTATCGGCCATGGGCGACCCGTTTCTCAACTACTTCGCGCTCTTTCTTCTGTTCTTCGTCGTTGTGGTGTTGTTCTACGCCATTATAGCAATTCACGACATCCCCTACAAAATCGCGGAGGCACGCGAGCATCCGCACCAGGACGCAATCCACGCCGCCGGTTGGGTGAGCCTGTTCACGCTGCACGCGCTGTGGCCGTTCCTCTGGATCTGGGCGATGGCCTACCGGCCGGAACGCGGCTGGGGTTTTTCGGGCCGGCACGGCGAGCCTGATGCGGCAAAACCGAACCCGGACGAACTGGAGGAACTGCGGCGCCGGATCGCTGAACTCGAGAAAAGGACGGGAGGCCGGTAATGGAACTCCTGCTGATCCTGCTTTACGTGTCGATCTGCTACGTGGTCTTCAAGGTCTTCAAGATACCGGTCAACCAATGGTCGCTCGCGACGGCGGCGCTGGGCGGAATCGTCGGCATCGTGTTGCTCCTGCTGATCATGAATTATAATCATCCGTTCACAACCAACGCACGTATCTACTTCTCGGTTACCCCGGTGCTGCCCTCGGTGCGGGGCCGCGTGATCGACGTGCCGGCCCAGACGAACGCCCCTCTCAAGGAAGGGGATGTGCTGTTTCGCATCGATCCAAAGCCCTACGAGTATGTGGTCACGCAGAGAAAGGCGGCGCTCGCGGAGGCCGAGCAGAACGTGAAGCAGCTCAAGGCTTCGCTTGACCAAGCGACCGCGGCGGCCGACCGGGCCAACGCGCAGCTTGAGCTCGCACAGCAGGAATTTGACCGCCAGTCGCAACTGTTCGAGCGAAAAGTCGTCGCCCAGGCGACGCTCGATACCGCGACGCGTAATCTCGAAGCATCCAAACAGACCTGGGTCGGAGCCAAGGCGGAGCAAGAGCGGGCGCGTCTCGCCTATTCGTCGAATATCGAGGGCGTGAACACGACGGTCGCTCGCCTGACCGCCGAATTGGCAGACGCCCAGTACGATCTCGATCAGACGGTGACGCGGGCACCGGGCAACGGATTTGTGACCCAGGTGGCGTTGCGGCCTGGAATGTACGTCGTCCCGGCGCCGTTGCGGCCCGTGATGGCGTTCGTCAACACCGACATCCGTGACCAGGGGCTCGGGGCCGCATTCCAGCAAAATTCATTGCAGCGGGTCAGGGCGGGCGACGAGGCCGAGGTTGCCTTTGATGCCGTGCCGGGTCGCGTATTCAGGGGCAGGGTGAGGACCGTCCTTGATGCGATCGCGGCTGGCCAGATCCAGGCTTCGGGCGCGCTCGTCGATTACGGGGCACGGACGGAGGGTGGACGCGCGCTCGCCCTTATCGACCTCGAAGAGGATATTTCAAATTACCAGATCCCGGCGGGTGCGGCCGCGCAGGTCGCGATCTATACCCAGCATTGGCATCACGTTTCGCTGCTGCGCAAGATTTTGCTGCGCATGCGCAGCTGGGAGAACTACCTCTTTCTGGAAGGGCATTGAGAACAAAAAATGGAGGAGGACAATGCGCTCAACGATCGTTGGCCTGACGCTCCTGCAGTTGGCGCTCGCGCAGAACGCGTACGCCCAGGCCACAACTTACACGCCGCGAGGCTATCCCTACGACAGTTCCGTCTGTGCCGGCGGATATCAGGCCTGCTTCAACCGCTATCTCAAGGTCGGCTGGCAGTCCGCGGCGGCCAGCAGCTACTGCTCGCAGGCTTGCCGGGACTACCCGCCGACGCGCCGGTCAAAAAAATAGGTCGACCAAGAACCACCCTGCCCGCGGCTACCTCCTAGATGAAACAGCCGGATCAGTACACCTCGGCGACCAAACGCTGGCCTCGGAGGCTCGCCTGGTCGTCGTATTCGCCCTTGTTCGAGCGCTTGGGCAGCTTGACCTTCGGCCGCGAAGCGCGGCCGGGCCGAATGGTCTTGAGAATGTGCGAGATGCAATTCAGTCGCGCGCGCCGCTTGTCGTCGGAGCGGATGATATGCCAGGGGGCGTCCTTGCTGTTCGTCGCCTTCAGCATC
Organism: Xanthobacteraceae bacterium; assembly: GCA_051985675.1. Taxonomy (GTDB): domain Bacteria; phylum Pseudomonadota; class Alphaproteobacteria; order Rhizobiales; family Xanthobacteraceae; genus JAFAXD01. The sequence continues at coordinate 22,595 of JBPYFJ010000051.1, read as the reverse complement.
AGGTCGCGCGCCTTCGAATATTGATACCAGCGCCGGTAGGACTCGAGATCCATCGGGCTCAACTTCCACTGCCGCAGCGGATCGTCGATGCGCGCCGCGAAGCGCCGCTCCTGCTCCTCCTTGCCGACCTCGAGCCAGAATTTGATCAGCACAATTCCGCCCTGGACGACGTAGTACTCGATTTCAGGACACAGGCGTAAAAAGTGGCGGTGCTGCTGCTCCGTGCAGAACCCCATCACATATTCGACGCCAGCACGGTTGTACCAGCTGCGGTCGAAGATGACGATCTCGCCGGCCGCCGGAAAATGCTGGATGTAGCGCTGAATGAACATCTGGGTCTTTTCGCGATCGGACGGCGCCGGCAGCGCAACGACCCGGAACACGCGCGGGCTCACACGCTCGGTGATCGCCTTGATGGTGCCACCCTTGCCGGCCGCGTCGCGGCCCTCGAACACGATGATGACGCGCAAGCCTTCCTGCTTCACCCAGTCCTGCAGCCGACAAAGCTCGACCTGCAGTTTACGCAGCTCCTTCTCATAGGCCTTTCGCTTCATTCTGGGCCGGCTGGCGTTGGCGCCTCGGGGGCTTTTCGCCATGACATCCTCCCTAATTGTTCATTGGAAGCGCGCACGGCGCTCACGTATCTTGCAGGTTGCGGGGAGACTTGATCCACGTCAATCTCCGCTTGGAAGCTTGTGAAAATGCTTCCTCGTTCAACGCGACCCGCTGTTTTCCAACGGAGGACCACGCCATGGCGGAAAAGAAGACAGCGAAAGATAAGAAGGACGCCCCGGTCGAGCTGCCGACGGCCAAGGCGTTGATGAAGCAAATAGCCGAGAAAGAGGCCGACAAGGCGTCGGAGTACATGCGGCGGCAGGCGGCGACCGAGGCTGAAAAGAAAGCGCTGATCGAACGGCTGTCGAAACCGTCCGGCGTATCGGATCAAGAGGCGATCAGGCGAGTAACGCTGATCATCCAACGTGCCGCCGCCAATGGTCTGACCGAGGTCCAAGTTCTTCGTTTCCCGAACAGGCTCTGCACCGACAACGGACGCGCCATCAACAACCAGGAACGTGGCTGGGAGAACACGCTGACCGGCCTTCCGAAGGAAATGTACCTGTTTTGGCAACGATGCCTTCAGCCGAACGGATACAAGCTCCGCTGCCAGATCGTCGAGTTTCCCCAAGGGATGCCCGGCGACGTCGGAATCTCGTTGAGCTGGGCCGGATAAGCCGAGCGGCGTCTTCAAGATCAATACGCAGGAGGTGCGTGTGCCATCTTTCAGGACAATCGTGTGGCTCGGGGCCATGCTGCTCAGTTCGGCGACGCTGGCACCTGCAGCCGATATCAACGGCGTCTGGGCGTCGGACGTGGCGGCCTGCAACAAGGTCTTCACCAAAAAGGGGGGCCGCGTTTCTTTTGCCAAGGACGCCGACATCCATGGAAGTGGTTTCATCCTCGACGGCGGGTCGGTGCGCGGCAAGCTCGCCACCTGCAAGATCAAGACGCGCAAGCAGGACGGTGACCTGGTGCATCTGGTCGCGACCTGCGCCACCGATATGATGCTCGACAATATGGAACTCACCCTCAAGGTGATCGACGACAACAAGGTTGCGCGCGTATTCGCGGGGCTACCGGAACTCGAAACGCTCTACTATCGATGCCCGCAATAGGCCGCGAGACCGGGCTTCGGCATTACCGGCACGTTGGCTCGCGGAGCGTTCGCGGGAACTGCTTGCGTAGCGACGCCCCTGGTGGGCTGACGCGCGCTGCCTAATCGAGTCCTGGTCTTCACGCGGACGAGTGGTCCGAATGGCAGAAGCTAAGACAAGCTTCTTTGTTCAAGCCCTCGAGCCCGTGGAGCGGATCTCGGAGGTGTTGTTCGGCTTGATCATGGTTCTTACCTGTACAAGCACCATCAGTGTCGTAACCGCTGACCGCATCCAAATCAGGACTATGCTGATTGGGGCGCTTGGCTGCAACTTGGCGTGGGGAATCATCGACGCAGGGATGTACCTGATGGCCCGGCTGCACGAACAGGGGCGCAACATCTTGACGTTGCGGGCGGCGCGCGAGGCGTCAGATCCGGACGCGGCGCAAGCGGCCATCGCAGGCGCCCTGCCTCCTTTGCTCGCTTCTGTTTTGACGCAGGAGCAATTGGAATTGATGCGGCAAAAGCTGCGTCAATTGCCCGATCCCCCGGCGCGGCCCTCCCTGACAAAAAAAGATTGGATCGGTGCTGTGGCTGTGTGTCTGCTGGTGTTCCTGTCAACGTTTCCGGTCGCAATTCCATTCATGCTGACAAGCGACGCCCGATTGGCCCTGCGCGTTTCGAACGCGGTTGCAATCGTTATGCTGTTCGTGTGTGGCTACCTATTCGGGCGTCATACCGGTCTCCGACCGTGGGCCACTGGTCTGTCTTCGGTGGCCATCGGCAGCGCGCTGGTCAGCGTCGCGATTGCCCTCGGCGGATGAGATCACTGCGGCTCATCTGGATCAGCTGCTTACCGTTATCTTGCATCCGCGTTGAGTTCGAACCAGAACCTCGCGACGAACGCAGCGCCGCACCAGTGCGACGAAAGACCCTCCGGATTCGTCACCGGGTTGATGTGACCACCGGGCGTGGCATGCGGATCGCCGGTAAAGACGAAACAGTTCTCCTTGGAAAGGTTCGTGTCGTAGTAGCGCAGGTCCAGGTTGAAAACACTGCGGGTCAGCGTCACGCCGGCGTTCCAGTTGAAATATGCGGGCAACGCAAATCCGCCAAACTCAGCAGACTGATTGCCAAACCAGTAATAACCGGCGCCGCCGGTGATCGACGCGGTGATGTTCTGTGGCATCACGTTGCGCGGCAGCTCGACGCCCAAGCCGGCCGCAACATACTGGCTCCATGCGCCGGTGTTGGAGAAGTTCGGCGAATAGGCATAGCCGGCGGCGACGCGCAGTGAATCGGCTAGCTTGGTATCGGCGCGCGTGCCGACCTCCCAATAGTCGATGCCCGGGACCGCGGGTATCTCGCCGGGGTAAAGAAAGTAAGTCCAACCGAAATCCAACTCGATATCCCCGAGCTTCGGACGCAACCCGCTGCTCACCGTGACCTCGGCCGCGGGCTGGCTCGGAAGATTGACACTGGTGACGGTCGTCCCCGCATAGAAAGAGCCAATGGTCGCTTCGAGCCCAGCCCCGAGCGCTGGTTTGCGATCAGACAGCGTAACGCCCCGATAGATGTAGTCCGTCGTAAATCCGGCGCGGGCGTTGAGTTCAATGGAATCGGCCGGGCGCCCTTGGCTTGGAGCGACCGGTGTCCCCGGCGCAAGTCCCGCGCGAGAACCGAGCACAATCGAACCGGCCGCGTCGTAGTCGGGCGGCTCGGCGCGCGCGGAGCCGCCTGTCGGCATGACCAACAACCCGGCAATTGCTGCGAGCGCTACCGCCGATCCGAGGCAGCCGCCACCAACAGATCGTCCCGCCCTTTTGATCTTCGGCCGACGCGTCGTCGATTTGCTGTACGATCGAGACTCTATGCTGGTCATCACGCTCCCCACCGAGCTCCGACCAACGCAAGCAGGGCCGACTCAGCGCACCGCTGCGTCCGACAGCATAGAATGATTTACGCCAAGAATTCCAGGGCTGAACCCGGAATCAGACTGGGCAACCTCATAGGTTGCCAATCTGGAATCGTTGCCGACTCGTCCACCACCAGCCCACCAGTGGACAGCATCGGCGCCTTCGTGAGGATGCCGCTGTCCAAAATGGACAAGGCGGCGAAAAGGAGTGCCGGCGTTCAACAACCAACTTCATCAGCAACCGTGCAGGACGGTATCTCGGTAAGCGACCGAATATCGCGGTGTCACAAATTGTGAACGGGAGTAAGTTGTGATGCCCTATCGAATGTCGTGTCCGCGTCAGGGCTGATTCCGCCAAGGGGAGTCTCGCATATGTCAATGTCAAAGCTCGTCACGATGGCCGTTGCGATGGCGGCTGCCAGCATGGTTGCGGGCGCCAGCAAGCTAGCGCTCGCGCAGCAGTCACCGGATGTGATCGGCGAACTTGCGAACAATCAAGGCATCTTCGTTGACGGCAAAACGTTCAAGATTGTCCGGGGAGCTGCAAAAGGAGACCCCTCCGCCGAGATCGCCAAGTTCGGCGCCAAGGAAGCCGGCCCGGGCGCGATCATCTTTCGGTACGGGGACAAGCTCTACACGGCCGAAGCTACGCCCGAAATGTCGCAACAAGCGATGAGGAACTTCCAGGATAACTGGAACGTATCCTACATGAAGGCGATGACGAATTTCCAGGACAACTGGAACGTGTCGTACATCAAGAATTTCCAAGACAATTGGAATGTTTCGTTCATGAAAGACAAGGCGAATGAGCCTTACGTGCAAGCCATGAAGGATTTCCAAGACAACTGGAACATCTCGTTCATGAAGAACTTCCAAGATAATTGGAACGTATCCTACATGAAGAATTTTCAAGACAATTGGAACGTGTCGTACCTAAAGGACTTCCAAGATAAATGGAATGTCTCATACATGAACGCGGCGAAGAATTTCCAGGACAATTGGAACGTGTCGTTCATGAAGGAAATGAACAATTTTCAAGATAACTGGAATATCTCCTATATGAAGGATGCAAAGGATAAACCGAGCGATTCCTACATGAAGGCACTGAAGAATTTCGAAGACGGTTATAAGACGGCTTTCCTGAAGGACTTTCAGGACAATTGGAATGTCTCCTACATGAAGGCTGCGAAGGATTTTCAAGACAATTGGAACGTATCCTACATGAAGGACTTCCAGGACCGCTGGAATGTTTCGTACATGAACGCAGTTAAGAATTTCCAGGACAACTGGGCCACGTCTTATATGAAGTAGCGCGCGAGTTGTCGGAAGCCGCAAAGTATTCAGCGTTTGAGCTGTTGCGCGACGGCCGGCGGATCGAGATCCGCGCGCTGCGACCGGACGACCGCCCTGACGTCGTCACCGCTGTCGATCACCTGAGCGTCAAGTCGCTTTACCGCCGATTCTTCGGGGTCAGGCGCCATTTTTCCGAGCGGGAGATCAACTTTTTCCTGAATGTCGATTTCACCAGCCATGTCGCCCTGGTCGCAGTGATACGGGCAGGCGGTCGACCCGCGATCGTTGGCGGGGGGCGATACGTCGTCGTTCGCCCAGGAACCGCCGAGGTGGCGTTCACCGTGGTCGATACATACCAGGGGCAAGGGATCGGCGCGGCATTGATGCGCCATCTCGCCGCACTTGCTCGTGGCGCCGGGCTCAAGGAGTTCATCGCCGAAGTCCTCCCGGAGAATACCCCCATGCTGAAGGTGTTCGAGAAAAGCGGGCTCAAGGTCGAGACGAAGACGGAGGATGGGGTGGTTCACGTCGCGCTTGCGCTTTCGGACCGCTCGCCGATGTGAAGAATGAATGCGCCCGCCGTCGCGTTGATGTCATTGAAGCCTGCTCTGGATTCACCCACAGCTTAAGAATAAGGTGCCCGTACAGGCGATCCATCGAAGCAAGAAAACATCAAGGGGTCGCACCGGAACGACGGAGAGGTTCCGGGTACGCAGAGATCACATTTGGATGAGACTCGTGCGACGGAGGAAACGTCATGGCCCGAGAGCAAACGACGGCCGATCTTACAGGGATATTCAAGGCGAACATGGAGTCGCTGACGGCGATCCAGAAGGAACTCGGCGACACCTTCGAGGAAGCAAATCGACACTGGTTGGCGCGTGCCAAGTCGGAAGCGGAATTCGCGTCCGAACTCGTCACCAAGCTTGCCCGTACACAGTCCATTCCGGATGCGACGGCCGTCTATCAGGAATGGATGGGTCGCCGCATGCAGCGGCTCGCCGACGACAGCCAGAAATGCGCGGCTGATTGTCACAAATTGGCGAACGCCTGGACCAAGGTCGCGGTCAACGGCGACCTGAAGGGTAGCACCTGAGCCGCGAGCGAATTTTGGCACGCGCGACGATTTGCAGCCGAACGCAGCGCCCGTTTCAACACCGTAGGCCTTGTGGCCGGCGAACATGAAAACAATTGCGCTCGATCGAGCCGTCGCGATGATTCCCGACGGCGCCAGCCTGATGATCGGCGGCTTCATGGGCGTCGGCACGCCCGAACGCCTGGTGGACGAGATCGTACGCCAGGGAAAACGCGATCTGACCGTGATCGCGAACGACACGGCGAGATCCGCGGTCGGAATCGGCAAGCTCGTCGGCGCAAAGCTGCTTCGCAAGGCGATCGTCAGCCATATCGGTCTCAACCCCGACACTCAGAAACAGATGATGGCGGGTGCGATCGAGGTCGAGCTTGTACCGCAGGGCACGCTGATCGAGCGCATCCGTGCGGGCGGCTTTGGGCTCGGAGGGATCCTCACGCCAACCGGCGTCGGGACCGTGGTCGCAGACGGCAAGCGCACGATCGAGGTCGATGGAAAAAGCTATCTACTGGAAACGCCGCTGCGTGCTGATTTTGCATTGGTTCACACGTTTCTCGCCGACTATCTCGGAAACCTGTCCTACGCGCTTACGGCGCGCAATTTCAATCCACTGATCGCGATGGCGGCTGATACCGTGATCGTGACGGCGGAACATGTCGTGCCGGTTGGCCTCATCGCACCCGATCACGTGGTGACGCCCGCGCCGGTTGTCGATTATCTCGTCGCCAATGCGTGAAACCCATGGATGCTCAAACCATCATCGCCAAACGCATCGCCCAGGAGCTACGCGCAGGGATGCTGGTCAATCTCGGCATCGGGATTCCGACGCTGGTCGCCAATCATGTTCCGGAAGGAGTCAACGTGTTCTTCCAGTCGGAGAACGGGCTGATCGGAACCGGGCCGATTCCCGAGGAAGGCATGGCGCACCCGACGCTTACCGACGCCGGAGGCGCTCCCGTCACGGCGCTGCCGGGCGCGTGCACGTTCGACAGCGCGATGTCCTTCGGCCTCATCCGCGGTGGGCATCTCGACATGACGGTGCTGGGTGGTCTGCAGGTCGACGCGCACGGCCGACTCGCGAACTGGATGATCCCCGGGAAAATGGTGCCGGGCATGGGTGGCGCGATGGATCTCGTCTCGGGCGCGAAGCGCGTGGTCATTGCCATGCAGCATACGGCCAAGGGCAAGCCAAAGATCGTCAGGCAGTGCTCACTGCCGCTGACCTCGGCGCGACCCGTCGACCTCGTTGTCACCGAACTCGCCGTGATCGCGTTCCCCAACGAGCGCGCAACCTTGCTCGAGACGGCGCCCGGGGTCACCGTGGAACAGATCCTCGCAAGCACCGAAGCCGAGCTGGCCGTGCCTGATCATGTCAGACCGATGCAACTGTAAGGTGTCCAAGCAGAAAACCTCGGCTTGTTGATCGGTGGACTCTCGCGCAGCCTGGTTGCGTTGCAACGTCGCCGCCCATCGCGTCGTTGACGATCAATCCGACGCGGTACATCGTGATCGTTGCGGATCCTCAGCGATCTCGGATATGTCAAAACAGATCGGCTGGATGCGATGGCTGCCGGGGCTTCTGACGCTGCGCCAATATCAAGTGGCGTGGCTCGCGCATGATGTCGCCGCCGGGGTGGTGTTGGCGACCGTCCTAGTGCCCGTCGGCATCGCCTACGCGATCGCATCGGGAGTGCCGGGCATCTATGGCCTCTACGCGACCATTGTCCCGTTGCTGGCTTACGCCGTGTTCGGGCCCAGTCGCATCCTCGTCCTGGGGCCGGACTCCTCATTGGCGGCGGTCATCCTCGGTGTCGTTCTGCCGCTGTCGGGCGGAGATGCCGGTCGCGCCGTTGCCCTCGCGGGCATGATGGCGATCGTGTCGGGGCTTGTGTGCATTCTGGCAGGCGTTGCGCGACTGGGGTTCATCACCGAGCTTCTGTCCAAGCCCATTCGCTACGGCTACATGAACGGAATCGCGCTGACCGTGCTGGTCAGCCAGTTGCCAAAGATGTTCGGCATCTCGATCGAGGGCGAAGGACCGCTGCGAAAGCTGTGGGCGATCGCCGAGACCGTCCTGGGCGGAAAAGCGAATTGGACGGCATTCGCGGTCGGCGCAGGCACGCTGGCCGTGATCCTGCTGCTCAAGAACAGCAAGCGCGTGCCCGGCATCCTGATCGCCGTCATCGGCGCGACAGTCATCGTCGGGGTGTTCGATTTGGCCGCTCGCGCAGATGTGTCGGTGCTGGGTCCGCTTCCGCAGGGCCTGCCGGCGTTCACCATCCCGTGGATCAGCTACACCGATATCGGACCGGTCCTGATTGGAGGCTGCGCGGTCGCCATGGTGGCATTCGCCGACACCAGCGTGCTCTCGCGCGCCTACGCGGCGCGAACCCGAACGAGCGTCGACCCCAATCAGGAGATGGTCGGGCTCGGAGCCGCCAATCTGGCGGCCGGGTTCTTCCAAGGCTTTCCGATCAGCAGCAGTTCGTCACGCACCCCGGTGGCCGAGGCCACAGGCGCCCGAACTCAGTTGACCGGCGTCGTCGGCGCAGTTGCGGTTGCCTTGCTGCTGCTGTTGGCGCCCAATCTGCTCCAGCATTTGCCGGCCGCTACATTGGCCGCGGTCGTGATCGCCTCGGCGATCGGCTTGCTCGAAATCGCCGACCTCGTTCGAATCTATCGGGTTCAGCGCTGGGAGTTTTGGCTCTCGATTGTTTGTTTCGTCGGTGTTGCCGTTCTCGGCGCGATTCCGGGCATCGGCCTCGCGATCGTGCTCGCCGTCATCGAATTCCTGTGGGACGGCTGGCGTCCGCATTCGGCGGTGCTCGGCCGCGCCACAGGCGTCAAAGGCTACCACGACATCACGCGTTATCCGGAGGCGCGTCAGATACCGGGCCTCGTCCTCTTTCGCTGGGATGCGCCCCTCTTTTTCGCCAACGCCGAATTCTTCAAAGAGCAGGTTCTGGCGCTGGCGGCCAAATCCCCTGCACCGGTGCGTTGGTTCGTGGTCGCGGCAGAGCCGGTCACCAGCGTCGATATCACCGCGGCCGATGCCCTCGCCGAACTGGACAAAGCCCTGGACGATGCCGGGATCAAGTTGTGCTTTGCCGAGCTCAAGGATCCGGTCAAGGACAAGCTCAAACGCTTCGGACTGTTCGAGCAGATTGGCGAGAGGTTCTTCTTTCCCACCATCGGTGTTGCCGTCAGCAGCTACCTCGACAGCCACAAGGTGGATTGGGTCGACTGGGAAGACTGACGCAGACTGCAAAAGGCGGATTGACTGTGTTGAACTGGCTTCTGTTGTTTATCCCGGTTGCGATCGGCGTGGAGATCTTTGCGCCTGAGCGGTATCTGCTCGTTTTCGCAACTTCCGCCCTCGCCATTCTGCCGCTGGCGGCGTGGATGGGGCAGGCCACGGAGCAGCTTGCCGAGCGCATGGGAGAGGGCGTTGGCGGGCTCCTCAATGCGACGTTCGGCAACGCGACCGAGCTGATCATCGCGCTCGTCGCGCTGCAAGCCGGGCTCCACGACGTCGTGAAAGCGTCGATCGCCGGTTCCATCGTTGGAAATATCCTGCTGGTGCTCGGGGCTGCGATGTTGGCCGGAGGGCTGCGCCATCCCGAGCAGCACTTCAATCCGGCTGGCGCGCGTTCCCAGGCCACAATGCTCACGCTCGCCGCGATCGCACTGATTCTTCCGGCCGCCTTTCAAGTTGCGACGGGTGCGACCGCAGAGAGCCTTGGCCGGCTGAGCGTCTCGATCTCGCTGGTGCTGCTGGTCGTCTATTTGCTGTCGCTCGCATTTGCACTGATTACCCATCCGGCACTGTTCGCGGGCTCACACGCGGCCGAGCAAGCGACAGCCAAGCCCCCGATCGGTCGCGCCGCCATGATGCTCGGCGCGGCCACGGTGGGGGTTGCGTGGATGAGCGAGATCATGGTGGGCGCAATCGAGCCCACCGCGCATGAGCTCGGGCTGAGCAATGTCTTCGTCGGCGTGTTTGTGGTCGCGATCCTGGGAAATGCCGCCGAACACGCAACCGCCGTCACTGCGGCGATGAAGGACCGCATGGACCTCGCGCTCTCGATTGCGATCGGCTCAAGCGTGCAGATCGCGTTGTTCGTGGCGCCGGTGCTGGTGCTCGCGAGCCTCGCCCTCGGCCCCGCCCCGATGGATCTCGCCTTCCCGGCCGGTCTCGTTCTGACCGTGCTTCTGGCTGTGCTGATCACGGGCCAGGTCGCGGGCGACGGCCGGTCCCACTGGCTCAAGGGCGTGCAGCTGCTCGCCGTCTACCTCGTCCTCGCGCTCACCTTTTTCTTCTTGCCTGGGGGGACATCTCATTGATCAGTCAGCTACATGCTGCCGCAGTACACAAGCGATCGTCGGAGTTTGCTCATGCCGATGCGGCCTGAAGACATCCCGCGAAGGCAGGAGCGATTGATTCTCGCGGACGCCACGCAGCGGTTCGAGAGCTTGCTGATCAAGCGCATCTTCGCCACGAACGACGTAGCCGCGTTTGCCCAACTCGCGCACATTGTGCGGGTTTTATGGTCCGGAACGTTGCGTGGTCAGGCCCTTACAGCCCAGCAGATCGCGCGCACAATCGGCATGCCACGAACGACTGTATTGCGAAAGTTGCGCTACCTAGTGAAGCACGGATGTGTCACGCAGGACGGTAGTGAGTACGTCATTAGTGACGCCGCGCTCGGCACGACAACGCCGTCGCTTGATCGCGCTATCGATCTGATCCTCGAAACCGCTGACGCGCTTCGCGCGATCAAAAAATAGACAATAAGCTCGCGTCGTCCAAAACAAGTTTGCGCCGTCCAAAATGGACGATACGTCCCGCATCGTCCAAAATGGACAACAAAAGCGGGCGGCGCGAAGCCGAAGGCGTTGCATCCCCAATTTCGTCGAGCGTAGTTTACTGACAAGTTCAGGCAGATTCTGGTTTGAAGTCAGCCATGACAAAGCCCGCATCCACACTCGATGCCAGTAACCTGAAAGCCGCCAACAATGCCTATTATTCGGCGCTGTCGAAGCGGGACCTTCAGGCCATGGAAAAGGTCTGGTCCTGTACGGCGGACAATATTCTGATAGCACCGCCGACTAACCCTATCACCCACGTGGGGTGGGACGCGATCAAGCGGAACTGGGAGGCGTATTGGCCAATATTCAGTCACTTCACCGTTTCGATGACAGTGACGACGATCAATATCAATGGGCCGGTGGCCTGGGTGCATGGCATTGAAACGTCCCATCGACGAAGCAAGGCTGGAGGCGTGAGCAGCAGCCGCAACTACGGTACGAACATTTTCATAAATCACGACGGCCGTTGGCTGATGGCGTTTCATCAATCGGCGATCATTCCTGAACACAGCTAAGTCGATCAAAACGAGGCCTGCGAGGGTTGCGCGCAACTACGCCGAGCCCCCCTGCCGTCGACTTCGTGCCGTCAAGCTCCTGTTGTCCCTTTTGGGCGCGCGCGCGCCGCGACACTCGCTCGAGACACAGCACCTATAATTGGCGGTCAACTCTTGCCGTGAATGATCGGACGATCGACGCTTAAGCCCGGCGTCGTCGGTGATTAGCCCCTCTCAACCCGCTGCGTAACACCAGTGCCGGCCGTTGAGCGCGCGAACGGCACAGCATGCTGCGCCCTCCGCCATTCGGAGACGCTGCAGCCAAATTTTGCGCGAAACCATCGCGAGAACGCGCTGAGGGCGGAAAATCCGAGCAACTCGGCCGTCGTCGTCAGCGAGCGATCGCGATTGTCGATGTAGCGCGTTGCGAGCTCGCCCCGCACAGAATCCAGGAGCGACGTGAACGTCTCCCCCTCCTTGGCGAGATGCCGATGCAGTGTGCGCCGATCGGTACCCAACCGCTTGGCCACCTGAGCGGCTGAACAGAGACCGGAGGCGAGCATCATGTAGATGCATTCGCGAACCTTGGAGCCCATGGTGGCGTGGGGACGCGATGCAATCGTGTCCAGATAGTCCTGGACATGGCGCGCCATTCTTGGATCGGCAGTAGGAACCGGCGCGTCGAGATCGCGCGCGTTACAGATAATCCCGTTGAACTCCTGATTGAACTCAATCGCTGTTCCGAAAAACCGCCGATATGCATCGGCCCGGTGCGGCCGGGCGTGGGCGAAATATATCGCCTGCGGTTTCCAATTGTTGCCCAGGAGCTGCTGGAGACTACGGTGAAGAAAGCCCAGCCCGAGCTCAATCCCCTGGCGCAAAGGCAGCGGCCGCCCGACGTCGATGGCGAATTTCAACGTCGCCGTTCCGCGCCGCTCTTCCAATGCGAGAAGAAGAGCCTCGCTATGCAGGTACATGTAACCGATGAGGACCTCGATCGCCCGCCGAATCGTCGGCTGTTCTCTGACGAGCAGGGCCAGCGCGCCGATATTGGAGAGGCTTCGTCGCTCCGCGAGCCTTAGTCCGAAATCGAGCTTTCCGGATTGCCGCGCAGATTCTTCCAGCAGGCGCCCGACGGCAGCCGCGGACACTTTGACTTCCGGATCGGTCAGGCACGCAGCCGGAAGCCCGCAACGGGGGATCATGCCGTAGGGGTCGATGCCGACCGAACGCGCTACCTCGACATAACCAGTGAGGACCGCGCCGCGGATAAGACGGGACATGGAGGCCCTCCGAGGCTCCATTGTCCCCAAATGTTAAATCCATTGTCCCAAACGGTCAAAACCCATTCCCGCACTTCTCCTAAGGTTCGAGTGAAAGCGGTCACGGTACCGCGCTGCAATACGAATGAACCAGGGAAGGAACGCGCCATGACGAGCACTGCTCCGGCAATGGACAAGGCACCGGCGTACGTGCGCGCTTCAGCCCCGCTGTCTGCCCCGAGGATTGAACCGCTCACGTGCGCCATCGGCGCGGAGGTCAGCAACGTCGACCTCGGCGCGGCATCGCGCGACCCGGACCTCATGGCCGAAATCCGCTCACTGCTGTTGCGGCACAAGGTCCTGTTCTTCCGTGATCAGAATATCACGCGCGCCGAGCACGTCGCATTTGCGCGCTACTTCGGCGACCTCGAAGACCACCCGGTGGCGGGCAGCGACCCCGATCACCCCGGTCTTGTGCGCATCTACAAATCGCCCGATGCGCCGAACGATCGATATGAGAACGCCTGGCACACCGATGCTACCTGGCGCGAGAAGCCGCCGTTTGGATGCGTGCTTCGCTGCATTGAGTGTCCGCCGGTTGGGGGCGACACCATGTGGGCGAACATGGCGCTCGCCTACGAGCGGTTGCCTGATCAGATCAAGACACAGATCGCAGATCTACGCGCGCGCCACAGTATCGAAGCGACGTTCGGCGCCGCCATGCCGATTGAGAAGCGCCTCGCGCTGAAGGCCCAGTTCCCGGACGCGGAGCATCCGGTGGTGCGCACGCACCCAGAAACCGGCGAGAAAATCCTGTTCGTCAACGCATTCGCGACGCACTTCACGAACTTCCATACCGCCGCCAACGTTCGCTATGGCCAGGACTACGCTCCGGGCAGCTCGCAACTGCTCCAATATCTGATCGGCCAGGCACAGATTCCAGAATACCAGGTTCGCTTCCGATGGAAGCCGAACAGTGTTGCGTTCTGGGACAACCGCGCGACCCAGCACTACGCCGTCATGGACTACCCCCCGTGCCATCGCAAGATGGAGCGCGCCGGCATCAAGGGCGAAGCAACCTTCTGATGGACTCAACGAAATCGCACTGTCGAAGCCAGATTGACCGATCAAGCAAGAGGAGAGAACAATGAACTTCCTGGATGGCGCGCTTTTCCCGGAGAACCAGGAGAAGCTGGTGATCACCGCGGCTCCGTATGGTCCGGAGTGGTTTCCTCGCGACTTTCCCGAGGACATCGCGGTGTCGATGAAGGATCAGGTGCAGAAGGCGGTGGACTGCTACAACGCCGGCGCGACCGTGCTGCACGTGCACGTGCGCGAGGAGGACGGCAAAGGATCCAAGCGCCTGTCGAAGTTCAACGAATTGCTGGCACGTCTACGCGAAGCGGTGCCCGACATGGTCCTGCAGGTCGGCGGCTCGATCTCTTTTGCGCCGGAGACCGAGGGCGAGAAGGCCAAGTGGCTCTCCGACGATACCCGCCACATGCTGGCCGAGCTCAAGCCGAAGCCGGACCAGGTGACGGTAACCGTCAACACGTCGCAAATGAACGTGGTCGAGCAGATGGAGCCTGCCGATATCGCCGGCACCTCGATGGCCGAGCCGGAGTTCTACAATGCTTATCGGGAAATGGTGGTGCCAGGCGGACCCGGTTGGGCCGAGGAGCACGTGCGACGGTTATCGGCGGCTGGAATCCAGTCTGCGTTCCAGTTCTACAACATCAACAGCTTTGAAACCGTCGAGCGCATGATCCGCCGCGGCGTTTACAAGGGCCCGCTGGTCATGAACTGGGTCGCCATCGGTGGCGGAATGGACGCGCCCAATATCTACAACCTCGCCAATTTCGTGCGTGCCACGCCCGACGGCGCCGTCCTGACCCTGGAAAGCTCCATGCGCAACGTACTGCCGATCAACATGATCGCGATCGCCCTGGGCTTGCACGTGCGCTGCGGCATCGAGGACAACCTCTGGACCCAGGACCGCAAGAGCAAGATGGGCACGGTCAAGCAGGTCGAACAGCTTGTGCGCATCTCTCGCGAATTCGGCCGCGAGATCGCCACCGGCAAGGAGGCGCGTCGCATCTGCAAGATCGATACGTTCTACAGCAGCGTTGAGGAAACGCTCGCCAGGAACGGCTTTGCGCCCAATCGCGCAGGCGGCCAGCGCGGTTTCCCGCAGCAGAAGGCTGCGTGAGCAGTACGTTCCTGATCGGTCTCTGGCTCCTGGCCAGGGGCCCGGTCTGAAGAACAAGGCTCGCAATCAGGAAGATCAACATGTCGCGCGCGATCCGATTTCACCAAACCGGCGGCCCCGAAGTGCTCAAGCTTGAGCGCATCGACGTGGGCGAGCCAGGACCCGGCCAGGCGCGCGTGCGGCATACATACGTGGCCGTGAACTTCATTGACGTTTACTTCCGCACCGGCCGCTATCCATTGCCGCTGCCGAACGGCTTGGGCTCGGATGCGGTCGGTGTGGTCGAGGCCGTGGGTTCGGGGGTGACGGATGTCCGCGTGGGTGACCGCGTCGGCTACCTGTTGGGGCCGCAAGGCGCCTACGCTGACGTTCGCGTCATGCCCGCGGACGTGCTGATCCCGTTGCCCGACGGCATCTCGGATCGCACCGCGTCGGCCCTGATGATGAAGGGGCTGACGGCGCAGTATCTGTTCCGTCAGGTGTTCCCGCTCAAAGGCGGCGAAACGATCCTGTACCATGCGGCGGCCGGCGGCGTCGGCTTGATCGCGTGTCAATGGGCGCGGGCGCTTGGCGTCACGATGATCGGGACCGTCAGCACGGACGAGAAGGCGGAGATCGCGCGCGCCCACGGCTGTGTGCACACGATCGTAAGCTCGCGTGAGAATATCGCCGAGCGCGTGCGCGAGATTACAGGCGGCAAGGGCGTGCCGGTGGTCTATGATTCGGTCGGCAAGGACACGCTGATGGCCTCGCTCGACAGCCTGCAGCCGCGTGGAACGCTGGTCAGCAACGGCACCAGCTCGGGCCCAGTCGTGATCGACACGATGATGCTGGCGGTCAAAGGTTCGGTGTGGGTCACGCGTCCCGCCATGATTCATTACGCGACGCCGCGCGCGCACATGCTGGCGATGGCCAAGGAACTGTTCGATCTCGTGCTTGCCGGCAAGATCCGCGGCGAGCCCAACCAATCATTCACGCTGGCGGATGCGGCCGAGGCGCATCGCGCACTCGAGGCGCGCAAGACAGTCGGCGCGACCGTATTGGTGCCTTAGGTCCGCGCGGCGGGAGGCGACCCATGGACCTGCATTCCTACGAGGCCAATCGGCGCGGGGCCGACGACTATCTATTCGGCCCCGGCCAAGCCTGGTTCGCGCTGGTGATGACGCTCGCGCTGATGATCTTCGATTATGTCGACCGCCAGGTCATCGTCTCGCTGTTCCCCTATCTCAAGGCCGCATGGGGACCGTCCGACAAACAACTCGGCGCGCTCGTCTCCGTGGTGTCCCTCACGGTCGCTCTCGGGGCCGTCCCAGTGGCCCTTTTTGCAGACCGGGCGAGCCGCGTGAAAAGCATCGTCGTCATGGCGGTCATCTGGAGCCTGGCCACGATCTCATGCATGGTCACGCGCAGCTACAGCCAGTTGCTGGCGGCGCGCGCATTCGTCGGTTTGGGCGAGGCCGGTTACGGTTCGGTCGGCGCCGCCTTGATTGCCAGCCACTTTCCGTCGCGCATGCGTGGCGCCCTGCTGGCCGCATTCTTCGCTTCGGCGTCGATCGGCTCGGTCCTGGGCGTCATGCTGGGCGGCTTGATCGCGACGCGCTGGGGCTGGCAGGCCGCTTTCGGCGTGGTCGGCTTTCCGGGTCTTATACTCGCCTTGCTCTACCTGAAGGTACGCGACTATCAAACCGTGGAACTCACCCCTACTCTGGACCAAGCAACCCGTTCGATCAGCCGGGTCGTCAGGCACATCGTCGGCACATTGGCCGGCTCACGCACCATGTTGTGGGTGTGCCTGGGAGCCGCCGCCCAACTGATCGTGGTCTCGTCGGTGTGGTCCTGGCTGCCGAGTTTCCTCAACCGCGTCCACGGGGTGGCGCCGGGGGAAGCCGGTGTGCGCGCCGCATTGGTCGTGCTGTGCGGGGCGATCGGCAGCGTGGTCTGGGGTGCAGTGGTAGACCGTGTCGGCCAACGACGATCCCACACCAAATTCGCCACGCTCGCGCTGCTGTGTATCGCGTCGCTGGTCGGGCTGACGTTCGCTTTCGGGGCGCCGCTATTCGGGCTTGCCATGTCTGCGTCCGGGCAATTCGCATTGATCGCGCTCGGCGGTTTCCTGATGACTTGTACGGTCGGACCGGTATCCGCGATCGTCATCGATGTCGTTCATCCCGGCGTGCGCGCGACCGGATGTTCCGTGCTGGCGCTGTTTCAGAATCTGCTCGGGCTTGCCTTGGGCCCTGTCATCGCCGGCACGCTTTCGGACGCGTGGGGACTCGAATCCGCACTGACCGTAATGCCGGCGTTCAGCGCCCTCGCCGCCATCGCTTTCGTGGTGGCGGCGCGAAGCTATGAGACGGACAAACAGCGCGCGAACGATACCCCTCGTAGCCCCGTCGCGATGGTGCCGGCTCGAGCGAAAGCATTCGCATAGCATCCCGGCCGCGTCCTGCGATGGAGTGACGAGGTGGGCTTGACCAAGGGCCCGTGGTGCTCGGGCTCGCACTATCGGTAGGGAACGTCAGGCCTGCCCCCCGTGCACCCCTCGCCTATAATGCATCAACAACACTCGGCGGGAGGTCCCCATGCTGCGTCAATTTCTAGTGGTTGGCGCCGTAAGCGTTTGTAACATCGCAATCCACGCGCTGATCATGACGGTCGTGGTACGCACGGCAAGTACGGTGGCCGCGAGAATTGTCGCTTGGCCGTCGCTCCTCTTGATCGCGGTCATGATGGGGACTGTCTCGGTCTTGATGGTCGCACATGCATCCGAAGTGATTGTTTGGTCGCTGGCCTACTTGATCGTGGATGCCACGTCGGCCGGCAGCAATCTCATCTATTTTGCGTTCGTGAACTATACGACGCTCGGCTACGGCGACGTCATACCGGTACAGCGCTGGCAACTGCTCGGGCCGATGACTGCGATGAACGGCGTGCTGCTGTTTGGTTGGTCGACGGCCGTCATCTTCGAGGTGCTGCGCAAGACAATGACGCTTGGCTCCCCTGCCTACGTATCGCAATAACTGTCGACGGCCGTCGTTAGCAGGCGGGAGCGCCTCACCACACCCCGGGGATCAAGCGATAGGGCACGTCGGCCGCATACTCGGCGTATCCCTCGAGCTCGGCGCGCAGCGTGCGCTCCTCGATCGTGATGCGCACACAGAACAGCGCGATCATGACCAGCGCGCCGATGAGCCCATACCAGGACCCGAGCAACAGCGGCATTCCTACAAAGAAGAAGATCGCGCCCGCGTACATCGGGTGGCGCACGAATTGGTATGGGCCGGTCATGATCACATGTTGGCCGCGCTCGCGCTGGACTCTGACCACCACCACCGCATAGGGGTTTTCGAGCACCGTCCAGTGGATGATCGCGAATGCGACCAGGATCGCGATCGCGCCGACGGTATGCCACCAGAACGGAACGTGCGACCACCGGAACCGGCACGCATCGAGCGCCATCAGCACCAGCCAAGCGCAGAACACCACCGCCAAGATCTTCATCAGCGTGCGGTCCGCCTCCTCCTGCCCGCCCTGATCGAACGGAGACATGCGTTCGCGCAGGAGATCGGGACTGGCCTGCGCGAGCCACAACCCGCTTGCCAGACCCAGGATCGCAAGTTCGGCGAGAAAGACCCATGCGCCCGGCCATTGCAAGGTGCCCGCCGCAACGAACAGTAGCATGCCCATGAGGCCGATGCCGGCGCATGTCTGCACGATCAATCGAGCGATCATCGCGGATCACACTAACACGGGCGGATGGCGATTGTTCAAATCGCCCGCCTCTCGCTACCGCCGCGGCCGGATTAGTCCGCCTTCCAAGGAATGACGAGATTTTCGAGTTCCTGGAACAACACCGCCGTGATCAAGCCGAGGACGCCGATCACCACGATGCCGACGAACATGTAGTCGACCTGCAGCAGCTCCCACGAGTTCCAGATCAGGTAGCCGAGCCCGCTCTTCGACGCAACGAACTCGGCCGCAACCAGCACCACGAACGAGACCGCCAGTGCGATCTTGAGGCCGGCGAAGATCATCGGCAGCGCGCCGAAAAACACCACGCGCGTGAACAGAATGTAGGAACCGGCGCCGTAGTTCTTGGCGACGTCCCAATAGATCTTGTCGATATTGGCCGCGCCCGCGTAGGTGTTGACGATCACCGGAAAGAACACCGCGATCGCCACCAGTGCGATCTTGGAGGCGTCCCCGAAACCGAAAGCGAGCAGCAGGAGCGGCATCAGCGCGACCTTCGGAATCGGGAACAGGGCGGCGATCAGCGGGTCGAAGAAGATGCGCACCGGCTTGAACATCGCCATGACGAGGCCGATCGCGATCGCCGGGATCGCCCCGATCAGGAAGCCGGCGAACACGCGATAGAGGGTCACGCCGGTATGGACCCAGAGTTCGCCATTGGCGGCGAGCTGCCAGAACCGGACCGCGATGTCGCTCGGCGCCGGGATGAAGCGGCGATCGCCGAACCCGAGCATCAGCAGCACCTGCCAGATCGCCAGCAGAGCGATCGGCGAGATCAAATAAAGCAGACGTTCGCGCGCTTTCTCGCTCATTGCTCGAGCTCCGCGCGCGCGCGCATCACTTCGTCTTCCAGTATCCGCCAGATATCGAGCTTGAGCGCGCCGAACGCCGGCGAAGACTGCAACGTCATGACGTCGCGCGGATGGGAAAACGGAATGTTCTTGATCTCCTTGATGCGGCCGGGATGCGCCGTCATCACCACGGTACGATCGCCCAGCAGCAGCGCCTCATCGATCGAATGGGTGATGTAGATCACGGTCTTGCCGGTCTCCTCCCACAGTCGCACCAGCTCCGCCTGCAGGATGGTGCGGTTCTGGGCGTCGAGCGCCGCGAACGGTTCATCCATCAGCAGCATGCCGGGATCGGTGACGAACGCGCGCGCAATCGCGCCGCGCTGGCGCATGCCGCCGGAAAGCTGATGCGGGTAGTGACGGCGGAACTTGGTGAGGCCGACGAGCTTGAGCGCGGCCTCGACCCGCGCTCCGATCTCGGCACGTGGCACGCCACGTGTCATCAGTCCGAACCCGACGTTGTTCTCGACGTTCATCCAGGGAAACAGCCCGGAATCCTGAAACACCATGGCATTGCCGACCGGCCATCCGGCGTCGTCGATCTTGATGGTGCCGCCGGTCGCAAAATCGAGGCCGGCGAGGATCCGCAGCAGGGTCGACTTGCCGCAGCCGGATGGGCCGACGATGCAAACGAATTCGCCCGGCGTAATGCGCAGACTGACGTCGTCGATCGCGACGATGGGTGCGTCCGGACTGCCGAATTCCTTGCGCAGATGATCGATTTCGACGGCGGCCCCGCGCCGTTGGACGGTCATTGTATCCCCTCGCCTCCCCAAACTATTCGATTCAGCGCCGCGGCGCGCCGCGTCGTCACCTGCACCCCTTCAATGTGCTGTCCTTGTTTTCCGGCACAAACGGTCCGAGCTTCTCGACCGCGTAGTCGACATAGGACGTGTCGACCAGCCGCTCCGCCGGAAAATCCACGGTGATGAACTTGTTCTTGCGATACCAGCTCTGCATGTCGAGCGCACTCGCCACGCTGATGCGGCCATCCGGGTTGCGCGACTGCCAGTCGTAGTCGTTGAGCAGCTCGGGCCGGCGCTCGGTCCCGCTCTTGACCAGAAGATCGATGATCTCCTTGCGGGTCGAGCCGAAATGATAGGCGTTGCAGTAGTCGCGCACACCGCGCAGGTAGGCCACGAAGTAGTTCTTCGCGACCTCCGGATTCTTCTTGGCCCAGTCGGTGTTGAGGATGTTCACCGCAACCTCGGTCGGCTGCGGCCGCACGTAGGTGTCGGCGTCAAGGAACATCACGCCCAGCCCCTGGTCGCGGGCCTGATAGGTGAACGGCGGGATCAGCAGGCTGGCGTCGAGCGCCTTGTTGCGCAGCGCGAGGCCCATCTGGGTGAATGGAATGATCTTGATCTCGACGTCGGCGAGCGTCAGCCCGCCCGCCTCCAGCACCTTGCCGATCTCGTAGGTTGAGACCGAGCCCGGGCCGTTGGTGCCGATGACCTTGCCCTTGAGGTCCCGGATGTCCTTGATCTGGTCCTTCAGGTCGGGGCGCAACATGATGTTGTGACCGAGCGGCGATGACGTGCGGTCGGCAACCATCGTGATCGGCAGGTTCTTGTCGATCGCATTGAAATAGCCGGCCGAGATGCCGCCCTCGACGATCTGATACTGGTTCTGCGCGAGCATCGCCATCACGTCGGCGGACGAATTGATGTCCTCGAGCTCGACCTTGATGCCGAACTCTTTGAAGTAGCCGCGCTCGATTGCGATCAGGGTCGCTCCGGTCGAAATCGCGCGCGCCACGCCGACGCGCAGATCGGTCTCCTGCCCATGGGCAGCGGTGATGACGAGCAGACCGAGCCCCGCGGCCGCGATCCGAAGCCCGCTCATCGGCACCCTTTCAGCGTGTTGGATTGGTTTTCGAGCACGAACGGCCCAAGCTTGCTGTTGGCATAGTCGATGTAGCTCAGGTCGACCATCCGCCCGGTCGTCGGCACCGCCCCCGTGAACTTGTTCTTCACATACCACGCGGCGATGTCGAGTACGCTCGCCACGTTGACGCGGCCCAGCGGGTCACGCGCCGGCCAGATATAGTCGTTGAGCATTTCCGGGCGCCGCTCGGCTCCGCTGCGCACCAGGAGATCGATCATTTGCTTGCGGTTGGAGCCGCCGTGATAGGCTTGGCAGTAGTCGCGAACCCCGCGCATGTAGGCGAGATAGTAGCGGCGCACGAGGTCGGGGTTCTGCTTCGCCCACTCGGTATTGACCATGTTGACGGAGAGCTGCGTCGGCGTCGGCCGCACGTAGTCGTCGGGATCGGCGAACATCGCCCCGAAACCGGGGTTGCTGATCTGATAGGTGAAGGGGGGAATGGCGAGCGCGGCGTCGACCGCCTTGTTGTTGAGGGCAAGTCCCATCTGGGTGAACGGCACGACCTTGATGTCGACGTCGGCGATGCCGAGGCCGCCGCTCTGCAGGATCTTGTCGATCTCATAGGTTGAAATTGAGCCGGGTCCGTTACTGGCGATCACGCGGCCCTTGAGATCCTTGACCGACGCGATCTGGCCCTTGAGGTCGGTGCGGATCATCAGGTTGTGGCCGAGCGGCGAGGACGCGCGATCCGCCACCGCGATGATTGGAAGATCCTTCTCGAGCCCGTTGAAGAAGCCCGCCGACAGCCCGCCCTCGATCACCTGGTAACGGTTTTGGGCGAGGAGCGCGATGGCGTTTGCCGAGGAATCGATCGCGTCGAGCTCGACCTTGATGCCCTGGTCCTTGAAGTAGCCGCGATCGATCGCCGTCAGGGTTGCACCCGACCCGATCGAGCGCACCTCGGCGGCGCGCACCATATCCTCGGCATGGGCCCCCGCGATGCCCAAGCAAAGAGCACTACAGGTCAGCAAAAGACGCTTGAGCATCGCATCTCTCCCCGCCGGACATGCCGCGACGGCTTCGGTCCATCCCACGTCGGCCTTCCCCTACGGTACCGCAAACCGTGGTTTCCGCCACAACTCCGGGGCTCTGGCGCGTCCCAAAAGAGCATGTTCCGGACAAAGTCTCCTCACCTTTCCGACACGAAGGATTTACAGATTCCGCGCGCAAAACGAGTGAGATTGATGGGGCGCTTGTTTCCTTCCTTCGACGGTCCGGTCCGCGTGTCGCCGTATGTCCTGGCGCCGCGCAAACGCCGCTGGTGGCCGATGGCAGCCGCGTTCGGCGCCGGGATGGGCTGCGTGTTGGTCGCCGTGGGACC
>JBPYFJ010000050.1:0-33014 GCA_051985675.1 Xanthobacteraceae bacterium | reverse complement strand
ACTGAATCCCTTTGCGCATGGTCTCGATGCTGGTGTAGCCGGGCGGTGCTACAAAGCCTGGGTCAAGGTGAAAGCAGCGGTTGTAGAAATACTGCGCCGGTGTCGCATAGAGTCTTTCCGCCTCGGCGTCGTTCTCTGCCACACCAACGAACTGCAGAAAGGCGCAACGGTACGGATTGAACTCTGCGCCCAACTGCTCGACCGTTTCCCAATATCCATCGATTACTGAGATGCCGGCCATGTAGCCGAAATAGGTGAGATAGGCGTAGAGGAAGTCGTTCTTGATGCACCATTCCCAAGTCTCGATCGAGCCGCCGCCCGGGATCCACACCGGCGGGCGGGGATTTTGGATTGGCACCGGCCATGGATTGACATAGCGCAGCTGGGTAAACTTGCCGTTGAAAGCGAACGGCTTCCTCTCCTTCCATGCCCGCACAATCAACTCAACGCCTTCGCGATACTTGTCGCGCAGGGTCGCTGGATTGGCGCCATAACAATAGACCGTGTCCATCGGCGTGCCGACTGGGAAGCCTGCAACCAGCCGCCCACCCGACAGCACGTCGAGCATTGCCATTTCCTCCGCGGCGCGGATCGGCGGATCGTAGAGGGCGACCGAGTTGCCTAGCACCACGAGCTTGGCTTTCGATGTGCGCCGCGCCAGCGCCGCCGCCATCAGGTTTGGCGAGGGCATCAAGCCGTAGCCGTTCTGGTGGTGCTCGTTGACGCAGATGCCGTCGTAGCCGCAGCGCTCGGCATATTCGAGCTGGTCGAGATAGTCGTTGTAGACTTGGTGGCCCTTCACCGGGTCGTAGAGTTCGCCCGCTGGCGGATCGACCCACACCGAATGGTACTTCTGCTTGAAGTCATCCGGCAGATACGGATAAGGCATCAGGTGAAACCAATGGAATTTCATCGGTCAATCCTCCGGGCGCTCGCTCAATTATCTATCCTCTCCTACAGCCAGGCATCAAGGCCGCACTATTTCCGATCTCAACTGAGGTAAGCTGGGTTGGCGTCAGCGGATTCCACGCCGGTCTCACTCGCGGCGAAGGTGATTGTTAGGAGGCGTACGTGAAGATGCCAGGGGCTCGTTGGGCATCGGTGGTGATAACGGCAGGATTGGCGGCACTGCCGGCTCCCGCCGCGGCGCAGGACGGACCCTATCCGGGGAGGGTCGTACGTATCATCAGCGACTCGGCGGCGGGCAGCGCCACCGACGCCTCTGCGCGCATTCTCGCGGACAGGCTGTCGGCCATCTGGGGCCAGCAGGTGCTCACCGTGAACCAGCCGGGTGCCGGCGGCGGCATATCGGCGCGCGTTGCTGCGCAGGCGGCGCCCGACGGCTATACGCTCTATATGCCGGCGACCTCGCCGTTCCTCGCGCTGCCGGGCGCGCCCGGCGTTGCGCCCAACCTGCCGCTAGAACTGCCCCGCGACTTTGCGTCGATCGGATTTGTCCTGCAACAGCCGCTGTTTATCGGGGCCTCGCACAAGAGTGGCCTCGCCAGTATCGGCGAGCTGATCGCACGCGCGAAAGAGAAGCCGGGCGAGATCAACTATGCCGCGACTGGGCGCGGTCGGCTGTCGCATCTCACCATGGAGCTGCTGCAGGCGCGCGCCGACATCAAGCTGCAGCTGGTGCCCTATGTGGGCGGACCGGCCCAGGCCATGAGCGACGTCATGGAGGGACGCGTACAGCTCGTGCTTGACGCTTACGCAGGACTGGCCTCGGCGATCCAGGGTAACCTGATCAAAGGGCTTGCCTCGACAGCGCCCACGCGGCTGCGGGGTTTCGAAAATCTGCCGACGGTGGCGGAGACCATTCCGGGCTTCTCGGTCGGCGCCTGGGCGGTGCTGGTAGCGCCGCTCGGCACGCCCGACGCCATCATCCGCAAAGTCAATGCGGACCTCAACAAGGCAGTCGATGACCCGGCGTTGCAGGTGAAATTTGCGGCCAACGGCGCAGTCGTGCAGCACATGACGCCGGACGGGGTCACCTCCTTTGTGCAGAATGAGCAGAAGACTTGGCGGCCAATCCTGGAGGCGATTGCCAGTGAGGTGCCAAAATAGTCGGCGCCCACAAAGGGTCGCACCGACGCCTGTGGCCGAGGTGAACATTAGGGAGAAGCGCTTATGACCAAACACATGTCGCTGTCACGCCGCCATCTGCTCAAGGGCGCGGGTGCTGCGGGCGCCGTCACGATCACCGGTGTTCCGGGGATTTCCTACGCTCAAGCCGATGCCATCAAGATCGGCCACCTGACGCCGCGGACCGGTTTCCTCGGCACGCTCGGCGAGTACGCCGTACAGGCCGTCGATCTTGCGGTCGAGGAGATCAACACCTCGGGCGGCGTCATGGCCCGCAAGATCGATCTCCTGAAGGAGGACTCGGTCAACCCGCAGACGGCCTCCACCAAAGCGGAGCGCATGGTGGAGCGCGACAAGGTCGCCTGCATCGTCGGTGAGATCTCGTCGGCCTCCGGGCTGACCATCTCCCAGGTCGCCGACCGCACCAAGACGTTGTTCGTGAACACCGGCTGTAATTCGGATGAGCTGCGCGGTAAGGGCTGCAAGAAGTTCATGGCACATGTTGAATCGGCCAACTCGATGTATGTAAAGACGGTCGGCCGCGCCCTTCTCGCCAATAATCTCGTCAAGGGAAAGAAGTGGTTCTCGCTCACCGCCGACTATGCCTTCGGCCATGATCTCCTGCGGGTTGCGAAACGTTTCATGGGGGCCAACGGCGGGCAGTTCGCGGCCGACAGGCTGGTTCCGACCGACGCAACGGACTTCTCGGCGCTTCTGCTCGAGATCCGCACGACCAAGCCCGACCTTGTTGTGTCGAACCTCGCCGGCCTGCAGATCACCAACTTCCTGAAGCAGTACTCGGAGTTCGGCCTCGATTTCCCCGTCGCCGGTTTCGGCTTCGACACCGCGGTTGCGTGGGGCGCCGGCAAGGGTAACTTCTTCGGCACCTGGCCGCTGGTCTGGCATCACCTGATCGACACGCCAGGATCGAAGGCATTCGTCGCGGCCTTTAGCAAGAAATACAACAAGCCGCCGGAGAATCAGGCCTGGGGCGACTACATCGCGATGAAGATCCTTGCTCAGTCGATGAACGAGGTGAAGTCGATTGAGGCCGCAAAGCTGATCGAGTACTGGGAAAAGGGCGCCAAGTTCGACGTGCTCAAGACGCGACCAGGCTATTTTCGTGACTGGGACCATCAGCTCATGCACGAGATGTATGCGGTCGAGGCGCTGAAGGCCTCCGAGATCAAGAACCAGTGGGACATCTACAAACCGGGCCCACCCGTGCCGGGGCCGGGCGAGGATCTCGAGGCCATCGCGGCGACGAAGGAGGAGAACGCCTGCACCTTCGCCTGATCCGACAGCGATTATGACGGGAGACGGGGCTCCCGCCGATCCCAATCTAATTTGCTTCGGGGTGGCCGCGTGCAGACCATTCTGTTCTTCCAGCACCTGCTCAACGGCCTGCTCGCGGGCACGTACTACCTGCTGATCGCGCTCGGGCTGTCGCTCGTTTTTTCGCTCGGCGGCATCGTCAACCTTGCGCATGGCGCGTTCTATGCCATCGGCGCGTACCTGACGGTCGTGTTCTCCCCGGCGATCGGCTTCGGCGGATCGATCGTCGCTTCGCCGGTGCTGGTCGGCATCCTCGGTGTGATCATCGAGCGCACATTATTTCGCCGCTTCTACAAAGCCGACCCGAGCTTGTCCCTTATCCTGACCTTCGGCCTCGCCATGGTCGCCGAGCAACTCCTGCGCATGATCTTCGGCGCGGCGCCCCTGTCCTATTCCATTCCGGCCGAGCTCCGCGGCCAGCTGTTCGTCGGCAGCTTCATCTATCCCTACTATCGCGTCCTGGTGCTGCTCGTGGCGGCGGCCTGCGTCGCGGGGCTCTGGTACCTGCTGCAGCGGACCGCGTTCGGGCGCGTGGTGCGCGCCGGCGTCCAGAGCCCCGACATGGTCGGGGCGCTGGGCATCTCGCTCGAGCCGTACATGGCGGCGGTTGCGTTCCTCGGCATCGGACTTGCCGGCCTGGCTGGCGTGATGCTCGCGCCCATCTTCTCAATCCATCCGGCGATGGGCAACGAGATTATCACCGCGGCCTTTGTCGTGGTGGTGATCGGCGGACTCGGCTCGTTCTGGGGCGTCGTCGTAGCTGCCCTCATCGTCGGCGTGGTGAAGGGGCTGGTGGTCGCGCTCGGCTATCCGCAGTTCTCGGAGGCGGCCATCTATCTCCTGATGCTGCTCGTCCTGCTGGTCCGCCCGCGCGGCCTGTTCGGCGAGCACATCCTGCGGTTCGAGTGAGCGTGCCATGCCGCAAGAACGCCAGCTCCTCGTCGCCGCCGCCGCGCTGGTCGTGTTGCCATTCGCGCTCACTTCGATCGGGCTCGGCGTCACCTCGGCAACCGAAGTCGTCGTGTTCGCGATCGCCTGCATGGCGCTCAACATTCTGGTCGGCTCGACGGGGCTCGTCTCGTTCGGCCATGGCGCCTGGTTCGGGCTCGCTGCCTACGCGGCGGGGCTTGCACAGCGCAACTTGTTCCCGGGCGCGATCCTGCTCCCGGTTGCCGTGGGTCTCGTGGTCGTCGCTGTCGCCTCGCTCGTGTTCGGCTATGTGATTCTGCGCCGGCGCGGCGTCTATTTCTCGCTGCTGACGCTGGCGCTGGCGGCGATGCTCTATACGATCGCCTTCCGATGGACCGAGGTCACCGGCGGCGAGAACGGGCTCGGCGGCATCACGCGACCAGTCATCGCAGGTCTTTCCTTCGATACGTCGCTTCCGTTCTACACGTTGGTCGCCTCGGTTGCTTTTGCGGTCGTGTACCTGCTCTGGCGTTTCCACCGCTCTCCCGTCGGGCACGTCCTGGTCGCGATCCGCGAGAACGAGACGCGCGCCCGTTTCGTCGGCTATCAGGCCAATCGTTACAAGCTGCTGGCGTTCGTTGTCTCGGCAACAATTACCGGGCTCGCCGGTTCGCTGCTCCTCTTCAACAACCGGATGACCTCTGCCGATCCGATCTCGGTGGCTTTTTCAGGCGAGCTGCTTGCCATGGTGATCATCGGCGGGGCGCGCTCGTTTCTTGGCCCCGCGCTCGGCGCGCTCTTCTTTGTCATCTTCCGCGATTATCTGTCCAGTATGACCGAGAATTGGCTGCTCTATTTCGGTCTTCTGTTCGTCGGCTTCATCGTGTTCTCGCCCAGGGGGCTCGTCGGGCTGGGCGAGAAGCTGCTCGCGCCGTTGCGACCAAAAACGGTCGAGGAAGCGGCAATGGCGAACAGGCAGGCGGGCGCCGTCGAACTGCCCGCGTTCCTGAAGCCGAAGGATCATCGCGACGGCGCGATTCTAACGGTGGACGCAATCGTCAAGAGCTTCGGCGGCATCAAGGCGGTGCAGGGCGTGAGCTTCGCCGTCAAGGACCGCAGCCTGCATGCGCTGATTGGGCCCAATGGCGCCGGCAAGACGACCGCGTTCAACCTGATCTCGGGCATGTACCCGCCCGACTCGGGCAGCGTCAGGCTCGACGGACGCCCGATCGGCGGCCTCACTCCCGGCGCCATCACCCAAGCCGGCATCGGTCGCTCGTTTCAGATTACCAATCTCTTTCCGGCGCTTACCGTGGCCGAAAACGTCCGGCTTGCCGTGCAGTCGTGCGACCGCAAGCGCTTCGATTTTTGGACGGCGGCGGAGAGCCTCGATCAGGTCAACGCCGAAACCGGCGAGATCATCCGCACTATGGGGCTCGCCGGCATCGAGCACGCCGAGGCCGGATCGCTGTCCTACGGCGGCCAACGATTGCTCGACATGGCGCTGGCACTCGCAACGAAGCCGCGCGTCCTGCTGCTCGATGAACCGCTCGCCGGCCTCGCCGCCGCCGAGCGCGCACGTGTCAGCCGCCTGATCAAGCAGATCTCGGGCGACATTCCGGTACTGCTGGTCGAGCACGATATCGACCGCGTGTTCAAACTCGCCGATGCGGTCACGGTGATGCACGACGGCGAGATCCTGGTGGACGGCACGGTCGAGGATGCGCGCTCATCGTCCCGGGTGCAGGAGGTTTACATCGGCTCGGGCACGCACGCACTCGCCGGCAAGGCTCGGCCATCCGCCGCGCAGTCGCAGCCGCTGCTGGTTCTCGACGGCGTCAATACGCTATACGGCAAGAGCCATATCCTGCATGACGTCGCCTTCGATGTGCGCGAGCGGGAGATCGTCGCGCTGCTCGGCCGCAACGGTGCGGGTAAATCGACGGTGCTCAAGACGATCGTCGGTATTGCGCCGCCGGCGCGCGGCACGATCACGCTGGCGGCCGAGGAGCTCGCCGGCCGCCCCTCACCCGAGGTCACGCGCCGCGGTATCTCCTATGTGCCACAGGGGCGCGGGCTGTTCGCGGGCATGAGCGTCGCCGAGAACATGGAGCTCGGCCACCTACGTCGGCGCAACGACGCCGGCATGTACTGGGACGAGGAAAAGATCTTCGCCTTCTTCCCGCGCATCAAGGAACGCTGGCGCTCACCCGCTGACTATCTGTCCGGCGGGGAGCAGCAGATGGTGGCGGTCGCGCGTGCTCTTTCCGGCGATACGCGCGTGCTGTTGCTCGATGAGCCGTTCGAGGGCCTGGCGCCGGCCGTGATCGAGGAGCTGTTCGAGGCCTTCGACAGGCTGCGGCAGGAGCTATCCGTCCTGATCGTCGATCACCACCTCGATCTCGCACTCGCTTTGTCGGATCGCACCGTCGCGCTCGATCGCGGGCAGGTGACACACATCGGGCCCTCGAAGGCGCTGTCGGAGGACCTGGACCTGCGCCGCAAGGTGCTGTGGTTGTGAAGGAAGCGTGCAACGGCTTGCCCCGTAAAGCTCAGTCCAGACAGAGCCGGGTCCGGGTTAAACGCGTGTAGGTGTGGGTCCCACGCACATGTGACGCTGATTTCTCGCGCGCGATCCCGTCCGTGCACCTGAAATGCGCAGGTCGAGCGGCTCAAGCCCAATCGCGTCGTGTGCCGAGCCACCTGGCTTAGGAGCTACGTGGGTTCAAACGGGGGTAGACGGAATGGAATTCAAAGAACCATAACATAATCAAATACGAAAGACGGACACTCCCTCCGCCAGCCCCCCTCCGTAGCCGTCCGCTTGCGTTTGAACTGGTTCAGTCCGCTCCTTGAACGCTTGACCGAGAAAGATAGACTGGTCGCGTGGCTTGTATGTGGCCTGTTCGGCGCGGTCGCGACAACCGGAGCATAAAAAGGTGGTTGTTAAGGGAGGTAAAGATGAGGAAATTCCTGTTTCCTTCGATATTGGTCGCAATGTTAGCGTTCGCCGCTGGTTCCCCAGACCGAGCCAGCGCGCAGCAGGCTAATCCGATCCGGATCGGCGTCAACACCGCGATCCAGGCGCAGGTCGGCCGCGATGCCATCGACAGCGTCAAGATGGCGATCGATGAAATCAACGCTCAGGGCGGCGTGCTGGGGCGCAAGCTCGAGATGATCGTGGCGGACGAAGGCGAGGCGGCGAGCGAAGGCCCCAAGGTCGGGATCGCGGCAGTCAACAAACTCACCAGCGAAGACCACGTCGACGTGCTGATCGGCGGCTACGACAGCGGCGTAACGCTGGGCGAGCTGCCGCATATTTCGCGCGCCAAGACCATCTTCCTCGGCATCGGATCGGCGTCGCCGGCGATCCAACAAAAGGTCAAAGACGACTACGAACACTACAAGTACATTTTTCCGCGTGAACCCGATCAATTCCGCCAAGCAATCGCTGGCGTTGATCAGTTTCATCACCGGTAAGCTCAAGGACGAACTCGGCTACAAGAAGATCTCTATCATCGGCGAGAATGCGAAGTGGGTCCAGGACATGGTCCCCGCTATCAAGAAGGGCGCCGAGGCCGCCGGCATGGAGGTCCCGGTCGCCGAGTTCTTCGACGTGCAGACCGCGGACTTCTCTCCGCTGTTCGCAAAGGTCAAGGACAGCGGCTCGCAATACCTGATCGTCATCATCTCCCACGGCGCGTCCGACGTTTTCGTCAAGCAATGGTATGACGCCAAGGTTCCGGTCCCGATCGGCGGCATCGACGTCAAAGGCATGGACGCCAATTTCTTCGACCGTGTCGGCGGCAAATCGATCGCCGAAGTGTCGGCGAATTTCGTGGTGCGCGCACCGATCACGCCGGTCACCGTGCCGTGGTGGGACAAGTTCATCAGCGTGAACAAGCGGCCACCGGTCTATACGGCGGCGGGCGCCTACGCGGCGACGCATATCTACGCCGACGCGGTCAAGCGCGCCGGCTCGACCGCCCCCGACGCCGTGATCAAGGAGCTGGAGAAGACCGACTATGTCGGGCCGGCGGGCCGCGTACAGTTCGATGCGACGCACGACGTCAAGGACGGCCCGGGCTTCGTGAACGAGCTGTTCGTGCAATGGCAGGGCGACGGCCAGCGCGTAGTCGTCTGGCCGAAGGAGCTTGTCACCGGAAAGATGATCAATCCGCCCTGGCTCGCTCAGAACTGAACGTCTGAGCGGCGTTGGTCCAGATTCTAATCTATGGCGCGGTCATCAGCGCCATCTACGCCATGCTGGCGGTGGGGTTCACCCTCATCTTCGGCGTGGCGCGGATTCTTAACTTGGCGCACGGTTCGTTCTATGCGCTCGGCGCTTACCTCGTCTACAGCCTCACGGCCAACGCCCATCTACCGCTGTGGGCCGCCTGCCTGCTGGCGGTCCCGCTGGTCGGCGCGTTCGGCGTCGTCGTGGAGCGGGTGCTGGTGCGTCCGCTCCGGCGCTCGACGCTCGCCGTTCTGCTGATTACGCTCGCGGTCGCGCTCCTGGTCGAACAGGCGCTGCTGCTGATCTTCGGCTCGGAGGCGCGCAACGTGCCGTCCATGATCGACGCGACCTTTCGCGTCGCCGGCGTCGACATCAGCGGGCAGCGGCTGCTGGCGCTCGGGGGCGGCATAACCATTCTCGCCGCGCTCTGGCTGTTCATGCAGACGACGCGCCTGGGATCGGCGATCCTCGCCGTCGCACAGGATGCCGAAGCGGCCCAGTACATGGGCATTCCGTCCGACCGCATCTATTCCCTGGTGATGGGACTGTCCGCGGCGATCGCGGCGTGCGCCGGCATATTGGTGGCGCCATTTCAGACCGTGATCCCGAGTATGGGGCTTTTGCCGTTGGTCAAGGCTTTTGCGATCGTCGTTGTCGGCGGTCTCGGCTCGATCCCGGGAAGCATCGTCGGCGCGCTGCTGCTCGGCTATTCGGAGACCATCATCGCGTTTGAGGTTTCGATCGAGTGGTCGCAGATCGTATCAGTCGCAGCTGTGTTCACTGCGCTCGTCTTGCGTCCGTCCGGCATCTTTGGAAAGCGTGCGTCCTTTTGAGCCCGCCGATGCGCCTCGTCAGAGCCGATTGTCTTGCCGCGTGTCTTGCCGCAATCGTGCTGGCGGGAGTGCCGTGGCTTTTCGGCAGCGGTTATATCCTCGGAGTGATGACGGTCGCCTTGTGTTTCGGCATCTGGGCCGCGAGCTGGGACTTCATGTCGGGCCTCACCGGGCGCGAGAATTTCGGCCATTCGCTATTCATCGGCGCGGGCGCCTACACGGCCGGTTTTCTAAACGTCAATTTCGGCGTCAATCCGTGGTGGAGCCTCATTGCCGCGCCCTTGGTCGCCATCCTCTTCGGCCTTGCGGCGGGCTTTCCGACACTGCGCCTGCGCGGTCCCTACTTTGCGCTCGCCATGCTGTCGAGCGCCGCCGTGATGCAGAATCTGACCATCATCTTCTCGAGCTACACCGGCGGGCAGGACGGGCTTAACGGTCTTGAACCCATGCTCGACTCGACGCTCGCTTATTACTACCTCACGCTGTTCTTCCTGGTGGCGACGACGGTCGGCCTCAAGCTCGTTGCCAACTCGTCGTGGGGCACGATTTTGCGCGCGATCCGCGGCGACGAAGCGAGCTGCCAGGCGGCCGGCATCAATGTCACGTTTTACAAGATCGCATCGCTGGTGATCAGCGCGGCATGCGCCGGGCTGGGTGGGGCGCTCTACGCCCACTATCAGCTTCAGGTCGGGCCGGATCTGTTCGCGGTGATCCTCTCGATCAACATCATCATCATGGTCTATGTCGGCGGCATCGGCACCATCTACGGCCCGGTCGGCGGTGCCGTCCTGCTCAACGTTTTGACCGAGAGCCTGCGGGTGTTCAGTGAATACCGGCTCTGGGTCTACACGCTGCTGCTCATCTTCATCCTGTTCTTCGCACCGCAGGGGTTGATCGCGCCGGCGTGGCGCCGCATCAGGCGGGTGCTGCCATGAGCCCGCTTTTGCAGGTCGAGCGGCTCAACAAGCGCTTCGGCGGGTTGCAGGCGGTCAAAGATGTTTCCTTCGTCTTGAACGCCGGGTCGATCACCGGCGTGCTGGGGCCGAACGGTGCGGGCAAGACCACGGTCTTCAATCTGCTCACCGGCTTCATTGCGTTCGACACCGGTGACGTCCGCCTCGATGGCCGGCCACTCACAGGCTTGAGCCCATACCGCATCGTCAATCGCGGGCTGGCGCGCACGTTTCAGCTTGCACGTCCGTTTCTCGGCATGTCGGTCTTGGAAAACGTCGAGGTGGCATGTCTCGCGCCTCGCGTGCGTCGCGCCGGACATCCGCGTGCCCGGGCGCGAGGGTGGCTCGATCTGGTCGGCCTCGGCGACAAGGCCGAGCTCTTGGCGGATGTCTTGCCATATGGCGACCTGCGCCGGCTCGAGATCGCGCGCGCGCTCGCGACCAGGCCAAGCCTGCTGCTCCTCGATGAGCCTTTTGCCGGGCTCGGCGCCGGCGAAATCGAGCCGCTGGCCGGCTTAATCAGAAAGCTGCATCGCAGCGAGGGCCTCACGATCTTGATCATCGAGCACAAGCTGCGCGAGTTCATGCAGCTCGTCGAGACCGTGATCGCGATGGACTTCGGCGAAATCATCGCCATTGACGGTCCTTCCGCGATCGTGCGCCACCCGCGCGTGATCGAGGCCTATCTTGGCAAGGGGGAGCTCATAGCACGCACAACGAACGACCATGCGACCGGAGCACGCAATGGCGCTGCTTGAAGTTGCGGACCTTGTAGTCCGTTACGGCAATGCCCTGGTACTCGAGGGCATCTCCTTGAATGTCGAGGCCGGCCAGCTCGTCGGCGTCCTGGGACCGAACGGCGCCGGCAAGACGACGCTGCTCAAGGCGATCTCGCGTACGGTTGCGCCCGCGTCGGGCCGCATCATGTTCAAGGGCTCTTTGCTTGCGGGGCTTTCGCCCGACAAGGTCGTCGGCCGCGGTATTTGTCATTGCCCCGAGAGCCGGCGTCTGTTTCCGGAACTTAGCGTGCTCAAGAACCTCATGCTGGGCGCTTATCTGCGCGACGATCGCCAGGGCATCGCGCGCGATCTCGACAAAGTCTATTCCCTGTTTCCCGTTCTCAAGGAGCGCGCCGGTCAACTGGCCAGCACCTTGTCCGGCGGCGAGCAGCAGATGCTCGCGATCGGACGCGCGTTGATGGGGGCCCCGACGTTGCTCCTACTCGACGAGCCGTCGATCGGTATCGCGCAGCGCCTCAAAATTGAAATCTTCAATTCGATCCGGGCAATTCAATGTGCCGGCACCGCTGTGTTGCTGGTCGAGCAGGACGCCCGCAGCACGCTCGCGATCGCCGAGCAGGTCTACGTGTTGGAGCACGGCCGCGTCGTTCGTCAGGGCACCGCGCGAGAGCTTGCCACCGATGATGAGATCAGGCGCATCTATCTGGGAGTGTGACGCTGGCACAAAGCTGATACAGGAGGATGTCCGCTCGCCAGTCCGTTGTTGGGAACGAAGTGGACGCTTTTTTCAGCCGCGTATCAACTGCGCGATGACGCCCGCGACGGCCCCGATAAACAGCAAGAGACACGCAGTCGATTGCACGAAGAACCCGGGTAGCCGCCTTTCCACGGCCCTACTGTAGCCGGCAAAATATAACGCCCGCCCTGCAATCCAGACGAGGCCGAGCGATGCGGCGGCAATATCGCTCAGGTAGATCGCACAAATCCACAGCGGCACCAGGAACGTCGGCATCCATTCGAGCATGTTGACGTGCGCCCGGAAGGTGCGCTCGAAATCGGCATTGCCAGTCGTCGCTGGAAGCTTGACCCCGAACCTGCCGTGCGCGACAGCGACGCGGGTCGCAAAAAAGAAATAGAGCGCCACGGCGAGCAACGTGACGATTGCGGTGTATTGCGGCATGACGACATCCTGTGTTGACCGTGGCCAGCTCTTTTGGCGTCGGTGGCAACTCGGCACCCAGCCATCCCGGCGGCCGCGAAGAAATAACACGTCGAAGCTCTCTGCTAAATTCAACCGCCTCCTGACGGCGGCCTTTTTGTTGGCGCCCGATCAAGGCGGTCCGAACACGTCAAGCGGCGCTTCCCAATGTTGCTGATTGCTCGCCTATGGCTTCGCCGCCTCGCTACTCACTGCCGCCGCCCGGATGATCGGCCACCATTTCTCGATATCCGCCTTGTTGATGGCGCCGAGCGCGGCAGGCGTCTGCTGCTCGCGCGGGAAAATCTCCTGCCCAAGATCCGTCAGGCGCGCGCGCACGGCTGGATCAGCCAGCGTTTCGACAATGGCAGCATTGAGCTTTTCGACCACCGGCGCCGGCGTGCCCTTGGGCGCAAAGAAGCCCTGCCAGTTCACGATCTCAAATCCTGGCAACCCGGCCTCGGCCGCGGTCGGAATCTCCGGCGCCGCCGCGATGCGATGGTCGTCGGTGACCGCGTAGGCCTTGATCTTGCCGGCGCGCGCGTGCGGCAGCGTGCCGCTCGCCGGGTCGATCATCAGGTCGATCTGCTCCGAGAGAAGATCCTGCATGGCCGGTCCGGCCCCGCGGTAGGGAACAAGCGCGAAACGCGTGCCGGACAGTTTCTGGAAAAACAGGCCGGCGATGTGCGAGGTCGCGCCAATCCCGCCGGTCCCCTGCGAGGCCTTGTCCGGGTTGGCCTTGAGCCAGGCGATCAGCTCCTTCAGGTCGTTCGCGGGCATCGACTTGCGCGCAACAACCAGGAGCGGTGCACGGATGGTCAGCGCAATCGGCGCAATGTCCAATGGATCGTACGGCAACGTCATCACGGCGCCGTTGAGCACGTTGGTCGGCAGGCCGCCCGCGACGATCGTGTAGCCGTCGGGCGTCGCGCGAATGACGCGGCCAATGCCGACCGTGCCGGACGCGCCGCCGACGTTGTCGATGACGACCGCTTGACCGAGCGCAACGCGCATGCGTTCGGCCATGATGCGCGCGACCGAATCGAGCGGGCCGCCGGCCGGAAACGGCACCACCATGGTGACCGGACGTGACGGGAACTCCTGCGCTGCGGCAACCGTCATGCCCGCCAGCATGGCGACGGCAGCGAGGATCAGGCGTGGTGCCAAGGTGCGCCGCATCTTTATATCCCACCGTGCCAAAACGGTCTGGACACGGAGTTCACCACATTGTGCGGCACGATGACCAGCAGGTAACAGCGCGGCTCTGCGTCGCCTCAGTGCGATTGCATCGGACAGTCGAGCATCCACTGCACGCCGAAGCGGTCGGTCAGCTTGCCGTAATAGTCGCCCCAGGGTTGGATCGCGAGCGGCGTCGTGACGGTGCCGCCCTCCGCAAGGCGCGCGAACAGCCGGTCGGTGACGACACGGTCGTCCATCATCAGAATGTGGGCGGAGCCGCGCATCGGCTCGGCGTCATGATTGTCGGACGCGTAGAACAGAACGCCCGGCCCCTCGAAGCGCGCATGCATGATCTTGCCGCGCATCGCTTGGGTGGGGACGTCACTACCGTAACGCTTCACCTCCGTAACCTTGCCCAGACCGCAGCGCGTATAGAACGCGAGCGCCTCTTCGCAAGTCGTAGTGAAAAACAAATAGTTGGAGAGCTGCATGCGCTAACTCCGCTTTAGGCCGCAGGCTTGAATGGGGCATACATACCGACTGCCCTCTATCAATACACGACGGAGGCTCCCATTGGGATGCGCCCTGGCGCGGCCGCGGCGATCTCGCGGTAATCGTTGCGGTCGCGCACGAGATCGTCTCCGGGGAGACGCGCGCGTCGCAGCAGCCGATGATCAGAATACTCGGGGATGGCCACGCCGGGCGAGCTCGTGATAGCGCTCGCGCTCGGTCGGCATCCGCCCCGCGAGAAAATCGCGATAACCTTGGATCAGGCGGTCTGGAAACACCGACGATGCCGGCATGGCGGGGTCCTTCGGTCGTTTGGTCACCGCCGCGCATATTGCCGGCGAAGTATGACGGTTCTACCGTGAGTAGACCACGCGCCGTCGTGTGCCTCGATCTTTCGGAAATGTGGAGTGCGCGATGCCCGGCATTCATCACGTGACCGCCATCTCGGGAAAGGCGGAGCGTAACCTCGACTTCTACGCCCGCGTTCTCGGGCTTCGCTTCGTGAAGAAAACGGTCAACTTCGATGATCCGACGACCTATCACCTTTACTATGGCGACGAGGTCGGCCACCCCGGTACGGTCCTCACGTTCTTCGCCTGGGAGCACGCCGTGCAGGGACGTGCGGGTGTCGGTCAGGCGCAGCAAACCGCATTTCGCGTGCCTGCGGCCTCGCTCGGCTATTGGACGCATCGCTTTGTTGAGAAAGGCGTCGCCCACGACCGGATTGAAAAGCGTTTTGGCGAATCGGTTCTGCCGTTCGTCGATCCCGATGGCATGCACGCTGCCTTGATTGGCGTTCCGGGTGCCGAGGCCGAGCCAGCGTGGAAGAGCCCCGACATTCCCGTCGACCATGCGATCCGCGGATTTCACGGTGTGACGCTGATGCTGGACGACGGTGCGCCAACCGCTGCTCTCCTGACCGACGTGCTGCGGTTTTCCGAGATCGGGCGCGAGGGGCTGGTGCGGCGCTTCCAGGCCAACGAGGGCCGCGGCGGTGTCCTGGAGATCCGCGAGGCCAAGGGATTTCTCGGCGGGACGATGGGCCGCGGTTCGGTCCACCACATCGCATTCCGGGCAGCTGATGATGCCGAACAGGCCGCACTGGCGCGCAAGGCGGTCGCGGATCACGGCGTATGTGCAACCGAGCAGAAGGACCGGAAATATTTCAGGTCGATTTATTTTCGCGAGCCCGGCGGGGTGTTGTTTGAGATTGCAACGGATCAGCCTGGGTTTGCGGTCGATGAGCCGGTTTCCTCGCTCGGGCACGATCTGAAGCTGCCCTCGTTTCTCGAGGCGCGCCGCAAAGACATCGAGGCGGTGCTTCCGCCGCTGGAAGTCGCCGCCTGATGAGCAACAGGCTTTCGTTTATCCATCGATTCGAGCCCGGCGAAGGGGCGGCGCTGCCTCCGGTGCTGCTCTTGCACGGCACTGGCGGAAATGAGGACGATCTGCTCCCCTTGGGCCGCATGATCGCGCCGAAGGCGCCGTTGCTGTCTCCCAGGGGCAAGGTTCTTGAAAACGGGATGCCGCGTTTCTTTCGTCGCGTTGTCCAGGGCGTATTCGACGAGGACGACGTTCGCGGACGAGCAAACGATCTCGCTGATTTCGTGGAAGCCGCCTGCGAGGCCTATGGCATCGCCGCGCCGATAGCCGTCGGATATTCGAACGGCGCCAACGTCGCGGCCGCAATACTTCTGCTCCGGCCGGCCACATTGTCCGGCGCGGTTTTGCTGCGCGTCACCCTGCCGTTCGCCCATCCGCCGCGCGTCCAGCTGGGGGGCAAGCCCGTGCTGATTCTCTCGGGCGCGCATGACCCGTTGATGTCTGCCGAGGGGACGGCGCGGCTTGCACAGGCCTTGCAACAGGACGGTGCGATCGTGAGGCACCGCACCTTGCCGGTAGGCCACGAATGGTCGCAGGCCGACGTCAACCTTGCGCGCGCGTGGCTGCGAGAGCACGCGCCGGCACACGATGCGGCAAACGGATGATAGGAACGGCTATTCCGCGAGCTCGATGACCTTGGTCACCCCTGCTGCGGCATCGACGACTTCGACGTGCAAAATCGGATGCGCTTTCTTGATCGCCAGAGCGGCCTGCTCGGCGGCTTTGTTTGTTTCGTACGACTCCTTGGTCTGCCGGTCGACCTGCAGCCGGAACTGATACTCCGGCCGCCTGGCCTGGCTCACCGGCTCGGCGGGGGAGCCTTCTTCATTTGGGTTACGTCGTCGCGCTGCCATCGAAGAACCTCTCCTGAACTGGCGCATGAACTATTCGTCGCCGCGAACTGATTACGATTGTTGGGATATAGCACGGATATACCGCGCCACTGGCACGACATCAACCAGATAAAGCGAGAACAAAATGTACGAACGCGGCGCAGTTTAATGTGCGGCCGCGCCGCAAAATCTGTCCGGCGCCGGCTAGTGCCCCGAACCCGCAGTTCGGAATCGGGACACTAGGCTGGTCCCCGGCACAGGTTCCGGTCTTCAGTTATAGTTATCGACTTGCTGAACCGGCAGATCCGAAGGCTGCACCTTGAGGTGCATCTCGGCTGGCGAAAGCGTCGCTGGAGCGGGCGCCAAGGCGCTAGTCGCAAGCACTGTCGACTTCGTCCACACACCAGCGGCAAAGGCCAGGACTGCGGTCGCAACGACGACGAGGATCATCTTCAACATACGAACCTCCGTGCAGCGTATGCGCAACGACTCAAGCCCGCGCGACGCTGACCTACGCCTGTTTGGTGCACCAGGCTGTGACCCGGTTCACAGCCCAGTTTGTTTTTGTTTGTTCGCGCGGCCTGATTTGCGCCGCTTCACTACGATGGTAGCGCCCGCGTATGCAGGTACCCTCGCGCGCAAAGGTGATTGAATAAAACCGAGCGACACCGTCAGTATGGGCGCTCCGTCGATCATCGCCGAATTTGCGCCGTGCTGGTCCTCCGCGCTTACGCGGACGCGCCGTCGCCTTCATGCAGGCTTCGCCACGATGCGACCAGGAGGCCGGCCGCGCTGACGAGCCAGACCGCGAGTGCGATCCACATCATCGCGTCCGCGATCTGCCGCAGCGGAGTAAAATCGGCGGCGAGCGAGAGACGCGCGGTGGTCAGCGCATACATGCCGAGCGGAAACACCATGCTCCAGAGCATGGGCGTGTAGGTCAGGGGAACGCGCCGGATACCGTGCTTCCAAATTCCGAGCAGCACCAGTAGCGGAATCCACCACGTCGCCCAGGCCCAGACGATGAGCGTCACCCCGTCGATGAAGGGACGCATGGCGTTGAGGAACGGCAGCCCGCTGTCGCTCAGGATGAGGGTCGAGCCGGCGTTGGCGCTGATCGCAGCAGCGCCCATCACGACCCACAGCAGCGGCGTCACATCGTCGGGCTCGACGTCCGAAAAGAAGATCCGATGAGAAAACAGCGCAATGAAGATTCCGTAGAGGCCGAGGCCAACGCCCCACAGGATGTGAATCAGCACAAATACGGTTTGCTCGAGCCCATGAAGCGTCGGGGCAATCATGGTGCCGAGCACCACCAGCGACTGGGTCGCCACGATGGCGTTGAGCCAGCCGCCGTGGGCGATGTTGGCGCCGCGCGCCGTGTTAAGGAAGATCAACACGCCGAAGCTGAAGTAGATCAGCAGCAGCCAGAGTCCGAGCGCGAAGAGCCAGAGGCCGATGGCCGGCGACGAAAATCCCCGCAACGCCAGCGCGGCCCCGAACACGTCGGTTCCGGCGATGATCGTGAAGAACCCGAACACCCGGCGCGGGTCGACGAGATCGGCCCACAGTGCCGGCCGAAACCAAATGGCGCGCGCAAGCGTGATCAGGGCCAGCCACGGAAGGGCCACCAGGTTGACCACAAGCAGCGCGTCCGACGGGCGACGAACATCGGCGAAGAAAAACGCGTTGGAGATGATCCCGGTCGCCATCACCAGCGCAAAGCACCCAGGATCGAGCGTCGCTATTTGCGCCGGCAGCCATCGAACAAGATCCCAGGAGCGCGCGACGGCGCTGCTTCGGGACTTGTCCGGTGTCGGCCCTTTGCGGGGAGCGCTCATGCGGGCGAGAACCAGCCCGCGGAGCCGAGGAGGGGTCCTGTTGTCGAAGACATTCTGTGACCGTATGACCGCCGGTACTCGATTTTTCCTATAATTCCGGACCGCCGACAAGCGTCGGTCATCAGTCATGCATCGCGTCAAGTGACCGGTTGGAGAATCGCTCCTGCGCACGCAATCCCCTTGCTGCCGGTCGATGCGATATTTACCTGTTTGATCTGATCGGCACAGGGGCGCGAGGGGACAGGGAGGTCGCAATGCGGACCCCGGCGATGATTCTCGTGGTCGTGCTGCTGGTGGCAGGCGGCGCGCTCGCGCTCATGAATAACGCCTGCAAGACCAGCCATCACACGTGGTGCGCCCCGACAATCTCGGCCGCCCCCCACGGCCGGACCGGGCACGGCTAAAGCGCGTTGCCGTTCTAATAGAACCAGTTGTTGCTGCGGTTGGCCGCATAGCCATAGCTGTTGCGCCACGACCCATAGGCGCGGGCATAGGCATTGTTGCGCTCGTGACGCGGTGACTTGCGGGCGAGGTGGCGATGTGTGGCCGCGCGCCCTTTCGCTGCTTGTCGGGATTGGCCGGCGTCGAGCGGCTCGGCAATGATCTTGAGCGAGGGCGACATCGTCGGTTGGTTGTCCTCGGCCGGCGCACGGCCCGCCTGGGTGGCCGATGGCTGTCCCGGCTGCGGTGGCGCGACGGCGAGGAAGTTGCCGTCCGGCAGCGCGACCTCAGGTGACGTGAAGATGCGCAGCGGCCCCGTCACGTGCGCGCGACTGGCCGGCAATGCAGAGATGGCGAGCACGCAGACGGCACCGCACCCGAACGCTGCGAACAGCGGCAGCCAATGCTTCTTGGGTGGCGCAACGTATGAATAAGGGGATGGGCGAATGGGTTGCGGGCTGAACGCCCCAAACAGACGGAGTGACGACATACGTTGACTCCTGTCACCACCCCGCTCCGCACGATATCATGTCCGCTCGGCGCGCCGCATCGCAAAATCGTTACTTGTCGGCTCGCACGACTTCAGTCTCACCCGCATACCAATGACGAGGGCAGAGCAGTAGTTCCCGGCGGACCTCGGTCGCGAAACGGTTGATCGCACCGCGGTTGCCGAGGCGCGCGATCGGAACCACGCGTCATGCCGGTTGATCGACCGGTCGGGCTTGTCCAAGATCGCCGCCGTCAAAGATCGCAATCGGCGGGCAACATGACTGCAAGGCACCGGACTTCGCACGTTATCGCTATATTCGCGTTCTTGCTTGCACTTAAGGGTTCGATTGGCTTCGCCGCGGCCCAGAGCGCCGGCCCCGACTGGGTCACCGGCCTCCCGCGCGAGCCCGTCCGGGTTGCCGCCTGGCCGGGCGGCAAGAAGGTTGCGGTGTCCTTTGTCCTGTTCGTCGAGCAGTTCGGTTTTGGCCAGGGTCCGAGCATCCGTCCGGACCTCACGAGCCGCAACCCGGATCTGACCAACGAGGGGTTCCGGCAATATGGCATCACCTTCGGCAACCTGCGGGTCGGCCGCCTGTTCAAAGAGCTCGGCGTTCCGCTCAGTATCGCGCTCAATGCCGAATTTCCCGGTGCGCAGGCGGAGATCTGGAAGGAGTTCCGTGCGTTGCAGCCGACGGCGCCGATCATCGCCCATGGCATCAACAACACCAACCAGCTGCTTCCGCTGGGACGCGGCCTTGACGCGCAGAAGGCCTATGTCCGCAAGACCCTGGACTTGATCGCGAGCGCGACCGGCGTGCGGGCGACCGGCTGGTCGAGCCCGAGCATCTATTCCAACGGCGACACCATGCAGGCGATCGCAGCCGAGGGCATCACCTACACGATCGACCAGATGGATTCCGACGTGATTTCGCGCCTGAAGACACCCGACGGCGCGGTGGCGCTAATTCCCTATCCGGTCGTCACCATCGACCTTGGTCTCAATCTGCCGCGCATGAAATCACCGATCGAAATCGAGACCCTGTGGCTCGACTACATCCAGGAGCTCGCCCGCGAGGCGCGCGCGGAACCGGCCCGCGAAGCAACCACGGTGGCGATCGGCATCCATTCGTTCGTAGTCGGCACGCCGGACGGGGCGGCTGCCGTGCGGCGCGTGCTCGAGCGCCTCAAAAAGGTGGACGAAGTCTGGCTCACCGACACCGGCGCCATCATGAAGGAAATCCACTGACGGCGGCCGATCGCCGACGCGCCGTCGGATCAGCCGGATCATGACAAGTTGATCAACTTGAACCGCCGTCGCAGGGGCGCCGGTCATCTGGCCACCCGCACGGGCTTGTGTTACAACCCGTAACGGTACCAACATGATCAAACGGCGAGACACAGCCCATGGATGAGACCTTGCCCGACCTCGGTGACCTCGAGCGCGAGGTGATGCAACTGGTTTGGGCCAACGGGCCGGTGACAGCCGAAGCCGTGCGCGAAGAACTTGCGCGGCGCCTGAAGGAATCGACGGTACGGACGGTGCTGCGCCGGCTTGAAGACAAGGGCTACGTCAATCACACCGTGGACGGCCGCACCTATGTGTATCAGGCGACAGAGCCGCGCAGCCGGGTTGCCGCGAAGGCGGTCCAGCGCGTCGTCGACTGGTTTTGCAACGGGTCGGTCGAAGAAGTTCTGGTCGGCATGGTGGATACCGCGATGCTCGATCGCAAACGGCTGCGCATGCTCACCGACAGGATCACTCAGACGAAGGGCGGGAAAAAATAATGCTATCGCTACTTCTGGAAGCGGCGCTGCGGTCGCTCCTGTTGGGTGCGATCGTCTGGTTTGGCTTGAAGCTCCTGCGTATCCGCGATCCGCGCGCGCACATGACCGCATGGATTGTCGTGCTCGTCGCCTCGCTGACCATGCCGGTGCTGATGCGCGCCATGGTGGTCACCGTGCCGACCGCCGCGCCCCCGCTGCGGATCGTCCAAATGATCGAGCACGCGCCGGTTGCGCTGTTGCCGCTGCCCGAAGCTCCGGCCGCGGCGATCGAGGCTGCGCCGGCGCCGCCGGTCGGTGTGGAGGCAGGTGTTGATGCAGCATCGCCGATCGCGATCGCGCACGCGGTCGATTGGCTCGCTGTCGCGACCGGTATCTATCTCGCGGTGGCCGGCGTGCTGCTGCTGAGATTGCTCGTCGGCATCGTCCTCACATGGCGTCTGGCGCGCGCCGCTCGTCCAATCGACGAGGGCTGGGCTCCCAACGTGCGGGTGAGCGACGTGGTCGGCGTTCCGGTCACGTTCGGCACGACCATTTTGCTGCCGCCCGACTGCGCGCAGTGGCCA
Organism: Xanthobacteraceae bacterium; assembly: GCA_051985675.1. Taxonomy (GTDB): domain Bacteria; phylum Pseudomonadota; class Alphaproteobacteria; order Rhizobiales; family Xanthobacteraceae; genus JAFAXD01. Next base: position 11,697 of record JBPYFJ010000050.1, on the reverse strand, counting down.
GCGGCAAAACGCCGGGCTGTGCTGTCGCACGAGGGTGCGCATGTCGTGCATGGCGACTTTTATGTGTTGCTGTTGGCGGCACTCAACCGCGCGCTGTTCTGGTTCAGCCCGTTCGCCTGGTGGCAGCTCACCCGCCTCGCAGAGCTTGCTGAAATGATCAGCGATGACGCCGCGATCAAGGTTCTGGCCGACCGTCCCTCTTACGCCGACATTCTCCTCGATCTCGCGGGCGACGTTCGCCGCGCACCGGCGGGGCTTGCCATGGCGCGGGCCGCCACCGTTTGCCAACGTGTCGAGCGCATCTTGACGGCGCGCGGCTTGCCGGAGCCGACCAGCTGGCGCAAGCAGGCCGCAGTCGCCGCGGCGCTGGTTCCACTGGTAGCGGTCAGCGCTATGACGATCGCCAAAAGCTCGATCGTGCAGGACGCGCTACCGTCTTCGGCCGGCGCCGACAGTGCGAGCGCCGCCAACGACCTAGACGCCTACGTCGGCTGGTACCAGCTCAATCCGCTGCACGTCATTGCGGTGACCCGCGAAGGCGCCCGCCTGTTCGCGCGGCAAACCGGCGGTCCCAAGTTCGAATTGGTGGCACAGGGCGAGCACAGCTTCGCGGCTGCCGATGGCGGCGCCTTCGTCGTGCTTACGAGCGATGGCGATGAGGGACCTGCGAGCGGACTGACGCTTCGCACCGCAACGCTTCCCGATCGTCACGCGAAGCGGGTCGACGCGCTCGCGGCGAAGGAGGTCGAAGATATCTTTGCCCGCCGCATTGCGGCGGCGCCCGATCGGTTCAGGAACCAGACGCCGGCCGAAGGCGGCCGAGCCGCGCTGCTCAAGGTGGTTGCGGAACTGCAGCATGAGGCTCCCGACTTGACCCACATGAGTGCCACCTTGGCCGAGCGCATGCACCGCATGCCCGAGCTCGCCGCGATGCTGACGGCACTCGGTGCGGTGGACTCGATTTTCTTCCGCGGTGTCGGCCCGGGCGGCTATGACATCTACGGCGCCAAATTCGCCAACGGATTCGCCGAATTTCGGCTTCTGGTGGGAGCGGACGGGACTGCCGAGGATCTGATCTTTCGTCCCGACGGAAACGCGACGCCGGGCGGGCTCGCAGCCTGCGCGCAAGAGCCGGCGCTGCGATCCGTGTCCGGCAACGCGCCGATCAAGCTCCTGCTCTACAACACCAGCGGAGCCGACATCCAACTGTTCGAACTCGACCAGGATGGCAAGCGGGTGCGCCGCGCCAGCGCCGCCGACAATCGCGTGGTCCCGATCATGACCTACGTCGCGCATCCCTGGGTCGTTGTCGATGCTGCCGGGCAATGCCGCGAGATCGTGCTGCCCGGACAGCGCACGCGGTTTGTCACGCTGAGGCCGGCGCAATCCGGCGAGGATCTCGATCGCGCGCCGGGCCGGCGCTCGGCGCCGATGCCGGGGAGCGAAGAGGCGCTGCGTCAATATATCGACGCAATGGCACGCGGCGAGCCGAACTACGCTCAGATGACGCCGGAGATTGCGGCGGCGTCGCGCGAACAGCTGGCGCTCAACCACGCGATCCTTGCGAAGCTCGGCACGCTGCGCGCCATGTCGTTCCGGGGGGTCACGCCGCTCGATACCGACATCTATATGGCCTACTTCGCCGGCGGAATGGCGGAATGGCGGATCGGCCTGACCAAGGACGGCAAGATCGGACGTCTCGCACTCGGCCCGCAATACTGAGGCTGTTGCACGCGGGCGGATTATATGCTACGAGCAGTAGCATTACGTTCGGTGGCAGACATGGCCCGAAATCAAAAGCGTCGGGCACGACCGCGACGGAGCGGCTTTAAACCGCGTCCGGGGCGAGCCGGGGCGAACGTGCGTGCGCCGCGATTCGGCGCGCGCGCGAGCGAACCCGCGCAAGCGATCGTGTTCGCGGCGCGTGTCGCTGCCGCCCGCGCGGCTGCGCAGGCGATAGCGAGTGGTCTGTGGATATGCTACTGATTGTAGCATTGGAGCGACGTCGCGCCCGATAGCCCGATGGGGTGAGGCCAATGGTTGATGATCGCACCCGCGAGGCCGCCTTCGCCCTGCACCGGTTTGGTCTCGGACCGCGCCCGGGCTCGATTGCGGCGATTGCCTCGGATCCGCGCGGCGCGCTGCTGGCAGAGCTGGAGCGTCCCGGCGTCGGAACCATCAACAATCCAGACTTGCTGACCAGCGCGCAGGCTTCGCGTGCTGGGTTCGAAGCGCGCGCGGCGCGGCAGGCGAAGAATGTGCTCGCGCAACGCGCCCAGAAGGAAGCCGAGCGGCTCGCCGCCGAGCAGGGCCAGGCCATGAGCGAAGAGGCGGGCAAAATGGCCGAGCTCGCGAAGCCGGCCGCCGTGCCGCAAGTCGACCCGGCCGACACCCCCGAGCGCCAGAATTTCTTCCGGGAGGTCAGGGCGCGGCTCGACGCCGCGCTGCTCGCCGAAATCGGCTTTGCCGAACGGCTGGTGTGGTTCTGGTCGAACCATTTCTGCATTTCCCGTGATGTCGTGCCCAACATGGCGGGCGGCTACGAGCGCGAAGCGATCCGCCCGCATATTCTCGGGCGCTTCGCCGATATGCTGCTCGCGGTCGAAGGCCATCCGGCGATGCTGATCTACCTGAACAACCAGGTGTCGATCGGTCCGAACTCGGTCGCCGGGATCAATCGCACGCGCGGGCTCAATGAAAACCTCGCACGCGAGATTCTCGAGCTGCATACGCTTGGGGTGCGGACCGGTTACAGTCAAGCCGACGTCTTCAGCTTCGCCAAGGTGCTCACCGGTTGGACGATCCTTCCGCCGGTCGACAATCCCGAGCACGGGGCCGAGTTCGTGTTCAACACACGCATGCACGAGCCCGGTCCACAGCAGGTCATCGACAAGACCTATCCGGACACGGGTGTCGAACAGGGCCGCGCCGTTCTCGCGGACGTGGCGCGCAACCCGGCGACCGCGACGCATGTCGCGACCAAGCTCGCGCGCCATTTCGCTGCCGACGATCCGCCGCCGACGTTGGTCGAGCGCCTCGCCAAAACCTTTCGTGACACCGACGGCGATCTCAAGGAAGTCACAAAGACGCTCGTGGTCTCGCCTGAACCTTGGTCGTCGCCGCGCGACAAGCTTACGCGCCCGAGCGAATGGGTCGTCGCGTTGTCGCGTTCCATCGGCGGCCGCAGCGACCCGCAGCGGTTCGTCAACGGGCAGCGGCTCCTCGGCGAGCCGCTGTGGCAGCCGCCCGCACCGCAGGGCTTCGCCGACACCGAGGGAGCATGGATCGATGGCGTCGGCGCCCGGCTCGACATCGCCAACAACGTGGCGCAACGCGTCGCCGGTCGCGTCGATCCAGGCGAAGTCCTCGCCGATGCACTCGGACCGCTGGCGTCGGCGGAAACGCGGCAAGCGATCACACTTGCCGAGACCCGCCAGCAGGCGATCACGCTGGCGTTCATGGCGCCGGAATTCCAACGGAGGTGAGCATGCGCGCTCCGACTCCATCCACACGACGGGACTTTCTGATCGGCTCGGGCGCATTGTTCGCCTGGGCGCATACGCCGCGCCTGGCGCGGGCGGAAGGCCGCGATCCGCGCGTCCTGGTCGTTGTGCTGCGCGGCGCTCTCGACGGGCTTGCGGTCGCGGCGCCGGTCGGCGATCCGGATTGGGTCAAGCTGCGCGGCGATCGCGCGCTGGTGCTTGACGGGAAGACGCCGGCGCTGCCGCTCGATTCGTTCTTCGCGCTCAACCCGGCGATGCCGAATCTGCACCGCCTCTTTCAGGCGCAGCACGCAACGATCGTGCATGCATCGGCGACGCCTTATCGCGATCGCTCGCATTTCGACGGCCAGGACGTGCTGGAGAGCGGCTTTTCGAAACCGGGCTCGTACGACAGCGGGTGGCTTAATCGCGCGCTGTCGCGGCTCGAGGCCGACGGCCGCGTCAATCCGCGCGGCAGCCGCGCGTTCGCGGTGGGCCCGGTGACGCCGTTGGTGGTGCGGGGCCCGGCGCCGCTGATGACTTGGGTGCCGCGCCAGCCGCTACCGGCGAGCGAGGATACCCAGGCTCGCCTGTTGGATCTTTACCTCCATACCGATCCAAAGCTCGCTCGCGCGCTCGAAGGCCGCAGGGATCTCGTGGCGCTCGCACGCGATAACGGAATGGATGCGAAGCCGGCAGGCGACCAGAAACCCGCCCTCGTCGGCATCGCCCGGGTGCGCGAATATGCGGCCGAGGTCGCGAGCACGGCTGCGAAATATTTTGCGCAGCCCGATGGGCCGCGTGTCGGCGCGCTGAGCTTCACCGGTTGGGACACCCACATCAATGAAGGCGCGGCGTCCGGGGCGCTCGCGGGTCTGCTCGGCGTGCTCGACGCTACGATCGCGGCGTTCGAGCGCAGCATGGGGGCCGCCTGGAGCGAGACCGTGGTCGTGCTGATCACGGAGTTCGGCCGCACCGCGCGAATCAACGGCACCGACGGGACCGATCACGGCACCGGCACGGTTGCGTTGCTCGTCGGCGGCGCGCTCCGGGGCGGTCGCGTCATCGCGGATTGGCCCGGGCTGAAGGACGCCAACCTCTACGAACATCGCGACCTTGCCGCGACGACCGATCTGCGCGCGGTCCTCAAAGGCGTGCTCAAGGATCATTTGAGGCTCGACGACACCGTGCTCGCCAATGCCGTGTTTCCGGGCAGCGCCGACATCAAACCAATGCCGGGCCTGCTGGCGTAGTTCGGAGTCCCTGAAGTTGTAGCAAACGGCGCAGCCACATCGTTCGCCCCCGGCCGCGTCGTGTTGCTGGCACCCCGCGCGTCAGCGCGGAGCGCCCTTTTTTCGGTCACCGATGTCGTTAGCGCGGGCCGAGCCGACCCCCTGTCGGCTGCGGCCGATCATGCCTATGTTTTGCGCGCAAGATCCTAGAAGGAGGACGTGATGTCGGAGCCCGCGCGGTTAGCCTACTATCAGATTGCACCCGATGCGCTCAAAGCGGTGATGGGCGTTGAAAACTACATCCAGCACTGCGGGCTCGAGAAATCGCTGATCGAGCTCGTGAAGATGCGCGCCTCTCAGATCAATGGCTGCGCCTATTGCCTCTACGTCCACAGCACCGACGCGCGCAAAGCCGGCGAGAGCGAACAGCGGCTCTATCTGCTCGACGCCTGGGAGGAATCCCGGCTCTACACCGAGCGCGAGCGCGCGGCGCTCGCCTGGACCGAAGCGGTCACCAGGGTTTCGGAAACTCACGCTCCCGCCGCGACCTATGAGGCGCTCAAGCCGCATTTCTCAGAGAAGGAGATCGTCGATCTCACCGTCCTGATCGGAACTATCAATCTGTGGAATCGGCTCGCGATCAGTTTCCGCTCCCAGCATCCGATGCCCAAGGCCAACGCGGCCTGAGCGCGCCGCGGGCGCGGCCACAAAAAGTCCATCGCAAGCCTCGTTTTGGCCTGGAATTCGTGGCCGCCCTGCAACAGGCGGCGAGTATCTTGTGTTTGTCCCCACAAAGCGCTTGAGGGGGCGGCATGGCGCTCTAAGCTTACCGTTAATGACTTGACGAGGAGGTGCGTGTTCTGGGGCGGGGGAGCAGGCCGGGGGACGTTTGGCGGTCCTGTTCAAAATGGGGGATGAACATGGCTCATATTTATCTGCACCGATCCAACGAGCAGGGTGTTGTGCTGGATCAGAACGGTAGCGATGTCGCCGATCTGGCCGAGGCCCGGGCGTGCGCGATGCGCGCAATTCATGCTCTTCTGATCACTCCCGGTCCGGAAGACTGGCGCGAGTGGATGCTGCACGTCAGCGACGAGGAAGGCGAAGAGATTTTCTCGGTGCCGTTCGCGTCGGTTCTTGGCAGACTGCACTGACCGTTTTCGCTTGAGCCGCGGCTGAGCGCCTTTGGCGCGCAGCCTTTGCATCATCGTCATGCCCGCGTCGGTCGCGGGCATTGTCTTTTCTAGCCCCTTTCGGCGGCATGGTTTGAGCCGCTATGATGCCGGTGTTGTGGGATCGCGGGGCAAGTGGTGAGACACACATGAACGCATCTGTCCTTTTGCGCTTGGCGGCAGGCGCCGGCCTTGCCGGCATGCTGGCGCTCTCCCTTGCAGGAACCGTCGCCGCGGCCCCGGTTCTCTCCAGCACCGCGGAGGTTAAATCCGCCGCCGCCACTCAGGCGATCGACGCCCGCTGGCGCAGGTGGGGATGGCGCCGCGGCTATTTCATCGGCTCGGCCTACGGCTACGGCCGGCGGTACAGCAACAGCGGATGCCATATCCCCGGCGGGTACTACCGTCCCAACGCGTGCTGGTGAAAGACGCCGCTTCACGGTGAGTCTCGGCGGGCAGGCGGACAGGCTCGATTGGCCGCGTCCGAGAGGGCACGAGTTGCGGCATTTGATCATATAGTCAACGCATGCCCTCCTTCTTCGCTGACCTCCTGCAGGAAACCGAACTCACCGCGCGGGCACTGCTCGACTGGGGCCACCATCTGATCAACCCGACGCTGCGGCTCGGGGTCACGGGCCTCTCGCGCGCGGGCAAGACCGTGTTCATCACCGCGCTCGTGCATGGGCTCATTCGCGGCGGACGGTTTCCGGTGTTCGAGGCGCTGTCGGGCGGGCGCATCGCGCGCGCCTATCTGGCGCCGCAGCCCGACGATGCGGTGCCGCGCTTCGACTACGAGACACACGTGCACGCGCTCGCGGCCGAGCGGCGCTGGCCGGATGGAACGCGCTACATCAGCGAGCTGCGCCTCGTGATCGAGTACCAGGCGCGCGGCGGCGCGGACCGTACGCTGACCCTTGATATCGTCGACTATCCAGGCGAGTGGCTGCTCGACCTGCCGCTGCTCGGCATGAGTTACGAGCAATGGTCGGCGGAGAGTCTCGTTCTCTCGCGCCAAGGCCCGCGCGCCCCGCTCGCCGCTCCCTGGCACGGCTACCTTGCAACGCTTGATCCAGACGCGCCCGAGGACGAGCAGGCGGCGCTCAAGTCGGCCGAGCTGTTCACGGCCTATCTGAAGGCGTGTCGTGACGAACGCTACGCCATGAGCCTGCTGCCGCCAGGGCGCTTCCTGATGCCGGGCGATCTCGCCGGCTCGCCCGCCCTCACGTTTGCGCCGCTCGAGCTCGACGGCGACGCATCGGCGCGTCCGCATTCGCTGCGCGCCATGATGACGCGCCGGTTCGAGGCCTACAAGGACGTGGTCGTGCGCCCGTTTTTCCACGACCACTTCGTGCGCCTCGACCGTCAGGTCGTGCTGGTCGATGCGCTCGCCGCGTTCAACGCGGGACCGGACGCGGTGCGCGACCTCGAAGGCGCGCTCGCTGCGATCCTGGATTGTTTCAGGATCGGCCGGCGCACGCTGCTGAGCCAGCTCGTGCGTCCGCGCATCGACCGCATCCTGTTCGCGGCCACCAAGGCCGATCACCTGCATCACCTCAATCACGATCGGCTCGAGGCGATCCTGCGGCGCATGGTCGAGCGCGCGGCGGAGCGCGCCACGCTCGCCGGCGCAACCATCGACGTGATCGCCTTGGCGGCGGTGCGGGCGACCCGCGAGGCTCAGGTGCGGCGCGCCGGCGAATTGCTGCCGTCGATCATCGGCGTTCCTGCCGCCGGCGAATTCGCGGCCGGCACCAAGTTCGACGGGGCAACCGAGGCGGCGATGTTCCCGGGCGACCTGCCGGCCGCCCCGGAGGCGCTGTTTCGGGCCGATGCGGCGAACTTTCGCGGCCTCACCGCCGTCAATCCGGAAGATGCCGATTTCCGGTTTCTGCGCCTGCGCCCGCCCAAGCTTGAACTCGGCGATGACGGCGTTGCGGCGCTGCCCCATATAAGGCTCGATCGCGCGCTGCAATTCCTGATCGGAGACCGGCTGGCATGATCGAGCGTCCTCGCAAACCCGCGGCGTTTCGGCTCGACGACCCGGACGTGGTGGTGACGTCGGCCGACGATGCCCCCGCGCGCGGCCGCACCGTCCTGGTGACGCCGGAGCCCGAGCCGGCCTTGCCGGTGCCAGTCGAAACCGTCGCGCCGCCCCCGCGGCGGCGCTGGCGCTGGGGGACGATGTTCTGGTCGGCCTGCGCCGGGCTCGTGCTGCTCGGTCTCGGCGTCAGCATCGCGCGGCTGGTGCAGGACCTGTTCGGCTACAGCAGCGCGCTCGGCTACCTCGGTGTCGTTTTATCGGCGCTCGCCACGCTCGCGCTCGCGGTCGTCGTCGGCCGGGAAACGCTCGGGCTGCTGCGGCTTGCGACAGTCGAAAAGCTGCAGGCGCGAGCCACCCGGATCCTTGTCAGCGATGATCGCACCGAAGGCCGTGCCCTGGTGCGCGAGCTGCTCGCGTTCGAGCGGGCAACGCCGCGGCTCGCGCACGCGCGTGCCAATCTCGAAAGTCATCTCGGCGAGATCATCGACGGCGCCGATCTGATTCGTCTCGCCGAGCGCGCGCTGATGGAACCGCTTGACGTCGAAGCGCGTCGCATGGTCTCGAACGCCGCAAAGCGGGTCTCGCTGGTCACCGCGGTGAGCCCGCGCGCCGCCGTCGACTTGTTGTTCGTGCTGTTTACCGCGCTCTCGCTCATGCGCCGGCTGGCGCGCCTCTACGGCAGCCGCCCCGGCACGCTCGGCATGATCCGGCTGTTTCGCCTGGTGCTGTCTCACCTGGCACTGACCGGGGGCATGGCGGCCGGCGACAGCCTGATTTCGCAGGTGCTCGGCCACGGCGTCGCAGCCCGGGTCTCCGCCCGTCTCGGCGAGGGCGTGCTCAACGGTCTGCTCACGGCCCGGCTCGGCCTAGCCGCCATCGAGGTGACACGTCCGCTGCCGTTTGCGGCGCTGCCGCCGCCCGCGCTAAATGATCTCGCGGGCGAACTCGTCCGCCTGCGCAAGGATCCGGTCAAGGACGAGCGTTAGTGCCGCCGATTTGAAATTCCTGCACCACCTGCCGCCTGCTCGTCCAGGAACTTCAAATCGAAAAGCGGCACTACAATCATATTCTTGCTAGTGCCCGTTCGCTTCCGAAGTTCGTGTCCGAGCATACCGCCATGTATCACGAACTTCGGAAACCGGGCACTAGGCCGGCGCGTGACGCGGAAGACGCAAGGCGTGCGGCCGGCCGGGTACGCTTACGTCAAAGCAAAGCGCCCGCCGGGTAGCCCGTTGTGGAAGCGCGTGCATCCAAACCAGCGTCACATTTTCTTGTGAGGCAAACGGGATTATCTGCGCGCGTGACTACACTCGCGTGAAGCGCCGCTTGATTGCTATTCATGGCAACATAAGCGCAACACCAGTTGGTCATCGTCACGGTATGATGCGCGCATGACACAGCCAATCGTGGAACCGTGCGGTCGCGGCATCATCCAGGCGCAGCCGTGTCCGCGCGAACTCGGACGCGAGATCTCGCTCCCGCGCCGCCGCATTGTGCTCGCGGCCTGCGTGCTTGCCTCCTCGATGGCATTCATCGACGGCTCGGTGCTCACTGTCGCGCTGCCGAAGCTTCGGGCGCATTTTGTCGCCGACCTCGCCTCGGTCCAATGGGTCCTCACCGGATATTTGCTCGCGCTCGCCTCGCTCACCCTGATCGGCGGTTCGCTGGCCGACGTCTACGGCAAAGCCCGTGTGCTCGCGATCGGCTGCATATTGTTCGCGCTGGCGTCGATCGGATGCGCGCTGGCGCCGTCGGCTGCCGCGTTGGTTGTCGGACGGATCGCGCAAGGCGTTGCCGCCGCGCTGGTGGCACCAGCAAGTCTTGCGCTGATCGGTGCCACTTATCCGCGCGATGAGCGCAACGCGGCAGTCGCGATCTGGGCCGGCGCTTCGGCATTGACCACCGCGGCTGGCCCGGTGCTCGGCGGCTTGCTGATCGACACGTTCGGATGGCAGTCGATCTTCTGGATCAACCCGCCGATCGCGTTTCTGGCGGTTGCCCTCCTGGCAACCGCTGCGCCCGCGGATCGCCGCGAACAGCACCGCTTCGACTTCATCGGCGCTGGAATCCTGGCGGGCGTGCTCGCGGCCTTGGCCTGGGCGCTCGGACGGATCGGCTCGAACGATCAGGTGACCGGGGGCGCCGGATCGCCGCTCGGGATAGTCATCGCGATCGGGCTGGCGGCAGGCGGACTTGCCGCGTACGCGCGTTGGGAAAGCATCAGCAAGCACCCGATGACGCCACCCTATCTGCTGCGCAATCACGCCTTTGTAGGGCTCAACCTCGCGACCCTCATGGTCTATGTGGGGCTCTCCATCATGTTCTTTCTGCTCCCATTCAATCTGATCGACCGGCGCGGTTTGTCATCGACCGGCGCCGCGCTTGTGTTGTTGCCGTTCACCCTCGCCATGGCGGTGCTGTCGCCAGCGTTCGGACGTTTGGCCGACGCAGTCGGGCCAAGAGTCATGCTGATCGTCGGCCCTATCGGAGCCGCGTTAGCCTTCATCTGGCTCGCTATCGGTCAAGCTTCATCGCTGACGTTCGGCGTGATCGGCCCAATGGCTGTGCTCGGGGTTTCATTTGCAGCGCTGGTGGCACCGCTGACCGCGTCGGTACTTTCGAGCATCGGTTCGGTCGACGAAGGACTCGCCTCGGGTGTCAACAACGCGGTCAGTCGGATCGCGCAGTTGGTCGGCGTCGCGCTCGCGGCGGGTGCAGGGTCGTTCGCGTTCGGCTACCAGACATCTTTCGTAGGCGCCGCGGCGCTATCAATTGCGGCGGCAGCGACCATCGCAGCGACAGTGCCGGCGATGTCCACGAAGGTCGAACGGCCCTGACCAGGTCTGCCGAATAATTGCGATCTATTGGTAGACATGCCGGTTGCCCGCTACACTGGACGATCACATCAGGCAGGTTCCCATGACCCATCTGGTTCGCCCGTTCATTGCCGGATTGTTTGTTGTTCTTCCGGTCGTCCTCACCATTGCGCTGCTCGCCTGGGTGGTCAATTTCGTTTACGGCTTTGTCGGGCCCGGCAGCCTGTTCGGAAGGGGGCTGGTGGCGATCGGGATCGGCTTCGTCTCCTCGCAGATCGTCGCCTACCTGATCGGGATCGGGATCGTGCTCGCTGCGATCTATCTGCTCGGACTCGTGGTCGAGACCAACGTGCGCCTGCGCCTGGGTCATCTCGTCGACACGCTCCTGCACCGCATTCCGCTGGTCGGCAACATTTATGACCTCGCCAAGCGGGTCGTGGCGATCGTCGACCGCAAGGACGGCGACGGCCTGCAGAGCATGCGGCCGGTATGGTGCTTCTTCGGCGGCGAGGGCAGCGCCGCAGTGCTGGCGCTCTGCCCGTTGCCGAACCCGATCATGATCGGCGAGGAGCCCTACACGGCGGTGCTGGTGCCTTCGGCGCCGGTGCCGGTCGGCGGCGGTCTGATCTACGTGCCGACCAAATGGGTCAAGCCGGCCGACATCGGGGTCGAGCTTCTGACCAGCATCTACGTGTCGATGGGCATGACACCGCCGCCCGCGCCGCGCGCCGGAGGCGCTCTGCCGGCCGCGTGATCGCGTGGGCGCGCCGCCAAAATAAAAGTTATTGACAAATAATAGGCAAAATGTATCGGGGAGTGCAGTCTGTTCAATGAGGGGCGCTTTCATGAGGCGATCCTGGAGCGGGGCAGACCAGCGGCGTCCGAGAACGCCTGGTTCGCAGCCAGGATCCCAGGGGGCCCGGGGAGAACCGCCAAGGCCGGCACCATGACCGG
>JBPYFJ010000049.1:0-7713 GCA_051985675.1 Xanthobacteraceae bacterium | reverse complement strand
GTACGCCGGTGCCGCGCAGCATGCGCCGCCCGCAGCTCGCTTCGATGCGCTCGAGCCGCGACGCGATGCGTTCCTTGATGCCGTCGTTGTCGGCTGAACCGGGGGAAAGCCTCAGCTCGGTCGCGGCGGCGCCGAGGAATTGGGCGACCTCACCCTGAATGTCGGAAAGTTGCTCGACTTTGTCGAGGGAGCCTATGCCGGCGAGCTGCTTCGCTGCCGCCCGTACCCGACGCTTGGCAAAAAAGATTTCGATCGACTTGGCAAGCCACACCGTCCAGGTGATGAGCGAGGCGAACGCAAGCCCGATCAGCACCGCCTTTACCACCGGGTCGGCGTTGAGAAACATGCCCCAGGGGCTGAGATCGCGTGGCAGCGTCGCGGTGCCGACGACGTTCTCCTGCGCGCATGCCGGCAACGCGTTGGCGAGCCAGACGAACAGCGCGGCAGCGCTCACGCTGCTCCAGGCCCGCGGAGCGCGATGGCGTCTCCTACCAAGTTCCATTTGCGCTCCGCCTACTCGCCGTCCGTCGACGCCACGTCGCCCACCGTTACAACCTAGCAGTATCAACTTCTATTGAACATCGCGTCGCGCACGCGCTGCGGGATCGTGACACTGAGTGTAGCAACTTCCAGGCACTGCTCCGGTTGGAATCGTTCCAAACATCCGTTCGCTGATTTCCTCACAGCAATACCTCCAAACCAAGGACCTGCCACGCCTTCCATTGTGATCGTAAGCCTGTCGTAAGCTAGCATTGGCATCAGTTGAGTAAGACGCGTCAGCGGCAGGGCTGATGCACGATCAAGGCAGCGGCCACGGACGAAAGCCGGATAGCCAGGAGCAGAACGCCACTGGACGCCCGCGCCAGCCGACCATGTTGCCGTGAGCGTCATAGGCCGGCACGCGGAACCAGGAGCAGTTGGCTCCTGGCAGTGGTTCTCCGTAGGGGTAGTACGCATAGCCGGGAGGCGCGATCGGGTATTCGACGCCTCCGATGCCGCAGCCGAGGCAGCGCTCCTGCGCAGCGGTCGGCACGGCGCCGGTTGCAGTAACCAAGGTTGCGGCCGCGAGCAGAGCAGTGACAGTTTTGGTCATCAGGTCTCTCCAAGCTTCAAGGATGCTATGGCAACTTCGCGCGTTCACGACCTTTTGGCTCGACGACGCAATTGATCGGTCGATTTGAGCGAAATGCCGTATTGCTTGGCCTTTCTATAGACGGCTTCCAGAGTCCGGCCCATCGTGAGCGCAATCACGCGAGGCGGCATGTTCTGTTTCGCGAGCGTTTCGAGTTCGCTCACGTCCTTGCTGGTCCAGGGCTTGCCCTGGTTGAACGACTTCTTGGCCATTTTCCGTTCCCCTGCGGTCACATCAGTCGTAGAGCCAAGCGATGTCGGAATGGAATTTGTAATTGACGCCGACGCGCAGGAGGTTGTCCGTGATGCGGGCGCTGAACGCGACCGCCGTGGTCGCGGCCAGTGGGGTCGCCGGAATGGTCGTGACTGATCCCAGGTCGAGGTAGAGGTATTCGAGCTTGGCGGCCAGGTTGCCGCTGAGGCGGGTTTCGACGCCGGCGCCGGCGGTCCAGCCTGCCTTGATCCTGTGGTCATAGAAGCCGACGCCGGTCGGCGTGGCGGTGACGTTGCCATTCTCGTCGACGCCGGCGCTGAAGGCGGAGATGGTGCCCGCGGTGTTGATCTCAGCGACGGCCAGTCCGCCGGTGACATATAATAAAGTGTCCGGCGTGACGCTCGCGCCGACGCGGCCGCGCAGTGTGGCGAACCAATCCAGTTTCTGCGCGCGGTCGAACGCCGCGGCCGCCGGCGCGACGTCGCCGATCGCCGGATTGCAGAGCGCGCCGGGACACACGAACGTCGGCGTCGTGTTCTGGGTGGAGAGTTGGATGTCGGCTTCGATGCCGCCCACCCAATTGCCCGCCTGCCAGTTGTAACCGGCTTGAACGCCGCCGATGAGACCGCTGAGATTCTCCCGCGAGCCTGTGGCGAACAGGGGAGTGCCGAGCGTGGCATCGCTGAACAGCGCGTCGGTCTTGGATTTGCCTGCGCTGTAACCGAGGTTGAGGCCGAGATAGGGGCCGGCCCAGCTCCAGGCTGTCGCGATCGGCGCTTTGTAGAACATCGGTGCGCCATAACCGTTCGGGCCTTTGTAGGAGCTTCCCGGCGCTTTGTCGGCTGGCGGCTCGGCACCGAACTTGGCGTTCATGAAAACCTTGATGCTGCGCCCGGGCATCAAGATTTCGTCCTTGTGGAATTGCACCGAATTGCGCACGTCGACGTCGAGCAGATTGTCGCCGACGAGTCCGGTCGTAATCTCGGTCGGTCCCCATGGGGAATACCGCCAGTAGCGCCGATTTTCGATTTGCAGCTTGAGCAGGTTGTAGCCGGAGGTCGGTGTGTCGTTCACGCCGAGGTCGCTCTGGCCGAAGGCGTGCAACAGGCCCATGCGCACGAACCAGTTGTCGTTGCGCCAGTAAGCGCCACCGCCCAGCCGCATCGGCGGCATGCGTGGAACGTTGCTGCCGTCGGCCGCGAAGGTCGCGCGTACGAAATCGTACTGCCCGTCGACGTCGAAAATACCGGTCGCCACCGCCACGAGGTCCCACTGCCAGGCGATCTCGCCACCGCGGAAGATCGCGTCGCGCTGGGCGTAGATGGTCTGGATGAACTCGGTCCCCGTGCCGCAAGTCGCAAACGTCGCGCCGCAGAAGATGCCGGTCGCTTGCCGGAAGATGAAGTTGTTGTAGTAGGTGTAAAAGACCTTGCCGTCGAAACGGAAGTCGCCGTACGACCGCTTGAGACCGAGCTCGGCGCTATTGCCGCTCTCGATTTTCAAGCTCGGGTCGCCGATGTCGAATGTGCCGGGGGCGTCGTGTGCGCCATGGGCGAAAAGCTCGAGCGCGCTGGGCGCGCGCTGAATCCTCTGAATGGTCGCGCTCGAATGACGTCGATCGCTGAACTTTGCGGCCGGAATTCGCCTTTGCTGCTGTATCTGACCTGCTCCAGCGCGATGCGCGTATTGGAGGCAGCGCCGTCCAGCGTGGGAACATGATAGAGCGTGCTGAAGCGGGCGACCGACGCGCCGACATAGCCACCGTCGAAAAGGTAAGAGCCGCCGACCGCCTCCCCCTCCGAATGGAACGAGGAGTTCGGCTGCTTGCCGTTGAAGGGCGGGGCGGGATCCGGCGGGAAGAGATAAGGATAGCTCGGGACGAAATAATCGCTGCCGTGCCGGCCGTACACGTCGGCATGGAAAGCAAAGTCGCGTGAGCCCGCGTCGAACAGCGCGCCGCCTTCGACGCCGCGGTCGACCGTGGTCGTCGCACCGAGGAACTGCGTCTGCCAGCCGCCGGGCGGCGCAGCGAACGGAATGCGGTTGTTGGTCGCTTCCACCACGCCGCCCACCGCCTGCGAGCCGTAGCGCAGCGCGTCCGGGCCGCGATAGACCTCGACCTTCTGAATCGCCAGCGGATCGATTGGCACGCCGTGGTCCTGCCCGTAATCGGAAACGTCCATCGAGCCGAGGCCGTTCTCCTGCACGCGCACGCGAAAATCATCGAGCCCGCGCAACACCGGCCGCGACGCGCCGGGCGCGAGACCGGCCGAGGTCGCGCCGGGCATGGTGAAGAACAAGTTGCCGAAGCTTTGCGCCTGGCTCGCTTGAATCTGGTTGCCGGTGATCGTGCCCAGCGACGGCGGCGGCTGAAACGGTGAAGCCGCGGCCGGCTCCCCGGCGGTGGTCACAGTCGGCGTCGTGGGCGCCGTGGACGGGGTCGGCGCTGGTGCGGGCGCACGTGCTGGTGTCGGCGCTGGCGGTGCCGCCGTTCGCGCCGGGGTAGCCGGCGGTGCGCGCCGCGCCGGCCGCGGCTTCGGCGCTTCCACCGTCACTTGCGGAACGCTGACGGCTGGAGCCGCGCCGCTCTGCGGCGTCTCGGGCGTGCCTTCCTGCGGTTGCGCAGCCGGCGCCTCCGCTGGGGGAGTCTGCGGTGCGGTGGTTGCCGGCGGGGTCTGCGGTGCAGGCGTTAACGGCTGGTTTTCCGGCGTCGTCGTCGCCGGCGGCGTCTCCGGCGCGGGCGTGTGCGACGAGGCGACGCCGGTGCAGCAGATGAGCATGAGCGCCGAGCTGCTCAGCAAAAGCAAACGCCGTTTATGGATACACATCAGAATGCCCCCGAATCCCTGAACGCGATCGCGGCGGCACCAGCGCCGCGTGCAGCATGGCCAGCGCCTCGCAGATGCGAGGCGTCGGCGGCGCGATGTCAGGCGATGGGAGGCGCGCGTGCTTGGAAGAGCACGCGGTGGGGTGCCGTCAGGTCGAATGCGACGGCGGTCTCGTGGCGCAGCCGCAAGAAGATGCGCGGCAGCGGCAACGGCGGCGTCTCGGCCGGCACGATTGTGCCGGCGAGATGAATGAGCGCGCAGATCTGGCAACCATCGTCCGCGAGTGACTCATGGTGCGCCGGACCGGCAGGCGCGGCGGTCGCCTCGCTAGTTCCCGGCGCGCTGGCGAGTGCCGTTGCGGCCGCGGCGCGGGGGCCGAGGTGGTCGAGGTGCACGTGAGCGAACGAAACCGCGAGCTGAAACGCGATCGCGAACAGCGCCAGATACGATCCCAACCTGGACCTTGATCGGAAGAAGCCCATTGCCGTCAGCTTCGCGCCCTGGCCGGCAGAGCCATTCCGCCGGCGCCCGCGGGAAAAGTAACACTGTAACATTGCCCACAATTGGGCCGGATTTGCGATTCCGCTCGCCTGTTGCAGAAATTCAACATCACCAGCCGGGCGAAACGCCATCTCGCGAGCCGCATGCGACTGTCGCACGGGTAACAACATCAGGAACTTGGCCAAGCATCATCCGTTCACGGCCGGGAGGTGCATGGAGAACTCAATGTCCCTGATCGGAGCCCTGCTTGGGCGTCCCCTGGCGAACCGGGAGTTCAAGGACCGCCAGATCGGAGCCTTCGAGGGCGTGCCGGCCATGGGCCTCGATGCGCTCGGCTCGTCCTCGTACGGGCCGGAGGCGGCGCTTGCGATCCTCATTCCGCTGGGCGCCGTGGGGGTCAACTATATCGGTTACGTCATGGCGCCGATCCTGGCGCTGCTCGCCGTTCTCTACGTGTCGTACCGGCAGACGATCCGTGCCTATCCAAGCAACGGCGGAGCGTACACGGTTTCCAAGGAAAACCTCGGGGTGAACGGCAGCCTTTTCGCGGCGTCGGCTTTGATGGTCGACTACGTGCTCAACGTGGCGGTAGGAATATCGGCAGGCGTGGCCGCGTTGGTGTCGGCGATACCGGAGTTGCACCCCTACACGCTTCCGCTCTGTCTGGCGATTCTCGTCCTCGTAACGCTGATGAACCTGCGCGGCACGCTCGACGCAGGCCGGCTTTTCGCCCTGCCGACCTATACGTTCGTGTTTTGCTTCATGCTGCTGATCGCGATGGGCTGTTATCAGGCGCTCGCGTCAGGCGGGCACCCTGAACCCGTCGTGCCGCCTCCGACGCCCCCCACGGCCGCGGAAGCAGTCGGACTTTGGCTGTTGCTGCGGGCGTTCTCGAGCGGTTGCACCGCCATGACGGGCGTCGAGGCGGTGAGCAACGGGGTCAGCGCATTCCGCCAACCGCACGTCAAATATGGCCATCGCACGCTTACGGCGATCGTCGGCATCCTGAGCGCCTTGCTCGCCGGCATCAGCTATCTCGTTTCGACGTATGGCATCGCCGCCATGGACCAGACGCAGGAGGGATATCAAAGCGTGCTGTCGCAGCTCGCCGGCGCCATTGTCGGCCACGGCTGGTTCTATTATCTGGCGATCGGCAGCGTGCTGTGCGTCCTGGCGCTGTCGGCGAACACCAGCTTTACCGATTTTCCACGCCTGTGCCGGATTGTTGCCGAGGACGGTTTCCTTCCCGCCTCGTTCGCCGTCGTGGGCCGGCGGCTCGTGTTCTCCGTAGGTATCCTCTACCTGAGTGCATCCGCCGGACTGCTGCTCATCGTTTTCGCAGGCATCACCGACCGGCTGATCCCGCTCTTTGCCATCGGCGCGTTTCTGACGTTCACCATGTCGCAGACCGGCATGGTGATCCATTGGTATCGCGAGCTCGATCGATCGCCGCATGACCGCGCGCACAAGCGCCTGAGCTTGGGTATCAACGCCGTCGGCGCGGCAACGACCGGTCTTGCGACCGCGATCATCATCGCGACGAAATTCAGCGAGGGCGCCTGGATCACGCTTCTCGTGATCCCGGCCGCCATGGTGCTGCTTAAATCCATTCGCCGCTATTACGACGACCTCGCAGAGCAACTGCGCGACGACAGACCGCTCGCCTTGGAGAAGGTCAAGCCGCCGATCATCGTGGTCGTCACGGCGAGTTGGAACAAGCTCACCGACGAGGCGCTCACCTTCGCGTTGAGCATATCGCCCGACGTCTGCGCCGTTCACCTCAAGGCACTCCGCGGGCCGGACCGCGAGGAGAACGAGAAGGCCTTCCTCGAGCAATGGCAGAGCGACGTGGAAGCGCCGGCGCGCGCGGCCGGACTGAAACCGCCGAAGCTCTTGATGCACGATGCGCAATATCGTCGGCTCGACGTGCCGCTTCTGGGCATGGTGCGAGAGCTGCAAGATGAGCATCCCGACCGGCGGGTGGCGATTTTAATTCCTGAAGTCGTAAAGCAGGGTTGGTGGGAATATCTGCTGCACACCCATCGCGCGCGGCGCATCAGATCCGCGCTGCTCAGCCGTGGCGGGCCGCGCCTGGTGCTCATGAATGTTCCGTGGCATCTCAGGCAGGCCGATGCGATCAGCGCGCTCGAGCCGGAGTTAAAGTCCGAGGTCGATCACGTTCGGCAAGAGCTTCGGCAAACGCGGAGCGCGGGCGCGCGATGAGGGGCATATTACGGATGCGAGTTGCCGCGCCTGCGTTGCGCAGTTGCATGACGTCTCTATTTTGCGAAGCAACAACGTGCGCAGGTCCGCAGTTGCGACAAGTTTAGGATTTCACGTAGATTCCCTCGGCCCAAAGCCCGCACCTTTGCGTCCGGCAATGGGTGACGTTTGCGTCAATCGCTGTCGTACGAAAATGCCCCGGGAGGAAATGCGTGATTACAATGCGGTTGGGCGCGCTTGCCGTCGCCATCGCTATCACTACCGGATTGGCCCCGCCTGACGGGTTGCATGCCCAAAGCTATCCGGCCCGGACAGTGACACTGATCGTCCCGTCCGCAGCTGGGGGCGGCACCGATACCGTCGCGCGCCTGATCGGGGATCAGCTTGGAAAGCAGCTCGGCCAGGGATTCGTGGTCGAGAATCGGACGGGTGGCGGCATGCTGGTCGGCACGGCGGCCGCGGCCAAGGCGGCGCCGGACGGCTACACGTTGCTGGTTGGGCTCACCGGAAACATGTCGGTCAATCCCAGCCTGTTCGCGACTTTGCCCTACGATCCGCTCGCGGACTTCACGCCGGTGGCGATGCTCGCCAATTATCCCTTCCTTGTCGTCGTGAACAACGACTTGCCCGTGAAATCGATCAAGGAGCTCATCGCTCTGCTGAAATCGCAGCCGGGCAAGATCGACTATGCCTCGGCCGGTAATGGGACCGGACAGCACCTGGCTGCCGAACTGTTCAAGATGATGACTGGCACCGAGATGGGGCACGTCCCCTACCGGGGTGCGCAGCCCGCGTATCAAGACGTGATCTCGGGCC
>JBPYFJ010000048.1:0-3139 GCA_051985675.1 Xanthobacteraceae bacterium | reverse complement strand
GCAGGAAGCACTCATCGTCGTGTACCGGCGCGTGGGCACGATCCGCAGTCCGGCCGCACTCGCCGGCTGGCTGCTGACTGTCATCGCACGCCTTTGCATGCTGCCGGCGCTGATGCTGATGCGCGGTGTCGAGGAGCTCGCCAGCCTGGAAGAGTCACGCGAGCTCGCGAAGGTCCCGCCGGACGAGTTGCGCGTAGACCTGGTCAATGCGATCGAGTCCCTTTCGCCGTCCCATCGCGAAGTGCTGCTGCTGCGCGATCTCGAAGATCTGACGATTTGGGAAATCGCCGGGCGGCTCGGCGTGACGCGCGAGGCGGCCAAAAGCCGCCTGCGCCGCGCCCGCGCACTGGTGCGCGAATATCTGCTCGGCACAAAGGACAACGGACGAGAGAGCACATGAATTACTTTCGTGGAGTCGGCATGTTCGGGAGCGCCTTCCTGGGCGCACACCTGATGCGCGGCGCGGCTGCGGCGGCGCTACTCGCTTGGGCCATCGTCCAGCAGACCGCGTACCCCTGGCTATCCCTGGGCGCGGGCGTTGCCGCTCTCGTCGCGCTGCGCGGATGCCCGATGTGCTGGACCGTGGGCCTGGTCGAGACGCTTTCGCAAGGTCGTCGCGATTCAACCGCTGAACGCCACGCAACCGGGGTTTGCCCCGGTTGCGAATCGTGAATGCGCAAGTCGGGCAGGCGGGACTTGCGATTGCCGGACATGGCTGCATTGACATTGCGACAGGACGGGAGGACGCATGTCGAAGATCACAGCAATCCTCGGTTCCGCGCTGTTTTTCCTCGTTGCACCGGCAATGTTGGCGGGCGTCATCCCATGGTGGATCACGCATTGGGAATTTCGGCCGCCCTTTTTAGCCACTGAGGCGACACGCCTGGCCGGGGTCGCGCTCATTATCGCCGGCGTGCCTGGAGTGTTGGATTCGTTTGCGCGCTTTGCGTTGCAGGGGCTGGGCACGCCCGCGCCGATCGCGCCGCCACGCAATCTCGTGGTGAGCGGATTGTATCGCTATGTGCGCAATCCGATTTATGTTGCAGTCGTTGCCGTCATTCTTGGTCAGGCGGTGTTATTCGCTGACTGGCATCTCCTCGGCTACGGCGCGTTGCTCTGGCTGTTTTTTCACGCTTGGGTCGTTGCCATTGAGGAGCCGGGACTCCGCGACAGCTTCGGAGCCGAGTATGAAAGCTATTGCGCCGATGTGCCGCGCTGGCTTCCCCGTCTCACTCCGCGAGCCGTCTGACCGATTTGAGCTCCGTCTGAATCTGGCCCTTGCCGTCGTTTCGTTGCTGCGCGACATACAGGGCGCTTTCGGAGTAAACCCGACATCACGCGGCTCGCAGATCGGCGGGATCAGTCGCGTTTGACCCCTATCGGAAGTCGGCCCTGGTCTGGTGGGCGCGGGTCTCGTTTTTGCTTTCAGCATGCGTTAGTCTTGCCAACGAATGTGCGGCAGAGTCGAGCTGCCAGGGTGGACACGCTATGCAATCCAACTATCGCTCGCTGTTGTCCGGGGCCGACGGGTTCGCCACCAAAAACGCCGACGTCTTGCTTCTGATCGGGCGCATCCTGCTAAGCTGGGTGTTCGTGGGGGTCGCATACGGAGCGATCAACAACTTTGGCGGCTCGCTGGGTTATTTCACGTCACTGAAACTCCTGACGCCCGAACTGTTCACGTGGAGCGCTCTCCTGGTCGAACTCCTGATATCGGCCGGTTTGATACTGGGCATCGGCACTCGCTACTGCGCGATTCTGGCTATCTTGTTTGTGGTGGTCGCGACTGCTCTCGGACATCGTTATTGGGAATACCCTGCCGGCCCGCAACAGATCGCCCAATACAATAATTTTCTGAAGAATATCTCGATCATCGGGGGCGCCCTGGCGATCCTGGTCACTGGTGGCGGCCGTTTCTCGCTGGACAGCATACTGGCAAAGTCATCATGACCGCTATTGGCCCATCGCGACATATTGCGGCGCCGCGCCATTTCCGTCGCGATCGGAGTAAAGCGGAAGTCTAGGGGCGCCCGTTCATTGCAGGCCCGAACGCTCCTGACAAATGGTGGTCGAGTGCTTCGGCGGCAGTGTCGCGCGGTCTCGATAGAGTGCACCGCCGCATGACCGCATCGCCGCCGGCATCGACCGCATCGTCATGACCAAAAGGCGGCGCCCCGCTATGCGCTGATGCTCTTCCCCTGTACCATCGCGCCAAGACGACCGGCATAGAGCGGTCGCATTGCCAGGGGAGGATTTTCATGCGTCGCAATATTGTTGCCGTGCTCGCGCTCCTGTTGTGGGGAGGCGCGTTCGTCACCGCCGCGGTCGCGCAGCAGCCGGTCAAGCTCGGCGTTCTCAACGACCAGACGGGGCTGTACGCGGACCTGACCGGCATGGGCTCGGTCCACGCCGCGCGCATGGCGGTGCAGGATTTCGGCGGCAAGGTGCTGGGCCGGCCGATCGAGATCATCTTCGCCGATCATCAGAACAAGCCAGACGTTGGCGCCAACATCGCGCGGCAGTGGATCGAGACCGAGGGCGTCAACGTCATTCTCGACATTCCCAATTCCGCCGTTGGGCTCGCCGTGCGTGAGGTGACGCGCACGCACGACGCTGTCGACATCAACACCGGCGCTGCCACCTCTGATCTCTCCGGAAAAGCCTGTTCGCCGCACGGCGTGCACTGGAGCTTCGATACCTACGGCCTTGCGGCGACGACCGGCCGGGCGTTGGTGAAGCAGGGTGGGGATACCTGGTTTTTCATCACCGCTGACTACGCATTCGGGCATGCCCTCGAGCGCGACACCGCGGCTTTCGTCGTGGCCAGCGGCGGCAAGGTGGTGGGGGCCGTGCGCCATCCGCTCAATACCTCCGACTTCTCGTCCTACCTGCTGCAGGCGCAAGCCTCGAAGGCGAAGATCATCGCTTTCTCGAACGCCGGTGGCGACACCATCAATGCGATCAAACAAGCCGCGGAATTCGGCCTGGGCCGCAACGGCGACCAGCGCCTGGCGGCGCTCCTGCTGCAGTTTCCCGACACCCACGCGCTTGGCCTTGAAGCGGCGCAGGGCCTGACCGCGACCGAGACTTTCTTCTGGGACCTCGACGACGCGACCCGCGCCTGGACCAAACGCTTCCT
>JBPYFJ010000047.1:0-34704 GCA_051985675.1 Xanthobacteraceae bacterium | reverse complement strand
GGACAATGGATAGCTGCTATGGTGCGAGCGACAGTGGCCAAAAGCATCTCCAATTCTTGGCGGTGTTGTGGTTTCATTTGCTTCCTTTCTACGCAGCGGCTCCTTGATGCCGGACGAACTTCTCGTTTCTACGCACCGGATCACGAAGCAACAATGCGCTACACCAAGTCGGTATCGTTGTCTAAAAAATCTCATTAGATCAGTAATTTAGCCCGGCGCGTCTCCGCCGTCCGCATACCACGGGTCGACAGGGCTCTTCGTGAACCACCCGCGTAGCGGCACGGCCGAATGCCTTCTAGGATGTTCCGCGACAGTCACGATCGCCTCCTGCGTCCACCCGTGACGCCTTGGTGGTACTCATCGAAGGGCGCCGACGTGGAGGATCGCAGGGGCTCCGCACGCCGGGTGGCTTTGAACGACGAATGTCGGATTGGGCCAGTTACCTATCGATCGCTGGATTGGCAATCGCGCTCGGTTGCACCTCGGCAAAGGCAGCCACCGCGAACGAAGTGCTTCCGGCATGTAAGCTCTACCTTTCAGTAGTTGATAGGCACGGGAGAGTGAGCCAATCCGAGATACCTCGTCTCATGGATGCGGGCGAATGCTTGGGGGCCGTTTACGCAATGCTCACTGTTTCTCACACGCTCGCGGAGCCACTCAAGTTCTGTCCACCTGTAGACTTTGATGCTGAGCAGGGAGTGCGTGTGGTGGTCGCTTACATCGAGAAGAGACCAGGGCGCGGTCGCGAGGACTTCACGATGCTTGCGTTGGAGGCTCTTCGGTCAAAGTGGCCGTGCCGGTAAGTCTTCGGAGTCTCCTGAGCCTCCTGTGTGACGCAGTGGCCCTGCTAAAGCGTTGAGGTGGTGGACGGGGTTTGCGCAAGGCCGACCACGGCGACCCACATGCTGCGCCTGATGTGCCACAATGCAAGGTGTGGTAGATTCGCGTTCCGACCAACGCTGTCCATTGGGCGACGACAGATGAGGCGGGGGGAGTCAAAGACGAAGAACCACAGGGACCGTGGCCGGACACATGCCACCCCCGCGAAGGGGAAAACACGCGCCGGACGCAAGGAGGCGTCGACGGCCGCGCTGGCAAGGAAGCTCGAAGTAAAAGCGCGCGAGCTAGCCGAGGCGCACGCGCGGGAGACGGCGGCGTCGAAGGTCCTTCAGGTCATTAGCAGTTCACCGAGCGACCTCGAGCCTGTATTCAAGACGATACTAGAGAATGCGACGCGCATCTGCGGCGCGAAATTCGCCATCTTGCGTCTGCGTGAGGGAGACAATTTCCGCATCGCAGCTCTACACAACATGCCCCCTGCGTATGTGGAAGCGCGTGAACGCGACCCGCTATATCAACTATATCAACCACCACCGGGAAGCGGATTTGCCCGCGCGCTTGCAACTAAGCAAATTGTTCACATTGCAGACACTATGACCGAACCGAACTTTCCCGTTAACGATCCTTTCATCGCGACTTCCGGTTTTCGAACTTCGCTGTTTGTTCCGATGCTCACATCCGGTGAAGTCATCGGAGTGATTGGCATCTTCCGCCAGGAAGTTCGCCCGTTCACAGACAAGCAGATCGAGTTGGTTAGCAACTTTGCGAAACAAGCCGTTATCGCTATTGAGAATACGCGGCTGCTTAAGGAATTGCGCCAGCGCACCGATGATTTGACTGAATCGCTGGAGCAGCAAACAGCAACGTCTGAAGTTCTGCAAGTGATCAGCAGTTCCCCGGGCGACTTGCAGCCGGTGTTCGAGAAGATGCTGGAGAGCGCGACACGGGTCTGTAACGCCAAGTTTGGGACGATGATGCTTCATGAAGGGGAGGGCGCATTTCGACACGTAGCGCTGCACAACATGCCGGCCGCATTTGCTGAATTGACTCGTCGGGAACCGGTCGTTCGCCCTGCGCCTGACGGCGTCCTGAGCCGTGTGATGCAAACGAAGCAGCCCGTTCAAATCGCTGATATTAGGGAAGAACCCATTTATCTTCGCGGCGTTCAGTCCATAAGGGATTTGTCTGACGTCGGCGGTGCTCGGACGCGACTTGTTGTGCCGATGCTCAAAGAAGGCACGCTGGTCGGCACCATCGCTATCTTCCGACAGGAGGTGCAACCATTTACTGAAAAGCAGATCGCGCTGGTACAGAATTTCGCCAGCCAAGCGGTCATCGCGATTGAAAACACACGGCTGCTCAACGAGCTGCGTGAATCCCTGCAGCAACAAACCGCGACCGCCGACGTACTCAAGGTAATCAGCCGCTCTACCTTCGATCTTCAGACAGTGCTCGACACACTGGTGGTCTCGGCCGCCAAACTTTGTGAGGCCGATGGGGCGAGTATTAGTCGAGTGACCGAGCGCGGTGCTAGTCAGCCGGTAGCGCTCTGGGGTTATGCGTCCGGCGTCGTAGCACCCCCCCTTCCCGCGGGAAGAGGCTCGGTTAATGGCCGCGCAATTGTAGAACGCCGCACGATCCATATCCATGACGTGCTTGACGATCCAGAATATGAGTTGAAGGAAGAAGTCCGAAACGTAGGCGGACCACGAACGATGTTAGCAGTTCCTCTGATGCGCGGGGGAACTCCCATCGGCGTCATCAGTCTGCATCGCAGTACGGTGCGACCATTCACCATCAAGCAAATTGAGCTAGCGGAAACTTTTGCCGATCAGGCAGTAATTGCCATCGAGAATGCGCGCTTGTTCGGCGAGGTGCAGGCGCGGACCAAGGAGCTGACCGAGTCGCTCGAGCAGCAGACCGCTACATCAGACGTGCTGCAGGTCATCAGTTCGTCACCTGGCGAGTTGGAACCGGTCTTCGCGACTATACTGGAAAGCGCCGTGCGAATATGCGGGGCGAAATTCGGCAACCTTTGGCTTCGGGAGGGAGACGCATTCCGCATCGGGGCGACCTATGACGTGCCGCCCGCGTACGCCGATTTTCTGCGCCAGGAGCAGGTGTTTCGTCCCGACCCGAGGGTGGGGCTCGGCCTGGTCGCCCGGACTAAAAGATCCTCCCAAGTCGTCGATGTTGCAGCGGAGCCAACGTATTCGGATCGGGCTCGCGAAGCCCTCATCGAATTAGCCGGTGCCCGAACCCTCTTCGGCGTCCCCATGCTCCATGATGATGAGGTGGTCGGCGTCATAGGAATCTATCGCCAGGAGGTGCGGCCCTTCACCGACACGCAGATCGAATTAGTCAGCAACTTTGCCAAGCAGGCGGTCATCGCCATTGAGAACGCGCGGCTGCTGAACGAATTGCGCGAATCCTTGCAGCAGCAGACCGCAACCGCGGACGTACTAAAGGTCATCAGCCGCTCGACATTCGATTTGCAGGCAGTGCTCGATACCCTCGTCGAATCGGCGGCCCGGCTGTGTGACGCGGATATGGCCGCGTTGACCCGGCCTGCTGGGGGGGTTTTCGAGCAGATCGCTTGTTACGGATTCTCCCCGCGCCACGTTGACTACATGAAGGCGCATCCGATTCCCTCTGGCCGCGGCACACTCTCCGGACGAGTCATGCTGGAAGGGGCGGTGGTTCACATTCCGGACGTCTTAGCCGACCCGGAATTTACCCTCGTCGCTCGGCCGTATGCCGATGATCCTATTCGTACAATGTTGGGCGTGCCGCTCAAGCGCGACGGAGCCGCAATCGGTGTGTTTGCCTTGCAGAGGTCTACCGTTCGCCCCTTCACTGACAAGCAGATTGAGCTGGTCACGACCTTTGCCGATCAGGCGGTTATCGCAATTGAGAACGCCCGCCTATTCGACGAGGTGCAGGCACGTACTCGTGAATTAACCGAATCGCTGGAGCAGCAGACGGCAACCTCGGAGGTGCTGCAGGTCATCAGTTCGTCGCCTGGAGAGCTGCAGCCAGTGTTTCAGGCCATGCTGGAGAAGGCGATCCGGATTTGCGGAGCTAAGTTTGGCAACATGCTCCTCTATGAGGACGGTGCATTCCGAAGAGTCGCGATCTATGGCGCACCCCCCGAATGGTCCGCAGAGCAACTGGGTGCCACAATCCGGCCTGCCGGTCCAACAAGCCCGCTCCATCGTCTCGTCAGCACAAAGAAGCCGGTGCTTACCCCCGACATGGCGGCCGAGCAAATCTATATCAATCGTCGAGTGGGGGTGGAATTGGTTGAAGGCGTCGGAGCACGTACCTTTCTTCATGTGCCCATGCTCAAGGGCAACGAGGTGGTTGGGGCAATCGCCATCTACCGCCAGGAGGTGCGGCCGTTCACCGAAAAACAGGTCGAACTAGTCGAAAACTTCGCCAAACAGGCTGTGATTGCAATCGAGAATGCGCGTCTGCTTGATGAGCTGCGACAATCGTTGCAGCGGCAAACCGCGACTGCCGACGTTCTCAAGGTCATCAGCCGTTCGACGTTCGACCTTCGGGCGGTGCTTAACACGCTGGTCGAGTCAGCTGCCCGACTTTGCGAGGCCGATATGGCGGCCATCCGCCGCCCCAAGGGCTCGGCCTTTCTTCACGTCGCGAGTCATGGCCAGCCGAGTGAGTTCGATGAGTACATGCGAAGTCACCCCATCGAGCCAGGGCGAGGCACGGTGGCTGGGCGCGTATTGCTGGAGGGCAAACCCGTTCATATCACCGATATCCAGAGCGATGCGGAATTGATGCGATTCCGACAAATGTCAAGGGCGGCTGGGTTCAAAACGATACTTGGATTGCCGCTCCTGCGCGAAGGAAACCCAATCGGCGTGATTATTTTGGCTCGCAAGGCGATGAAAGCTTTTAGTGACAAGCAGATTGAGCTTGCCACCACCTTTGCCGATCAGGCAGTAATTGCCATCGAGAACGTGCGCCTGTTCGACGAAATCCAGGATAAGAGCCGCCAGCTCGAAATTGCAAGCCAGCATAAGTCGCAGTTCCTGGCCAACATGAGCCACGAGCTGCGGACGCCGCTCAATGCCATCCTCGGTTACACGGAACTCATTCTCGATAACATCTACGGCGAGACGCCCGAAAAGATGCGCGAGGTGCTGGATCGCCTGCAGGCCAACGGCAAACATCTCCTGGGCCTGATCAACGACGTGCTCGATCTGTCGAAGATCGAAGCCGGTCAATTGACGCTCGACCTCGCGGACTACTCACTCCAGGACGTCGTCCACACGGTCGTTGTGGCCGTGGAGTCGCTTGCAAACGGGAAGAAACTCGCCCTGACGGCAGACGTCGGCTCGAACCTCCCAATAGGCCACGGCGACGGGCGTCGCTTGGCCCAAGTGCTGCTCAACCTCGTCGGCAATGCCATCAAGTTCACCGATAAGGGCGAGGTCGCGATCAAGGCGACGGCGGAAAACGGATCCTTCACGGTAGCCGTGCATGACACCGGACCGGGCATCGCCCCGTCGGATCAGGGCAAGATTTTCGAGGAGTTCCAGCAGGCGGACAATTCCGCAACCAAGCGGAAGGGCGGAACCGGCCTCGGTCTGTCGATCGCCAAGCGCATCATTGGGATGCACGGCGGACGCATTTGGGTCGAGTCGGACGTCGGCAAGGGTTCGACGTTCGCGTTTACGATACCGGTGAAGGTCGAGCGACAGGTTAGCTAGCCATGAGCAAATGCATCCTGGTGGTTGAAGATCAGGCGGACAACCGGCGCATCCTCCGCGATATGCTCGGCAATGCTGGCTATGAACTGATCGAGGCCGAAAGTGGCGAAGAAGCCGTGATGGCCGTCGAGGCGCAGCGGCCGGACCTGATTTTGATGGATATTCAGCTTCCGATCATGGACGGCTACGAGGCCGCCCGCCGCATCAAATCCAATCCGGAGATGAAGGCTGTTCCGATCATTGCCGTGACCTCGTACGCGCTCGCAGGCGATGAAGTCAAGGCGCTCGCGGCGGGCTGCACTGCTTACATTACCAAGCCTTACAGTCCGCGCGCATTGCTTGCGAAGGTGCGCGAGTACTTAGCGTAGCATCGATTCTCCGTGCTCGTAGGTTCCTCGACCCGATCGCGTTCATCCTATCCGGCGTAGCTGGCGCTTGCGCCTGCTGGTTTCATCTGGGCTATTCACACCCGACCTCGCGTAGGTCGATCCGGCTGGCCTTAGCCTCGAAACGCCCTCGCTGACTCTGGGAGAGTCGTGAAACCCGCGTTTGGGCGTTTTCAGCAAAGCAGTGGCGGGTCCGCACTCAAAACGCACCATTGAGTCTCCTAATGATTCCTGGGAGCCCTTACGATCCCTGTGAAGGTCGCTGGTGCCGCCCGGGTTTTGCGCGAACGCGGACGGCCTCAGGCTCGTTGGTGGCGCCAGTTTTCTATTGGCGACGCTACACAACGCGCCACACGCTGCGGAAGGTGATTAATAAAAATATGAGACCAATCCAGCAACGAAGTCCGAAAGGGCGCAAGACGTAGCGCGCTTAGTGGCCTAGGGCGTCGAGCGCATAAACATCCTTAAGGTTTCGTGGAGGTTCACACTGAACCCGAGCTAGTCGCGGACGGCTTTGGTTTTCACCCCCACAACTCCCGGCTCGCCAACTTCGCTCCCTCCGCGAGCGCCGCAAGCTTCGCCCACGCGAGCTGCGGGTGCACCCGCCCGCCGAGCCCGCAGTCGGTGCCGGCGATGACGTTCTCGCGTCCGACCAGGCGCGCGTACGCGACGAGCCGGTCGGCCACCACCTCGGGATGCTCGACCACGTTGGTGGCGTGGCTCACGACGCCGGGGATCAGGATCTTGCCCGCCGGCAGCTTCACGTCGCGCCAGACCTTGTATTCGTGCTCGTGGCGCACGTTGCCGGCTTCGAGCGAAAACGCCTGCGCGTTCACCCGCAGCATGACCTCGACGATGTCGCGCAGCGGCAGATCAGCGACGTGCGGGCCGTGCCAGCTGCCCCAGCAGATGTGATAGCGCACGCGATCCTCCGGGATGCCCTTGAGCGCGTGGTTCAAGGCTTCGATCCGCAGCGCCGCGTAGCGGCAATACTCTTCGACGCCCGGCGGCGGATCGAGCATGTCCCAGGTGTCCGGCAGCCCGGGATCGTCGAGCTGGAGCACGAAGCCGGCCTCGACGATCGCGCGATACTCGACCGCGAGCGCGTTGGCGATGCCTTCCAGAAATGCCTCGGCGTTTGGGTAATGGGCGTTCTGCGCGCGGCAGAACATTTCGAGGCTGCCGACCGCGATCGAGGTGACGAACGCTTCCTTCACACCCGCCGCGCTCGCGGCCGCCTTCAGGTTGGCGAGATCGCGTCGCAGCGCGTGCTCGCCGGTATACTTGATCGGCGCGACGCAGGCCGGCCGCACCACGCGGCTCATTTCCCGGGCGGCGTCGGCGTAGAACTCCGCGAACTTGTGCTGCTCGAGCGGGCGCATGACGATGCGCATCGGTTGACCGGCGGCGACGCGCTCGGGCGCCACCGCCTCGCGCGGCGGCGGGCCAAACCCGCTCAAGCGGCCGAAGATGTAGACGCCCCAGGCCGCCAGATCGGAGGCGGAGCGCATCGGCTTGCCGAACTCGCCGTCGTTGGGCACGTCGACGCCGGCCTCGAGCTGCGCGCGCACGACGTCCTCAACCGAGCTTTTCAGCAGCGCGTCCAGCTCCTGCTCATGCGCCGGACCGGTCGCCGGACTGGCCCAGGCCTGCCACAGCCGCTCGGGCCGCGACAGGCTGCCGGCGTGGGTGGTGATGATCCGGTCCGTGCTGCGCATCATGGGCGGGGTGCTCCTGTTTGCTTCGGGCCTGCTGTCGCTTGCGGCCATCCTTCGAGACGCTCGGCCTTTGGCCTCGCTCCTCAGGATGAGGTCGGTGGTTTTGGCCCGTCCTCTACGCGTTGCGGGCCACAAACTCAGTCCTCATCCTGAGGAGCGTCGCGCAGCGACGCGTCTCGAAGGATGGCCAAAACCACAATCGTTGCAAGGGCGCAGGCCGGCCTCACGCGGAACACGATCAGTCGCACTTCCGAACGGCCGCTTTGCACCTCAAGCCGGACATTCGGCATCGCGATTGAGAAGTCCGCTAGGTGCCATTACCGGACAATGGCCGGCGCTCGTAGTAGTGCAGATGCTTAGAGAAGAATAGCTCCGGGGGTGAGGTCGGAGCTTCTGGGGCGCGCTGTGCGGTCGTTTTGCCCTATGTGCCACGGTCAACGCATGGAGCCGCGAATGTCTCGCCTCCCATCGACCGAAGAGCTGCGGGCCTCAGCGAACAACACTTGCCCGCTTTCCATGTTGACGAGATGTATTCGATTGCATGCTCGGCACGCTACAGCCTCGTAGGTCTCCGACGAGGTCGAGGGCTCAACCGGCTCGAACCAATGATCGATCATCAGGCCGGAATCCGGGCATCGATATATTGTCATGCGCATGTCTTCACGCTCCGAAATCCATCGTGAGACCGGAGATTGGTGAGGCGCGGTTGAGGTTCACCGATCAACGCTCTCAAACTCGATGTCCTGTTCCGTCATCACCCTTTCCAGTTCAGCCACCGTGTCCTGCCAATCGTTCTCGGTCCCCTGTTCGGGTGCCGGACGCCGAACCGCGCCGTGGGTGTCTTTCAAGCTGTTCCCGGTCACGTGCTGGACCGCTTCTGAGAAGGGTTGACCCGGCTTTGCGGCCTCGTGGACGGCGTGCTGTAATTTGTCGCCGTGGCGCTTTGGCGAATCGCCATTCCGGTCCTTCCTGCCAATATCTTCGTCGGTGCGGTGGTCATCTCTTTTCGGCTTGAATTCGGACATTTGCCTTCTCCTTCAAACGGCCGCAGCGAGACGCAACACGTGATTGAATTTGAACCTGGCCCTACTGGAGGAATTGAAGGACGAGTTGCGCATTTTTGAAATTCAGATGAAGCACCTAGGGGCTTTTACCTATCGCTGTGCGAACTTGGACGCCATTCGGCTTGGTTGTGGTCGGCACGTCCGCCAAGTGCCATTAACGGACGTGAAGCACGTCATTCGATCACCTCGTCGACGTGACCGAGCAGCGCGGGCGTGCCGCGCCAGTCGCCATGGTGCAGGAACGAAGTTCAGGGGCTGCCAGTGCCCAGATCGTCAGAATACCCGGCCTGAAGGCGAGACCACTGGGCAATGGGACGTCCATCAATTCGGAACTGAGCACCGTGTTGATGTTGATGACGTTCGTCTTTGGCATCAAGCCGTTGTGGCCAGCCGGGCGGCGAGTCCTCCCACATCTCCTGCCGTCCGTAGACGGTCAAGTCGAGCAACCGATAGCTGTTGTCCATCGCTTCAACGCCGCGAATTGTGGTCCAGTATGTCTCGAAGACATTGGATCCCCGTCGGAGGTAGCAAACGATGTGCATCATGCCCACCCGGCGTCCAACCAAGAGAGCGTCGAGCGAGGCCCGGGGGGCCGAGTACCAAGGCATCTCCCAACCCATGAAGTCGCGGTAGCGGGCGCTCTCGTCGTATGGGCCTTGGCAAAACACGGCGAAGGTGACGTCGCGAGAATGAATATAGGAGAGCTCGCGGACCTGCGATGTAAAGAAAGCGCACCCCTCGCACTGCTCCGGCGCAGGGTGACCGGTGGCCCACATGAAGTAGTAGGCGATCAGCATCCCCC
Organism: Xanthobacteraceae bacterium; assembly: GCA_051985675.1. Taxonomy (GTDB): domain Bacteria; phylum Pseudomonadota; class Alphaproteobacteria; order Rhizobiales; family Xanthobacteraceae; genus JAFAXD01. Next base: position 25,158 of record JBPYFJ010000047.1, on the reverse strand, counting down.
GACCCTCAAACACGTCCAACAGCGACACGGGCCCGCGCCCGCCGATAAGGGGTATCGCGCTATCAATTTCGACCATAGGCAACCGCCGGCGGGCGGCCGCAATCGCGTCGCCTTCTCGTGTGTGAGCTTTCTCTCGGACCCGCAGTGCGTCCAGCTCGGCCCGGAAAGTGTTCCGGTCGACCACCGCAGGTACTCCAAATTCAGTCCGCGACTTGTTTCTCGCGGGATGACGAACGGCCTGCGCCATTTTTGCCTCCATCGTTGGTGGCATGAAAACGTCTGACCTGACGACGCAGTTCCAACAGTCCACTGCGGGGGTCATCGCCGATGCCGCCGCGTGTCCGCTCAGTGCCGGGGCCTGATTCCGCGGACATCATGTTCTAGGGATAACGCGTTGTGGCCATCCTTCGAGACGCCCCCGCTTCGCTCGGGCTCCTCAGGATGAGGCCGGAGTGTGTTGCACGGCACAGGAAGCGGGCCACAAACTCAGTCCTCATCCTGAGGAGCGTCGCGCAGCGACGCGTCTCGAAGGATGGCCACGAGCAACATCGGTTGCAACGCCGACATCCGCGCCGCGACGAATGCCGCGTCAATCCGCGCTCAGCGCCTCGCGCGCGGCCCGCTCGCCGGAACGGATCGCAACCTCGATCGCGCGCCGGCGCGCTTCCTATCCGAAATTTAATGCGTTGGTAATCGTCCGGCAGTCGCGACGTCCATAGGCCACGCGGACTCCAGCGGTTTTTGTCGGCCGCCATGTGACTAAAGACAGCGTAGGCATGATTGTAACAGCACAAGACGAGCAAACGTGGCGCGTGGAACGCCTCCATCGTGTCGAAGCGGAACTGGCGAACGAAGCCCGCAGAAAAATTACGCGGCTTCACGATCACAAAGGGGTTCTTTTCGTCAACTGGACAGAGCGTCCAAACGCCCAGGACATCGCGGGTGTAACGGACGTATGGGGGCGCCACGAACATGAGCCTGTCACGTACCATTTTGAAATGGGGGTTGAGCTCGTCGGGGCCGCCGCCCGATACAACCCGTTTGCCGGCGCCGACCATGGCCATCTGGCCGCAATCGAGCTTCTGCGCAGTGCGCGCGATCTTCTCAAAAAGACCGGCGTTCGGATGAAGAAGAGCGGCAGTAGACCGCACGGTGTCAGGCGCGTCTTCCAGGCCATCAAGTCGACCGAGAGTGCATTGCGACATGCACGCCGCAGTCAAACCGTCGACCAACCGATTGGCGACCAATGGCCCAGGCAGTCCTGATATCCGAGACGTCAGGTCTCGAGACGAATAGATCCATTTCCAGCCGATGCGATGGAAACGAAGCGGCGAGCCGTCCTTGGCCGCGTGTCCGCCGATGAACCCATTTCGGATGGCTACTGCGTGCTGCTGCTGCTAGTGTAACGGCCTTGATTAGGTCACATGACCGGTTCGCAAACGGGGGAGTGAGCAATGGCAAAGGCGACGAAGTCGAAATCAGCAAAGCCGAAACGAGCAGCAGCAAAGCCGAAGCGAGCAGCAGCAAAGCCGAAGCGAACCGCGGCAAAGGCCAAGCGAACCGCGGCAAAGGCCAAGCGCAAGGCTGGAGCATCCGTGCCGGTGGTTCGTTTGGTGACGCCTGCCGACCCAACTGATAAAAAACACCCGAGCCAAGACAGCTTTGAAAAGCTGCTTAAAAAACTATTTGGGTCATCAATCGACTACAAGCCCTGCTACGGGAAGTACGACACAGCAACGCTGGCAACAGCGGCGGACGGCGCCGTGACCGACGCTTACAACGCGGTGGACGGGGGGCAGCGCGCTGTGATCGTCGCCGCTGGGACACTGGCCGCATCCATCGTGCAGGACATAACAATCAAAAAAAGTTTGACGGGGACAATTCCAATCATTCAGGCGGTAGGCGGCAGCGTCCCGACCAATCGCCAACAGAACCTCACTGGCTTCATAATTGACGCGGTAGGCACGGCGCAGGCCCAACTCGCCTTGATGAATGGCCCAGTCGCGGTTCTGTTCGACGACACCCCCGGCGGCCCTTCGAATAACGTCTACAGTCAGCTAGACCAGACCAAAGTAATCCCCCTCACAGCCAGAAGTCCGGACGCCTTGAAAACGGTCAAGCTCCCGCCGGGCGTGAACGGTTTCATGCTGCTCCCAAATGCGATGTTTTATAACCATTGCGACGACGTCGTTAAGATCGTGGATGGCAAAACACTGCCAGGCGGGGGACCACTGCCGATCTACTATCCGGAGAGCGAGTATTGGACGGAGCACAAAAATACAAACGGGGTCAAAGTTCTCGGTCACCACGTTTCGCTTACTTATCGCCTGGCAGCAACCTTCGTGGAGAGTATCGTAAACGGTGACATCCAAATCCCCCTGCCGGCGCTTGCAGGTGCCATACCAGACCAGCGTTGACGTTTGACCGAAGGCGGCGGTTTCCTTCGGCCTGTTGCCCCTACAAGCGCTTCGCGGCGCGAAGCGCCTCGATGAGCCGGGCGGCTTCTTGCAAATCCTTGGTGTCGTGGCCTTCCGTGAACCAGCCGTAGATAGGTGCCAGGAGCTTAAGCGCGCTATCGGCTTCGCCACGGCTCGCCAACAACCGCGCGAGCGTGGTCGCGCAACGAAGCTCCCATGACTTCGCCTCCTGTAGGCGCGCGACGCTCAACGCTGCCTTAAGGGTCGACTCGGCCCAATCCGGCTCTCCGCGCAGGATCAATATCCAACCCTTCAAGCGCAATACTTCGGCGTAATGCGATCGCTCCTCGCCCGCTTCGATCCGGTTGACGCTTTCATCGATAAGGCTCCAGGCGCCGTCGAGGTCTCCTGCCAGTGCCAGCGCCTCGGCGCGCAACGCCCTGAGATACCAGATCCAGATTCGATGGCCGGTTTGCATCAACTGCTCGGTTCCGCGATCGAGTTGGGTTGCGGCTTCGCGCAAACGCCCGGCGCGAAGCCAGGCTACGCCGCGGCTGATCTCGGCCATGATCTCGCCAAGCAACGCAATGCCGTGCTCCCGGCTGACGCGCTCTGCTTCCTCGGTCCGTTGCAACAGCGCATCGGAATTGCCGAGAAAATCGAACAGTTGCGCCCCAAGCGTCAGCGCGAACGCGAGATCGAACGGATGGCCCCTGCGGCGTGCATTCGCCTCGGTCGCCTGGTTCGCGGCCACCGCTTGTTCGGGATAACCCATGATCCAGAGAAATTGCGACCGGTAGATGCCTTCGCCGGTGAACGGGTCGGTGTTGGTGAGGGACACGAGATCCCAGTGCCGCTCCGGGTCATAAAGCATGTGAACTTTATCGCCGGACTGGCGTGCTGCCGCGAACTTGCCAAGCCAGAAATGGGTCGCGGACGCGGCACGATGTCCGACAATTTCCAGGCCCGGGTCGGCGAGCTCTGCGCCTGCCCGCAGGAGCTGGTCCGCCCAGCGGAGCGATTCCGTTTGCTGGTTCATGCACATGTTGTGCACTGCCAGCGCGTTCAAGATCGGAAGATAGGCCGTATTCTGCCGGAGTGATTGCGCGAGCCGCCACGCGGGTTCGAGCACTTCACTGACTTCCGCCTGCCCCCAACCGCGGTGCGCCACGACGGCAGGTCCCAACGCCGTTCGCAGTGAGAGTTCGATGCGGTCCCGCTGGTTCGAGGGTCGTACTTTCGATATTGCCGACAAGCCCGAGCGCAAATGAGCGACCGCCTCCGACATGGCGAAACGCGCAATTGCTGCTTCGCCCGCCTCAAGCCACAGCGGCGCGGCGACACGATATTGTTCGGCGGCGGTGTAGTGAAAGGCGAGCAGTTCCGGCGCCGTCTCGCGAGTTGTTGGCCGACGTTCGTCAAGAAGGCGAGCGATACTGTTGTGCAGCTCCTTGCGTCGGCTTTTCAGGAGCGACTCATAGGCGGCGTCTTGGACCAGGACATGGGAAAACGTGTAGACCGCACTGGGGATCTCGCCGCGGCAGCTGGCGAGCCCGGATTCCGTCAGGTGTTGCAGTCCCTTGCCGAGCGCCTCCTCGCTCATCAAGCCAAGCCCGGCGATCAGTTCATAGCTGAACTCGCGGCCGATCACCGAACCGATCTGGGCAATTTCCTTGCACAGCGGGACCCGGTCGAGACGCGCCATGAGCGAGTCGCGCAAGGTTTCGGGGAGCACGATCGGGGCCGATTGCGCGTAATGACTGCCCTCAACGATCAGATTGCCTGTCTCCAGCACCGCCTTGGTCAGCTCTTCGACAAACAGCGGAACCCCATCGGTTCTGGCAATGATCTGAGCGGCAAGACCGTTGGGCAGCGACTTTCCGCCGAGAAGACTATCGACCAGCGAAGTGCTCTGCGCCGGGGTGAACTTGCCAAGCTCAACGACGCCCACCGTTGGATTTCTTAGGAACGGTGCGTTGAACTCGGTCCGACCGGTGAGGATAAAGAGAACCGGAATGTTGGCGAGCCGATCGATGAAGCGCCCGAGCAACTCGAGAGTCGTGGGATCTGCCCAGTGGGCGTCCTCGAAAACAATAAGAGTGGGACCTGCGCTCGCCCGGGCGCGTACAAACTCGATCAGGACGCGCATCGTTTCTTCTTTGGCGAGTTTTGGAGAAACGACGATCGCCCCATAGCGTTCCTGATAAGGGAGCGACAGCAACGCTGCGATAAGGCGCATGTCCTCCCTGGGCAAGCCAAGTCGCTCGACGACGAGCGCTTCGATCTTGTCCAGCCGTTCCTCCGCATCGAGCTCACGAGTGAACGCCAACGTCCGTTCGAAAGACGCCCGAATGGGATAGAACGCGCTGTTGACGAAAAACGGCGAGCATTGAAACAGCTGGGTGAAGCTCATCTCGTCGCGGAGGCGGTCGCGCAGATCGCTGACGATCCGGCTCTTGCCGATACCGGCTTCGCCGCGCAGGAGGATCGCGCGCCCGGCTTCCGTCTCGCGAACCTGGCGCCAGCTATCGACCAAGGTCGATAGCTCCTGCTCGCGCCCGACCAGCGGCGTCAGCCCGTGCTGGGCAGCCGCTTCGAACCGGCTTTCTGCCTGGCTGACGCCAAGTACTTGATAGACCCGCGTAAGGCCGGTGACGCCCTTGAGCTCTTTCTCTCCCAGATCCTCATATTGGAATTCCCCGCCAGCCAAGCGGCGCACGCGGTCGCTCACAACGACGGAACCGGGCTCTGCAATCGTCTGCAGCCGCGACGCGAGGTTGAGGGCTTCGCCCATAGCGTTTCGTTCGCCGGGAGCGACGATCACCACGCCCGAGGCGATGCCGATGCGGACCTGCAGCCGTCCAGCCTTCGCGACGCGCAGCCGCGCGACGGCGTGCACGATGTCCAGGGCGGCACGAATGGCGCGTTCGGCCTCGCCTTCATGCGCGAGGGGGAAGCCGAAAAAGGCTACGACGCCGTCGCCCAATGTTCGGAAAACATAGCCTTCGTAGCGATTGACACAGGCTGCGCAGGCTTCTTCGTAGGCGCGAATGATGACTTGAAGCGCCTCCGGATCGTGCTTGTAGGTGAGTTGGGTGAATCCGACCAGGTCACAGAACAGCACTGTCAACTGCCGGCGTTCGCCGCTCGGCGTCCCGACCTGTCCGCCGAGGTCAGCCAGTTTCTCGAGAGCGCGTTCCTCGTTCACTAGATTGAGGATTTGTTTGCGCGGGCCGAACGGCAACCCGAGTTCCTTGAGGTCGCCGTCGGTCAGGATACGGAGGGTCTCCAGATCGACTTCATTTGTCTCGAAGATTTCAATGAACCGTTCGAGGCCGTGAGACTTCAGCCATTCCGAAAGCGAGGCGAATTTCATCATGCCGCTCCGCCGGCAGTCTGTTCGAGCAACATAACCTGCGTGAAATCTCGGTCCGCGGTCGTCGTTTCCGAAGCGGGTCACATCCATTTCGACTAGAAGTGCGCGACTTGGCAAGGCGCCTCGCGCGGTGCTGGTCCCGGGCGAATTTGCAACAATTTCGCGACCCGTCGAAGACGAGCCGGTCGATGACGCGGCATATGGAGGAAAAGCCAGGTGGCGGTAACCGGATGACGAACGTATGATTGTTTGTCTGTTGCGGAGTTATTCGAATTGACACGAATCCGCTTCAACGCAGGCGCGGCGGCGCGGAAAAAGTGCGGATCGGATTTTTGCAACGGCGCCGTTCAAAATTCAATCGAAGCCAGGATTTTTGGGAAGGACTAACGCCCGACTTCAACCCGCGACGAGAGCGGCTAAAGGGATCGTGGGGTGAGGGCAGGGCTGGATCCCGGATCTTCGCGGCGCTCGCTACGGGGCACCCCGCGCGCTTGCGCGCGGGGACCCCTTCGCTCGACGCCGCTCGTCCGGGATACGCTTGTCCATTCGGCTAATCATTCATGATCAGGCCGCCGTTGACGTCGAGCGTCTGCCCGGTGATGTAGCCGCTGGCGTCGGAGGCGAGGAAGATCGCCGCGCCCGCGAGATCTTCTGTTTCCTTATATTCGCGGGCGGGGGCGGAGCCACTTCTGCCGGTGATACGCTCACGCGGCAAGTGCCGTGTTGCACGAGGGAGGCGGGCGATGATGCGATTGCCGGGATTTCAGCCGAGCCGCTCTGGCGCGATCAGGACGCAGCACCAGGCGTACGTGGTCGGCGTGCCCGCGGATTTGAGCGCGTCCATGTATCACCAGGCGAAACAGGCGCTCGGCTCGATCGATCAATCGCTGCGGACACTCGGTCTCTCCAAGGAGAACATCGCGCTTGTGGTCGTCTACCTGGCCGACATGGCGCAAAAGGCCGAGATGAATCGCGCCTGGGACGAATGGGCCTCGGCCGAAAATCCGCCGGTGCGCGCCTGCGTCGGCGTGGCGCTCGAGCCGGGCTGCCTGGTGGAGATGGTGGTCACCGCGACGACGGACGGCGGCTGAGGCGGGCGCCGGTCATTTGGAGGCAAAACCTGTCAATTCGTCATGGCCGGGCTTGTCCCGGCCATCTCGCTTATGAGGGCACGGCCGTGCGTCCCTAATCGGGATCGCCGGGACAAGCCCGGCGATGACGAGGGGAGTGAATATCCTCACTTGCCGAGATGCTTGTCGAAGAACCGCGCGATCTCGGTGAAGGCCTCCTTGGTTTCGGGGGACTCCGCGTCGAACAGATATTGCGCGTGCGACATGCCTTCGTAGACCTGCAGCTCCGCCTCGACGCCGGCCTGGCGCAGCTTGCGGTGCGTCAGCACGGTCAGGCTCAGGAACAGGTCGCGCGTTCCGCTCGTGAGGATCGCGGGCGGAAAGCCGTGGAAATCGCCGTAGATCGGCGACAGTTGCGGGTCTTTGAGATCATGACCGTTGGCATAGAGCAGCGCCGAGTGGCTGATATAGCCGCTGTAGCTGACCAGAACGTTGTCGACCCACTCGTTGGTCTTGTAGCTGTCGCCAGCCTCGGTCAGATCCGACCACGGTGTGCCGGGCGCGATCGCGGCCGGTAGAGGCAAGCCTTCCTGCTTGGCGCGCAGAACGAGCGCGAGCGTCATGCCGCCGCCGGTCGACGTCCCGAACACCGCGATGTTGCGCGGGTTCTGGAGCTTGATCACTTCCTTCCAGACCGCCATCGCATCGTCCATGGCGGCCGGATAGGGAAAATCGGGCGGCATGCGATAGTCGACGGAGATCACCTTGAAGCCGCCGATCCCCGCCATCAGGGTTGCTTCCGCCGTGCCGGACTCGCCCGGCGCATAGACGTAGCCACCGCCGTGAATGTGATAGAGCAGGCGGTTCTGGTTCGCTGGCGGGATCACCTTCGGGGTCAGAATGAAAGCCTTCACCCCCGCGATCGTCGTCGGCTCCATGGTCACGCCGAGCTTCTCGCGCAGCGCCGGCTGAAGCGCGGCGCCGGCGGCGGCAAGCTTTGCGATCAGCTCCTTCCACTCCGCCGCGCTCTTGGGATTGGCGTCCCACGCCGGCACCCGATAAGGCGCCGCCACCATCGCCTGGAATCTCGGGCTGGTGGTCGTCGGCAGCGGGATGACGCGCGGCGGAACCACGCGCGGACCCGGCTTGGCGTTGGCCGCGTTCTGCAGCGGCTCGAGCGCCGCAAAGTCGAGATCGGTGGATTTGACGACGCAGACGTCGTCCGCGCGCGCGGCCGAGGCGAGTGCGCTCAGCGAGATCGTTGCGGCTGCCGCGATGCATGCATGCCGTACCACGATGGCTACGTAAGAACGACGTTCGCTGCGTTTGGCCATGACTTTCTCCCGGGATTTTTTGTAAGATAGTACGATTTCGTACTATCATGTACGATGCAGGACGGTTTGAAAAGAGCGCAAACGGACCCCCGTCATTTAGAAGTAAAACCCCTCAGTTCGTCATGGCCGGGCTTGTCCCGGCCATCTCGCTTAGCAAGGCACTGCAGTGCCACAGGAATCGAGATCGCCGGGACAAGCCCGGCGATGACGACTGGAGAGTCATGATTGGAATGAGCTTGTTAGTACGGCCGCGCCCAATGTCCGCTGTTCGCGATCAGCTTGTCGAACAGCCGGATCAGCAGCCGGCGCTCGCCGGCGTTGAGCCCCGCGAGCATATCGGCTTCGCGTTTGACGAAGCTTTGCAGGATCGATTTGTAGAGCGCCCGGCCGGCGTCGGTCAGATGCAGTACCCGCCGCCGGTTGTCGGCGATATCCGTCATCCGGGTAATCAGTTTTTTCTTCTGCAGCAGCTTCACCGCGCCGGCGATGCTGGTCTTTGCCCGCCCGGTCACGATGCTGATCTGCTGGGCGTTGAGCCGCGGCTGCCGGGTCAGGCAGAACAGCACGATCCATTCCGGGCGCGTGAGACCGAACCGCTTTTCCATGTCGGCGATCAGCGGGCCGACGTAGAAATTCGCCACGTAGTTGATGCGATAGGCGGCCGGGATCGGATTGTCCTTCAGGATCGCCTGCAGCAGGAGGGCGTGCACCACGTCGCCGTCCGGTTGCCAGCTGCGATCCCGCGCCGCAAGGGTCGCATCACGGCTGCTCACTGATCGCTCCAGCGCTCATTCAGAAATCCGGTCAATGTCTCGTAGAGGGCTTCGCGATTGCGTTCAATGCACAAGAAGTGCGACCCCGGCGTGATCACCTTGTAGTCTTTAACAGGCGACGCGATGAGCGACAACAGCCGCTGGGCGTCGGCATCGATCGATGTCAGATCGTGCTTCCCGCGCACCAGCAGCACCGGCATCGTCAGTTTGGCCGGGTCGAACAGACGCTGTCCATCGAACACCTGCATCAGATCCCTGATCGCGCCGTTCGGACAGCGGAAGGCGGGCGGATTATGCGATTGCGCGCGCGGATCGAGCGCGGCGACGACCTCGAACAGCCGCGGGGGAACGGCGTCGTCGCGAAAGCCGGAGGCCTGCCCGGCCGGCAGGTCGGCGTCCCAGCGCGTCACGATACTGGCCTGCGAGATCAGCCGGTAGGCACTAAGACGCGGCCGGTCGTGCGGTTCGTCCTTGTCGGCATTAATCCAGATCGGCCGGGTGTAGGAATAGATCGGCGCGTAGAGCACGAGATGCGCGATCTTGTCGGGATTTTCCCCGGCGAAGCGCGACGCCGTGATGGTCCCCCAGGAAAATCCAATGAGGTCGAGCCTGCGCGCGCCGTGCTGGTCGAGCACGAAGGTGACGGCGGCTGCGATGTCGTCGACGGCCGCGGCCGCATGGGCAAAGGGCGGATGGCGATCGGACGGTTCGTCCATCACCCCGGGGCCGAGCGACAACCCGTATCCCCGGATTTCGATCGCGTAGACGGCACGCCCCGCGGCGGCGAGCGCGGCCAGGAGCGAGTACCCGCGGAGAGGCAGATCGAACAGCGCCGAACAGAAGGTCGCGCCGTGGACGACCAGGACAGGTTGCTGTTTTGCCGTTGTCCCAACGCGCTGCTTTCGCCGCACGCGCAGCACGCCGCCGGGAGCGCCGGGCGGCCGCAGTTCAAACACGCGATCTTCGAACATGAAAAAAGAGCCCGCGTTCCATTCGCCCGCAGTATGATGCCGTCCGCGCCGGCGTGAAGCGCCTTGTTGCGCGCGCGAGGCCGCGCTGATCGGCATGAAGGACCGCACGAATGCTCAGAGACGACCGCAGCGGCGGTGAGGGCCGGCGCAGCGCGCCGCGCAACGTCTTCGGCGAGCCGATCGCCGCGTGCTCGCTGAGCCCGATGACGGGGTTCTATCGCGACGGCTGCTGCAACACCGGCGTGGACGACGTCGGCAGCCACACGGTGTGCGTGGTCGCAACCGCCGAGTTTCTCGAATTCTCCAAGTCGCGCGGCAACGACCTCTCGACGCCGCTGCCGGCCTACGGCTTTGCCGGCCTCAAGCCCGGCGACCGCTGGTGCCTGTGCGCGCCGCGTTGGCAGGAAGCGTTCGAGGCCGGCCGGGCGCCGCGCGTGGTGCTGCGCGCCACCCACGAGGGCGCGCTGAGCTATTGCGCGCTCGCTGATCTCAAGCGCTTCGCTATCGATCTGTCGTAGCGCTCATTCGATCACGTCGAGAACGCCGCGCATCACCGGGACGCAGGTGCCGCCGATGAACGTCGCGACGATTTGACCCGCGGTCTTCTCGGCGTGTGCCAGGAGCAGGCTCGGCCGTCCCATGTCAGAGCCTTGTCCGATCTTCAGCGACAGCGTGAGGTCGGGCTCGCTGCGCAGCTTGGCCAACAGGCCGACCAGCGCGACGTTGGCGCTGCCGGTCGCCGGATCCTCGTAAACGCCGTGCAGCGGCGCGAACATGCGCGATTGCAGGTCGAGCGCGTCGCTGCCCGTGCGAACATAAAGGTGGATGCCGGTGACGCGCTCGCGCGGCAGGTGCCGCGTGAAGGCGTCGACGCGCGGCGCCGCGGCGGCCAGCCCATCGCGCCGCTTGAGCTCCGCAAACACAAACGGCGCGCCGCAGCCGGCGATGCAGGGCGCATGGTTGCGCGTCTCGATATCGGTTGCCGCGATCGAGCAGGCCTCCGCCACGACCTCCGGCGGCACTTTATCGCCGACGACGAGCGGCTGCGGGGCGGCGAGGCGCGCGCCGGCGATCTCGGAGGCGTCGTTGAGCAGTTCCATCCGGACAAGACCGGCCGCCTCTTCGAACATCAGGGATTGGCCGGTCAACGGGCGGCCGTAGCAGCGGCCTTCCTTCGCCAGGACAAACGCCGTCCCGACATTGGGGTGGCCCGCGAACGGCATCTCGGCGCGCGGGGTGAAGATGCGGACGTGGGCGGTGTGCTCAGCCGACCTCGGCGGCAGCACGAAGGTCGTTTCGGCGAGATTGAACTCGGCCGCGATCTTCTGCATCTGCTCGGTTGAAAGCCCGTCCGCGTCGACGATGACGGCAAGCGGGTTGCCCCCGAACTGCCGATCGGTGAAGACGTCGACCGTGATGAAGTTGAGCCGCATCGGTTTGCCTTTGGTAAAACCCTCAATTCGTCGTGGCCGGGCTTGTCCCGGCCATCTCGTTAAGGAAGGCACAGGCTAGTGTCCCGATTCCGAAGTTCGCCACACCTCGCAGCACGCTCGACGCGAACTTCGGAATCGATAGGACACTAGTAAATTATGATTCTCGTGCCCCTTTGAACCCGAAGTTCGCATTCACACTCGCGGTACAGGGTGTGCGAACTTCGGGTTCGGGGCACTTGCCAATTCGATCGAGATCGCCGGGACAAGCCCGGCGATGACGAGCGGAGAGTCATTCAAATTGATCTGCGGGCGCGGCCCGCGATCTGGGTGCCTGTCGGACCGTCGCCGTTCGCAACGGCGGGGCGCGATCTACTCCTGCACCGGCTTGGCTTGCGCGGTGCGCGCGCCAGCGATCAGTGCCCCGATCAATAGAATAATGAGCGCAGTCTTCATCCCCATCCCCTTCCGGCTCCCCAGCCGGACCCCAAGTCATGCCGCGGCGTTGCCACAGCTTTGCCCAGACTACCGATAATGTTGGTATCAGTATGACAAGCGCCGCCTTTTCGGCGGCGCTGGTTGCGAGTTAGGCGCCCGGGCTACTTGCACTTGTCGCCCATGCAGATCTTCTCGAGCTCCGGAAACGGCTTGTAGGCCGCCCAGCTGCACTGCTCCGGCGTCGCCTTGACGAACTGGTTGATCTGCCCGCCGAGGAAATAGACCATGTGTTCGCTGACCTGACCGGTGCGGGGGACGGTGTATCGCACGCAGGAGATGTAGCGCTCGATGTTGTCGAGCGGACGCAGGACCGGCTCCGACATCTGGGCGTCGCGCAGGTTGGTCGGGTTGCCCTCGTTGTTGGTGACGAAGGTGATGACCGCCTTCTTGTAATTGTTCGGCCACAGGTTCGGATCGATCTTGGGCTCGTCCTTGCCGAACAGGCCAGGCGGGAGGTTTTCGGTGCAGTTCGCAAGCACCGACGCCGCCAGCAGCACGGCCAATCCCGTGCGCACAACAACAGCCCGGGTCATGCGGTCTTGTCCCCCAGCGTCGATGTTCGTCACTCCATTTAAACGTGTCGCATGCGGCCATCCTTCGAGACGCCCTCGCTTCGCTCGGGCTCCTCAGGATGAGGACTGAGCTTGTAGCCCGCACTCCTCATGCCGTGCCACACGCTCCGACCTCATCCTGAGGAGCGCCCGCAGGGCGCGTCTCGAAGGATGGCCCCAAGTGCCGCCATGGTGGGCGGAAAACTCGCCATTCTCAAGGCTCGGAACGGTTAACAGCCGGTTACCGGCCGGGGTTTTGCGCCGATTTTGCAGCGTTCGGGAGCCAGATCCGGCCTTCGCTCGGGCAAATCATACCCGCCCCTAAGCCGAAGCGGCATACGGCTTGTCGTTGAGTTGCCCGGCGGCGATCGCCCCGATCATCGGATCCGACATCGCGCCGCACTTCGACGAGTTCGCGCCGCCCGCGTGATACCAGTTCAGCCCGATCAGCTGGCCGTAGTCGCCCTTCGTGGCGTTGCTGACGAACATCTCGACCTTCGTTTCCATGACCGCCTTCGCCGGCGTCCCTTCGCCCGTATCCCAGTAGGATTGGACTGTCGCAACCAGGGGCGCCGCGATCCCGCTGTTGCGCCAGCTCGCGAGACTGCTGCGCATGTAGGCGACCGGATCCTTGTCAAACCAATAGACCTGAGGGGCGAACATGCACACGTAGCTTGCGGCAACGTGCATGACCGGCACCGCATCCGCATGAACCATCATGTTGGCGAATGTCGACAAGCCCAGATTCGCCGCCCCGAATTTTGCACTCAACCCCTTGATCAGCGCCTCGAACGCGGGCAGCTGCCAGGTGTCGGGCCGGCCGCGGACCTTGTTCCCCGGCTCCACATCCGCGACGAAGGCGTCGAGCCGATAGGTCCCGCACAGACGGCACGCGAGCTCGACGTCGCGTCCTGCGTTTTCGCTGTAGCAATAGCCCCACCCGACCGGAACGATGCCGGACGACTTTAGGGCGGCAACAAGCGCGGCGGTGGCGCCGCTGCCGTTGGCATCGAGCGCTCCGTTTGCGTTGAAGAGCTGTATCCAAACGGATTTGACCGACATGTCGTGCATCGCCTGGATGAACTTGTCGATCAACAGCAAGGGATCCGGTGCGGGCCGCAGCGCTTCCGGGAGCATCCCTGCAAGACGAGCAAATATCGACGGAGGAGCCTTGTAATATTGATAGCGGGCGAGCGCGTTGATCGGCTTGCCTTCGATGAACATTCCATGCCGCAGGAATCCCTTGTGAACCACGGGCTCGCCCCTCTCAGCCTTCGACGTCCGCGGCCGAGCTTTCGCAGAGGCTGAAGCATCTCGCGCCACATTCACGAGCAATACCCGAGACCATCACGGAATAATCACGGTGGGAACCTGCGCACATCCCGCGCTGGCGTAAGGTATCGCGTGCCCGGCACCGCGTTTTCGGCAGGGCGCCCGGGGAGTGTCGGTGATGACGGTGCGCGGCCGTTCACCGCTGCGGTTTCAATACCAGAATCGCAATATCCTGTTGCGGCGTGAAATCGGACTTTTTCATTTCGAACTGTGTCGGCCCGATCCGCTTCACGCCCTGACCGCAGAAGCTCACGAGATTATTCGGCGAACCTTTGTCGACGACGAGGCGAAAATCCTTGATCGGTCCAGCCCAGTTTGCCCCGGTCTTGAGCACGTAGTCGATGGTCCATTGACTGAAGTCGCTCCTGGCCTTTGCGAGAGTGGCCAGCAAATCCTGGTCTGGGCAATATTTGCGGTAGTCGGCCTTCTTCAGGAATCCAACCAGGCTCGCAACGTCGATCGGAACGACGCTGCCCACGCTCGGCTTGTAGCGATGCTCGATGACGGTCTTGCGGCCCGCGACAAATTGCTGTTGCCAGTAGAACGTCGTTTTCAACGTCCACAACGGCAACCCGTCTTCATCGATCAACCCAAGGCGCTTGAGGCTCGCTCTCTCGGCAGGCGGGAGTTTGCCGATAACATCTTGAGCGTCGAAGGGAGACAACGGAATACGAAGGCGCGTCAACGCCTGGGTTCATCTCGATCGTTGACCAGGACTTTCTGTTCCACGTCTGCATGAACCGGCCGGCCATCCACCGTTGTTGTAAATCCGACGAAATTGACCGGGTCGTCGGTCGGTATCATAACCGCGTCGTCCATCGAGCTCGCTTTGAGATCCGGCAGCGGAAACGCGACATGCACGGTGATGTCCCGGTCCGATTTGTTCAAGAACCGGTAGTGAACCCGGATCTCGTCGAGAGAAATGAAGAGATCCTCGGACAGCATGTCGACGTCATTGTTCTTGACGAAGACCAAACCTCCGGTCGCAAGCTCTGCCGTGCTGTCATTCGCTGCAACTGGGAAGGTTGGCAACGCGCAGAAGATGACGATTGATAGCAACGACCCAATGATCGATCCGACCGGGGTCTTCATCGCAATCTCCCCTATGCATGGAGGCGATGGGCGAGCCTTTGGATTCCAGTGCCGCTTCTCGATTTGAAGTTCCTGGACGAGATTGCGGCAGGCAGTGCAGCAACTTCAAATCGGCGGCACTAGAACAAGTTTCGATGGCAACCGCAGCGGTTCGCTCTTATACACCGGCCGCTGCACCATAGCGATCCGGACGGGAACGGCCTTGCAGACAAAGCCGACGTCCAAAATTTTTCTGGCGCCGGCCGATCCGTTCGGGCCGATCCGATCGTCTTGACAATATGGCTTAATCAAACGGCGGGCCGGGATCGGCCTGCGATGGAGAAGCGGCATGGCGCAGATGGTCGTGGTTTACAAGACGCCGGACGACGTCGATGCGTTCGACCGGCACTATTTTGACGTCCATGTTCCGCTGGCGAAGAAACTGGCGGGCTTGCGCAAGTACGAGGTGAGCGCCGGACCAATCACACCGCTCGGCAGCGCGGCCGATGCCTACTTCATCGCGGTGCTCCACTTCGACAGCCTGGCGGCCATCCGATCCGCCTTCGCCACGCCGGAGGGGCAGGCGTGCGCGGCCGACCGGCGCAAGCTCGCGCCCCAGGACGGCTCCTTCCAGATGTTCCTGTTCGACAGCAAGGAGGTGTGAATTTTGCATTCGCGCGCCCATGGATGCCTCTCTTGTGGAATTGGGCATCCATGGTGAATCGCGGGCAAAAAGTGACGCTTCTTCAACAGCCTGTCATGGATGCCCGGAATCGCCGATTTTGGGCATCCATGCGCGGGCCGACCGGCGTCGTTTTCAATGAAGCTCGTCCGCGCGGCTGAACGCCTCGCGCAGGGTCTCGACCGAAAATCCGGGCTTGCGGGCGGCATCGAGCAGCACCTTCTCGCGCCGCGCCAGGAGCGCCGCCGCCTCCAGCACTTTTCCCACGCTCGCGTGCGGAATGACGACCGCGCCATGCCGGTCGGCGTGCACGAGATCGCCGTCGGCGACGACCATGCCGGCGACGCTCACGGTGCCGCCGATCTCGACCACGTCGACATGGGCGTGCGAGGGCATCACCGAGCCGGCGAGCACAAAGAAGCCGGGCGCCCAGGCGTCGATGTCGCGCACCGAACCGTCGGTCACCACGCCGGCGCAGCCGAGCGCCTTGTGCACGTTGGACTGCACCTCGCCCCAGAACGCGCCGAATCCGCGGTCCGGGCCGTCGACGTCCTGCATCACCACCAGGCTCGGCAGCGGCGCCTGCGCGACGTGCGCGTAGTATTTCAGGCGCAGCGCGCGCGCCTCTTCGCGGCTCCGCCGCTGCGGTTCGCGCGCGCGGATCGTCGCGGTGCGCGCATAGCCGACCACCGCCCTGGTGGCGGGGATCGGCGCGATCAGCGGCCGGCGGTTGAACCCGTAGGCACGGCGTTCCGGCGTCGCGATCTCGAGCGCATTGCAAATAGTCGGCGTGTCGAGGGCGCAAAGCGCGTCGAGATCGACGCTCGCAAGGGCAGCCATGGCAAAACTCCGGCGTTGTGAACGGGGAGACTGTCCATCAGCCGGATCGCCGGCGCAAGCGAGCGCGTCGGTGCATTGTGGGAGCATGGGCGAGAGCGTATACGGCCGCCATGAGTACCGAGCCCGCCGGCGCGGCGCCGCCGGCCCCCGCCACCGACGCGGACGCCGAGTGCCCGCGCTGCCGCAAGCCGCCCGCCTTGTGCGTGTGCGAGGGCATTACGCCGATCGACAACAAGGTCGCGCTGCTGATCCTACAGCATCCGCAGGAGCAGGATCGCGAGCTCGGCACCGCGCAGCTCACGGCGCTGCATTTCCGAGACGCGCAGGTCAAGATCGGCCTGTCGTGGCCAAGCCTCACAAAAATCCTCGGCCGCCCCGCCGATCCGCGGCGCTGGGCGATCCTCTATCTCGGCTCGGTCCGCGCCGCCGCCGTGCTGCCCGATCGCGACATCGTCATCGTCAACCGCAAGGGCAACGCGGTCGACGGCCAGGACGCGGCGCTGCGCGAGATCGAAGGCATCGTGCTGCTCGACGGCACCTGGAGCCAGGCCAAGGCGCTGTGGTGGCGCAACGGCTGGATGCTCAAGTGCAAGCGCGTCGTGCTCGGGCCGAAGCGGCGCTCGCGCTACGGAAAGCTGCGGCGCGAGCCTCGCAGCGACGGGCTCTCGACCCTTGAGGCGGCGGCGATGCTGCTGGCGCGGCTCGAGGGCAAGCCGGAGATCGAGACCGCGCTCATCGCGAGCTTCGAGCGGCTGCTCGCGCGCTACCGCGCGCTTCACCCCGCGTCCGGTGCGCCGCACGGGCGCTAAGCGGCGGCGCGACGACGCCTTGCTGGCCCGGTCAAACTGAACCATCATCGCCACGCGGGCGCGAACGAGGGATGGGTTCGGAAATGACGTCGATCGGGTGCGGCTTGAAGACGCCGCGCGGGCTCTCGCGGCGCGGCTTCCTGTGGACGGGCGGCGCTGTCTCAGCGTTCCTGGCGCCGGCGCTCGCGGGGCTTGCGGTCGCGCAGAACCACGGCGAGCGCGCCAACACCGACGCGCAGGGCCACACCGGCCGCGGCGTCCCGCGCGCGCCCTACGACAAGACCGCGGCGCTGATCGAGCCAGAGGTGCGCCGCTCGGCGAACGGCGAGCTGCGCACCAGCCTGCGGGTCGGCTATATCTATAAGGACATCGGCGGCTATCGACTGTCGGTACGCTCGTATGAAGGAACGATCCCGGGGCCGACGTTGCGGGTCAAGCCCGGCGACGTGCTGCGCATCCGGCTCACCAACGCGCTGCCGCCCAATCCAGACCCGACGCCGGTCGACATGTCGCTCCCGCATCATTTCAACACCACCAATCTTCATTTCCACGGCGGGCACGTCAGTCCGGACGGCATCGCCGACAATGTTTTTCGCTCGATGGAGCCGGGGCAGAGCTACGACATCGAGATCGCGATCCCCAAGGATCACCCCGCCGGCACCTACTGGTATCATCCGCACCACCACGGCAGCGCCGACGTGCAGATGACGAGCGGCATGGCGGGCGCGCTGATCGTCGAAGGCGATTTCGACGACGTTCCCGAGATCGCCGCCGCCGCCGAGCGCGTGCTGATGCTCAACGAAGTGCTGTTCGACTACCGCGGCACGATCGAGACCTACGACACGGTCTGGCCGGAAGCGGTGCCGCGCTTCCTCTCCGTCAACGGGCAGCGCGTGCCGGTCATGCGCATGCGCCCGGGCGAGGTGCAGCGCTGGCGGATCATTCACGCCGGCCACGAGAACAACCTCAACGTCGCGCTCGAGAAGCACGCGCTGCACGCGGTTGCGTATGACGGCATTCGCCGCTCGCAGATCGACCGGTTCGACAACCTGCTGATGGCGCCCGGCCAGCGCGCCGACGTACTGGTCAAGGCCGGCGCGCCCGGCACCTATGCGCTCGCTGCGATCGCCAACGACCAGGGTTATCCCTCACCGGTCGGACCGCTGGCGCGGCTGATCGTCGAGGGCGAGCCGATGGAGATGCGGCTGCCGACCGCGCTGAAGGGGGGGCCGCACGCGGCCATCCGCGATCAGGAGATCACCAACAAGCGGCGTCTGACGCTGTCGCTCGATCAACCCGAATATCCGCCCGCCGGCAACTACCAGGAATTCACCTACTTTATCTGCGGCGTGCGGTTCGACCCCAACCGGGTCGATCAGCGCATTCCGCTCGGCGCGGTCGAGGAATGGCTGGTGGTCAACGAGGATGCGGAGAACGACCATGTCTTCCACGTCCATACCAATCCGTTCCAGCTGGTCGCGATCAACGGCGAGAAGCCCGCAGTGTCCGACTGGCGCGACACGGTGGTGGTGCCGCGCGGCGGCAGCGTCAGGTTGCGCTCGCGCTTCCTCGATTTCACCGGCCGCTTCGTGTTCCACTGCCACATGATGAACCATGAAGAACTCGGAATGATGCAGGTTGTGGAGGTGTATAAGGCTTAAAGCGCGCGGCGTGCGGAACGCCGCAATTCACGGGGGTTGCCATGACGGAGCGTTTGCTGACGGCGGCCGCTGCGCTGCTGGGACTGATCTTCGCGGCGTTGCCGGTCGCGACCGTGCAGGCGACCGAGCTGCAGATCCTGGCGGGAGGCGGCATAACGGCCGCGCTGCGGGATCTCGGCGCGCAATTCGAGGCGACCTCCGGCCACAAGTTGGTGTTTCGCTTCGGCACGACGCCGGAGCTGATCAAGATGGCGACGGCAGGCGCCATGTTCGACCTCGGGATCGTGCCGCGCGAGGTGTTCGAGGACGCCGGCGCCAAGGCCGAATTCGCGCCCGGTCCGACGACGGACATTGCGCGCGTCGGCCTCGGCGTCGCGGTGCGCGCGGGCGGCCAGAAGCCCGACATCAGCACGCCGGACGCGCTCAAGCACACGTTGCTCAACGCCCAGTCGATTGCGTTTACGCCCGAGAGCGCGGCCGGCGCGCAGGTGCTGCGTGCGTTCGAGCGGCTCGGCATCGCCGACGCCATGAAAGCCAAGACCAAGGCCCAGGCCGGGCCGGCGCAGATCGTTCACGCGGTCGTAAAAGGCGAGGCCGAACTCGGCGTGTTTCTGATCAGTGTCCTGACCGCGCCCGGCATCGATCTGGTCGGTCCATTCCCGGCGAGCCTGCAGGAAGAAGTCATCTACACGGCGGCGCTCGCCAAGACCACCCGGCAAACGGATGTCGCCAAGGCGTTCATCGCCTATCTGATGACGCCGGCCGCGGCCGCGGTGTTCAAGGCCAAAGGCCTGACACCGGGTTAGAGCCGGACGCACTCGTGGCCATCCTTCGAGACGCTCGGCCTTCGGCCTCGCTCCTCAGGATGAGGTCGGGGCGTATTGCAACGCATGGGAACACGGGGCCAACTCTGCCTCGTCCTGAGGAGCGCCCGAAGGGCGCGTCTCGAAGGACGGCCGCAAACAAAATCCTTTCAACGCCAAACAGTGTCCATCAAGGCTGCTAATCCATCCCCGCGCGCCGGAAGGCGTCCAGATAGTGCTCGCGCTCGGCGTCGTGCTGGATCGGCATCTCGTCCGCGATCCACGCGAGCGAGATGTTGGGCTGCGCGCGGCGCAGCACCTGCAACGCCGCCTTCGCGACCTCGTCCTGACCCGCCATGGCGGCTGCAGCGGTCAGCACCCGGTGGGCGCCGACGAAATCACTGCGCTGCCGGATGCCCTCGCGCGCGAGCCGGATCGCCTCCTCGTAGTTGCGCGCGACAAAATGGGCGTAGGAGGCGATGCCGTAATAGACCGCCGAGAACGGGTCGCGCGGGCTTAACCGCAGCGCGCGCTGCGCCGCGGCGATGGCGTCCTCGCTGCGCCCGCAATAGGCGAGCGCGAGGCCGTAGTAGCCCTGCGCCAGCGAGAAATTGGGGTTGAGCCGCAGCGCCGTCTCGAACTCGGCGAGCGAATCGTCGAAGCGCCGCAAGAACAGGTACGCAGCACCCAGCGCACAATGCGCCCAGGCATCCTCGCCGTCGGCGAGGATCGCCGCCAGCGCCGCGCGCTCGGCGATCGGTGCCGCTGTTGCCATGTCGGACCAGCCCATGTGGCCCGAGAACGTGTGGCTGGTGGCGAGGAGCCCGAGCGCCTGGCCGTAGTTCGGATCGATCGCGACCGCTTTCTCGAGCAGTGCCTGCGCCACCACGTTGTCCTGCCGCGTCACCCGCCAGTAGTGCGAGAGCGCCCGCATCACGAGGTCCCACGCGTCCATGTTGTCCGGCAGCTTGCGCCGGGCACGAAAGTCCTCCGCCACATAGAGCTTCGGCTCGATCGCGGCGACGATCGCTTCGGTGATCTCGTCCTGCACTGCGAACACGTCGGCGAGCTCGCGATCGTAGCGCTCCGCCCAGAGATGGCTGCCGGTGGTCACGTCGTTGAGCTGGGCCGTGATGCGCACGCGCTCGCCGCTCTTGCGCACGCTGCCCTCGACCACATAGCCGACGCCGAGCTCCTCGGCGATCTGCTTCAGGGCGACGGCCTTGCCCTTGTAGACGAACGAGGAGTTGCGCGCGATCACGAAGAACCAGCGCAGCTTGGACAGCGCCGTAATGATGTCCTCGCTGATGCCGTCGGAGAAATAGTCCTGCTCGGGATCGCCGCTCATGTTGGTGAACGGCAGCACCGCGATGGCGGGCCGGTCCGGCAGCGGCAGCGCCGGGCGCACCTGATCCTGGTCATTCGGTGAGGGACTGGCCGACGCGGCCGGTCCGGCTTCCGGCGTGTGCACCGTGCCGACGAAGCGAACGCCCTTGCGGGCCACGGTGCGGATCAGGGTCTGCTTGTCGCCATTGTCGCCGATCGCCTTGCGGGCGGCGTTGATGCGGCTGCTCAGCGTCGATTCCGACACGATCCGGCCGCCCCAGACCGACGCGATCAGGTCGTCCTTGCTCACCACGCGGTCGCGGTTCTCGACCAAATAGATCAGCAGGTCGAACACCTGCGGCTCGACCGCAATCGGCTCGGACCCGCGGCGCAGCTCGCGCTTGTCGATGTCAAGCGTATGGCCAGCAAATGAAAATTGCACTGTCGTCGCCCAACCCGGCGGCACTAGACCACTCTCAAGGAATAATCAATGCGATCTCAAGAACAAATCAAGCACTACGCAAAGTCTTAACGTCGCACGCACGGCATGGTCCGCCCGCCTCGATCGCGCCTGCGCGATCGCAAGGGCATTGGAGCTGACCGTGACCCAGGCGCCGACAAAAAGCCAAAACATCCGCCGCCACCCGGACGGGTCGATCGACGTCGACTTCTATCGTTTGCGCGCGGCCGCGCTGCGCGGTGCGGCGAAGCGGGACGCGGCCATGTTGAAAATGGCGAGCGCGATCGTGCTGACGGTGGCCGGCGGCGTTGCGCTCGCGGTCCTGGTCGCGGCGCCGGTCGAGCACGCGCCCACCGGCCGGAAGCTCGCGCAACTGAGCATCCAGCAGCCAAGCCCCTTTCGAGCGCTGGGGCTTGAACGGAGCCTGATCGCCCGGGCGCACGCGACTTGGGAAGCGAGGCCCTGACCGCAACAGCTTGAAGGCGAGGTAAGACCTATGAACCGGATCATTGCCTTTCTCTACGGACTAGCGTGCTATGCGCTGTTCTTCGTCACCTTCCTCTACGCCATCGGGTTCGTCATGGACCTCGTGGTGCCGAAGACGATCGATTCCGGGACCGTCGTGCCGCCGGCGGAGGCGCTGATCGTCAACCTGCTGCTGATGTCGGTGTTCGCCGTTCAGCACAGCGTGATGGCGCGCAAGCAGTTCAAGGCCTGGTGGACGCAGCTCGTCCCGCCGGCGATCGAACGCAGCACCTACGTACTGGCATCAAGCCTCGCGCTCGTTCTGCTGTTCTGGCAGTGGTGTCCGATGCCGGCGCCGGTGTGGCAGATCGGCGACGCGTCCGTCGCCATGGCGGTGACCGGGCTGTCGTTCGTCGGCTGGCTGATCGTGCTGACCAGCACGTTCTTGATCAACCACTTCGAGCTGTTCGGGCTGCATCAGGTCGCCGCCAATCTCAGCGGCCGTGCCATCCCGGCCGCGCGCTTTCGCACCCCGCTCTACTACAAGTTCGTGCGGCATCCGCTCTACCTCGGTTTCATTATCGCGTTCTGGGCGGCGCCGATGATGACGGTCGGGCGCCTGCTGTTCGCGGCGGTCACCACGGCCTACATCTTTGTCGGCATCCTGCTGGAGGAGCGCGACCTGATGGAGCTCTTCGGCGACGAGTACCGCCGCTACCGGCAGCGCGTGTCGATGCTGGTCCCATGGCGAAAGTCGGCCTGATCAGCAGGTTGTGATCGCTAGCGGCGCCGCGTCCGCCAATCGAGGGACGCGACGCTGGGAATGGTTTGTCAGTTTCACGCGGACTGTCCGCAACTTTGGCGCGGACGGGCGAGCTCACACGGAAGGACGTCATGGCGCATCACGGAAGCTGCTTTTGCGGCGCAGTCAAACTGGAAATCACCGGCTCGCCGGAGGGCATGGGCTACTGCCACTGCGGTTCGTGCCGCTCCTGGTCGGGCGGGCCGGTGAACGCGTTCACGCTATGGAAGCCGGGCGCCGTCCGGGTAACGTCGGGGACCGAGCATGTCGCGACTTTCCAGAAGACCAAGCTCAGCCAGCGGCAATATTGCAGCAAGTGCGGCGGACACCTGATGACCGTTCATCCGCCGCTCGGACTTGTCGACGTGTTCGCGTCAACGATCCCAACGCTCAAGTTCGTTCCCGGCGTTCACGTCAATTATGCCGACTCGGTGCTGCCGATGCGCGACGGGTTGCCAAAGCTGAAGGATTTCCCGGCGGAGCTCGGCGGTTCGGGCGTCGCAGTCCCGGAATAGCAAACGCTCGCGCGTTACCGCAGCAATATTCCGTTTCGCTCGCCCGGCGGCACCGCCTCCGCGCTGTGCCGCCATTCGCGCGGCGACATGCCGAAGTGCGCGCGAAACGCCTTGTTGAAATGCGAGAGATCGTTGAACCCCCAGCGGTAGGCGATCTCGGAAATGTTGAGCGCCTGCTGATTCGGGTCGCGCAGTGCCGCGGCGCACGCCTTGAGCCGGTGCTCCAGCACCCAGTTGCCGAATGTCTGACCGATTTGCCGGAACCGCAGATGCAATGTTCTCAACGAGACGCCGAGATAGTCCGCCACGAGTTGCGGCGACAGTCCGGCGTCGTGCAGATGCTGACGACAGAACGCCAGTGCAGCCTCGATCTGCAGCTCGGACTGCAGGCGTTTGGGGGCAATCCCGGTGGCACTTGCAAGCGTCAGCAGGTTGCACAGGTTTTCCATCAACAGCGCGGTCGCGCTGTCGGTCAGCGTGGCGCCTTCGCCGGCAATCTCAAGCAGATGGCGGCGGGCGAGATCGACGAACGGCGCGTTCGCGGTGAACTTGTGGAGCGGACGCTGGCGCAGCCAGGGCGCGCGCCGATCGATCATCTCGCGCGGGATCACTGCAATCGTGCGCTTCCCGTTGAAAAACGTGCCGTTGAACGGCAGCTGTCCGTCGTAGATCGTGATGTCGTTGGACCCAACCGAAACCGTCTCGTCGCCGTGATTGACGACGGACGAGCCGCGTTGCTGCAGGAAGATCGAATAGTGATCCGATGGACCACTGGCGATCTCCCGGCGACTGCGAGAGAGCTGGTAGGCCCCGATCGACGCGGAGGTCGCAAGGCGCAGCGGCCCGGAGCTGCGCGCCGCTATCCACGCCGACAAGCGCTCGGGCGGACCTTCGATCGAAATGTTGAAGACGGCGCGGCACACCGCGTCGCGCCAAAACGCAAAACGCTCGCGTTCAGGAATTGCATCAGTGGACCAGGTAATCAGGGAATGCCGATTCTGTGACGCGCTCGGCTCGCGTGTTGCACTCTCGACCAATTTGCTTGCGCTCCCGCCCAAGATCGCCCGAAACGGCCGGTGTAGTTGCGGGCTCCGTATACACGAAATACCTGCCTCGACAAGGCGCGGGGCCGGGCGAATTCACGTTATTTGCGTTTTGAAATTAGATCTTCCCGTTCCAGCGTGACAATTCGGCTTCACGAGTTGGTGATCGACCTCGATGTGTCAACACCGTCAACCGAGTTCGCTGCTCGCGCGCGCCGACAACGCAACGACTTGGCCACGCGCTGCCGCGAGGTTCTGTCCTACCGCTGCTCGCCGCGGTGTTTGGAGACAGTGTGAGCGAAATCACAATGGATCGCGGTCGCTGCAACTATAACGTTCCATTCCGATCACCGAGCTATCTCATGTGCCACGAACATCCGAGATTGGACGACATCATCGCGCGCATCTACGACGCGGCGCTCGACTCGATGTTGTGGCCGGGCGCGCTTGAAGCGATCGCCGAGTTGGTCAACGGTCAGGTCGGCGGGCTGCTGGTGAAGGACCAGGTGCACAAATGCGTCAACGCCCGCTGGCATTCGGGCGCCGACCCGCACTACATGCAGCTTTACGAGCAGACCTATTCCCAGCTCGGTCCAGTGGCGACCTCATTGTTCTGCGACGTCGGGCGCGTCGTCGGCATTCCGGATCTCATGCCCTACAAGCAGTTCTGCCAGGGACGCTTCTATCAGGAGTGGGCGCGGCCGCAGGGATGGGTCGACGTCGCGGTCGCGGTGCTGGATAAAACCCAGGACGGCTGCGCCTACTTGAGCATGGCGCGCGACGAATCAAGCGGCATGGTCGACGATGAGATGCGCCGGCGGATGGCGCTGGTCGCGCCGCACGTGCAGCGCGCGGTCCTGATCGGCAAGACGATCGATTTCCAGCAGGCGGCGGCGGCGACGTTCACCGAGATCCTCGACGACCTCAGC
>JBPYFJ010000046.1:0-3812 GCA_051985675.1 Xanthobacteraceae bacterium | reverse complement strand
AGGCCGTTCTTTCGTACATCGTCCTTCTCGCCGCGGTCAGCCGCAAGACGGGCGTGCCCGTCAAGTGGATCGAAGATCGCGCCGAGCACCTCACGGCCTCGTCCGCCTCAAGCGATCGCGTGGGAACAGTCGCGGCGGCGTTCACGAAGGACGGCGAGCTCACTGGATTGCGATTCAAGAACACCGCGAACATGGGCGCTCACGTGCGGCCGCCCGAGCCCGCCTCCCTCTATCGCATGCACGCCGCCTCGAACGGCTGCTACAAAGTGCAGAACATTTCCATCGACAACGAGCTCATCGTCACGAACTGCACGCCCGTCGGCCTCAATCGCGGATACGGGGGGCCGCAATTCTATTTTGCCCTCGAACGTGTCATGGACATCGCAGCGCGCGGGCTCGGAATGGATCCGGCGGAGCTGCGCCGCCGCAATTTCATTCCCGCCGACGCCTTCCCTTACAGAGCACCGGCAGGCGCCGTATTCGACGCCGGCGACTACGAGGCGGGGCTGTCGGAACTCCTACGAATCGCCGACTATGACGAACTCAAACGGCGGCGCGACGAAGTTCGCCGCGCGGGAGGACTTTTCGGCGTCGGCTTGGCAGCGGGTGTAGAGCCGTCCGGCTCGAATATGGCCTATGTTTCATTGGCGCAGACGGCGCAGGACCGCCGCCGCGCCGACCGCAAATCGGGCGCCAACGCCAGCGCCGTGCTCTCGGTCGATCCGAGCGGACAAGTCACGTTGCGCTTGTGCAGCGCCCCGAATGGCCAGGGCCACGCGACCGTTGCCGCGCAGATCGTCGCCGATGCGCTCGGACTGCATCCCAACGATATTGATGTGGTGACGGAGATCGACACGCTGACGAGCGCTTGGTCGATCGCGTCGGGAAACTATTCGAACCGCTTTGCGGCAATCGTCGTCGATGCCGTCGCGAAGTGCGCGGGGCAAGTCGCGCAGAAAATCAAATTGCTCGCCGCTGGCGCCCTGGACGCTGCTCCGGAAGAGATCGAGCTGCGCGAAGGCTATGCCCGAGTGCGTGGCCAATCCAACAAGGGACTGCCGTTCCGCAAGGCGGCGGCGCGCGCCCACTGGGACCCGGCCGGTTTGCCGGACCATGCCAGTCCCGGAATTCATGAAGCTGCCGTCGTGTCGCCGCCGGTCTTGGGCGCGCCCGATGACGAAGACCGGATTGCTTCCGCGGTCACATTCGGCTTCGTAATCGATTTGGCGGCGGTTGAAATCGATCGCAAGACCGGCCAGATCCGCATCGATAAATATGTCTCGGTTCACGACGTCGGAACCCAGCTCAATCCCAAGATCGTCGAAGGACAGGTCCACGGCGGCTTTGCTCACGGTCTGGGCGCGGCGCTGTTCGAAGAACTGGCGTACGACGAGCGGGGCAATTTCCTGTCGGGGACTTTTGCCGATTATCTTTGTCCGACGGCCGTCGAAGTTCCACACGTCGAGTTCGGCCACGTCGAAACGCCCTCTCCCGTCAATGCGCTCGGCGCCAAGGGCATGGGAGACGGCAGCTCGATGCTTACCCCCGCTGCAATCGCAAATGCCGTCGCGGATGCCCTCGGACGCGACGATATTTCGTTGCCATTGAACCTGCGGCGCGTGTGGGCGCTCGCGAACGGGCATGACGTGAGCCCGCGCGCGGTCGCAGCGCAGGTCCAAGCCAAGGGGACGGCGGTCGGCGGGGGGGTGCTGACAGGAAGCGGGGAAATCTCTCTCTCCGCTCCCGTCGAGGAGGTGTGGCGGCGTCTCCTCGATCCGAGCGAGCTTGCTGCCATCATCCCGGGATGTCGCGGCCTCACCCAGGACGGTCCGGATTGCTACTCGGCGGAGGTCGTGATCGGTGTTGCCGGCATTCGCGGCACCTATCACGCGCAAATCAAGCTGCGTGACAAAAAGGAGGAAAGTTCGGTGCGCCTTATCGGCAAGGCTTCCGGGGCGCTGGGCTTCGGATCCGGGTCGGGCTTCGTGAGTCTGCGACCTGAGGTGGGCGGCCGCACGCATCTCCAGTATCGCTATGAAGCCGATGTCGGCGGTAAGGTTGCGGCCGTCGGCCAGCGCATGCTCGGTAGCGTGACGCGTTATCTCATCGCTCAATTCTTTCACTCTCTGGAGCGTCGGCTCAGACCGGGTGGCACGAGCTGGCGAAGCTGGTGGTCGAGATTGCGACGGCATGGGCGAAGCGGAGGCGAGCCGTGAAGCCTGTGGCGTTCGACTATTATCGGCCGGAGGCCGTTTCGGAGGCGCTCGCTCTTCTGTCCGAGATGGGCGATGAAGCGGCCGTGCTTGCGGGCGGCATGACACTGGGGCCGATGCTGAACCTCAGAATGGTTCGCCCGCGCGCCGTGATCGACATTTCACGCATCCAGGCGCTGAAGACCATTA
Source organism: Xanthobacteraceae bacterium (assembly GCA_051985675.1). GTDB lineage: Bacteria > Pseudomonadota > Alphaproteobacteria > Rhizobiales > Xanthobacteraceae > JAFAXD01. The sequence goes on along the minus strand of JBPYFJ010000046.1, from coordinate 1,410 downwards.
CGGCGCGATCCAACATCGTGGTGACCGGCGCCGGAGTGGTACAGAGCGACGCGCTGCGCGCGAACGTCATTGCACACGAGGTGCCGCTGCTTGTCATGGCGTTGCCATGGGTCGGGCATTTTCAGACGCGCAATCGCGGAACACTCGGCGGCTCGGTCGCGCACGCGGATCCGAGCGCCGAAATACCGCTCGCGCTCGTCGTGTGCGGCGGGACCGTCGTGTTGCAATCGCGGCGGCGGGAACGGCGCATTCCTGCGCGGGAGTTTTTTCTCGGCGCGCTCACCACGCAGCGCCAACCGGATGAGATGGTGACGGCACTGGAGTGGCCACGCGCCGCGCCGGATGCCGGCCATGCCTTCACGGAGATCGCTCAGCGGCACGGGGACTTCGCGATCGCGGCGGCCGGCTGTAGCCTTCGTCTCGATAAGACCGACCGGCTCGAGGAACTCTCCCTTGGTGTCGGGGGGGTGGAGAGCCGACCGGTCGCCGTCGACGGAAAGGGGTTTCTTGGCCGTCCCGCGAGCGAGATCGCCGCGGGCCTCTGCGAACATGCCGCGGTCAGCGTGATACCCATGGAGGATCATTCGGCAAGCACCGATTATCGGATTGCGCTCACGAGGGTGCTGGTCGAGCGCGCGGTCAACGATGCGCTCGCGATGGCCCGACAGCGAAGAGACCGCCTGCAATGACAACGCTTCATCGCGCAGCCGGTGAGCGCTTCACGGTCCACTTGACCTTGAACGGGGAACGCCGATCCGGCGAGGCCGAGCCGCGCATGCTACTCTGCGATTTTCTACGTCATGAGTTGCAGGCCTTCGGGGTTCACGTCGGTTGCGAGCATGGCGTATGCGGCGCCTGTACGGTTTTGGTCGATGGACGAGCCGTGCGCAGCTGCACCCAGTACGCTGCACAGGCCGACGGCGCGGACATCGTCACCGTGGAGGGGCTCGCCGAACCAGGCAAGCTTAACGAAGTGCAGCGCGCCTTCGCGAAGCATCATGCCCTGCAATGCGGGTTCTGCACGCCGGGTATATTGTGCTCGGTGACCCATTTTCTGCGCGACACACCGGCACCGGACGAGCGGCAAGTCCGCGACATGCTTTCCGGTCACATCTGTCGGTGCACGGGATATGCGCCGATCGTTGCCGCGGTGCTCGAAGCCGCAACCGCCATCCGCAAAGGTTCGTGACATGGATCTGGGCAGCGCGTTTGCCGCCTCGGTGATGCGCCGACCTCACGAGGTGGCGTTCGTCGAAGGCAACCGTCGGATGACCTATGCCGATTGGTATCGCGAGATCGCGTCGGTTGCCGGCGGCTTGCGGCACATGGGGTTGCAGGCGGGGGACCATCTCGTGCTGGTGATGCGGAATCGATACGAGATGACGACGCTGTACTGGGCATGCCAGTTGC
>JBPYFJ010000045.1:0-39599 GCA_051985675.1 Xanthobacteraceae bacterium | reverse complement strand
GCTGTCCAAGCAGCGACCACAGCGCCATTTCGACCGCGCCCGTGTCGGAAGCCGGCACGATGCCGATGCGATAATCCGCAGGAACTTCAAGGATCTCGCGCGTCAGATCGATGGCGCGCTTGAGCTTCGCTTTGCCGATTTTGGCGCGGTGCGAGCGGCCGAGTGCTGCGTCAGTAAGAGCTTGGAGGCTCCAGCCGGGGCGCTTGGCACAGGGGCCGGATGAGAAGTGCGGAGTGACCGGCCGCACGCCGGGCATCGGATTTGCCATTGTCTCCATCCTTCCAGATGGGCGCCCTTCGTTGGGGAAGGGTGTCCCGGCACCGCGAATAGAGAAGCTCTCGCAGTGCGTCAAGGCTAAAAGATGGACGGAAACGGGCCGGAAGAATCGTCGCTTGTGGCCATCCTTCGAGACGCGTCGCGGCGCGACGCTCCGCAGGATGAGGACCGAGTTGGTGGGCCGTTTCCAGTGCAGCACCGCTCAGACTCATCCTGAGGAGCTAGGCCGAAGGCCGAGCGTCTCGAAGAATGCGCGCAGGCGTGTTGCAGCACGCCTCTAACAGCCCCGCGCTTTGCTCGGATGACGGGCTAGGCGGCCGCGACCTGGGTCAGGGCGTCGACGACGCCATCAACCACGTCCTCGACCAGCGCCCGGTCGTCGCCTTCGGCGGTGACGCGGATGACCGGCTCGGTGCCGGACGGCCGCACGATCAGCCGGCCGTGGCCGTTGAGCCGGCCCTGACCGTCGGCGATCGCGGAGAGCACCTTGGCGTGCTCATGCGGCGCGCCGCCGCGGTAGCGGACGTTCTTGGTAACTTGCGGCAGCGGATCGTAGCGATGGCAGACCGCTGACACCGGCTGGTCGCGTTTCTTGACCACGGCGAGCACCTGCAGAGCGGCGACAAATCCATCGCCGGTCGTGGTGTGGTCGGACAGGATCACGTGACCGGAAGGTTCGCCGCCGACGTTGAACCCCTGCTCACGCATGCGCTCCAGCACGTAGCGGTCGCCGACCGGCGTACGCAGCATCGACAGCCCAAGCGAGTCCAGGAAGCGTTCGAGGCCGTAGTTCGCCATGATGGTGGTAACGATGCCGGGGCGCGAAAGCCGCTCGTCCTCGCGCCAACTCTCCGCGATCACCGCGAGGATCTGGTCGCCGTCAACGACATGCCCGCGCTCATCGACGATCACCACGCGGTCGGCGTCACCGTCGAGCGCGATCCCGATATCGGCGCGCATCTCGCGCACCTTGCGGGCGAGCGCCTCGGGTGCGGTCGAGCCGCAATCCTTGTTGATGTTGAAGCCGTCGGGCTCGACCCCGAGCGAGAACACCTCAGCACCGAGTTCCCACAGCGCCGCCGGTGCAACGCTGTAGGCGGCGCCGTTTGCGCAATCGACGACGACCCGCATTCCCTCGAACGACAGGTTCTTGGGAAGCGTGCGCTTGGCGAATTCGATATAGCGGTCCTGCACGCCGTCGATGCGCTTGGCCCGGCCGAGCGCCGCCGGCTTGGCAAGCTTCTTGGTGAGATCGCTCGCGATCAGGCGCTCGATCTCGGCTTCGACCTCATCGGAGAGCTTGAAGCCGTCAGGAGTGAACAGCTTGATGCCGTTGTCGTCGTAAAGATTATGCGACGCCGAGATCATCACGCCGAGATCGGCGCGCATCGAACGCGTCAACATGGCGACGCCGGGCGTCGGGATCGGCCCGGTCAACAGCACATCCATTCCAACGGAGGTGAAACCCGCCACCAGGGCGGTCTCGATCATGTAACCGGACAGGCGCGTATCCTTGCCGATCAGCACCCGATGGCGGTGCTCGCCGTTGCGGAAGATCAATCCAGCGGCCTGCCCGACCTTGAGCGCAAGCTCCGGTGTGATCACGCCGTTGGCGCGTCCGCGGATACCGTCGGTGCCAAAATACTTAACCGCCATCGTGCTTTTGCCCCCGCTGGGCGCCCTGCCCGCAAGTCGGTCGGATATTACGAAATCCTGCTGATAAATGTCCAAAAAATGCGCGGTGCTCCCACACTCCCGCGCCACCCTGCGGGGGTTATCAAAAACATAGTTAACTCAAACGCATATGATGACATGCAGCCGGCGCGGGCCGTGCGCTCCGAGGATCAGGGTCTGCTCGATGTCGGCCGAACGCGACGGGCCGGTAATCATGTTCACGACGCGCGGTAATTGGCGCTCGCCGTAGCGCGCGCGCAACTCGGCAAATACGCTCTCGAAGTCCGCGGCGATGTTCTTGGCATCGACCACAACGATGTGATTGTCGGGCAGGAAGTTGAGCGTCGTCGGGTTGTCCGGACCGGATGTGAGCACCAGCGTTCCGGTCTCGGCCACGGCGCCGAAGGCGTGCGACACGGACGCAAGCTGATGCCCGTCCGACGGTCCAAGCGTGACCTCGAGTGTTTTTTCGCGCTCCCACGGCAGCGCAGCCAATCGCGTATCCTCCCCGCGTCGCACCGCCGGCGGCAAATTATGCCGGCGCAGAAATTCCGCGACGGCCTTCGGAACATCCTCGGCAGCGCTCACACGCGTTACGCTACCGGCCGCGGCCGTCACCATGTCGGCAAACAGGGCAACGCGCCGGTCAGCGGCAACGTGCCCGCGCGCCGGAACGACGCCGGTCGGATGCTCGCGCAGCCGGTCGGCCACCTCCTTGCGCCGCGGCGCTTCGTGGCCGTTCACGCCGAGTGCCGAACGGATCGACGCAAACACGAGGTCACGCGCGCTCAACGCCGCTTTCTCCATTGCGCCTGAAACGTCGCGCCCTCCGGCGCTGGAAAATCGCGCCGATCGGTCCATCCGCGCGCAAGCGGAAGCCAGCGAAAGCGCCCGCGTGTTCCGCTCAACAGCGCGAGGGCGCGCGCGGCGAGATCGGTCGTAACGCCGTAAAGCCACGGCCGTCGCGCAAAGAACGCCCAGAACGACAGTCCCGCCCGCACTGTCGCGGGTGACAAATGCCGTTCGAACTCGCGCTCGCGCCAGAAGCGCATCAGCTTCGGCAACGGAATCCGGACCGGACAGACTTCCTCACAGCGTCCACAGAAGGTCGACGCATTCGGCAGGTTTCCGGCTTTGTCGATCCCGATCAGGCTTGGCGTGAGCACGGCGCCCATCGGTCCGGGGTAGACCCAGCCGTAGGCGTGCCCGCCGATTGCCTGGTAGACCGGACAATGATTCATGCAGGCGCCGCAACGGATGCAACGCAGCATCTCCCGGAACTGACCTCCCAGCATGGCTGAGCGGCCATTGTCGAGCAGGACCACATGATACTCGCGCGGTCCATCGGGATCGCCGGGACGCCGCGGCCCGGTCGACAATGTCGTGTAGACCGACATTTCCTGCCCGGTTGCCGAGCGCGCCAGCACGCGCACGAATTCGGCCACGTCCTCGAGCGTCGGGACCAACTTTTCGATCGACGTCAGCACGATGTGGACCTTCGGCAACGTCTGGGTGAGATCGCCGTTGCCTTCGTTGGTGACAATGATCGACGTGCCGGTCTCAGCTACCAGAAAGTTTGCACCCGTGATGCCAACGTCGGCTGCGAGAAACTTCTCGCGCAGCACCGCGCGCGCTTCCGCCAGCAGCGTCGCCGGCTCGTCGAGGTTGCGATCAGGCGGCAACTCTCTGTGCACCCGGCGAAAATCGGCGGCGACCTGCGCCTTCGAGAGATGCAGCGCCGGGGCGATGATGTGCGAAGGCATCTCGTGCCGGATCTGGATGATGTATTCGCCGAGATCGGTTTCGACCGGGGTAATCGAATGTTCGGCGAGAAAGTCGTCGAGGCTGACCTCTTCGGCGATCATCGACTTGCCTTTGGTCACGAGTTTCGCGTTCACCGAGTGACAGATCTCGAGGATGATCGCGCGCGCATCGGCCGCCGTGACGGCGTAGTGCACATGCCCGCCTTGCGCGACCACCCGCCGCTCATACTCCTCGAGATAAAGATCGAGGTGCGCCAGGGTGTGATTTTTGATGTCGCGTGCCGCATCGCGCAGCGCGTCGAATTCCGGCAACTTGTCGGCAACCTGTTTGCGGCGCCCGATGAAATTGGTCTCGAGAATCTCCAGCGACTTTTGGAGCTCGCGATCCGCAAGCGCGGCGCGCGCGTTCTCCTTGAAGCTCGGCGATGTCGCGGCCTCGCTCATGATGCGCCCGCGGTTTGCTGTTTGGGCGGAGCCGCAATGGCCGGTTCGCCCGTCATCCCGGCGAGCACCTCCGCCACGTGCCGCACTTCGATGCCCGCACCCTCGCGCGCGAGCTTTCCGGCCATGTTCATCAGGCAACCGAGGTCACCCGCCAACAGCGTGCCGGCACCGCTCGCGCGCGCACTCGCGACCTTCTTGGCGACGATGACGTTGGAGATTTCCGGATATTTGACGCAGAACGTTCCGCCAAACCCGCAGCAGACGTCGGCGTCGTGCATTTCAGTCAGGGTCAATCCGGCGACGGTTGCGAGCAGCCTGCGCGGCTGCGCCTTCACGCCGAGCTCGCGCAGACCCGAACAGGAATCGTGATAGGTCACGGTGCCGGCGAACTGCGCGTTGCTCGCGGTTACGCCCATGACGTCGACCAAAAACGAGATGAGTTCGAAGCATCTAGCGGCGAAGGCGTCGGCACGCGGCTGCCAATTCGGATCGCCGCGAAAAAGCTCCGGATAGTGGGCCTTGAGCATTCCGGCGCAGGAGCCGGACGGAACCACGATGTAATCGAAGGATTCGAAGGCCGCGATCACCTGTTCGGCGATGGCGCGGGCGTCGGCGCGATCGCCCGAGTTGAACGCCGGTTGACCGCAACACGACTGCCGCGGCACTTCGACGACGCAGCCCGCATCTTCCAGGAGCTTCACGGCCGCAAAGCCGACCGTCGGGCGGAAAAAATCGATCAAGCAGGTAACGAATAATCCGACGCGACGTTTCGCCATATTCGGCTCACCACAGAGTCCACAATGTCACGCCCTTCTAGAACAATTCCCGCGCCGTGCGCAAAAAAGCGGGAATTTCGCAAAAAAGCGGGAATCAGGTTCGGAACCCCATGCGTGAGGGGGCGTTCCTTCGGAGAAGTGCCTGAACCGTGGCAAGAGGCTAGCCCATGAGTGCAACCGGCCTCGAAGTGTTCGACAAGACCCTGCATACGACCAACACCTGGCTTGACCAGATCATGGCCGACCTCGGGCCGGATCGAAAGATCGCCTGGCATGCTCTGGGAGCGGTGCTGCACGCATTACGCGATCGTGTCCCGATCGGACTTGCGGTCCACCTTGGTGCACAACTGCCGCTGCTGGTGCGCGGCTTGTATTACGATCAATGGCGTCCCAAGGAAGAGCCCGCCCGGTTTCGCTCGGCAGACGAATTTCTGGCCTATGTGCAGGAAGGCCTGAAGGGAATCCGGCCGGTCAATGCCGCGGATGCCGCGCAGGCGGTGCTGCGCGTGATCAACGATTATGTTGATCCGAACGAGGTTGCGAAAGTCCGCAACTCGCTTCCCGACCCGATCCGCAAGCTGTGGCCAGAGGCCGGCTCGGCTGCGCATCAGACGCACTCGGCTGCGTAGCCAATTTCCCAGGGGGATCAGGCCAGAGAGAACTAATAGGAGACCCTCATGCAGATTCGCGAAGCCATGACCAGCGATGTCAGGATGGTTCGCCCGAACCAGACAATTCAAGAGGCCGCTCAGCTGATGGCGCGCATGGATACCGGTGCGCTCCCGGTAGCCGAAGACAACCGGCTTGTCGGCATGCTCACGGACCGCGACATTGCGGTGCGAGCGGTCGCAGCCGGGAAATCGCCCGACACGCCGGTCCGCGCCGTCATGAGCAACGAAGTCATGTATTGCTTCGAGGATGAAGACCTCGAGGACGTCGCGGAAAACATGGGAGAGATCAAGCTGCGTCGGCTCCCGGTGCTGAGCCGTCAGAAGCAACTGGTCGGCATTGTCTCGCTTGGCGACATTGCGCTGGCAAATGGACCCGACTGCGCCGGCGGGGCCTTGTGCGACATCAGTGAGCCGGGCGGCGCGCACTCGCAAACGGGAGGCAATGGGCGGGCGCGCAGCTGAGGCTGCGCGTTCTCTATTCTTCCTTATAGCCGTATTGCGGCACGTTGCCGCTCGCGCCGTAGTATTTGTACGGCAGGAACTTGCCCGACATGGTGATCTTGACCCGGTCGCCGCGTGGATCCGGCAGGCGGTCGATCTGCATATCGAAGTCGATGGCCGACATGATCCCGTCGCCGAACTCCTCCTCGATCAGCGCCTTCCAGGCAGGACCATTCACCATCACCAGCTCGTAGAAGCGGTAGATCAGCGGATCGGTCGGCGGCATCGGCGAACCGCGGTGCGGAACCTCGTTGAGGAGCGCTGTCTCCGCCTTGCTGAGACCAAACAGCTCACCGGCCTTGGCGACCTGCGGCTTGGTCAGCTTCATCTGTCCGAGCAACGCGCCGGTGATCATCACTGGCGACATGCCTCCGATCGCGTCGCAGATGTGCTTCCAGGTCCAACCCTTCTCGCGTTTGATATCGAGGATTTTTTCCGTCAGGTCGGCGCGCGTCATGGCGTTTCTCCCTCTGCATGCACGTTGCAATATGACCGGCCGTGCATGAACCGCGCCAAGAGAGGCGCGCTAGCCGCTCGCGCAACGCTTAATCAATGCCGAAGATTTAATCGCTCTGGCGTCGGACTGTACACATCACTGCGGCACGACGCCGTCGCGCCCGACACTGATGCGCGGAGCCTCGAGGGTGCCGTCCGGCTTCTTCACTGCAAAAGCCATCACCTGCGCACCTGGCTTGAGCTCGTCGCGGCTGCCGATCACGTATGCCCGGATCACGGTGTCGGGGGCCACGACGATCTTCTTCTCACCGTCCTTGTATTTGACGGTGAACATCTGCCCGTCGACGTTCCCGACGGTCGCATCAACAGTGCCATTGGTCATGGTGCTGCCCGGCCGATCCCATGGCCGGTGCCCTTCGCCGACGCCGCGCATCGGCTCGGCAAAGATCACGACCTGAATCGCCTTCTGGCTGCCGTCGGTCTGTGGCGTGGCGCCGACGCCGACATACACGCCCGGCTTGATGTCGGCGACCGACGCCTTCTTCACGCCGTAGACCTGCGCGCCATCGGTGAGATTGAGCTTGATCTCATTGGGCTCACCGGACCGCACCGTTACGGTCGAGCCGTCGATTTTCTGGACCGTGCCGCGGACACGGGTCGGCTGTTGAGCGAAGGCCAGCGATACCCCCACGACCATCCCGATCGATCCTGCCAAAATCCAGCGCGCTGTGCGGTTCATGCGTTCTCCTGTTGCAGTATTGTCTCTCTGGTCGTGCCCGCGCCGCTGGCGCGGACACGACGGCTGCGTTTGGTGCGACGTGCACGGGCTTGTGACAAGCACGATCACATCGGCGGCGTCAGGCCGTTCAATCCAACCGAGATGTTGGGCGTTTCGACACTTCCGTCGGGCTGCTTGGTCCCAGCGAAGACCATGATCTTGGCGCCGGGCTTGAGTTCGTCCTTGTTGGCGGGCACGTATTTGACGATCGGCGCGTCGGGCGGAACGAGGATCTTCTTCTCACCATCCTTATATTTGACCGTCAGAGTGCGGCCATCCGTGCCGGTGACCATCGTAGCGACGGTCGCGTTCGTCATCGTGCTGTTGGGCCGCGAATCCCAAGGGCCGAAGCCCTCCGCCAAACCGCGCTGCGCTTCGAGGAAGATATGGACGTGCAGCGCTTTCTGACTGCCGTCGGTCTGCGGCATGGCTGAAACGCCGATGTAGGAGCCCTGCTTGATCTCGTCGATGGACGCTTTGTCCAAACCGAGCACGCGGGCGTTATCGGCGAGCTTGATCTTGACCTCCTGGCCCTCGCGCGTCTTCACGGTCAGCACGTTGCCCGCGGCCTGTTCGATGGTGCCGCGCACGCGCACCCGCTCCTGCGCGAGCGCGCTCGTCGTGACGATTGCCAATCCCATGGCGGTGGCGCCAATGGCCCACCGGGTTAATTGACTCATGATTTTCCTCCCCTTTCGGCGCGGCGCGCCGATGCACCGGGATCAACCCGCCGGTTGATGGGTTATTCCGAAACTGCATGGAAAGGTTCCAAACGCGAGATCACGTCTTGGCGAGGTCGGCTTCGACCAGTCGGCGCAATTCGGCGGTAACACTCGGCCGCACGCCGAACCAAAGCGAAAAGCCCCGCACGGCCTGGTGCAGCAGCATGCCGAGCCCGTCGGCCGTGGGATGCGCGCGTGAGCGCGCCGCCATGAGCAGCGGTGTCTCCAGCGGGACGTAGACGAGATCGGCGACCAGCGCGGTGTTGGGCAGGGGTTGAATGTCGATGTCGAGCGGCGGCTGGCCGCGCATTCCAAGCGATGTGGTGTTGACCAGTAGTCCCGCCGAGGCGAGCCGCGCGGGCAGGTCGATCGGGTTCGCCGGATGCACGCTTTCGCCGAACCGGGTGCGCAGGGCCTGCGCGCGCTCCGCCGTGCGGTTGACGACGTGGATGCGCGCGATCCCACGCTCAGTCAGCCCGAACACGACGGCGCGCGCCGACCCGCCCGCACCCAGCACCACCGCATCGCTGGCCCGGTCCCACCCCGGTGCCGCGGCATCGAGATTCGCCAAAAACCCCTCGACATCCGTGTTGGTCGAACGCAGCGCGCCGTCCGCGAACCAGAGCGTGTTGGCGGCCCCGACCGCGCGAGCGCGCGCGTCCGGCACGGTCAAGTTAAGCGCGACCTCCTTGTGCGGAAGCGTGATGTTGGCCCCGACGTAATGGCGCGTAAGCGTCTTGATGAAATCGGGGAACTGCTCGGGCGGGACCGCCTGCGCCAGATACTCGCCGGCAATACCGTGCTGTCGAAGCCAGTAGTTATGAATGAGCGGCGAACGCGAGTGTCCGGCCGGCCAGCCCACCACACAGACTTTGGGCGGTTCCGCCATGACGGATCGCGCTAGCTCTCTGCGACCACCGTGTTCTTCAGCGTTCCGATCTCGGGCACGGTGATCTCGACGGTGTCACCCGCCTTAAGCCACTTGGGCGGGTCGAAGCCCATGCCGCTGCCAACGGGCGTACCGGTTGAGATGATGTCGCCCGGCTTGAGCGTCATGAAGCGCGTCACGTAGGCGATCAGATCGGCGAATGACAGCATCATCATCTTGGTCGTGGTGTCCTGGCGCAGCTCGCCGTTGACCTTGGTGGTGAGGTGCAGGTCGCGCGACGGATCGAGCTCATCGGTTGTCACGATCCAGGGGCCGATCGAACCCGACGCGTCGAAGTTCTTGCCTTGTGTGACATTGAACTTGCCGTGCCGCATCCAGTCGCGCAGGCAGCCTTCGTTGCACAGGGTCAGGCCGGCGATGTACTCGAGCGCGCGATCCTTCGGAACCCTTTTGGCTTCGCGGCCGATCACCAGCGCGATCTCGCCCTCATAGTCGAGCTGATCGGACTCCCTCGGGAGGATGATTGGATGATGCTGACCCACCAGCGACCCGGGATGCCGATAGAACATGCTCGGATAGCCGGTCTCTTTGAGATCCTGGCCCTTGTATTCGGAATCGCGATTGTAGTTGATGCCGATGCAGAGAATTTTCTCTGGTGCCAGGATCGGCGGCAGCAACTCCACCTCGGCGAGCGGAAAATCCGCGCGCACCCCGGTGATCGCTGGTTTGACCTCGTGCAGGGCGCCGGCGCGCATGAGATCGAGCAGGGTCGTATAGCGCACACCAAACCGCAGCCGCAGGTCGACGACGCCCTCACCCTCGACCACGCCAAAGCTGGTCCGCCCGCGGGCGGTAAAACTTGCAAGCCGCATTGTGCACCTCGTTAGGCAATCATTTTATGGGTGTTCTTATCGGAAGACCCGGATCCTCGCTTCCGGAACAAACCTTGACGCAGGGAAACACCGAGGCGTGACGTATTTCAAGGGCAACGTAGCCCTCGCGGGAGGACTTGCTTCGGTGCTATCAAACCAGACAAAGACTGTCAGGGAGGTCTCCAGGTGAAACCGGCGCCGTTCGCGTACGCGAAGGCGCGTTCGCTCGACCATGCGATCGCGCTGCTTGACGGCGCTCCCGAGGCCAGGATACTCGCCGGCGGGCAGAGCCTGATGCCCGCACTCAACATGCGGTTGTCGGCCCCTTCGCTGCTGGTCGATATCAACAGGATTTCCGAGCTCAGCCAGATCACCCAGCGCAATGGGCAGCTCGAGCTTGGCGCATTGGTGCGCCACGCCGAGGCCGAGCATAGCCGACTGGTCGCGCAGCTGGCGCCGCTCATCGCAAAGGCTCTCCCCCACATCGCGCATCCGGCGATCCGCAATCGCGGCACCATCGGGGGGTCAATTGCGCTCGCGGATCCGGCGGCGGAACTCCCGGCCTGTCTGCTCGCGCTGGGCGGCGAGATCGAAATCGCAAGCCGCACCGGGCGGCGCACGGTTGCGGCCGACACCTTTTTCAAGGGCCTGTTCGAGACGGCTCTCTCCCCCGGCGAGATCATCACCACCATCCGGATACCGGCCGCGCAGCCACAGGACCGCTTCGCCTTTGCCGAGCTCGCGCGCCGCCACGGCGACTACGCGCTGGTCGGTCTCGCGGCGGCGGCGCGCGCCAAGCCGCGCGTACTCAGGCTCGCCTACTTCGGCGTCGGCACGACACCGGTACGGGCGCGCACGGCCGAGGCGGCCCTAGAACGCGGTGACATCGACGCGGCCGTCGCGGCCGTTGCGAGCGATCTCGACCCGAACGGCGACGTCCACGCGAGTGCTGCGGCCAAGCGGCATCTCGCGGGCGTACTGTTGCGTCGCGTGGCCGCGCAGTTGAGCCCGCCGTGAGCGATCGCATCGACATTGCACTCACGGTCAATGGCGGGCCCGTGCGCGCCGAGATCGAGCCGCGCCAAAACCTCGTCGATTTTCTGCGCGAGGCGCTGCAGTTGACCGGAAGCCACATCGGCTGCGAACACGGCGTGTGCGGCGCCTGTACGGTGCGGGTCGACGGCGTGATCGTGCGCGGCTGTCTGCTGCTGGCAGTGCAATGCGACGGCTTAAGCGTCGAAACGATCGAGGGCATCTCGGACACCGGCGAGATTGCCGATCTGCAGGCCGCGTTCTGCGCCCGCAACGCGCTGCAGTGCGGCTTCTGTACGCCCGGCATGCTGTTGACCGCGCAGGAATTGCTGCTCAGAAGCAACGGCGGCGCGCCATCACGCGAAGAGATTCGTGCGCACCTGTCGGGAAACTACTGCCGGTGCACCGGCTACCAGGCGATCGTGGATGCGGTCGAGGATGTCGCTTCGAACCGCAAGGGGGGCGCCCGATGACGCACACGCCGGATCTTCCCCCGGCGCTCTCCGCCCTCGACCGGCCCAACTCCTACATCGGCCGTTCGGTCCCCCGTCCAAATATCGCGCGGCTTGTGCAAGGACGCGGGCAATACGTCAGCGATATCTCGCTGCCGCGCATGGCGCATGTCGCGTTCGTGCGCTCGCCGTACGCGCACGCGCGCATGGTCGCGATCGACGCGGCCGCTGCCAAGCGTGCGCAAGGCGTCATCGCGGTCGTCACCGGTGCGGAACTCGCCAAGGTGATGAGCCCGTGGGTCGGCGTGCTGACGCACCTCAAGGGCATCAAGTCCGCGCCGCAGCACGCGATCGCGGTCGAGCGCGCCTGCTGGCAGGGCGAGGCGGTCTGCGCCGTGGTGGCGCGCACCCGCGCGCAGGCCGAGGATGCCTGCGAGCTGGTTCAGGTCACCTACGAGGAACTCACCCCGGTCACCGACGCGGAGACGGCACTCGATCGCGCAACGCCGGTGATCCATCCGGATTTGGGCGACAATCTCACCTTCGAGCGCAAGCACGAGGCCGGCGCGCCGGATCAGGGATTCGCGGACGCCGACGCGGTGGTTGAAACGACATTCCAATTCGGGCGCCACACCGGCGTCACCAACGAGCCGCGCGCCATCGTGGCTGACTGGAATCCGGGCGAGGAACGCCTCACCGTCTATCAGGGCACGCAGGCGCCGCACATGATGCAGAACCTGTTTGCCAAGCACCTCGGCCTTGAGGAGCATCAGGTGCGCGTCCTGACCAAGGACGTCGGCGGATCGTTCGGCATCAAGGTGCACACCTATGCGGACGAGATGGCGACGGTCGCGTTGTCAAAGCTGCTGCGGCGCCCGATCAAGTTCGTCGCCGACCGGCTGGAGAGCTTCGTCACCGATATTCATGCGCGCGACCACCGGGTGACCGCGCGCATCGGCGTGAAACGCGACGGCACTATCACGGCTTGGGAGATCGACGACCTCACCGGCATCGGTCCATATTCGGTCTATCCGCGCACCAGCGGGATTGAAGCCAATCAGGTCGTCAACCTCGTCGGCGGGCCGTACACGTGCTCGAACTACCGGGCACGGGCGCGGGTCGTGTTTCAGAACAAGAACGTGATGTGTCAGTACCGCGCGGTCGGCCACCCGATCGCAACCTCCGTCACCGAAGGCCTGGTTGAGCTTGCGGCCGCGAAGATTGGCATGGATCCGCTTGAACTGCGGCGGCGCAACCTCATTCCCGATGACGCCTATCCGGCGCAGGGGCCCTCCGGCATCAAATTCGAGGCGCTTTCCCACCACGCCTGCTTGGCCCACCTCGACGCCATGATGAACTACGCCGGGCTGCGCGCCGAACAGGCGCGGCTGCGCGAGGGCGGCATTCATCGCGGCCTGGGCTTTGCGTCATTCATCGAGGTGACGAACCCGTCCGCCGCCTTCTACGGCGTCGGCGGCGCGCGTATCTCGGCGCAGGACGGTGCCACCGTTCGCCTCGATGCGACCGGCGCGATCTTCTGCGCGACCGGCGTCACCGAACAAGGACAAGGCACCGAGGCAGTGATCGCGCAATGCGTTGCCACGTCTTTCGGGGTTCCGATTGCGCGCGTGCGCGTCATCACCGGCGATACCGATAACGTGCCCTACGGTGGCGGCACCTGGGCCTCGCGCGCCGCCGGCATCGGCGGCGAAGCCGCCTGGCAGGCCGGCAAGGCGCTGCGCCAGAACGTGCTGGCCGCCGCGGGCTCGATCCTGCAGGCAGAGCCGTCGACGCTCGACATCAGAAACGGCGTGATTGTCGACGCCGCAACCGGCCGCGAGCGTATCGGCCTCGACGAGGTTGCGCGCATCGTCTACTTCCGGCCCGACACGCTGCCGCCCGGCTTCCAGGCCGAGATGGTGGCGACGCGTCACTATGTGCCGCGGGCCTTCGCGTTTGCCTTCACCAACGGCGTACAGGCAAGCCACCTCGAAGTCGACACCGACACCGGCTTCATCACGCTGTTGAAGCACTGGTGCATCGAGGACTGCGGCACCGTCATCAACCCGCAGCTCGTCGACGAGCAGATCCGCGGCGGCGTCGTCCAGGGAATCGGCGCGGCGCTGCTGGAGCATTGCGTCTATGACGAGCGTGGGCAGCTCACCAACGGCACCATGGCGGACTATCTGGTGCCGATGGCGCCGGAGATGCCGGACATCGAGATCGGTCACGTGGTGACGCCGACCGCGGACAGCGAGCTCGGTGCCAAGGGTGCGGGCGAGGCCGGCACCGCGGGTGCGTCGGGTGCAATCATGAACGCGGTCAACGATGCGCTGCGCCCGCTGGGCGCGCAGCCGATCACGGAGATTCCGATTACGCCCGACGTTGTGCTGCGGGCGCTCCGAAAGATTTGACGTGGCGCGGCACCGCTCTCCGCGCGAAGTAACTGAGGGACGCAAATGAACATCACCGTCGGTAAGAAGGCGATCGCGGAGGCGACCCAGAAGCTCAAGAACTGGGGGCGCTGGGGCAAGGACGATCAGATCGGCACGCTCAACCACGTGCGGCCCGAGGACATCGTGCGCGCGGCGAGCCTGATCAAGCGCGGCAAGGTGTTCGCGCTCGGCATCCCGCTCGACGCCAGCGGTCCGCAGACCGGCCTGTTCGGCGGGCGCTTCAATCCCATCCACCAGATGCTCGCCACCGGCACCGACGCCATCGCGGAACGGCAGGACTGGAACAAGATCCGCTACGCCGACGACACGCTGATGCTGTGCGTGCAGGGCGCCACCCACTGGGACGCGCTCGGCCACATCTTCTACGAGGACAAGGCCTACAACGGCTATGACGCCAAGCTGATCGACGCCAAGGGCCTCAACGTGCTCGGCATCGAGCACTCCAAGGACAAGATGGTAGGGCGCGGCGTGCTGCTCGATATCGCGCGCTTCCGCGGCGTGCCGTGGATGCAGGACGGCGAGAGCATTTCCAACGACGAACTCGACGCCTGCGCCAAGAAGCAAGGCGTCACCATCGGGCGCGCCGATTTCGTCATCGTGCGCACCGGCCAGATGGAGCGCTGCCTTAGCGAGAAGAAATGGGGCGGTTACGCCGGCGGCGATGCCCCGGGCGTCAAGTTCGAGAACTGCTACTGGTGCCAGGACAAAGAGGTCGCCGCGATCTGCACCGACACCTGGGGGGTCGAAGTGCGGCCCAACGAGACCACGGAAGCCAACCAGCCCTGGCATTGGGTGGTGATCCCCGCCATGGGCCTGTGCATGGGCGAGATCTTCTACCTTAAGGAGCTGGCCGAGGATTGCGCGGCCGACAAGGTCTATGAGTTTTTCTTCTGCGGTCCGCCGCTGGTGATCACCGGCGGAACTGGCTCGCCGATCAATCCGCAAGCGATCAAATAGCTGGAGCAAAGCGGGACATCAGGCGGCATCCGACCGCACCCAACTCGCTGAACACATGCTGATTTCATGTGTTAGGCTGGACGTGCACGGAGGTTGCGGTGCGTATCACGGGTCGGTCGTTGGCGTTGGTGTTGTCCCTGCTGTTGGCGGGGCCGGTGCC
The DNA here is from genome assembly GCA_051985675.1 of Xanthobacteraceae bacterium. GTDB lineage: Bacteria > Pseudomonadota > Alphaproteobacteria > Rhizobiales > Xanthobacteraceae > JAFAXD01. The sequence goes on along the minus strand of JBPYFJ010000045.1, from coordinate 24,720 downwards.
GGTGCGCGCGCAGGAGCCCGCCGCGACCGATGACGACAAACCCGCGGTCGAGACGCCGGCCGATGCGGCGGATCAGCCGGCGCGGGATGCGACCGATCAATCCCCCAAGGAAATGATCGGATCGCGCTGGCCGGCAAAGCCCGAGGACGCCCCGCCGCCCTTCGCCGCGGTCAAAACCGACCGGCTAGGCGAGGCGATGCGCGAGGCACAGGCTGCCCAGGAAGCGGCTGCGAAGGCGGCAGCCGAGCAGGCAGCGGCCGACGCACGTGCTGAGGAACGCGCGGCCGAGCGAGCCTCCGGCAGACGAACCGCTGGCCGGCATGTCAAAGGCAAGCGCCTCGCAGCGCGGGGTCGCGCGAGCGCACGCGCGCGGGCCGCAACCGCAAAGACCACCAGCGCCGGCCGCAAGGCCGCGGCGAAGGCCACCGCAAAGTCGGCCAGCCGGCAGAAAGCCGCTGCCAAGACCACGAAGGGCGGCGCCGCCAAGAAACAGGCCGGCAAGACCGCGCGGCGTCACCGGGCCTGATCACAGCAAGCAAAGGAGCATGGCTATGGCCAAGGGACAGATGCGAAGCAGTAAGGAAAAGAAGAAGCCGAAGTCGGAAAAGCCGAAGACAAAGGTCTCAGCGTACAAGGCCTCGCTCGGCGACCGCGTTCCTACCGCTAGTCCGATGATGTCAAAGAAGCCGTAACGGTCTCGGCGCATTGGCGGGCCAGAAACGCGAATGGCCGGGGCACGCCCGGCCACAAGATCATTCCATTCTCGAAAAGTGTCGGAGCCGGATTACGACCCGAAGCGGCGCTTGTCGCTCGGACGGCGGGAGGTAATGCGCTCGACAACCACGGTCCGCTGCGCCCGGCCACCCGCCGGCTGGACGAGCGTGAGCTGATTGGATTTGAGCACGGCCGCCCTGACCTCGTCGTGCGGCAGTCCGATCAATGACGCGGCGATCTCAACCTGTTGCTGGAGGTTGTCGGTCAGTCCCCTGGCCGCGAAAATCGCGTCTTCAAGCGTCGGCGGTTCGTTTTTGACCCGCCGTTTGCCGTATTTGGTCTTCCAGGCACTGTCCATGATCGCCATTCCCTGTGGCTTCGACCCAGTATCTCACCTATGCTGCAATGCAGCAAGGTTATTTGTGCGGTGCAATGTAGATATGCTCTAGGTGCCGCATGTTCACCCCAAAAGATGCCTCGCACTCCACGCGAACTTAAGTGCGGCGCATCACAATCCCATCACTTTAGGCGGCCCTGTCCTCCGCGGTGATCCACCCATCGAGCTTGCGGAAAACCTCGGCCGGCTGCTCGTAGGGCACCATATGGGCGGCGTCGGGGATGATTGCCATGCCGGCGCCTCGAATCAGGGACGCGAACTCCTCAGCATAACTCGCCGGCACAAAACGATCCTCCGCCCCTGCGATGACCAGCGTCTCCGCCGTGATGCGCGGCAAGCGCCGGCGCAAACCGCGATCGGGCAGCGGCCAGACGAACTTGGCGACCGAGGTCAACGCCTGTGCGATTGCGACCTGGCGTTCGACCGGATCGTTGGGCTCGTCGGCCGCATCCGCCATGGCCGGAATGGCCTTGCCGGCCTTCCACAGCAACGTATCGATTGTCATGTACGGTACCTGGCCGAACATATCCGGCAGCGGATGCTGGTCCTGCCACAGACCAATCGGCGAAATCAGCACCAAGCGCGCCACCCGGCGCGGAAAATGCGCCGCGACCTCCGCCGCCGCCATTGCCCCGAAAGAGTGCCCGACCAGTGTGACGGCATCGAGGCCGAGCGCCTGCAGGACGTCGTCGTAGTGCAGGGCGAGCTCGTGCACGTTGCGGATCTCGTCGAGCTCGGCAATGTCGGCAAAGCCGGGCGCGAGCGGCGCCACCACGGTGTGACGCTTGGCGAGCTCGGCAATCACCGGATCGCGCCCGCGAATACCCTTCGGCCCGTGCAGCCAGACGACGAGCGGCCCCTCGCCGGCGCGGAACACTTTGCTGGTCCGGCCGTCCGGATGCCGGATGGTTTCGGTTGTGAACATTGCCCGCTACTCGGCTGCGAGGCTGACGGACGCCGGCTTCTGAACTTCGACGGTCGTCTTCGGCCACCAGCGATCTTCATGTTCTTCGAAGCGGTTGCGGAGCTTGGGCATCACGTCGCGCGCGAACCGGGCGGTGTTGTAGAGCACCGTCTCCATCGGCATGTTGCCGAACTGGCAGAGCAGCATGACGTGTCCGACGTTGATCTTGTCGGCCATGTCGTTGAGCCGGTCGATGATCGTCTGCGGACTGCCGGCCACAACGACACCGTCGTCGATCAGATGCTTCCAGGTGACCGATGCGGTGCGCAGATGTTTTGACGCCTGCACCACCGCGCTGTTGACGCCGCGGCGGATGGTGGCGACGCTCGAATAGCCGGGCGGGCTGTAGTAGCCCGGGCCGATGTGGAAGCAGCGGTTGTAGAAATATTCCGCCGGCTCGGCGTAAAGGCGCTCGGCGTCGGCATCGTTGTCGGCGACGCCGACAAATTGCAAAAAACCGGCGCGATACGGGTTCCGCTCGCCGCCGAGCCGGTCGACCGTTTCCCAGAACCCGTCCATCACCGGCCGGCCCGACTCGTAGCCCCAGTAGGACAGGTAGGCGTAGAGGAAATCGTTCTCGACGCACCATTCCCAGGTCTCGATCGATCCACCGCCCGGAATCCAGATCGGCGGATGCGGGGTCTGCAGCGGCACCGGCCACGGATTGACGTAACGCAGCTGCGTATACTTGCCGTTGAACGCGAACGGCTTGCGGGTTTTCCACGCGCGCAGGATGAGTTCAACGCCTTCGCGATATTTGTCGCGCAAGGTGGCGGGGTTTGCGCCGTAGCAGAACGCGGTGTCCATGCCGGTACCGACCGGAAAGCCGGAGACCAGGCGGCCGCCGGAGAGCACATCGAGCATCGCCATTTCCTCGGCGACGCGCGTCGGCGGGTCGTAGAGTGCGACCGAATTGCCGAGCACGATCAACTTGGCCTTGGAGGTGCGGCGCGCGAGGGCCGCCGCCATCAGGTTGGGCGACGGCATCAGGCCGTAACCGTTCTGGTGATGCTCGTTGACGCAGATGCCGTCGAATCCGGCGCGCTCGGCAAACTCGAGCTGATCGAGATAATCGTTGTAAACCTGATGACCCTTGACCGGGTCGTAGATCTCACCCGCCGGCAGGTCAACCCACACCGACGGATAGCGCTCGCGGAAGCGATCCGGCAGGTACGGATACGGCATCAAATGGAACCAGTGGAATTTCATGACATGTGTTCCGGTTTGTCAGTTGTATCGATCAACATTTCAGACCTCGTCCTGAGGAGCCCGAGCGCAGCGAGGGCGTCTCGAAGGACGGCAAAGGGCACCGCGCTCGCCCATGGCCATCCTTCGAGACGCCGACCTTCGGTCGGCTCCTCAGGATGAGGCCGGAGAAGGTCGCGCCCCATCACCCCGCCTTCAGGATTCGCGGCAGGCGCGCGGCAGCCGCGTCGAACGCATCCAGCAACTCCTCGTAGCGCGCCTCAACATCCCGCCGCCGGTTGGGCTGGGTGATAATGTAGAACTCGTTCTCCTCGATCGCGCCGACCACCAACGCGGCAAGGTCGAGCGGATCGAGCCCGTTGCGCGAGCCTTCGACATATTGCTTGTTGCGCTCCGCCAGCAGCGGATCGGCGCGGAAATCATAAGGGCCCCCGAAGCGCGCCGGCCGATTGCGGCCGTTGTCCGGCATGTTGGTGCGGGTCCAACCGGGACACAGCACGCTCACGCCGATGTTTGTCCCCGCAAGCTCGTCGGCAAGCACGTGCGAGAGGCCCACGATGGCAAACTTGGTCGCCCCGTAAGGGCCAGCGAGCGCCTTGGGCGTGAGCCCGGACATCGAAGATGTGTTGACGATGTGGCCGGGCTCGCCGTGCTGCTTCATGTGCGGCAGGAAGGCGCGCAAGCCGTGGATGAGCCCGTAGAGATTGACGCCGATCACCCAGTCCCAGTCGGCAACCGCGATTTCCTCGACGTGGCCCGCGCGCGACACGCCGGCGTTGTTGCAGAGGATGTGAACGTTGCCGAAGGTGTCGAACGTGCGCGCCGCGGCGGCATGCAATTCCTCGGCGATCGCCACGTCGCAGCGTACGCTTGTAACGCGGTCGCCGTGGTTGGAAAGTCCGTGCACGGCGGCGGCAAGTGCGGCGTCCTCCACGTCGGCCATCATGACGTTCATGCCGCGGTCGAGGAACGTGCGCGCGAGCGCGAGCCCGATGCCGCTGGCCGCACCGGTGATGAACGCGGTCTTGCCGCTGAAATCGCGCATTGCATTCCTCCCAGAACAAGAGTTTATCAGCCGAAAATCGTATAGTCAGTCGGCCGAACCTTACGCATCGCCCCTATGCCGGGAGAGCATCGATGAGCCAGCTCGCCGAGAAGCGCACCACAACCGCCAGCAAACGCGCCGAGTTCAACTGGGAAGATCCGCTCGATCTGGAGGGCGAGCTGACCCCGGAAGAGCGCATGGTGCGGGACACCGCCCGCGGCTACGCGCAGGACAAGCTGTTTCCCGACGTGATCGAGGCCTTCCGCGAGGAGAAGTTCGACCGCAAGACCATCGCCGACATGGGCGCGCTTGGGCTGCTGGGCCCGACCATTCCGGAGGAATACGGCGGCGCCGGCCTGGGCTACGTGGCCTACGGGTTGATCGCTCGCGAGCTCGACCGCGTCGATTCCGGCTATCGCTCGACCGCGTCGGTGCAGGGCTCGCTGGTGATGCACCCGATCTTCGCCTACGGGACCGAGGCGCAGCGCCGCAAATATCTGCCCAAGCTTGCGACCGGTGAACTGGTCGGCTGCTTTGGCCTGACCGAGCCCGATCACGGCTCCGATCCCGGTTCGATGATCACCCGCGCCGAGAAAGTGCCGGGCGGATTCAAGCTCAACGGCGCCAAGATGTGGATCACCAATTCACCGATCGCCGACCTCGCGGTGGTGTGGGCAAAGCTCGACGATGCGATCCGCGGGTTCATCGTCGAACGTGGCACCAAGGGCTTCTCCACCCCGAAGATCACCGGCAAGCTCTCGATGCGGGTCTCGGTGACCGGCGAGATCGTGCTCGCCGACGCGGTGATCCCGGAGGAGAACCTGCTGCCCAACGTCAAGGGGCTCGCGGGACCGTTCGGGTGTCTCAACAACGCGCGCTACGGCATCGCCTGGGGCTCAATGGGGGCGGCCGAGTTCTGCTGGCACCGCGCCCGCCAGTACGTGCTCGACCGCAAGCAGTTCGGCCGTCCGCTCGCCGCCAATCAGCTGATCCAGAAAAAACTCGCCGACATGCAGACCGAGATCGCGCTCGGGCTCGCGGGCGCGCTGCGGCTCGGCCGCATGATGGAGCAAGGCACGGCGGCGCCGCCCGCGGTTTCGATGCTCAAGCGCAACAACTGCGGCAAGGCCCTGGAGATCGCGCGGCTCGCGCGCGACATGCACGGCGGCAACGGCATCTCGGAGGAGTTCCACGTGATGCGGGTCATGGCCAACCTCGAGACGGTCAACACCTACGAGGGCACGCATGACATCCACGCGCTGATCCTCGGACGCGCGCAGACCGGGATCCAGGCGTTTTTCTGATCGGGTATTTGCTCACGCAACGCAATCACCTCATCCTGAGGAGCTTGGCCAACGGCCAAGCGTCTCGAAGGATGAGGTGGCACGGCCCTGCCCCGCGTCCTTCGAGACGCCCGCTTCGCGGGCTCCTCAGGACGAGGGTCGTAGGTTTGAGTGCGCCGCTCTATGTCTCAAAGATCAAGCAAGTCGTGGTGCCATGGGCGAGTAAGCGCCCGCTGTGATCGGTGATGCGTCCTTCGGCTATTCCGATACGGCGCCCGCAATTCAACACGATGCCCTCGGCCTTGATCGGACCGGTTTGCGCCGTGATGGGCCGCATGAGTGAAATCTTGAACTCGACCGTCGTCTGACTAAAACCCTTGTCCAGCGTCGACCGGATGGCGAGGCCCATGCAGGTGTCGAGCAGCGTCGCTGCCAGACCGCCGTGCACCGTACCGGAAGGGTTGAGATGGGCACCATTCGGCTCGATTGCGACGACGACACGCCCGCTCGTCGCCTCGGTCACGTCATAGCCTAATGTTTCGGCCATCGTGTTGAGCGGCAGCGTGCCGTCGACGAGCCCTTGCACGAACGCAAGGCCGCTCATCTCCTTCTGCCGATCGGCGCTGACGGTTCCATAGGTCCTGGCGGCAATACGGCTCGGCATCGGCTTATCCCATGTTTCTCTCTTGCGCGGGCTGATCGCGCCTGCGCATCGGAACGCAACATCGCCATCGCGGGCAACCCGATTCTTGCTATCTCATGGTGGCCATGGACGTCCCTCACGCCCTGCTTCTGATCATCGCCGGCATTGTGGGCGGGACGATTTCCTCGCTCGTGGGCGGCGCGGCGCTTGTCACCTATCCGGCGCTGCTCGCTATCGGGCTGCCGCCGGTGACCGCGACGGTGTGCAATCTCGTTGCGCTTTCGCCCGGCAACCTGCTGGCCGCGCTCTATGATCGCACGCAGCTGCCGCCGCTCAACCGTTCATTCGTGGGACTCGTCATCGCATCGGTACTGGGTGCGCTTGCGGGCGCAATCGTGCTGCTGCGAACGCCCGAGCGCGCGTTCGAGATCCTGGTGCCGCTGCTGCTCGGGTTCGCCACCGTGCTGTTCGCCTACGCGGGTCGCATCAGCGCGTTCCTGCGTGCGCGCGCCGGCGATCAGGACAAGAGCCCGCACCGCTGGGAACACAGCATCGGCGTGATCCTGCCGGTCTCGTTCTACGGTGGCTATTTCGGCGCCGGCGTCGGGGTGCTGCTCCTGGGCGTGCTCTCGATCGGTAAGCCCGGCGACTACCGCGCCGCCAACGTGACCAAGAATCTGGTGACGAGCCTCAACAGCCTGGTGGCCGCCGCGCTGTTCATCCGGCAAGGCGCAGTGCTGTGGACGCCGACCCTGATCATGATGGCGGGCGCGCTGGTCGGCGCATTCATCGGGGCGCGGCTCGCGCAGATCGCCCCGCACGCGCTGATGCGGGTCGTGGTGGTCGCGATCGGCGCGCTGCTGACGGTGATCTTCGCCTGGCGCTACTGGGTTTGACGCTCTTCGCATCGTGCATGGCTTTTGGCCCATGGATGCCCAAAATCACGATTCCGGGCATCCATGGCCGTTCAAATCACGCGGCTTCTATCGCTTGGCAACGCCATGGATGCCCAGTTGCACAGGAGAGACGTCCATGGGATGCCAACGGCGATTTATCATGCGACGCACGCATGACCCACCGGGCGTCTCAGGCCGTCAGCGCGTGTTCCCGGCCAATGCCGCCAGCCGCTCGACCATCGGGCTTGTGGGGTCGGCCAGCGGCTCGATCACGGTGAAATGGTTGGCGCGAGGCGCTTCATAGCGCGTGACGACGCCGGCCTTGCCCCAGACGTCGGCGAGCGTGCGGCTCTGGCGCAGGAATTCGCTCGATTCCGCGTCCCCGACGATCACGTCGAACGGTCGTCCGGTTGGCGGGTGCCAGTAGATCGGCGACAGCCGGTCGGCTTCGGCCACGTCCAGGCGAAAGTCCTCGTTCATCGGCGTGTGGATCAGCGGCGCGAGCTCGTAGACGCCGGAAATCCCCGTCGCGACCGGGACCAGATCCCCCGGCGCGCCGAGGTGTTCCCAGTCGGTCGCAAACAGCGCCGCCGCCAGATGACCGCCGGCCGAATGACCGAACACCAGGATGCGCTTGCCGAAGCGCCCCCACAGATAAAGACAGGCTTGCCGCATCTGTCCGACGATCGCCCCGATGGAGACCTGCGGGCAGAGATCATAGCCGGCGAGCGCCACATCAATGCCGCGGCCGTTCAATCCCCGCGCCACCTGGCTGAAGTGAGTCGGATCGAGCGAGCGCCAGAAGCCGCCATGGATGAACATGGCGAGCGGCGCGTGCCCGGCGGATTCGGCGCGAAAGAGGTCGATGAACTGGCGCTCGGTTGTGCCGTAGCGGAGGTTCATGTCGTCGGGCCAGCGCGCGAGCGCCAGCGCCCGATAATCGGCGGAGCCTTTCGCCATGCGCGCCAGTATCTCGTCGCCGCCCGCGATGCGGGCCCGATTGTTGTACTCGGCGGCGTAGTCGATCGACATAACGGCTCACGCCACGGCCGCGCCGGACCGCACCGTCTGTTTGACCTCGAAGCCCTCGAACTGCGGGTGATCGAGATAGAGCGGCTTGTTCTCGCCGGCGCGCGCGTGCGCGGCGCGGAAGGCTTCCGATTTGGTCCAGGCTTCGAACGCGGCCCGGCTGCGCCACGTCGAGTGCGACGCGTAGAGGGTGTAGTCCTCGGTTTGCGGCCCCTTGAGCAGACGGAACTCCACGAAGCCCGGCACCTTCTCGAGATGCGTGTCGCGGGTGAGCCAGACCTGCTCGAACGCATCCTCGGATCCCTTGCGGACGCGAAACCGGTTCATGGCAATGAACATTTGCTGGTCTCCTGGTTCGACCGATCCAAGTGGCTGGGCGCTGGTTTCGTCAATTCCGAGCGTAGGCATCCTCAACGAGCTTGAGCGTTTCAAGGTTGTCGGCAGGCGACGTCTCAAATGACCCTGCCGACGTAAGACAATTTATAAAATGTTCGATCGCACCGCGGTAGGAGGCTGCGTAGTTTGCATCGAGATCCACGCTCTGGGCGATGGGGTGATCGTTGATCAGCTGCAGCGCCGTGTCCGCGAATCGGATCATTCCGCGCTCCCCGAAAATCTCCAGCCGGTCGAATTGCGCAGGCGGGTAGCCTTTCGCCATGAAATCTCCAGTCAGCACGACCGCCATGCCACTGGGCGACGACATCAGCAGCGTCGCGCGATCTTCGCCGCGCACACCGGCGCAAGCGTGGCCCAAGCTGGCGCCTTCCAGTTTTAGAGGTCCCAGCAGGAAGCGCAACGTGTCGACGTGATGGATCATGACCTCCATCAACAGCAGCCTGTCGAGAGTGGCAAAGAATGGCTGGCGCTCGACCGCGGGAAGACGACCTTGCGCATCGGGCAAGAGACCTGAGGTCAATATCGTCATCGCGGCTTGCCGCACCTTGCCGACGCGACCCTCATTGAGCCACTGGGAGATTAATCGGTAATGCGGCCGAAAGCGCCAATTCTCGTGCACCATAAGTCGTGTGCCGGCGGGCAAGTTCCGCACGAGCGTTTGCGCCTCGCGCAAATTCGGCGCAAGCGGCTTCTGACAAAGAATTGCGAGGCCCCTTGCCGCCGCGAGCTCACACATTGCGACGTGGGTTTCACGCGGGCTTGCGATATCGACTGCATCAAGCCGCTCGCGCTCGAGCATCTCGGCCGCGTTCGCATACGCTGCCGGGATCGCGTAAGCCTCCGCGCGCCTGTTGCGGGCGTCCGCGGCCGGATCCGCGATTGCAACGACCTGGGCGTGAGCCGACAATTGTTTGTAGGCATTAAGATGGTGCTGGGTCACCCATCCCGCGCCGATCATTCCGATGCGAAGCATGGCGAGAACGTCCTCTATTTTGGACAGATGTAACCGGGTCCATCGGGCGCCTTGAAGCAGCCGACCGAGGCTGGGATCACCTGTTTGGGCAGCCATAGGACGACGCTGGGGAAGTAGATCGTGAAAGCGATCGTCACCAGGAATACGACGTAGATCGGCAGCGCGGCGCGCAGCGCTTGCGAGAAGCGAACGCCGACGAATTTCGACGCCATCAGCAGGACGAGGCCATATGGTGGCGTAATCAATCCAAAGGCGAGCGTGGCGATCAGAACTACGCCCATGTGAACAGGGTTGATGTCGCCGACCTGGGTCAGCGTATTCACCAGCGGCATGAAGATAATGATGGTCGGCACCGGCTCGATGAAGTCTCCGATGATGGTGAAGAGAGCGACCAGCAGCAACATGATCAAATGCGGATCATTTCCGGCAATGGAGGTGATCCAATCCGCAATCACGATCGCGCCGCGCATGTAGGCCAGCATCCAGCCAAAAGCGTTGGCGGCGCCAATGGTGATCAGCGGCAATGAAAAAATCAGCCCCGCCATGCAAAAATCGTAAGGAAGCGCCCACAAATGTCCGCGGTTCAGAGCCGGTATGATCACGACGATGATCCAGATGACGGCGACGACGCCGGCCTCGGTCGGGGTAAACCAGCCGGTGAGGATGCCGCCAAGAAGAATGACCGGGATCATCATCGGTAGCGCGGCATCCCTGGCAGCGAGAGCAACTTCGCCGAAAGGCGCGCGGGCCTTGCGCCGTCCCGGCGGGCCGAAGAAGAAGCAATAGATCATCAAGCCGAAACCGATCATCAGCCCCGGCACGGCGCCCGCCATGAACAGTCCCGCAATGGAGACATTGCCGACGGCGCCATAGACCACCGCCGTAATGCTGGGCGGCACCAAGGCGGCGATGGTCGATGCGGCGGCCACGATCGCGGCGATGAAGGCCGGATCGTAACCCTCCTTCTTCATCGGGCCGCCCAGGGCGCGGCTGATGACCGCGACGTCGGCGGTGGTCGAGCCGGACATCTCTGAAAAGAACATGCTGAACACGGTGACGACTTGCGATAGGCCGCCACGGATATGGCCGACGAGGGCAAGCGACAGATTTGCCACCCGCACGACCACATTCGCAGAACTCATCAACTCGCCGACCAACAGAAAGAACGGGATGGCCAACAATGCTTCGGAATCGACCCCGTCGAATATCTTTTGAATGATTGCGGCGAGTGAAACGTCGCTCAGCAGAGCGCCGACGAATACGCCGGCCATCAGTGAAAAGGGGACGGGAACGCCCAAATATCCGAAAAACAGAAAACAGAATGTCATCAAACCGAGTACGAGAGGCGAGCTCACCGATGGTCTCGCAGCGATACGGAGGGCGCAGTTGGGATCCCGGAGACCATCTCCTCCGGCGGCTCGGGATGGTCGAAGCCGTGGCGGCAACCGTTGACCAATTGCTCGATGGTAAACAGCGCGATGAGCGCGCCGGACAAAGGAATGGCTGCATAAAGCGACGCAATCGGCGTCCCGGACGGCAATCGGAAGCTGCCGAAGCCGCGCAGATAATTGAGGTAACCGAAATACACAAGGCACACGGCGACCGTGAGGACAGTGCCGCGGATGATGAGTTCCGCAATCAGTCGCGGCGTTCCGTGCAGCGCGTCGGCAAACGCGGTCAGATAGAGGTGGTCATTGCGCCGGGTTGCGACCGCGGCGCCGACAAAGATGCCGTAGATGAACAGCGTCGATGTCACTTCCTGGAGCCACAGCCAGGGATAACCCAACGTCCGCGTGAGAATGTCGAGCGTAACGGAAAGGGAAAAGCCAAACAGCGTGAGGCCGCAAACGATCATCAAGATTATTTCGAGACCGTCGAGCGCCCGCCACTTGAGGTGACGTTGCCGATTCTGCAGCAGCTTGTCCGCTATGCTCATCACCCTGCCCGCCGATGCCCGCAGTAGCCGCCAGCAGGCGCTTCGCAGTCAGTTTATGGACCGGATCAACGATTTTATCTTAACGGCGTGCGGGCCGAGGTCCTTCGCCAGCTTGTCCAGATACGGATTGGCGATCTGCTGGAACCCCGCCTTGTCAACATCAGTAACGATCTTGACCCCCATCCCCTTGAGTTTCGTTCCCGCCTGCCGCTCCAGCTCAAAACCCCTTTTTGGTTCCTGCGTGCTGACATCTCTGCCGGCGGCCAGGACCCATTGCTTCTGATCAGCGCTGAGGCTTTGCCACAGCCTGTCGCTGATCCAGAGGATCGCGTTGTTCGCCTCATGCTCGCTCATGGACAGCACGGGTGCCACCTCATAGTGCTTGTTGATGAGGTAGACGTTGACGGCGTTCTCGGCAAAATCGACGACGCCCGTCTGCAGCGAGGTGTAAACGCTGCCGAACGGCATGTGGACGGTTTGCGCGCCGTAAGCAGGGAACATCGTATCCTCGGTGGCGGTTGCCTGTACGCGAACCTTCAGGCCTTTGAGATCCTCGACTTTGCGAATCTCCTTCCTGCCGTATAGGTGCCGGAAACCTTGCGTGCCGATCCCGATGACGTGGATGCCCTGCACGGTGCCGTCGATCATATCCCGGATAGCTTCGAATACTTTCACGTCGCCGAGCGACTTGATGTTGTGATCCTCCGAACGGAACAGGAAATGCAGCGACATGACGCCGGCTTGCGGCGAGATCGTCGCGGTGTTGGCCGATGACACGATCGCGAAGTCGAGGTCGCCGGCTTTGACCAGTTGCAGAATTTGAGGCTCCTGCCCCAACTGCGCGCCTGGATATTGGTCGACGAGCATCGTGCCCTTGCTCAATTCCTTGAGCTTGGCTGAAAAAATATCGTAAGCGACGCTGTACCCTGAATTGAGCTGCTGATCGTGCGCAAAGCGGAAGTGCCTGGTTTCCTGCGCGTTAGCGCTGGTCGCAACAGCTAGGCATGTCGCGAAACATAGCGCGGCACTTACGGCCCTGATGCTGATTGGGCGCATTGAAATCCTCCCGGAATTTTCGTCGCTTTGCAGGGCGGTTCGTTCGGAAAGTTGAGCGTCCGCTTTGTTAAAGCTTCCCACTAGCGGATCAGGATTGTCAACAAAGCAGAGGCTTTTCCGGCGCGGCAAGACAAAAATCGGCAGCGCAGGGTATAGTGCCGGTGAACTGTTTGGAGCGATTGGTAGGACCTTTCATATGCCGCAGGGCAATGACGAGCGACCGCATCTCAAGGCGCCGGCGGGCACCTGCGACACCCACATGCATATTTACCTGCGGCAGTATCCGAAGGCGCCCACGGCAAAGATCGACCCGCCGGATGCTCCTGTCTCGGAATATCTGAAGGTTCGCGCGCGCCTTGGCATCGAGCGCACCGTGGTGGTGCAGCCCACGACCTACGGTACCGACAACCGCTGCACCCTCGAGGCCATGGAGGCTTTGGGATCGAGTGCGCGCGGCGTGGCCGTTGTCGATCAAACAGTGACTGATGCCGAGCTCGACCGCCTGACCAAGCTCGGCATTTGCGGCCTGCGCTTCCATATGTTGTCCGGAGGCGCCCTCCCGTGGGACGTTCTGGAGACGATGGCGGCGCGCGTCGCGACGTTCGGATGGCACGTTCAGCTGCAACTCGACGGGCGCCAGCTTCCCGAGCGGGAGGCGCAGATCAAACGACTGAACGGCACGCTCGTGGTCGATCACGTCGGCAAGTTTCTCGAACCGGTTCCGCCCGATCATGCGAGCTTCCGCGTCCTGCTGGGCCTCGTCCAAAACGGCCGCACCTGGGTCAAGCTGTCGGCCCCTTATGAGGTGTCGAAACAAGGCCCGCCGAATTACGATGACGTGGGGATACTGGCGAAGACGCTGGTCGAGAACGCGCCGGATCGCATGCTCTGGGGTACCAACTGGCCGCATCCGACGCCGGGCATAACAAAACCGAACGATGCATGGATGCTCGACATGTTGCTCGATTGGGTCCCCGACGAGCCTACGCGCAAGAAAGTTCTGGTCAGCAACCCGGCGCAACTCTACGGGTTCACGTGACGGCGCCACTCCGATGCGGCGATATTTGGAAAATGCAGTATCGATCGTCGCTTTTATAGCGCTATGCGCGGTTTTCGTTGTTCAGATCCTCAATGCCACCCAGGCTCAACGCATATCCGCGGCTGCACGCTCTGCCGCGCCGGGAGCGCCCTGGGTTTGCCCGATCCTGGGAGAATGCGGGCCTCCAGGCACGCCTGGATTAGGCCGGTGGTGAACCGCGCATTGCCCACACCGCCGCGCCGAGCGGGTTTGACCCGGCGGCCCCTACGTCTTACCTGAAAGCCATGAAGGTCGACGGCAAGCACATGCGCACGATCTGGGTCGAGGCCGACCGCTGCGTCGGCATCGTCGACCAGACCCTGCTGCCGCACCGGTTCCAAACCCGACGCCTCGCGTCGCTCGCCGACGCAGCGCACGCCATCAAAGCGATGCAGGTGCGCGGCGCGCCGCTGATCGGCGCCGCCGCCGCCTACGGCGTTGCGCTGGCGCTGCGCGTCGATCCGTCAGACCAATGCCTTGCGCGCGCGTGCGCCGAGCTTGCCGCGACCCGCCCGACCGCGATCAATCTTGCGTGGGCGCTCGCCGAGATGACCGCGGCGGTGCGGGGGCTCGCACCGGGCGCCCGCGTCGACGCGGCTTACGCGCGTGCCGCGGAGATTTGCGAAGAGGACGTCATGAGCTGCCGGGCGATCGGCCGCCACGGGCTTGGGCTCATCGAGTCGGTTGCGATCCGCAAGCGCCCGGGCCAGCGCGTCAACGTGCTCACCCATTGCAACGCCGGCTGGCTCGCGACCGTCGACTACGGCACCGCGCTCGCGCCGATCTACGCGGCCCACGATGCCGGCATCGCGGTGCATGTGTTCGTCGACGAGACGCGCCCGCGGAACCAGGGCGCTGCGCTCACCGCCTGGGAACTCCTTCACCATGGCGTCCCGCACACCGTGATCGCCGACAACGCGGGCGGCCACCTGATGCAGCACGACCAGGTCGACCTCTGCATCGTCGGCGCCGACCGGGTGACCGCGCGCGGCGATGCCGCCAACAAGATCGGCACCTATCTCAAGGCGCTGGCGGCGCGTGACAACAGCGTCCCGTTCTATGTGGCGCTGCCGTCGTCCACGATCGATTTTGCCCTCGGCGACGGCGTTGCGGACATTCCGATCGAAGAACGCAACGCCGCCGAAGTGACGCACATGACCGGCGCCGCCCCCGACGGCCGCATCGAGACCGTGCGCATCGTGCCGGAAGGCTCCGCAGTCGCGAACTACGGCTTTGACGTCACGCCGGCGCGGCTGATCACCGCGCTGATCACCGAGCGCGGCGTGATCGAGGCGACGCGGGCAGCGATTGCCGAGGCGTTTCCGGAGCGGGTGCAGGAGAAGGTGGCGTCAACGCTCGCCTGATGCGCGTACGACGTTTCGCCTCGGTTCAAGCACGATCGTACTTGCCATTGATCGCCGCGACATAACGCTTGACCGAAATCGCCAAAATCTCCTTTGCGCCGGTCGGGATGACGCGGTCGAAATAGTGCCCATAGATCGTATCGAACGCGAACGGCTCGAGCGCGGCGGCAATTGCCGACACTTGTTTCGCCGAGAGCGGGATCAGGTTCGGATAGCTCCGCATGAACGTCAGGAACTTGCGGTCCGTGGTCACGGTCGCAATGTCCGATGAGCACAACACGCCACGGCCGCCGGCGCCGTTCCCCCAATGCAGCACGCTGCCGCCGGCAAAATGACCGCCACACCGGATCATCGTCACGTCCGGAAGGAGCTTCAGCGTCTCGCCGCTCCACAGCTTGATCGCCGGATCGGGACGCATGATCCATTGCGCATCGTCCGCATGCAGATGGATCGGAACGCCGCCGAACGCGCGGCTCCACTCCACCATGGTGGTGTAAAAGTGCGGATGCGATATGCCGATCGCCTTCAGGCCGCCGAGCCCCTCGATCAACGTGATCGTTGCCGGATCGAGCATCGAGATGCAGTCCCACAACACGTTGCCGGCGGGCGTGCAGACGAGGAGCGCGCGCTGGCCGATCGCAAACGAAGGCTG
Organism: Xanthobacteraceae bacterium; assembly: GCA_051985675.1. GTDB lineage: Bacteria > Pseudomonadota > Alphaproteobacteria > Rhizobiales > Xanthobacteraceae > JAFAXD01. The sequence continues at coordinate 9,088 of JBPYFJ010000045.1, read as the reverse complement.
AGTGCCGATACCGATGACCCCGGGCTCGTACTGGCGGTAGGAATTGAAATGACCGGAGGCCAGCCTTGCGAGCGTCGTCCAGGTTTGGCCGCCGGGCGGAACGTATTGCCGCTCTTCATCGCAGATCGCGCAATGCGGCGGCGGCGAGGCGCTCGGCGCGTATTGCATGCCGCAAGCCGTGCAAATGAAGGCGTCCATCTTCCGGCTCCGTGAGACCTGCACTGGACCGCGCCACATTGAGGCTAATGGGGGTCCCGATCAATCGATTCAGGCCCCGCATGTGGCCTTCCGGCAACACTGCTTCGCAATGTGACCGCTACGCGAGCAAGGCGGGAACAACCTACCTACCGCGTCGTTGGGTGCGCGAGGGCGAGTGATGACTTTGGGATAGCGGCGGGGCAGCGCTCCGGCCGCGGGGGGCTTTATCCGTGCAACGCCATTTGAAAAAATCGCTGAACCACAAAAGATCCGTCGTCATCGGGCGCTGCAAGACCAGCGTGAGCCTCGAGGACGCCTTCTGGAACGCACTCAAGGAAATCGCCCATCTCCGGGAGATGCCTCAGTCAGATCTTCTCGCCAAGATCGACAGCGAGCGCCAACATGGGAACCTGTCCTCCGCGATACGTCTATTTGTTCTCAACCATTATCGCGCCCGACAGCTGCCCCCCATTGATCCGACGGCCTGAGCGATCTCGTTGCCCAGCAATCGCGATGACGGGCGCAAGACTCTTTGTCACCAATCACTCGAATTTGACTGCGCGATATTGTGACCCGCGGAATTGCTAACCGGGTTTTCGCATTGTTGTCATTCATATAGCCTTGCGGCATGAGCGAAGCCGAGACTTTGTTTGCGGCCCTGCGCCCGTCCGCCGGCGAGGACGTGGGGGCGATGCTTGAGCGCATGGTGCGCGACGCCCCGGATCGTGCCCTGATCAAGATCAACGCGCTTGATCTCGCGGCCAGAGAGGGGCTCGGCGAGGAACGCGTCATTGCCGCGCTGCTCAACGCGGTCGGCCTCGGCATCTTCGAGATGTCGTGGAATGTCATGTGTCCGAGTTGCGCCGGGGTGCTCTCCGCCAACAAGAGCCTGAAGACCCTCGACCGCGCCCAATACAACTGCGCGTTCTGCGCCGCCGGCTATGAGACGACGCTCGACAACCTCGTCGAGGTGACCTTCACGGTCAGCCCGCGCGTGCGTAAGATCGCGGCCCACAATCCGGACGAATTGCCAGCGGCCGAATATTACCGGCAGATCTTCTGGAGCTCGGCGATCGATCTTCCGGACGACATGGAGGCGTTGCTGCGGGAGGTCACGCTCGAAGGCGTCGACCTGCCGGCCGGAGAACGGGCGATCCTCTCGTTGCGATTGCCGGAAGGCACGGTGATCGTGTTCGACCCGGTGACGCACACGGCGCAATTCCTCGAGGTCAAGGGCGAGGAGACGGATGAGCGCCGGAACCTCGCCATGATCTTCAAGAAAGTGCAGGTCCCGGTCGAGATCGTGGCGCTTCGGCCCGGACCGCTGCGCCTGACGCTCGACAACCGCACCGACGGCCGCGTGCTGCCGGCGGTGTGGATCGCAAACCCGGCGCTCGACCAGCTCCTCAAGCGGCGCAAGCCCATCCTCACCGCCAAGCGCCTGCTCACCAACCAGACCTTCCGCGACATCTACCGCACCGACACGCTCGCCATCGGGCAACGCCTCAAGATCCTGAGCCTGACGTTTCTGTTCAGCGATCTCAAAGGCTCGACCGCGCTCTATGAGCGGGTCGGCGACCTCGTCGCCTTCGATCTCGTCAACGAGCATTTCGCGCTCCTACAGCGGATCATCGCCGCCGAGCAGGGCGCGGTCGTGAAGACCATCGGCGACGCCGTGATGGCGACGTTCGAGACCCCCGACCGCGCCATCGCGGCCGCGATCCGCATGCGCGAGGCGATGAGCGACCTCGCCGCCGGGCGTCAGCATCAGAGCCTGCACCTGAAGATGGGCGTGCATGAGGGATCATGCCTCGCGGTCACGCTCAACGGTCAGCAGGACTATTTCGGCCAGACCGTCAACATCGCCTCGCGCGTCCAGGGGCTGGCGGCCTCGCGTGCGATCGTGGTGACGGAGCCGGTGGTCGAGAACGCGCAAACCTCGGCGCTGCTGGCGACCAGCGGGCTCAAGCCGACGTCGAGGCGCGTCGCGCTGAGCGGCATTCCCGGCGAGGTGTCGGTCTACGAAATCCCGTGAGGTGGAGAGACCGCGACGATGCGTTCGGGCTTTTGCCTTCTGGCCGGTGCCCTGCTCGCAACAGGACTCTTGTCGTCAGGTCCCGGCCGAACTCAAGCTGTTTTGTCCTACCATGGGCATCCGGATCGCAGCGGCAACTTCATCGTGCCGTCGCTGAGCTGGGACAAGGCGCGGACGTTGCATGAAGACGACGGGTTCCGCGCGCGGGTGTCGGGACACGTCTATGCGCAGCCGCTGTTTTGGCGCACGCCAGAATCAAACCAAGGGATGCTCCTGCTCGCGACCGAGGACAACATCGTCCATGCGGTTGACGCCGGCAACGGCCGCGAAATCTGGCGGCGCGCGGTGGGCAAGCCGGTCCCCCGCGCGTCGTTGTCGTGCGGCAATATCAATCCGCTCGGCGTCACCGGTACGCCGGTCATCGATGCCGATTCGGCGACACTCTATGTCGATGCCGCGGTCGAGACCGAATCAGGGCCGCGCCATCTCGTATTCGCGCTGTCGCTCAAGGACGGCGCGACCGTGGCCGGCTGGCCGGTCGATGTCGCGGCAGCGCTCGCAAAGCAGCGCATCGAGTTCGTTGCCCGCGATCAGGGTCAGCGCAGCGCCCTCACGATCCTCGATGGTACGCTTTATGTGCCGTTCGGCGGTCATTTCGGCGATTGCGGCCAGTATCGCGGATTCGTGGTCGGCATTTCGCAATCCGATCCGCGCGTGGTCTCGAACTGGGCAACGCGCGCACGCGGCGGCGGCATTTGGGCGCCGGCCGGTCTCAGCAGCGACGGCAAATCACTGTTCGCCGCCACCGGGAATACACTTGGCGCCGCAAGCTGGAGCGATGGCGAAGCGGTTGTTCGGCTCGCGCCCGATCTACGTCGTTCGACCGACACGAGTGATTTCTTTGCTCCGGTGGACTGGCATGCGCTGGACGTCCGCGACGCCGATCTCGGGGGGACCAATCCGCTGCCGTTGGACGTTCGCGGCGCAAACGGAATTCAGAACCTGATCCTCGCGCTCGGCAAGGATCGCAAGGCCTACCTGCTCGATCGCAATCGGCTTGGTGGAATCGGCGGAGCGCTGGTCACCGATACCGTGGCGGAGAGCGCCATACTCGGGGCGCCGGCCGCTTATCCAACGCAGGATGGCGTGTCGGTCGTCTTTGCAGCGCCGGGTGCGCATTGCCCTTCTGCGACGCGCGGCTCCGGGATCACGGTCCTGAAAATCCGATCCGGCTCCCCGCCGGCAATGACGACCGCGTGGTGCGGAGCCGTGCGGGGCTTGGGATCCCCGATTGTGACCACCACTGACGGACGCGCCAATCCAATCGTGTGGACCGTGGGTGCCGAAGGCGACAATCGGCTGCACGGTTTTCGCGCCGATACGGGTGAACCCCTGGTGACCGTGCCAACTGCGATCACTGGCCTGCGTCATTTTCAAACACTCATTGCCACGTCCGACCACCTCTACGTTGCTGCCGACGGCGGCATCTCCGGCTTCGCTTTTTGAACGCACCATTCCTCACGACATAGTGCGATCCGCGTTACAGGATCCGCCTTGGTTGCGCCCTGAACGACCTCTTAGTCGTGCCCGGGGCGGCAGACGAGGTGGTACTCATGTCTGACGCAAACGAATACCGGGAGCGGGCGCAGCAATGCGTCCATCTGGCTGGAACGGCTCCAACCAAGCAGCAAAAGACCATTTTGCTGAACATGGCGCGCGCCTGGATCAGGCTCGCGAAGCACGTTGAGCAATATCACGCACTGTTGGGATGGCAGGGCCTGGCCGCGTCAAATCGCATTGAGATCGGCGCCGATCACGCCGTGCGCCAAAAATTCGCTGCGCTCGTGTCGGAGGCACGCTTGGGACACGGCGCGGGGGCGGCGCCATGAACTCACATAATGCATTTGATCATGACGACCCAGTGCCCCGAACCCGAAGTTCCGCGAGTCTGAATGCGAACTTCGGGTTCAAAGGGGCACTAGAATCATAGAATTGCTAGTGTCCTTTCGATTCCGAAGTTCGCGTCGAGCGTGCTGCAAAGTGTGGCGAACTTCGGAATCGGGACACTAGTGCTGGCGGTCGCGACCGCGCTGCTTGCGGGTGTCGTCGCCATGGCGTGGGTGCTGATGTGAGACGAAGCGCGTCAAAGGCATGAAAGGGCCCCGGTGCGTGAGAGCTGCCCGGGGCCCCGTAGTGTTCCCCATCTACGAAGTGGTCCGTCAGACGCGCGTGCCGGTCAAACTCTCGCAAACCACGGCAGGCGTTCGTTGCAACGCGCGTCCGTACGGAACGCGGCGTTACCACTCATATCCGTAACCGGCGTCATACATCATGCGCGGTCCGCCCCTATATCCGCGCGGCGCGTAGATCGGCGCGGGTGGTGCATAGACCGGTGGCGCCAGCGCATAGACGGACGGTGCAACATAGATCGGTGCCGGGGCCACATAGCCGAATGCATAGGGCGGCGCTGCGAGGTACGCCCCGTCAGCGATATACACGCCTTGCGCGGACGCCGCGGTGACGCCGGCGATCGACACGGCCGCGGCCGCGAGCGCAGTCAGTGTGCGGGTCATGTGATCTCTCCTTGCGGTTCTACCTCGAACCCAACCGCGCGTGCGCGCGATAGTTCCTGCCACATACGCGGCAAAACCGCGGCGTTTCACCCGCAGCAACACGCGTTCATCGGGGAACTAAACTGACCTCAGCGTTCGTTTCCCGCAACCGGCGTTGTGCAGCCATCCGCGTCTGCGAGATCGAGCGCGCTGAGCGCTTGCGCAAACAGCAGCTGATAGCTGTCTTGCGCGCCCGCCGGAAATTCGATCGCCACATGGTGCCATTGCCGTCCGCCGCACGCGAGCCGGGCTTTGCGCAGGAACATGCGGTCGCCCCTGGCTCCGGTCACCAGCAGTCCGTCGCGATCACCGTTAAGGGTGATGATGTCCTCACCCTCGGCGAACGCGACCGACTGTAGGTGCGCCGAGTTGCTCTCGCGATCCGCCGGGCTCGCATAGAGTGCGAGCCAGGCGTCCCCGGTTGGTGAGACATAGCGGCGTCCTTGCCAGTTAGGGTCGGCGGGCTGCAATTGCCAATCGGGTGGCGGAAATTCACCGCGCTGCAGACGCGCATAGTCGCGTCTTGAGCGCGGTGCCGTGGTGGCTCTCGCATAAGGTGCCGCGGGCATCAGCATGCGCGGCGCGTGGCTCCAGGAATAGTGGCCCCAGGAATAGCCGCGATGGTGGCGGTGGCGTGCGTCGGCCCCGCCGGAGCTGAGCACCACCAGAGTAGCGATGAGCAGGATGCGCAGCATGGCAGAAGGGCGAACGCCGAGACGCCGCAAGTTGTTCCCGGTCTCCGCAACAACAAAAAGGCCTCCGCCGAGCGTCGCCGGCGCCGCCAGCAACCGGCCCAACGCCTCAGACGAACAAATCGCTTGGCGGACCGCCGAGCACCATCTGGCCATAGCTGTAGGCCACCACGTCCCAGCTCGCCACGATATGGCCGGACACCGCTTGCAGGTCGCGGAAGCTGCGCTGCACGTGATTGGATTCATAAAGACCGCGGCCGCCCCCGGCATCGATCAGCAGACCGACTGCAGCCTTCGCCAGCTTGACGCAAAAGCCCTGGTCACGGCGACTGCGGGCGCGAAACTCGAGCGACGGCACCTCGCCGGCCAGAACCTTGTCGATCGTCTCGCGGTAGGAGCGCTTGTAGAGCAGGTCGCCGGCGTCGATCATCGCGCTCGCCTCGGCAACACGCGCATGCATGCCGGGCTTCTTTGCCAGCGGTGAGTGCGCAAACGAATCGTCACGCACCTTCATCTCATCGATGAACGCGTCGAGCGCACCCTGCGCGATGCCGCACGCCGGCGCCGAGATCGTGAACGGCACGAAGCTCCAGATCGGCGTACGGTAGACCGGATCGGCGTGCAGCTTCGCCCCCGGCGAGGTCGCGGCTGACATCTCCTTGTGCGAGACGATGCGGTGGTCGGGAACAAACTTGTCGCCGATCACCACGCTGTTCGAGCCGGTGCCGCGCAGCCCCATCACATCCCAATCGTCGATGATTTTGTAGTCGCCTTTCGGCACCATGACGTAGCGGATGTCGGGCATCGGGGAGTCGCCGCTCGGCGGGCCGAAAAATACGCCGAGGAAGAGCCAGTCGGCATTGTCGACGCCGCTGCAGAATGACCATTTGCCGGACACGCGAATGCCGCCATTGGCCGGCGTCGGCTTGCCATGCGGCAGGAAGCTCGAGGCGCTGAGCGTGCGGTCCTTGCCCCAGTATTCTTGCTGAAACGCCTCCGGAAAATGCGCGACAAAGAGATCGTGGATCAGCATCACCGACCAAACCCACGCGGCTGAGCCGTCGCCGCGCCCGAGCTCGAAGCCAACCTGAAAAGCTTCATCAGGGCGCACCGCCGGGCCGCCGAATTTTTTCGGCCGCAGCAGATAGTTGAGCTTGCTGTCCCATAAATCCTTGATGGTCTCATCCGGAATCCGGCCGGCCTTGTTGGTCGCGAGCGACCGCTCGCGCAGCGTCGGCGCCAACGCGCGTGCCCGCGCCAACAGATTGTTGAGGCTGTAAGGCTCGGCTTCTGAGCCGGCGGCAGCCGCGCCTGCGAGCGAAACACTCATGGACTCCTCCCAACGAACTGGTCTGTGCCAGTTTTTCTCGGTGCAGCGGGTGACGATTATTTCAGAGGAATTGTGTGGATCAATACTCCAAAAACGGATCAAAACATCGAAGACCTCGCGATCGACGCGGGCGGCGTTGCCAGTGCGCGAACAACGGAACGCATTTTTCCGGCAGGACGCGGGTGGCGCCTGCCCCTTGCCGGCCTAGAGCGGGATGATTTTTCTTCGAATCATCATCCCGCTCTAGCTATTTGTTGGAGCATGATCTTTTCGGAAAACCGGTTCCCACCTTTTCGGGATCATGCTCTAAACAGCGCGCGCCTCCAGCCCTTGCAAAACCTGCCGAAGCGATTGCCTGAGGTCTTCAGGCATTTCGATTTGCGGCACAGGGCGATCGGGCTCGGCAGTCGTAAGGTTCAATTTGGGCGGCAGCCGATGCCGTGCTCCGGTCACGCCGGCGCCCCAACCGGCGACAGTTTGAACCTCTTCGATCGGACGGCGTCCGAACGCCGATGAAAAAATCACACGCGCGAGGACTCCAGCGAACGCCAGCGCCGCTGGAACAAGCAGAAACATCCGCGATGATTTCGATGCTGCGGACTTTGCGGCTTCCTTTGCACTCGCCGGCGGCGCCGGTGCGGCGGCTTCACCGGCCTCGGCGGCCTGCGGCGCTGCACTCGCGGACGCCGCCTCGACGCTGGCACGATACGCCATGGCTTGCTCGCCCGCGGCTGCCGTGGACTCGGGCGTCTGTGCGACAAACGCAACGGTTGGCGCGGTGTTGCTCGGCGCCCACGCGGATGGCGTTTGCGGCATGTCGGGTTCGCTCGGTTCGGCCGGCGGTGATTGATCGACCGCGACCTGCGCCGCCGCCGCAGGTGCCTTCGCAGCCGCGCGTGGATTTGGCGACGCCGAGCGAACCGCCCGGCCCGCCTCGCCAACGTACCAGCACTTGCGTTGCGTCGGCCGTTCCAACCGGTAGTACCAATGGCTGCCCGCCGGTGCCGCCGCATTCGGCGCAGCCAGGCACTCATCGGCAGCCTGGGCCGGATTGCCGCTCAGCACGATGCCGCACATGAGCATGAGCCCAGCGACCGCGGCCGACCTCACCGCAACAACGTCTTGTCTCGCCATGGTTCCCCCAAACCGATCGAACGGCATCCCCAGTTGCAACCGCCGTCCCGATCGTCCACCCAAAATCTCTTCGCTGAATCTGGTCGCAATAGGTCGCAAATTCGACATTCAGAAGGGCAAGGTGGCGCGCAGACCGGAAAAAGGTTCGATAGTACTAGCAGGTTGCTGAGATACCCGAGCGCTCATTCCGGAAGCCGCGAAGCGGCTGTCTGGAGTCCATGACCGCTGGTGAAAGAAAAGCGGAAATACAGAGATTATGGGTTCCGGGCTCCGGCCCAGCACCCCGCGCGCTTACGCGCGGGGACCCCGCCGTGGCCGGCCCCGGAACGACGGCCGAGGAGTTTTTCTCGACCTGTCGAGATACGCGCGGGCCGCGCGCCGGGCCGACGGAATGAGCAGGCTTCCATCATAGGCGGACGAAGCGTGCAAGTTGATGCGATGCAGGTCATCGATCCGCTCGCCATCGGCGATCGGGAAACAGACGACGTGTCCGCTGATGCGGTCCTTGACCCAGATCTCGCAGTCGTCCTGGAACTCCAATAAGAACGCTTCATCGTCAAGCAACGTCACGGTGTCCTCACGCGTCGTCGTCTGTTGATCGATAAAAGATGCGTCAGGCCGCGCATCGCGCGAACCTCCATGGCGGCCTCGCGGCCCGGACACCCGCTGACGGCAAAGATACGGTCAGAGCCCGTACTTTGCGATCGTCGATACCGTCATGACGAGCGCCGACATGACCGCGAGCTCTGCGGCAGCGAACCACAGCCGCCGAAGAGCGGAACACCGGTTATTCATGGATTCCCCCACCACTTACCCCAGCGGGAGGGTTAACGCCGCCGGGAGCGAATGGTTCCGCCGGTTTTGCCGGCCTTTGGCGCGGCACGCGAGATCGCGTTACCCGACAACATGTCGATCGCGGCGGATTGTCGGTGCCGGGCGCAGATCTACGGTCGGCGGCCTTGCGGGCGGATGTTGCCGCCCCCGGCGCATTCCGCTATTTCAAAGTCGCCGCGCCCGTAGCTCAGCTGGATAGAGCGTTGCCCTCCGAAGGCAAAGGTCAGAGGTTCGAATCCCCTCGGGCGCGCCA
>JBPYFJ010000044.1:0-116835 GCA_051985675.1 Xanthobacteraceae bacterium | reverse complement strand
TAGATCTTCTTGTACGGGCACCCCGACACGCACATGCGCCAGCCGCGGCACTTGTCCTGGTCGATAAGGACAATGCCATCCTCTTCGCGTTTGTAGATCGAACCTGACGGACAGGAGGCGACGCAGCTTGGGTTCAAACAGTGCTCGCACAGACGCGGCAGGTACATCATGAAGCTATTTTCGAACTGCCCGTAGATATCCTTCTGCACCGCCTCGAAGTTGTAATCCTGCGAGCGCTTGTCGAACTCGCCGCCAAGGATTTCCTCCCAGTTCGGACCCCATTCGATTTTGTCCATCGGCCGGCCGCTGACGAGCGACAACGGCCGCGCCACCGGCGTCGTCGGCAATTCGGGGGCGATGTGCAAGTGCTCATAGTCGAAGGTGAAGGGCTCGTAGTAATCGTCGATCTCGGGAAGATTGGGATTGGCAAAGATGTTCGCCAGAATCGCCCAGCGACCGCCCTGCTTGGGAACTATCTTGCCGTTCTTCTTGCGTTTCCAGCCGCCTTGCCAGCGCTCCTGGTTCTCCCAATCTTTCGGATAGCCGATGCCGGGCTTGGTCTCGACGTTATTGAACCACGCGTATTCCATGCCTAGGCGCGAGGTCCAGACGTTCTTGCATGTCACCGAACAGGTGTGACACCCGATACATTTGTCGAGATTGAGCACCATTGCGATCTGAGCGCGGAGTTTCATGATGCGGCCTCCACAACAGCCTTGTCGACCGGGTTGGAATGATCGAGCCATTCGACCTTGGTCAACTTGCGCATGATGACGAATTCGTCGCGGTTCGAACCCACCGTACCGTAGTAGTTGAATCCGTAGGACAACTGAGCGTAGCCGCCGACCATATGCGTCGGCTTGAGCACCGTGCGGGTTACGGAATTGTGGATGCCGCCACGCTGGCCGGTGATCTGAGAGCCTGGCACATTCACAATCTTCTCTTGCGCGTGATACATGAGGCACATGCCTTCCTGCACACGCTGGCTCACGACGGCTCGCACCGCGAGCGCGCCATTCATGTTGTAGAGCTCAATCCAGTCGTTATCGACAATTCCGGCCTTCTTTGCGTCGATCTCGGAAATCCATACGATTGGTCCGCCGCGCGACAGCGTCAGCATCAGAAGATTGTCGGTGTAGGTGGAGTGAATGCCCCATTTCTGATGTGGCGTAATGAAGTTCAGCACCACTTCGGGCTGGCCGTTGCTGTGCTTCCCGAGCATGTCGGCGACCGTCCGTGTATCGATCGGCGGTCGATAAACGGCGAAAGTTTCGCCGAAGTCTCGGAACCAGCGGTGATCCTGATAGAACTGCTGCCGGCCCGTCAGTGTCCGCCAGGGAACAAGCTCGTGGACGTTGGTGTATCCGGCTGTGTAGCTGACGTGCTCGCTCTCGATGCCCGACCAAGTGGGCGAGGAAATGATCTTCCGCGGCTGCGCCACCAGATCGCGGTAGCGAATCTTCTCGTCCTCGCGCTTTTCGGCCAAATGCGTATGGTCGCGGCCGGTCGCCTGTCCAAGCGCCTTCCAGGCCTTTACTGCAACCTCCCCGTTGGTCTCCGGCGCGAGGTAGAGAATGACCTCGGCGGCATCGATATCGCTTTCGATGCGAGGGCGACCGTGGGTCGGCCCGCCGTCGTCGACCTTGTAGTTCAACTCGGCGAGGCCCCGTACCTCATCCTCGGTGTTCCAGGTGATGCCCTTGCCGCCGTTGCCGAGCTTATCGGCGAGCGGTCCCAGCGCCGTGAAGCGGCGATAGGTGTTGGGATAGTCGCGCTCGACGACCGTGATCTGCGGCCCCGTGACGCCCGGGATCAGGTCGCACTCGCCTCTCTTCCAGTCGCGGACGTTGGATTGCGCAAGTTCCGCCGGCGTATCGTGGAGGATCGGTGTGAGCACGACGTCGCGCTCAAGACCGAGATGCCCTGGCGCGAGTTCTGCGAAGCGGCGTGCAATTGTTTTGTAGATCTCCCAGTCGCTGCGCGATTCCCACACCGGATCGACCGCGGTCGACAACGGATGGATGAACGGGTGCATGTCCGTGGTGTTGAGATCGTTCTTCTCGTACCAGGTCGCCGTCGGCAGAACGATGTCGGAGTAGAGGCAGCTCGTCGACATGCGAAAATCGAGAGTGACAACGAGATCGAGTTTCCCCTCGGGCGCTGGGTCCCGCCACGTGACCTCGGTGGGCTTGCGGCCGCCCGTCTCACCCAAATCCTTGCCCTGGAGTCCGTGCCGGGTGCCAAGGAAGTGGTGCAGGAAATACTCATGTCCCTTGCCGGACGACCCAAAAAGGTTTGAGCGCCAGATGAATAGATTGCGCGGAAAGTTCCTCGGTTCATCCGGGTCCTCGCAGGCCATCCGGATGCGGCCTTGCTTCAGGCCGGCGACAACGTAGTCCTTGACCGGCAGGTGGGCGCGCTCCGCTTCGCCCGCCAGCGCCAACGGATTGACGGCAAGTTGGGGGGCCGACGGCAGCCAACCCATACGCTCCGCACGGACGTTGAGATCGATCATGCTGCAGCGATAAGGCGCCGCGTCGGCCAGCGGCGACAGCAATTCCTCAACACCGAGCTTTTCGTATCGCCATTGGTCGCTGTGAGCGTAGAAGAATGACGTGCCGTTCATATGCCGGGGCGGCCGCGCCCAATCGAGTGCGAACGCCAGCATCGTCCATCCAGTCTGCGGCCGCAGTTTCTCCTGTCCCACATAGTGCGCCCAGCCGCCGCCGGAGATGCCGATCGTGCCGCACATCATCAGGAAGTTGATGACGCTGCGATAGTTCATGTCTTGGTGATACCAATGGTTCATGCCGGCGCCGATGATCACCATCGAGCGGCCTTGCGTTTTCTCCGCGTTGTGCGCGAATTCGCGGGCGACTGTGATTGCCCGCTCGGCCGGCACGCCGGTGATCGTCGCTTGCCACGTCGGCGTATAGGGAACGTTGTCGTCGTAGCTCTTCGCGCAAGCGCCCCCGAGTCCGCGGTCAAGTCCATAATTCGCGCACAGCAGGTCGAATACCGTCGCCACCAAAGCGTCGCCCTCGGCCAGCGCGACGCGCCGGGCCGGCACGTTGCGCACAAGTACGTCACCACCCTGGTCGTTGGCCGTGAAACGTTCGTGCGGTCGACCCCCGAAATACGGGAACGCCACGGGGACGACCTCGTCCCGGCTGGCGATAAGGCTGAGCGCAAGAGTTAGGTCGGCGCCGGTTTCACCGTCCTTCGCCTCCAGGTTCCACCGTCCCTTGGCCTCGCCTTCCGCCGGCCAGCGATAGCCGATGGAACCCTGCGGTATGACGAGGTTTCCGTTGCTCTCGTTGACCGCGACAGTCTTCCAGTCGGCGCGACCGGATTTCGCCGCCGGCAAATCGCTCTGCCGCACATAACGATCGGGCACGTAGCGATCGCCGTCACGGCGCAGCCGCACCAGCATCGGCATGTCGGTATAGCGGCGGCAATAGTCCTGAAAATAAGGGACAGTTCGCTCGAGGAAGAATTCACGCAGAATGACGTGGCCCATCGCCATCGCCAGTGCCGCGTCGGTGCCCTGCTTGGGGTGCAGCCACAAATCTGAGAGTTTGGCGACTTCCGCGTAGTCGGGCGTAACCGCCACGATCTTCGTACCGTTGTAGCGCGCCTCGACGAAAAAATGGGCATCGGGCGTGCGTGTCTGCGGCACATTCGAGCCCCAGGCGATGATGTAACTGGAATTGTACCAGTCGGCCGATTCCGGTACGTCGGTCTGCTCGCCCCAGGTCTGGGGACTGGACGGGGGCAGGTCGCAGTACCAATCGTAGAAAGAGAGCAAGGTGCCGCCAATCAAACTGAGATAGCGGGCGCCCGATGCGTAGGACACCATTGACATCGCCGGGATCGGCGAAAAACCGACGACGCGATCGGGCCCAAAGGTTTTGATGGTGTGGACGTTGGCGGCAGCAATGATTTCGCTCACTTCGTCCCAATTGGAGCGCACGAAGCCGCCCCGCCCGCGCATGGTCTTGTAGGATTTGGCCGTTTCGGGGTCGCCGACGATCGCGGCCCAAGCCTCAACCGGCGCCATCGTCTTGCGCGCCTCGCGCCAGGCTTTGACCAGCCGGCTGCGGACCATCGGATATTTGATGCGGCTCGCGCTGTAGAGATACCAACTATAGGACGCGCCCCGCGAGCATCCGCGCGGCTCGTGGTTCGGCATGCCTGGCCGCGTCCGCGGGTAGTCGGTTTGCTGCGTTTCCCAGGTGACGACCCCGCTTTTGACGTAGATCTTCCAGCTGCACCCCCCGGTGCAGTTTACGCCGTGGGTGGAGCGCACGATTTTGTCATGCTGCCATCGCTGGCGGTAACCCTCCTCCCACATCCGATCTTCTGCGCGCAATTCACCAAGGCCATCGGCAAACGGCTCCCGCCGTCGGGCGAGATAGGTGAGACGTTCGAGAAAATGACTCATGATTTCTCTTCCTCACTCGGCGGCTGTCGAGATTGCGGGTTGCGCTGGGGAAACACAAGAAACGCCGCGTTCGACATCCCAGAGGAGACCGCCGCGGCGCGTGTAATAGAACCAGGTGATCAGGATGCAGCTCACGTAGAACAGGAGGAACGCCCACAGCGCCGCCTCCACACCGCCGGTCAATCCAAGCGATGTGCCGTAAGCTTTTGGGATGAAGAAGGCGCCGAACGCGGCGATCGCCGACGTGAAGCCCGTGATGGCCGCGGATTCCTTTTCGGCTTGGCGCAAGCGCGTGGTCGCGTCTGCGCCAGGCATCAACCGATCGATCTCCTTGCGCATGATGTTCGGGATCATCTGGAACGTCGATGCATTGCCGACGCCGGTAGCGAAGAACAACACCAGGAACGTCGCAAAGAAGCCCCAGAACGCGTTCGGCTGTTCCTTGATGCCGAGGAAATAGAGGACGCCTGCAACCCCCGCCATCATCAGTACGAACACCCAGAACGTGACGCGGCCGCCGCCATAGCGGTCTGCGACCCAGCCGGTCGCCGAGCGCGAAAGCGCGCCGACCAGCGGGCCGACGAACACGAATGGCAGGGCGTCCACCGCGGGGAACTCGATCTTTGCGAGCAATGGGAAGCCGGCCGAGTAGCCGATGAACGAGCCGAACGTGCCGGTGTAGAGCCAGCACATGATCCAGTTGTGCTTGCGCTCGAAAATCACCGCCTGTTCGGCGAATGACGCCCGGGCCGACGCGATATCGTTCATGCCGAACCAGCAGGCGAAGGCGCTGGCTGCGATGAACGGCACCCAGATGAATCCGGCATTTTGCAGCCAGAGCGGAACTTGTTGACCGCCGGACTTCACCATCGCCGGATCACCGCCGAGCCAGCCAAACACACCGACGGTGATCGCAATCGGCACCAGGAACTGGGCGACGCTGACGCCGAGATTGCCGAGGCCGGCATTGAGTGCGAGCGCGTTGCCTTTCTCGGCCTTGGGGAAGAAGAATGAGATATTGGCCATCGACGACGCGAAATTGCCGCCGCCGAGGCCGCACAACAGCGCCAACCCGAGGAACAGGAAATACGGCGTTTCAGGGTACTGAACCGCGTAGCCGAGGCCGACCGCCGGGATCATCAACGACCAGGTCGCGACCGTGGTCCACAGCCGGCCGCCGAAAATCGGTACCATGAAGGAATAGAAGATACGCAGCACCGCCCCGGAAATTCCCGGCAGCGCGGCGAGCCAGAACAACTGCTCGGTTGTGAACGAGAAGCCGACCGACGGCAGTTTTGCGACCACCACCGACCAGACCTGCCACACCGCGAACGACAGAAGCAATGCCGGTATCGAGAGCCACAGATTGCGACGGGCAACGGCGCGCCCCGTGCGCTCCCAGAACTCCTGGTCCTCCGGACGCCAGTCCTCGAGTACTTTTCCCGATAGTGCGCCGATGTGTTCTGGCTTGTGGATCTCCTCCATTTCGGGAAGTTCGGGCAGCCGGCGCAGCGCTTCTCCGACGACGCCACGCTCCATTTGGCGGATCGCGACATGCATCCAGATCAATGCGCCACTGACGAGCAGGAACAGCAGCATGAAGCAGCTGGTCCACAGGCCGGTGAGGTCGAGCAGCACGCCGAACGCGATTGGCAGGACGAATCCACCGAGCCCACCGATCATGCCGACGAGTCCGCCGACCGAACCGACACTGTCCGGATAGTAGACCGGGATATGCTTGTAGACGGCGGCCTTGCCCAGCGCCATGAAGAAGCCGAGCACGAAGATCGTGACGGTGAACGGGACGACAGCCATTTCGAGATGGAAGGCGCGCGGTCCATTCACCGTGTGGACTATATAGTCGGTCGGCGGATACGAGAGAACGAACGTGCACGCGACCGCGACCATGAAGGTCCAGTACATCACCCGGCGAGCGCCGTAGCGATCCGAGAGGTGGCCGCCGTAGGCGCGGAAGATGCTGGCCGGAAACGAGAATAGCGCGGCGATCGTTCCGGCGATTTTAATGTCGACGCCGTAGACGTTGATCAGGTATTGCGGCAGCCATAGTGACAACGCAACGAACGCGCCGAACACGAAGAAATAGTAGAGTGAGAAGCGCCAGACCTGGATATGCTTGAGGGGTTCGAGCTCGTCCCAGACGCTGCCAAGCTTCTGGTGGTGCGCGCGCCGATCGTGCAGCACCGGGTCGTCACTGGTGGTGAACCAGAATACCACCGCCATAATGGCGATGCCGGCGGCCCAGACCTGGGCGGTGACCTGCCAACCGTAGGCGACGAGCACGAACGGCGCCAGAAATTTGGTGACAGCGGCACCGACGTTGCCGGCGCCGAAGATTCCCAGCGCCGTGCCCTGCTTGTCGGTCGAATACCAGCGCGACACGTACGCAACGCCGACCGCGAACGATCCGCCGGCGATGCCGACGCCGAGCGCGGCGAGCAGCACCTGCGGATAGGTATGCGCGTAGGAGAGCAGGAATGTCGCCGCCGCCGCCGACAGCATGACCAGCACATAGACGATGCGGCCACCGTAGCGATCGGTCCAGATCCCGAGCGCAAGCCGGATCAGCGAGCCGGTCAGGATCGGGGTCCCAACCAGCAGCCCGAACTGGGTTTCGTTGAGACCGAGTTCTTGTTTGATGCGGATGCCGATGATCGCAAAGATCGTCCACACCGCAAAGCAGACCGTGAAAGCAATCGTCGACATCCACAGCGCCGTGCGCTGCTCGGCAGGTGTCACGTCGGGTCGGGCAAGCATGCAGCGGCTCCGGCTCTTCGTCACAGATCAAGCGCGCGCCGACCCCCCGAACGGGACCGACTTGCGCCATTCGCGAAACAAAGCTTCGCCGCATAGGCGGCGCGCGCTTTATGAGTTCAACCGGAGGGAATTCGCGGAGGTGGACGACGAGGCGAGGCAAACATCACGCGAGCACAGGTTGACCGTGTGCTTCGTCGCTGCCGTCCGACGCGGTTCCGCCGGTGTTCGACGTCAGTGTCGAAGAAAAGCTCCTTCGCTGGAGCTTAACAGGTGTCTGATCGATTTTCGATCAGTGGGGCTTTTTAATCAAGGCGGTGATCCCGTCAGCGTTGTGACAGTATGATTTTCGGCAGCAGTGACGGCAGCGAGTTCGTAGTCGCACAGAGAGCAAACGCGTTGAGGTCGCGCATTGCCATGGCTCGACTCTGCGCGCCGACTTGGGATGACGGATCGCCGACAACAATCAGCTGGGCTTCGTGACCAACGCCGTCAGTGTCGGAGCGTTGGGGCAGAAGTCCTCATATTGACCGGCGGCGGTCTTGCCCGCAAGCTCGCGGTCACACCGCCGTTTTTGCTCGCACAACGAACAGACGCGTTCCAAATCGCGCATCACCAAGGGCTTCACCCGCGCCACTGCTTGGCCGTCGATGTGCAGCGCCGCCATCATCTTGGGTAGCTCGTCAGCGGCGTGCGCGCCGCGGCGAACAAGCGCATCGAGTTCGCCAGTCGACACGTTGAGGTCGCGGGCAATGCGGGCGTATTCCTCCGAATCGCAGCCGCACGACTCCACGATCTCGCGCCGGTGCTTCAGCCAGCGCGCGAACATGTCGATCACCGATTCGACAACCGGATAGTGCCTGGGCTCAGGCGTCGTCATCATCATCGCGTCCTCCTTCCGCAGGACCATAATTGATGATCGCGACACCGGTTCGCGCCGACATTGCGCTGGATCAAAAGTCGGCGCAGATGACGCAAAAGCATTAGGGTGTTGCAAGGTGGTCGGATTGGCCTTTCGGGCACACAAGGATTGGAGCGCGACCCCAGGTCGTGACGGCCGGATGGATATGTTTTCTTGACCAGGTCAGGAATGCGCCGAATGCTCCGATGGCCGCTTACTCGACCAGCAGAAGAGCACGTAATTTGGAACGATCTAGTGCATCATCAAAACCGGCACGCTGGCGCTGCCGAGAAAGGCGCGCGTACACCCCCCAAAGACCAGTTCGCGCGCCTTGCTGTGTCCGCATGCGCCAAGCACGATCAGATCAGCCTCGTGCGCATCGGCCGCTGCGGCCAGCGCCTCCGGCACCGGCTTATCGCGCGGCAGCAGCCGGGTTTCTGCATCGATTCCATGACGCGCGAGCTGACGCGCAACGGCGCGTAACGCCAGCTCGGACTGACCGACCCCCTCATCGACATTGGCAAGGACGACTCGCTGCGCGTTTGCAAGCAACGGCAACGCCGCACCGACTGCACGGGCGGCTTCGGGGGTTTCCTTCCAGCACACAAATGCGGTGCCCGAGATCGACGGGCGGGCCCACGTTGGCGCAATCAGCACGGGGCGTCCGCTGCCTGCGAGCACCAATTCGATGTGCGATCGCGCAAACCCATTATTCGATCCGGGTCGACCCATGACGATCAGATCGGCGTGGCGGGCGTGATAGACAAGATTGGCAAGATCATCGCGCGCGGAGTGCCACGTCGCGGTCACACTGGTCGAACGAACCAGGCCATCGACCAGAGCGACTCCCTTTCGTCGGCAGATCTCCGCGAACGTTGCGCGCGCGCCGCGGCTCTGCCGCTCAATCTCGTCATCGACCAGCGCCAATGCGGGCGCCACTGCGCCGCCTACCGGCCATCCAGCCTGGTGCAAGCCCTTCGCGCCGGCGGGGAGGGGCTTGCAGAAATAGCGCAGCTCAATGTGCCCCGCGGCGGGTTGTGCCACCCACAATGCGGTTTCCAGCACCGCGTCGTCGAAGGTTTCGCTGCTGGCCGGGACGAGAATGCTCTTGATCATGGGAGAATCTCCCGTTCCAGGCGGCATCCGCGCTCGACATTGGGTCAGGACGCCTTTGCCTGCGGCGCACCGTCCTCAGGCATCGGGATTGCGATCCCCGACATGGGCTCGACCCAGACGAGGTGGTCTTCGATGCCCTTCACGCCGGACGTGTTTTCCACGACCACATAGAGCGCTTCCCGTTGCCGTTCATCGAGCAGCACGCCCCAGAGGTGAACCACTCCTTTACGCACCACGATATCCAACATGTTGATCGGTGCCCACGGCTGCTTTTCGAGTTCGGCGTAAATCCGCGCGCGGATCGAGGGATCATCGTTCGCCTCCGCCTTGGTCTCACTGGCGAGAGTTGCGAGCGCGCGCAACAGATTGGCGCGGGTCACAATGCCGACGAGCTTGCCGCTATCGACGACGGGCAACCGCTTGATCTGATGGCGTTCCATCAGCCGTACGATCTCTTCCAGAGGCGTATCCCCGGTCACGGCTTGAACGTCCTGGCTCATGACCTCACGAACTTTGCGCCCGCTTGTCTGGACATATTCGGTCGCGAGTCGACCGGGACCAATGAGAAACTCGATCCAACGGGGCCGTTTGCGCTGCGTCCCGGTCTCGGTTCGACGCAGGAGATCGCCTTCGGTCACGATGCCGACCAGCGCGCCGCCCGCATCCACCACCGGGAGTCCGCTGAACCTGCGCTGGAGCATCACGCGGATGGCCTCCAGGATTGAAGCGTCGGGAGAAATAGATACCGGCTGCACCGTCATCACGTCAGCGGCGCGCATGGCAACCTCCTTGTCGATGAACTGGCTGTACCCCTAGCCGTTTAGACGCGACAGGACGGACCGATTGCGCAAGGCAATTGAGCGCGACGCTAGAAGTTCGATTGTCTCATTGCTGGCGAGCTGGGTCAGCGTGCGTGAGACGGTTTCGATCGTCAGGCCAAGGTAATCGGCGATGTCTTGGCGTCCCATCGGAAGTTCTACCAGGTTTGCGTCCGCCAGTCGCTGCGACATTTCAAGCAGAAACGCTGCAACACGCTCCTGTGCGCTTTTAATCAACAACAGCGAATGGCTGCGCGCCCCGTCGAGTTCGCCGGCCGTCACGGACCAAAGCTGCCGTGCCACCTCGCCATCACGCTCGGCTATGCTCAGCACCAGACTACGCTTCACCGTGACAATGTCAGATCCGACGATAGCCTCGGCCGACCATGTGTAGTCCTCGCCGATCTCGAGCCCAAAAATATCGCCCGGCAAATAGAACGCGTTGATCTGGCGTCGGCCGTCGTTAAGGACCTTGTAGGTACGCACCGCGCCGCGCACGACCTTGTAGACGTAGTCGGCCAGCTCACCCTCGCCGTAGATCTCGGCGTTACGGTCATAAGCGACCGGGATGCCGGCGAGCTCGGGCGAGCCAAACAGCATTTGGGGCATGGCCGCGGGTATCCGGCGACCCCCCTGAACTTGAGAAAGAACCTGGGCTGCAATATGGGCAGGGACCTGAGTTGGCCGCCGCGCCTGGATGGTCGTTTGTGCTTCCACGGTCTGCTCCCCGAATGTGACTGGTGCAAACCTACGAAACGCAACGCGGAAGAAAATTCAGATATCACCCCTAAGGGATATCCCGTAGGGGGCGGTAGCTGCCGTGCGCCCATCACTGCAGAGTTTTTAAGAACTCGATGAAATCGTGGATCTGGTCCGGCTCGAATCGAAATTCGGGCATGGTCGGGTGTCCAGTGACGATGCCTTCCCCCAGCGGCTCTTCCAGATTCGTGACCGGGTAGCGTTCATGCAGCGTGCGGAACGGAGGTGCGATCTTCAGCGAGCTTTCGCTGAGCTTGTCGATCGAATGGCAGCGCGCACAATACGTGCGAGCGATGGTCAGGCCGCGCTGAGCACTAGGCGACAGCGAGGCGGCTGGGGCGCAATTCGGGATAAGCGCGATGATCGTCGCTGCAAGCAAGAGGCGCACAGTTCTTCGCCTACTTGTTAGGCGCGCGCGTGCGCAGATCGGCCCACATCATCGTTCCCGCAAAAGCCAAGAATGCGAGCACGACCCCGCACAATATGAAAAACGAAGTGGCGTCGAACGGCATTGTTACGCTCCTCGATGTTACACGCCGACGCTTATTGCCGAGGAGGCAAGGGAGCTTTGATCCTGATCAAAGACCGTCAGCGCGTGCGGGTTTTTGCTTCGCGCACGATACACTCCGCAGGAGGTCCGCGATGTTGAGCTCCCAGCAAATTCCCGGAACGACGATTTTCAACGGGAGCGAAGCCGAAAAAGGCTTGGCCCTGAACAAAATGTGCTTCTCATTCAACAGCGCAGATAATCGGGCGGAGTTCCTGCGCGATCAGGACGCCTATTGCTCCAAGTTCGGGCTCACGGCCAAGCAAACGGCCGCGGTCAAGGCGCGCGACGTGCTGGCGATGATCGCGGCCGGCGGCAATGTGTATTACCTGGCGAAACTTGCGGGAATCTTCGGGCTGAACGTCCAGGACATCGGCGCTCAACAGACCGGGATGAGCGTCGAGGCTTTCAAGGCGAAGCTGCAGCAGGCTGGGAGATAGCCATGGCGACGATCATCGGCGGGATTGGAACCACTCATGTTCCTGCGATCGGGGGTGCGATCGCCAAGGGTCTGCAGCAAGAGTCGTACTGGAAGCCGTTTTTCGAAGGGTTCAAGCCGGCGCATGCATGGCTCGCTGCCAATCGTCCGGACGCGGTGGTCGTAATCTACAACGATCACGGGCTCAATTTCTTTCTGGACAAGCTCCCGACCTTTGCGGTCGGTGCCGCTGCCGAGTACCGCCACGCCGACGAGGGATGGGGCCTGCCGGTGTCCGCTCCGTTCCCCGGCGACCCCGCGTTCTCCTGGCACATCATTGAATCGCTTGTTGCGAACGAGTTCGATGTCACGAGCTGTCAGGAAATGCTGGTCGATCATGCGTTCACGATTCCAATGGCGCTGCTCTGGCCCGATACCGATGCACGGCCCGTCATCACCATCCCGATCGAGATCAACACCGTTCAGCATCCTCTACCGTCCCCGGCGCGCTGCCTCAAGCTTGGTCAAGCGATCGGCCGGGCGATTGCGTCCTACCCGCGCGACATGAAGGTGCTGGTCATCGGAAGCGGGGGCCTGTCGCATCAGCTCGACGGCGCCCGCGCCGGCTTCATCAACAAGGACTTCGACCTCATGTGTCTGCAGCAGCTGGTGCAGCAGCCGGAAGCCTTGACGCGCTACACCATCCCGCAGCTCGTCGAATTGGCCGGCTCACAGGGTGTGGAACTGCTCAACTGGATCGTGATGCGCGGCGCTCTCACCGGCGAGGTGTCGAAGATCCACAGCAACTATCACATTCCGATCTCCAACACGGCCTCAGCGCTCCTGGTACTGAGCAATCGCGCGGCCGCGCGGGAAGCCAAGTATCGGAAGACCGGTTAACGCCAGACGCGCCATGCGCCGTCAGCTACTCGAACGCAGCGCGCCGGTGACGAGTGCCATGCGAACGAGTTCGGACAGGCTGTTTGCCTGCATCTTGGTCATCACGTTCGCACGATAAATTTCGACCGTACGCGGGCTGATGCCGAGTTCGTAGGCGATCACCTTGTTGGGTTGGCCGGCGACGAGCCCATCCAGTACCTGCCGCTCGCGAGCCGTCAACTGCGCCAGGCGAGCGTCAATCTCCTTTCGCTCATCCTCGTGTACAGAATGTCTTTTTGCTTCACCCAGGGCGGAGCGTACCGAGGCAATCAGCGCGTCATCGTCAAACGGCTTTTCCACGAAATCGAGCGCGCCCAGCTTCATCGCTTCGACCGCGAGCGGCACGTCGCCATGACCGGTCATCACGATGACCGGCACCGCAAGGCCGTCCGATTTGAGCTTGCGCAGCAAATCGATGCCGCTCATGCCGGGCATTCTGACGTCGGTCAGGATGCACCCGCAAGCGCCGCGCTCGGGATCATTGGCATAGCCCGTTGCGGTCTCGTAGGTCTTGGTCTTGATGCCGGCGCTGGAGAGGAGGAACGACAGCGAATCACGCAATGCGTCGTCGTCATCGATGATGTGTACGAGGTCACTGCCGCCCATCGCTCAACTCCTCCGCGGCTGCCGTCTGCAGGGTAAAGCAGAACACCGCCCCGCCACCGGGATTCTGATCGACCCAGATCCGTCCGCCATGCGCCTCGATGATGGTTCGCGAAATCGACAGGCCGACCCCCATCCCGTGCGCCTTGGTCGTAATGAACGGCTGGAACAACTGTTCGGCGATATCGGCCGCAATACCTGGACCGGTATCGGAAACGCGCACCAATGCGTCGCCGTCTCCCCCGGCAGCGGTTGCAACGATCAAATCCCGGCGCGAAGAGTCCTGCATGGCCTCGATAGCGTTGCGCATCAAATTGAGAAGCACCTGCTGGATCTGAACCTTGTCGGCCAGGACGAGATCAATCCTCGGATCGAATTGAAAGCGCACCCGAATGCCGTGCTCTTTCGCCCCGACCAGCGCCAGGGCGCTCGCCTCTTCGATGATCTTGTTGAGGCTCTCAACGCGCCGCTCGCTTTCGCCGCGCGCCACAAAATCGCGCAGCCGGCGGATGATCTGCCCGGCTCGCAGCGCTTGGTCGGCAGCCTTGTCGATCGCCTCCCGGACCCGGCCCCGGTCGGTATCGGCGCCACTCTCGAGCAGTCGGCGCGATCCCCGCAAATAGTTGGTGATCGCAGCCAGCGGCTGATTGAGCTCATGGGCGAGGGTCGAAGCCATCTCACCCATGGCGGTTAACCGAGAGATCTGCACCAGCTCCGACTGCAGCTCCTGCAGCCGCGCTTCGGTCCTCTGGTGCTCGGTGAGATCGCGCACGAAGCCGGTGAAAAAGCGGCGGTCATTGGAGCGCATCTCGCCGACGGCGAGCTCCATTGGAAACGTCGAACCGTCCTTGCGCTCGCCGACGACGACACGACCGATGCCGATGATCCGCCGTTCGCCGGTCTTCAGGTATCGGTTCATGTAGCCGTCGTGATTCTCGCGATAAGGGGACGGCATCAACATCTTCACGTTCTGGCCAATCACCTCTGCGGCGTCATAGGCGAACAAACGCTCGGCTGCGCTGCTGAACGATTGAATCAAGCCATGTTCATCGATCACGATCATGGCGTCCGGCACGGTATCGAGGATCGATTGCAGGTGGGCTTCGCGTGCCAGCAGATCCTGGTTGCGCTCGAACGCCTGCGCGACTGCGCGCCGTAAGCTCTCGCCGAACCACGCGACCCCGGTCCCGATCAGGGCGAATGCTGCGGCGTTGAGGAGGCCGGCTTCGACGTGGCCTGGATCCAGGAAGAACCGGTTGATCAGGGCGACGCTCAGAATGGTCGCCATGAAACCCGGCCCAAAGCCGCCAAGTCCGCTGGCGAGCAAGATTGCGGGCACGAAGAACAGAAAGGGCGAATCGTAGTGCAGGCTCGGTACGAGCAGAGCCCGCAGCGCGAACGCTAGCGCGACGAACCCCGCTGCCAATCCGTAGCGGGCAGGCCCGGCGCGTAACCTCAATATCCCGGAATTCGGAGCGAACCCGAGCCACCGCGCGGCGACTTTCGCGTTGATTTCGGCCATCTCGCGTCCAGGCGAGCCCATTCCGTGGTTCTACGTAGGTCATATTCCTGAGCCGTTTGGCGAAAGCAACCGTATGATTGGAGAGGTGTGCTTGATCTGTATCAAACCCCCCGGATAGCGCTCGGCTGAAGGTCCCCACAACGCGGGTCGTTGCCCGACCGGTGGCGCGAAGGCAGCTTTCATGGCGCATACTCCGATTCAATCGATCCCGTCCAAGTCCATGACCTTGGGGGAAGGTGGCACGGCCCTGGCGCTGACCGCGCTGGCATTTGTGTCCCTCGTCGTGGCGGCTAAGGCATACACGCCTGGATATGCCTTGCATGCCTATCTGTTCACGGCCGCCAGCGCCGCCGCCGTGATCGCGATCGTCAATCGCTATTTCGAGCGCCCTGCCTTCCTTCCGCCACACATGATTGACGGCAGGCCCAACTACAACATGGGCCCGGTCAAGTTTGCCACGCTCGCGGCGGTGGTGTGGGGGATCGCCGGATTTACGGTCGGACTGTGGGCGGCCCTCGAGCTAGCGTTTCCGGTGTTCAATTTCGATCTGCCGTGGATTTCATTCGGCCGGCTGCGGCCGCTGCACACCTCCGCGGTGATCTTCGCGTTCGGCGGCAACGTGCTGATCGCAACGTCGTTCTATGTGGTCCAACGTACCTGTCGCGCGCGGCTCGCCGGCGACATCGCGCCTTGGTTTGTCGTGCTCGGATACAACTTCTTCATCGTGATCGCCGGCACCGGATATCTGCTGGGCATCACCCAATCTAAGGAATACGCCGAACCAGAGTGGTATGCCGACCTGTGGCTCACTGTCGTGTGGGTCGTGTACCTGCTGGTCTATCTCGGAACGGTGATGCGGCGCACCGAACCGCATATCTACGTCGCCAACTGGTTCTACCTGGCCTTCATTCTGACGATCGCGGTTCTGCACCTCGGCAACAATGCGGCGGTGCCGCTCTCGCTGTTCTCGCCCAAGTCCTACATCGTGTGGTCCGGCGTACAGGACGCAATGGTGCAGTGGTGGTACGGGCACAACGCGGTCGGTTTCTTCCTCACGGCCGGCTTCCTTGGGATCATGTACTATTTCATCCCGAAACGGGCCGAGCGCCCGGTCTATTCCTATCGACTCTCGATCATCCACTTCTGGGCGCTGATCTTTCTCTACATCTGGGCGGGCCCGCATCACCTGCATTACACGGCACTGCCGGATTGGGCGCAGACGCTGGGGATGACGTTTTCGGTCATGCTGTGGATGCCCTCGTGGGGCGGCATGATCAACGGAATCATGACGCTGTCGGGTGCGTGGGATAAGCTGCGCACCGACCCCGTACTGCGCATGATGGTAGTGTCGGTGGCGTTTTACGGCATGGCGACCTTCGAGGGCCCGCTTATGTCGATCAAGGCCGTCAACTCGCTGTCGCATTACACCGACTGGACCATCGGGCACGTGCACTCCGGCGCGCTCGGCTGGGTCGGCTACATCTCGTTCGGTGCGATCTACTGCCTGGTGCCGTGGCTGTGGAATCGACCGCTGTACTCCCTGCGGCTGGTGAACTGGCATTTCTGGATCTCGACGATCGGGATCGTGCTCTACGTCTCCGCCATGTGGGTGTCCGGCATCCTGCAGGGACTGATGTGGCGCGCCTATACCAGCCTCGGCTTCCTCGAATACTCGTTCGTCGAAACGGTCGAAGCCATGCATCCCTTCTATGTGATCCGGGCGCTTGGCGGCGCGCTCTTCCTGCTCGGCGCGCTGCTCATGGTCTGGAACATCTGGAAGACGCTCGGCGCCAGCGAACAGGCCGCGCCCGCACCCTCCCTGGCCTTGGCACCCGCAGAGTGAGGGGCGCCTCATGTCGCTGTGGTCAAAGCACGCCGTTTTCGAGAAGAACTCGATTATTCTCCTGATCGGCATCCTGATCGTGGTGGCGATCGGCGGGCTCGTGGAGATCGTGCCGCTGTTCTACCTGAAGAACACGATCGAAACAGTTGATGGCATGCGTCCGTACACGCCGCTCGAAATGGCCGGCCGCAACATCTACGTGCGCGAGGGTTGCTACAATTGTCATTCGCAGATGATCAGGCCACTGCGCGACGAGGTCGAGCGTTATGGGCATTATTCGCTCGCGGCGGAGAGCATGTACGACCGCCCGTTTCAGTGGGGTTCGAAACGGACCGGTCCCGATCTGGCGCGTGTGGGCGGCAAATATTCGGATGACTGGCATCGCGACCACTTGCAGTCGCCGAAATCGGTAGTGCCTGGGACGGTGATGCCCGGCTATCCGTGGCTCGCCGCGACCGAACTCGATTACGCCCATATCAAGGACGACCTGCGTGTGCAGGCGGCCCTTGGCGTCCCCTACACCGATGAGATGATCGAGAAGGCCGCCGCCGATCTCGTGGCCCAGGCCACTCCCGACAGTCCCGATGCCGCCGATCTCGCCAAACGCTACCCGAAGGCGCAGGCGCGCGATTTCGACGGCAACCTCGGCCGGATCACCGAAGCCGACGCGATGATCGCCTACCTGCAGATGCTCGGCACCCTGGTCGATTTCAAGCTCTACGACGACAAGGCAAACGTGCGGTGATCGCCATGGATTCGACTTACAAGATCCTCGCCGAATTCGCGCAGACCTGGGGACTGGTTCTGTTCGTCCTCGCATTCGCGGCCGTCGCCGCGTACGCGCTCTGGCCTTCCAACAAGAAGAAATTCGATGACGCGGCGCGCGCGCCGCTGCGCGAGGATGACTGACATGAGCCCCGACAAACCCGGCGTCGATCCGGTCACCGGAGCGTCGACGACCGGCCATGAGTGGGACGGGCTTACGGAGCTGAACACGCCGCTGCCGCGCTGGTGGCTGTGGCTGTTCTACGCAACGATCGTGTGGGCGATCGGCTATTGGATCGTCTATCCGGCCTGGCCGCTGATCGCGTCCTATTCGCACGGGATCTTTGGCTGGAACTCGCGCGCCGCGATCGTGATCGACCTGGGCGGCCTCAAGGCGCAGCGCGGCCCGCTCATGGACAAGCTCGCAGCTGCATCGCTCGGCCAGATCGTCGCCGATCCGCAACTTCTGGATTTCGCGCGCGCGGTCGGCAAATCGGCGTTCGCGGAAAACTGCGCGGCTTGTCACGGCGCCGGCGGCGGCGGAGCCAAGGGCTATCCGAACCTCAACGACGATAACTGGCTGTGGGGCGGCAAGCTCGCCGACATTGAACAGACCATCAACCACGGCGTGCGCAGCAGCGACGAGCAGACCCGCATGGGCAGCATGCCGGCATTCGGCCGCGACGGCATGCTCAAGCGCAACGAGATCTCGGCGGTCGCCGACTACGTGCGCTCGCTCTCCGGCCTGCCGACGCCGAACGCCAATCTTCCGTTCGGTCAGAAAGTGTTCGCCGACAACTGCGCGGTCTGCCACGGCCCAGAGGGCAAGGGCAATCGCGAGCTCGGTGCGCCCAATCTCACCAGCGGAATCTGGCTCTATGGTCCGGGCAACGACATCATCATGGACGGTATCACCAACGGCCGCGGCGCAGTGATGCCGGCATGGGCCGGGCGTCTCGATCCGACCACGATCAAGGCGCTCGCCGTCTACGTCTATAGCTTCGGCGGCGGCGAGAAGTAGCGCCCGTGTACGTGGATCGCCATATCGGTCACGAGCCGCCCGAGTCGCTCGACGACGTGCCGCTCTACGCGGCGCGCAGAGCGATCTATCCGCAGAGCGTCAAAGGAACCTATCGTACGGTCAGATGGATCGTGCTGATCGCTACGCTTGGAATCTACTACCTGTTGCCGTTCGTGCGCTACGACCGTGGACCGAACGCGCCACACCAGGCGGTGCTGATCGATCTGCCCGGGCGGCGCTTCTACTTCTTCTTCATCGAGATCTGGCCGCAGGAGGTCTACTACATCACCGGCTTGCTGATCCTCGCGGCGGTGGCGCTGTTCCTGATGAATGCGGTGGCCGGGCGCGTGTGGTGCGGCTACTTGTGCCCGCAGACGGTCTGGACCGATCTGTTCTACGCGATCGAGCGCTTGATCGAAGGCGACCGCCGCGAGCACATGCGGCGCGATCGCGCGCCCTGGACCCTCGACAAGGCCGGCCGCAAGCTCGTCAAGCACTTCCTCTGGCTGATGGTGGCGTGGTGGACCGGCGGCGCCTGGGTGCTCTACTTCGCGGACGCGCCGACGCTGGTGAAGCAACTCGCGACCGGTCAGGCGCCACTCATTGCTTATGCGTGGATCGGCATCCTCACCTTAACGACGTACACGCTCGCCGGCCACATGCGCGAGCAGGTCTGTCTCTACATGTGTCCGTGGCCGCGCATCCAGGCGGCGCTCACCGATGAACACGCGCTCAACGTCACCTACCGCTACGACCGCGGCGAGCCGCGCGGGTCGGTCAAAAAGAACGAGCAACTTCGCGAGCAGGGGCTGCCTGCCGGCGATTGCATCGACTGCCTACAGTGCGTCAACGTCTGTCCGACCGGCGTCGACATCCGCGAGGGGGCGAGCCTGGGCTGCATTCAGTGCGGGCTGTGCATCGACGCGTGCGACGCCGTGATGCGCAAGCTCGGGCAGCCGACGCGGCTGATCGCCTACGATACCGACGCCAATGTCCGTCGTCGTCTCGAGCACAAGCCGACCTCGATCCGCATCGTGCGCCCACGCACGCTGGTATATGCCGGCGTCATCGCGATCGTCGGCGCCATCATGCTCGCGGCGCTCGCGACCCGCGCGAGCGTCGGGATCAACGTGCTCCACGACCGCAATCCCATGTTTGTCCGGCTATCCGACGGGGCGATCCGCAATGCCTACACGGTGCGGATTCTCAACAAACGGACCGAGCCGCGCCGGTTTGCATTCGCGGCGGACGGCGTTGCAGGTGCCAACGTGGACATCGTCGGCACCGCCACCCCGCCCGACGGCGATCACGCGATCGAGGTCGGTCCGGATCAGACCCGCGAATTTCGCGTGCTGGTCACCGTGCCGCGCGCGCCGGCCCAGGACGCCAATCCGATCGCCTTCACGGTTGTCGACCGCAATACCGGCGAGGCGGCGCGGACGTCTGACCACTTCTTCGCGCCTTGAATAACAGGGAGCCTGACATGTCTTTGGTGACGCGCCCATCGGAGTTCAGGCTAACAGGCCGGATCGTATTTGTGAGTCTCGTGCTGTTCTTTGCCACGGTCGCGGCCGTGAATGCCGTCATGATTCGCGCTGCGACCATGACCTTCGGCGGGGTCGAAACCGCAAACGCGTACCAGGCGGGTCTTGCCTTCAACCGCGCCCACGCGGCGGCGGTCGCTCAGGATGGACGCCGCTGGAGCGTTGCCGCCGAGATCAGCCGTGGCGCGGACGGGGCTGCTGCCCTTGCCGTCAGTCTGCGCGATGCCGGTGGCATTCCCGTCTCGGGCGTTGTAGTTGACGCGCGGCTTGCGCATCCGGCCGACGCGCGGCGCGATCGCCCGATCGCGTTGCACGAACGCGCACCGGGCAGGTTCGAAGGAATCGCCGACGTGCCGCCGGGACAATGGGACCTCCTGCTCGACGTTGTGCGCGGGGGCGAGGAGCTGTTTCGCTCCAAGAGCCGGATCGTGTTGCGCTGATCGTGCCGAGGATCCAAGCGATGACGCACGCCGCAGACCTTTCTCTGTTCACGCGCTGCCGCCCGGATGGCGCGTTCGAGATGGAGGTCGCGGTCGAGGGTATCGCCTGCGGGGGTTGCATTGGGCGCATCGAGGCAGCGATCAAGCGTCTTCCCGGGGTGCTCGATGCGCGCGTCAATTTCACCAACCGGCGGCTCACGACCGCGTGGCGAGCGGGCGAGGGGGTGCCGCAGCAGGTCATCGCTGCGCTCGAGCACATGGGCTATGCGGCACATCCATTTGTGCCGCGCGCGGCGGAGACCGAGGACGCGCGTGAGGCTAAGGATTTGATGCGGTGTCTCGCGGTCGCGGGATTCGCGGCCATGAACATCATGCTGCTGTCGGTGTCGGTCTGGTCCGGCAACGCCACCGACATCACGCCGGAGACGCGAGACTTTTTTCATTGGGTCTCGGCATTGATCGCGATTCCCGCGGTGGCGTACGCGGGACGTCCGTTCTTCCGCAGCGCATTCGGCGCGCTGAGGGCATATCGAGTCAACATGGACGTGCCGATCTCGCTCGGCGTGATGCTCGCGGTCGGCATGTCGCTGGTGGAGACCATGAATCATGCCGAGCACGCCTATTTCGACTCTGCCGTCATGCTGCTGTTTTTCCTGCTGTGCGGGCGTTACCTGGATCGCGCGATGCGCGCCCGCACCCGCGCTGTGGCCGGAAACCTGGCGGCGTTTCGGGCCGACACGGCTCAGCGGCTCAGCCCGTGTGGAGACGCTGTCGATGTGCCGGCTGCGGCGCTGCAGCCCGGTGATCGGATCCTGGTGCGGCCGGGCGATCGTTTGCCGGCCGATGGCGTTGTCGTCGAGGGGACGTCGGAAATCGATGAGAGCCTCGTGACCGGCGAAACCGCGCCGCGGTCGTTGAGCGTCGGAGCCATGGCCTATGCCGGCAGTCTCAACCATTCCGGTGCGCTGACCCTGCGGGTGACGGCGGCCGGCGAGCGCACCCTGCTGGACGAAATCGAGCGTTTGCTTGACCGCGCCGTCAAATCCAAATCGCGTTATGTGCGGCTGTCCGATCGTGCGGCGCGCCTCTATGCGCCGATGGTCCACAGCGCGGCCGTCCTGACGTTGGTGGGATGGCTGTTATCGGGAGCTTCGCTGCATGATGCGCTGATCGCCGCCATCACGGTTCTGATCATCACCTGCCCGTGCGCGCTTGCCCTCGCGGTGCCCGCCGTGCAGGTCGTGACGGCGGGCCGGCTGTTCCGCGGCGGCGTGATCTTGAACACGGGAGATGCCATCGAACGCTTGGCGGAAATCGACACGGTCGTATTCGACAAGACCGGAACCCTGACGTTGCCGCAGGCGCGGGTTACCAATGCCCGCTCGCTCCCTTCCGATCTGCTGCAGCTGGGCGCGAAGCTGGGATTGTCTTCGCGGCATCCGCTGGCGGCGGCGGTCGCGCGCGAGGTCAGCGCGCGGCAGCCATTCGCTGATGTGATCGAAGAGCCCGGACGCGGCGTGCGGACAACCATAAACGGTGTCGAGGCGCGGCTCGGAAGCCTGGACTATTGCGGCGTCGACCGGGCGCCGACGATCACAAGCGGCGGTGCTTCGGTGATCGCAATGCGGCACGGCTTGCGCACCGCGGTATTCGAGGTCGCGCAGGTTCTGCGAACCGATGCGCGTGACGTGATCGATGGCCTGCGCGCCCGTGGCTTCGAGATCCGCATTCTGTCGGGCGATCGCACGTCCGCGGTCGCCCCGATTGCACAGGCGCTCGGCGTCGAGCATTGGCAAGCCGAACTGGCGCCCGACCGCAAGGTCGCGGCTCTGCAGGTCCTCAAGTCGCAAGGACGTCGCGTGCTTATGGTCGGCGACGGCATCAACGATGCCCCTGCGCTGGCCGAAGCCCACGTGTCGCTGTCGCCGATTTCGGCTGCGGAATTGACGCAGGCGCAGGCCGACGCGGTCTTTCTAGGCACCCGCCTTGCGCCGGTGCTCGATGCGCTGACAACCGCGCGTAAAGCGCGTGCGCTGATGCGCCAGAATCTGATCCTGGCGGTGGTGTATAATGTCTTTGCCATACCGATCGCGGTTGCCGGCTTGGTGACGCCCCTGATCGCGGCCCTCGCCATGTCGGGCTCCTCGATGCTGGTGACAACCAATGCGCTGCGCTTGTCTGTGCGCCGAGAACCGCAGGCGCCCAAATACGGGTTCGCAGAGAGTGCCGCGCAAATGGAGCCGGTTGGCCCATGAACGTTCTTGTTTATCTCGTTCCGATGGCGCTTGCGCTCGGTCTGACCGGGCTCGCGGCATTCTTGTGGTCGCTGCGGACTGGCCAGTACAATGACCTCGACGGCGCGGCCCTGCGCGTGCTGAGCGATGACGACATATCCACGCAAGACTGATCGAGACCCGCCCTGTCCTCCCGCGCGCGATCAGGTGTTCGACGCAACGGACGGGAGGCGGCAACGCGGCTGGCGCCAGCGTTGTTACGAGTTGCTGGAAAGAGGTTCGATCGGCGACAGCGCTAGCCGCATTGTCGACGGCGTGATCGTTTTACTGATCGTGGTCAGCCTCACGGCGGTCGCGCTGGAGTCGGTTCCCGCGGTCTCTGCGAAATATCACGCCGTCTTCGTCATCATCGAAATCATCGCGCTGATCGCGTTCAGCCTCGAATACGGTTTGCGGCTGTGGGCGGCGGTGGAGCACCCGCTTTATCGCCACCTGCCGGCGTTCCAGGCTAGGTTGAAGTATGCATCAAGCGCCCCCGGCATCATCGACCTCGTCGCCGTGCTGCCGTTCTGGTTTGCGTGGATCCTGCCCCCGGAATTTCAAGTGGTGCTGGTGTTCAGGATCGTCCGTTTCCTCAAGCTCGGGCGCTATTCCCCGGCCATGCGCTCCTTGCTTGACGCGCTCTACGCCGAGCGCCGCGCGCTGGTTGGCTGCTTTGTGATCCTGATCGGTGCTGCGCTGATCAGCGCTACACTGATGCATCTCATCGAAGGTGCGGCGCAGCCGCAAAAATTCGGAACCATTCCGGACGCCATGTGGTGGGCGGTCGCCACCCTTGGAACCATCGGCTACGGCGATGTTGTTCCGGTCACGCCGCTCGGCCGCGTCCTCGGCGTTTGCACGATCTTCGTTGGCCTCATCATGGTGGCGCTGCCGGTCGGCATCGTGGCAACGGCCTTCGCCAACGATATCCATCGCCGCGACTTCATCGTGACGTGGGGCATGGTGGCGCGCGTTCCGTTGTTCGCCGGCCTCGATGCGCGGCAGATCTCGGAGATCATGCGGCTGCTGCAGGCGCAACGCGTTGAGCCCGGCACCATCATCGCGCGCCGCGGCGAGCCCGCCCACTCCATGTATTTCGTGGCGGCCGGCGAGGTCGAGATCGATCTGCCTGAGCGCTGCGTTCGCCTCGGCGCGGGCCACTTCTTCGGCGAGATCGCGGTGCTGCGCGGGGCGCGCCGGTCGGGCACCGCACGCGCCCTGAGCCGGACCAGCCTGCTTGTGCTCGACGCGCGCGACGTCCACATTCTGATGGATCAGGAACCCATGATCGCGCAGCGTATTCGAGAAACGGCGCGCAGACGTGTCGAGCCCGAGAGCCTTGAGCCTCGCGGCGATATTGCCGCAGAGGAGCTGTTGGAAACTACGCCGATCCCGGCGAGCGGGATCGATTCAGCCGAGGGCTAATCCGTGGGAGGAGTGTCATGTCGATGACGCCGATGCGACTCCGCAAATCCATTTATTGGATCATGCAGTGGGGATGGCGTGGTCCGGCGGTGCTTGCCTTCGCGGTGTTCTGCCTGTGGCTTTACGAGATGTGGAAAGACTGACGCATTGACCTGCCGCGCCTCCACGCGGCCCCGCGAGCCGCATGCGTTGGCGACTCAGAGGCCTGCATGCTCGTTTCCGACTGCCTGCAGGAACCGCCGCATTTGGGTGCCTGACCGCAAGTGGTGAACGCGCTTTGATCCCGCCGCTTCGGCAACGAGCTGCCGATATTTCGGGGTGAGGTGACGATGGCAGCGCGGGATCACACGATACCCGCTCATGGTGCTGCTCCACATCGGGCTCTTGTCCGGCCAGCCTTCGGGGTTGGCGTAGATGCCCTTGATGAAGCGCTTGGTCACCCACCAGTAGTGGGTCACGACCGGCAGATCGACATAGATCAGCGTATCGGCAGCGGCGAAGCGCTCCCATGCCGAAGCCACCGAGCCAAACCCGTCGATGATCCATTCGTCACGGCGCAGGATATCGGCATGTTGGCGGAGGTACGCGTCGTCAGGGACTTGGTCGCCACCCGCTTCCCATTGCATCATGTCGATCGGAAACAGCGGCAGGCCTGTCAGCTCCGCGAGCCGTCGCGCAAGCGTTGACTTGCCGCCGCCGGCATTGCCGAATACCGCCACCCTTTTCATGCGCTAGCGCCTGCCGGAACCGGGCACGCCGTATTGCAGGACCTGCACTTTTTCAAGCGTGACGAGCCCGCTCCCCATCATGGCGTCGAGCACCGGCAGGAACTCGTCGATTTTGTCCTGCGTATCGACGATCTCGATCAGCAGCGGCAAATCCTGCGACAAACGCAGCATCTTTGCCTTTTGCAGCCGGCTCGACGGGCCGAAGCCGATCGGTCCGCGCAGTACGGTCGCGCCGGCGAGCTGCATCGCGCGCGCTTTCAGAACAATTGCTTCATAAAGCGGGAGGCGATCGAACTTGTCGTTCTCGCCAATGAATACGCGGAGCAGGACGGCGTCGCGGGGAAGCTGCACGGCCTTGACCCCTTCTGTTGGACACCCTCAGGTTTTGGCGGAACCCGGCTGGCCGTATTGGAGAACCTGAACCTTCTCCAGAGTGACGAGGCCGCTCGACATCATCCCATTCAGCGTCGGCAAGAAGGTATCGATCTTGATCTGCGTGTCGACGATCTCGATCACCACGGGAAGATTTTCCGCGAGGTTCAGGATCTTGGTCGTGCGCAGTTCGCTCGAATGACCATAGCCCATGGGGCCGCGCAGCACGGTGGCACCGGCAAGTTGCATTTCGCGCGCCTTGCCGACGATCGCCTCGTAGAGCGGACGATGATCGAAGCGCGCGTCTTCGCCGATGAAAATGCGGAGCAGAACGGCGTCGCGAGGCAGCTCCATGGTCACACCCACCGCATACCATTGATACTCAGGGCGAGCACATGGCCGGCCCACACGGCGAGGAGACAGGCTACGACCGATATCGCGACATTGCCACCGGCGTAGAGCCACTCGCCGTCGTTCATCAGGTAGAGCGTCTGCAGGCTGAATGACGAGAACGTCGTGTAGCCCCCGCAAATTCCGATCATGACAAACTGGCGTGTTGTCGTGTCGACAAAGAAACGCCCGTCGGGCGCCGTCAGGGTGGCGAAAAAGCCGATGATGAACGAGCCCGTGATGTTCACCAGGATGGTGCCCCACGGAAAGGTCTCCCCGATCCAGCGGGCAATCACGGTGGACAACCAGTAACGCGCGACGCCCCCGATTGCGCTGCCGACCGCGACCCAGAAATAAGTGACCACCGCACACCTCGCGCTCACGAAAAACCCGCCTTGCGGCGGGTCATGCAAAACCCCCACCGCATGGACTGCGGCAGGAGTCATCAGCCTCGACGGCGGTTTCTCGGGGGACTCCATCCCCTTCGCGACGACGATAGCGTGAAATTCCTAGCTCGGTCAAAGGGTGCCGGGCCTGTAATAGTTTAGATTATTGACAATTAGAATAGTTATGTTATAGATCCCTGCATTCCGCTCGATGAGGGGCGCTCTCATGAGGCGATCCTGAGGCGGGGCGGAACAGCGGCGTCCGAGAACGCCTGGCTCGCAACCAGGATCCCAGGGGGCCCGGGGACCCGCCAACACCGGCACTAAGGACCGGTCACGATGCGACCTCCGGCCAAAAATCGCCGCCGTGGAGCGCCGAACGGCGCAGACGCACCCGATCGCAAGGGTGCGTTCCGCGCCTGATAAGCGCGGATACATTGATTGAGCGCCGTCTCGGCGCTCCACCCCCCTCATTGTGAGGGAAGGGAAAAAGAACGAAGGGCGGCCCGGCGCCAGCCTTCACCGGGAGGCGGAGCGTTGGCTAACCGTTGGAGTGTGTTTGAACTCAGTGCATCGCGGCGCCGGCGCGCGGCATCAGCGCGCCGTGATGCCGGATCACTTCGCCGGCAAGCCGGTGCGCGGCAGCCGCGGCCGCGATCGGGGTCGCACCGTTGAGCCGCGCCGCCAGATAGCCGGCATTGAAACCGTCCCCGGCCGCGGTGGTGTCGACCGGCACTACGAGCTCCGGCACCGGCACGTGCTCCTGCGCCTGCGTGGAAGCGACGAGCGCGCTGTTCGGACCGTTCTTCACCACGATCTCGCCAATGCCGAAGGCGCGCATGCGCTCGACTGTCGCCTCCGGGCTCGGATCGCCCCACAGCACGGCTTCGTCGTCGTAGGTCGGCAACGCGATGTCCGACCGCTTGAGCGCCTCCATGAACACCGTGCGGGTGCGCGCCAGATCTCCCTTCCAGCCGCGCGGACGGAAGTTGCCGTCGAACGCGATCCTGGCCCCGTTCTGCCGCGCCATTTCCAGCGCAGCCAGCAACCGGCCGATGGCGAGGTTGGAATAGAGCGACAAGGTGATGCCGGAGAAATAGATCAGGCGCGCCGCGAGTAGACCTTCGGCAACGCGCGGCCATTGCGGCAGCTCGAACAGATCGCGCGCCGGCGACGCGTCATGCCAGGGATAGGACCGTCGCTCGCCGGATGCGCCGGCGTCAATCAGCGTCAATCCCGGCAGCCGGCCCGCAACGCGCAAGATCAGATCGCAGCCGACGCCCTCGGCGGCGGCGAGTGCCATCAGGCCTTCCGAGTAGGGGTCGTCTCCGAGCGCGGTCACAAAGCTCGTACGAATGCCAGCACGGGCAACATAGATCGCGGTGTTGAACGTATCGCCGTTGCACGAGAGCCCGTAGCGGCCATCGTGACCGCGCGCGAGTTCGATCGCGACCTCGCCGACGCAGATGACGGGTTTTTGCTCGCTCATGCGTACCGCCTAGTGCCCCGTTTCCGAAGTGCGTGATACATCGCAGCACCCTCCGACACGCACTTCGGAAACAAAAGGGGCACTAGCAACTATATGGATTCTAGTGCCGCTTTTCGATTTGAAGTTCCTGAACGAGATCGCGGCACGTGGTGCAGGAACTTCAAATCGGCGGCACTAGCGCTGCCGCCGTTGTCGCCCATGGCTTTGCGGTGCGGCGCGGCGTATGTCAATGCACGCATACGGAGGTAAAAAATGGTTGGCGGCTTGGCCGCGTGGGCCGCAAAGCTGCCGGCCGGAGTGCTCGGCGTTGCCTGCGGAGCTGGGGCCGCCTTGTTCTGGGCCGCAGGCCTCGCCGCGGCGCGTCACGGTATCGATATCGGCCTCGCGCCGGCCGATCTCGTATTTCATCGCTGCGTGTGGGCGGGTGTCGCATTTCTGCCCGTGGTGATCGCCAATCGCGGCGCGGATCTGCACGGCCTCGGATGGGGCCGCAGCATCGTGCTCACGCTCGCCGGCGGGCCGATCCTGTCCGCGTTCAGTTACTCGGGCTTTCTGCTGGTGCCGCTCGGACACGGCGGCGTCATTCAGCCCTCGTGCGCGGCACTCGGCGGGCTCGCACTCGCAACGCTCGTGCTCAAGGAGCCGTTGCTGGCGACCCGCGCCTTGGGTGCCGTCGCGATCGTCGCGGGGCTTGTCGTCATCGGGTTCGAGGCGCTGACCAGCATCGGGGCGCACGCGCTCCTGGGCGACCTCTCGTTTGTGACCGCGGGCTTCCTGTTCGCCGCGTTCGGCATGATGCTCAAGCTGTGGCGCATTGCGCCCACGCGCGCGGTCGTCGTCACCGGCGTCCTCTCGCTCGCACTGATTCCGGTACAATGGGCGTTCTTCGGGTTCGAGCGCATGATCGCGGTCGGCCTGTGGGCGAACCTGGTTCAGCTCGTGTTCCAGGGCCTGCTGTCGGGCGCAGCGTCGATCTTTCTGTTCACGCGCGCCGTGGTTCTGCTCGGCGCCGCGCGCGCGGCGGTGTTTCCGACGCTGGTCCCGCCGTTTACGTTGCTGATCGGCTATCTGGTGCTCGACGTCGTGCCGAGCGCGTTGCAGCTGTGCGGCCTCGTGCTGGTGCTGGTCGGCTTCCGGTTCACGCAGAAGAGCTAGGCCGCCTTGCGGCTCGCCAGAAACTCGCCCATGCGCTCGAGCGCCTTGCGGATGTTCTCGGTCGAGTTTGCATAGGACAGCCGCACGTAGCCTTCGCCCAAAATTCCGAAGTCCGGTCCGCCGATGATGGCGACGCCGGCGTCGTCGAGCAGCGACGCGGCAAGCGCCTTGGCGGTCCAGCCGGTGCGCTTGACGTTGGGAAATGCGTAGAACGCACCCTTCGGGACCGCGCACGACACGCCCGGCAGCCGGTTGAGCCCGTCGACCACGACGCGGCGTCGCTTGTCGAACTCGGCGACCATTTTTTCCACCGCGTCCTGCGGTCCGGTCAGCGCCGCGATGCCGGCATATTGCGCCGAGGCGTTGACACAGGAATGCAGGTTGACCGCGAGCTTGCGCGCATAGTCGTAGAGCTTGCCCGGCCAGACCGCGTAGCCGAGCCGCCAGCCGGTCATCGCATAGGTCTTCGACCAGCCGTTGAGCAGGATCAGCCGGTCGCGCAGCTCCGGATAGGAGAGCAGGCACACATGGGTCTCGCCGTCGTAGACCATGTGGTCGTAGATCTCATCCGACATCACCGCGAGATCCGGGAAGC
The DNA here is from genome assembly GCA_051985675.1 of Xanthobacteraceae bacterium. Taxonomy (GTDB): domain Bacteria; phylum Pseudomonadota; class Alphaproteobacteria; order Rhizobiales; family Xanthobacteraceae; genus JAFAXD01. Next base: position 87,567 of record JBPYFJ010000044.1, on the reverse strand, counting down.
GCGCAAGTCCGGCGACGAGCTTGTCGACCTCGGCCTTGGGGGTGACGCCGCCGGTCGGATTGGCCGGGGAGTTGACGATCAGGAGGCGTGCCTTCGGGGTGAGCAGGCTCAGCGTTTCCTCGGCCGAAAACGCAAAACCATGCTCCTCGCGGATTGGCACCGGCACCGGCCGCGCGCCGGTGAACTCGATCATCGAGCGATAGATCGGAAAGCCCGGGTCCGGATAGAGAATGTCGACGCCCGGCTCGCCGAACATCATGATCGACATGAACATGGTCGGCTTGCCGCCCGGCATGATCATGATCTCGTCCGGTGAGACGCTAACCTTGAAACGCTTGTGCAGGTCGACCGACACCGCCTCGCGCAACGGCAGGATGCCGACCGCGGGCGTGTAGCCGTGGTGGCCATCGCGCAGCGCCTTCACTGCGGCCTCGACGATATGGTCGGGTGTACGAAAATCCGGCTGCCCGATCCCGAGATTGATGATATCGCGCCCTTGCGCGGCAAGCGCCGTTGCGCGCGCCAGCACGGCGAACGCGTTTTCCTCGCCGATCCGATCGAAGGCCGCGATCGTTTGCATGGACGTTTCCTTCCTCACCCCGAAAGGCTGGCTTCGTCATCCGGTCAGGCCAGGAACGACGCGCAGCCATATGTGTTTCAAGTCTGCACCGGGTTGCGCCAGCGCTGCAGTTGAGCGCATCCTTATGCGCAAAACAAACGAGGAAATCCAGTGATGCCGAGCCCCGCCGACAAGCGTAAAGCCTACCGAAAGCTGCACGAATCCGGCTGTTTCGTTATTCCCAACCCGTGGGACATCGGCAGCGCGCGCTATCTGCAGCACCTCGGCTTCAAGGCGCTGGCATCGACCAGCGCCGGCTATGCGTTCGCGCAAGGGCTGCCGGATGCCGGGGTCGGCCTCGAGATGATGTTGGACCATCTGCGTGAGCTCTGCACCGCGACCGACATTCCGGTCAACGCCGATTTCGAGGGCGGCTATGCGCACGAACCCGACAAGGTCGCGGAGAATGTGCGGCTGTGCATCGAGACCGGCGTCGCCGGCTTGTCGATCGAGGATTCGACCGGCGATAAGGCCAAGCCGCTCTACGATCTCGATGCCGCGGTGGCGCGCATCCGCGCGGCGCGTGCCGCGATCGACAAAGCTGGTGGCGACGTGGTGTTCACCGGCCGCGCCGAATGCTTTCTGGTCGGGCGCCCGGATCTCGACGAGACAATCACCCGCCTCAAAGCCTATGCGGTCGCGGGCGCCGATTGCCTGTACGCGCCCGGCATCCGCACCCGCGAACAGATCGACGCGGTGGTGAAGGCGGTGGCGCCGAAGCCGGTGAACTTGTTGATGCCGTCCAACCTCGGGCTTACGGTCGCCGACGTTGCGGCGCTCGGCGTGCGCCGCGTCAGCGTCGGCGGAACGCTCGCACGGGTCGGCTGGGGCGCGGTGATCAAGTCGGCGAAGCAGATCATGAACGAAGGTCGTTTCGACAGCTTCGCCGACGTCGCTCCGCATCCCGATCTCAACGCCTTCTTCCGCGACGACATGGCGAAGCGCCCGGACCGTTAGGGAGGTCAGTCATGAAGCGCACGCGCGAACTGCTCGATCGTCTCGGCATCGACGTGCCGGTCGTGCTGGCACCGATGGCGGGCGTTTCCACCCCCGAACTGGTGGCCGCGGTCTCCAATGCGGGCGGGCTTGGGTCGTACGGCTGCGCCATGCTGTCGAACGAACAGCTGGCGGACGAATGCACGCGCATGCGCGCGCTGACCAACCGCAGCTTCAACCTGAACTTCTTCTGCCACGCGCCGCCCAACGTCACCGCCGAGCAGGACCATGCGTGGCGGGCCAAGCTCGCGCCCTACTACACGGAATTCGACATCGAGGCGGGCGCGAGCGCCGGCGGCGCGCGGCGGCCGTTCGACGAGGAAACCTGCGACGCCGTGCTCGCCATCGGGCCGCGGGTCGCAAGCTTCCATTTTGGAATGCCGCAGCCGGAGCTGGTGCAGCGGCTCAAGGCCGCCGGCCTGGTGCTGATGAGCTCGGCGACGACCAGCACCGAAGCCCGCCGCCTGGTCGATCTCGGTGCCGACGTGATCATCGCGCAAGGCCTGGAGGCAGGCGGACATCGCGGCATGTTCCTGACCTCCGACATCAACGCGCAGGTCGGAACCATGGCGCTGGTTCCGCAAGTGGTCGACGCCGTCGCTGTGCCGGTGATCGCGGCCGGCGGGATCGCCGACGCGCGCGGCGCAGCAGCGGCGCTCGCGCTCGGCGCCGACGCGGTGCAGGTTGGCACCGCCTTCATGTTCTGCCCGCAAGCCAAGGTCTCGGCGCTGCATCGCACTGCGCTGCGCAACGCGCGCGATGATCAAACCGTCCTGACCAACCTGTTCACCGGCCGGCCTGCGCGCGGCCTAATCAACCGGTTGATCCGTGAACTTGGGCCCATCAACGCGGCGGCGCCACAGTTTCCGGCCGCCGCCAACGCGGTCACGCCGGTACGCGCCGAGGCCGAGCGGCGCGGATCGAGTGAATTCTCGCCGCTATGGTCCGGCCAGGCCGCGGCGCTCGCGCGCGAGATCGATGCGGCCGAACTGACCCGCGCCCTGGCGGCCGGCATGTTCGATGTGCTGGGCGAACTCGGCGACGCTGCGCGCAAAGCAAAGCGCGGACAACCCGCCCCCGCGCACGGTTAGCATCCGCCGATCATGCGATTTCAAAAGCCGCTGATCCCGGCGCGGCTGCTGCGCCGCTACAAGCGCTTCCTGGCCGACGTCGAGCTTCCGACCGGCGAGCGGCTGACCGTGCATATTGCCAATCCGGGCGCCATGACCGGCTTGGCCCAACCGGGCGTCGCGGTGTGGCTTTCCAAGTCCGACAATCCTGCGCGCAAGCTTGCGCACTCGTGGGAACTGGTCGAGGTCGATTTCGGTGGCGGTGCCGAGCTCGTCGGCGTGAACACGGCGCATCCCAACCTGATCGTCGCCGAGGCGATCGCCGAAGGGCTGATCCCGGAATTGCGCGGCTACCAAAGCATCCGCCGCGAGGTGCGTTACGGCCGCAAGTCCCGCGTCGACTTTGTGCTGGAATCGCCCGAGCGGCCGCCGTGCTACGTCGAGGTGAAGAACGTCCACCTGATGCGCCGCCCGGGCGTGGCCGAATTTCCCGATGCAGTCACGGCGCGCGGCGCCAGGCACCTCGAGGAGCTGACCGCCATGGTAGCGGCCGGCAGCCGGGCGGTGATGCTCTATCTGGTGCAGATCCCGTCCGCGACCTCGTTCACGCTCGCCCGTGATATCGATCCGACCTACGCCGACGCGTTCGAGCGCGCGCGCCGCGCCGGCGTCGAGGCTATCGCTTACCGCTGTGCGGTAGCATATGACGCAATCGTGGTGTCCGGGTCGGTGCCGATAACGGCTTAGCGGCACGGTTTTTGCCTTATGAAGCCTGCTTTTTTGCAGGAGTTTCAACTGATGACCACCACAACCATTGCGCCGCTGCTGCCGGCCGTGCGCTCGCCGATCTACAAGTCGCTGTTCGTGCAGGTGCTGGCGGCGCTGCTGCTCGGGATCGTTGTCGGCGTGGTCGCGCCCGATTTCGCGGCCGGCCTCAAGGGGCTGAGCGACGGCTTCCTCAAGCTCATCACCATGATTGTCGCGCCGATCGTGTTCTGCGTGGTAGTGCACGGCATCGCCGGCGCCGGCGACCTCAAGAAAGTCGGGCGCGTCGGGGGCAAGGCGCTGGTCTATTTCGAGGTCATGACCACGGTCGCGCTGGTGATTGGGCTCGTCCTCGCGTTTGCGTTTGCGCCCGGCCACGGCATGAACATCGATCCGGCGACGCTGGACGCCAAAGCAATGGGCGCCTACGCGGACAACGCCTCCAAGCTCAAGGGCGGCGGCGTCGCGAGCTTCATTCTCAACATCATCCCGACCACGTCGATCGACGCACTGGCGCGCAATGACGTGCTGCAGGTGCTGTTCTTCGCGATCATCTTCGGGGTGAGCCTGGCGCTGGTCGGCGACAAGGCCCGTCAGGTCGCCTCCCTGGTCGACCAGGTCTCGACCGTTCTGTTCAAGGCCATGGGGCTGATCGTGCGCGTCGCCCCGCTCGGCGTGCTTGGCGCCGTCGCCGACACGGTCGGCCGTTACGGGGTCGGCTCGCTCAAGCAGCTGATCTCACTGGTCGTGCTGTTCTACGCGTCGGTCGCAATCTTTGTCCTGGTCATCCTCGGCGGCGTCATGCGGCTCGCCGGACTGAATATCCTCAAGTTCCTGGGCTACCTGCGCGAAGAGCTCACGATCGTGCTCGCCACCGCGTCCTCCGACGCGGTACTGCCGCAGATCATGCGCAAGCTCGAGCGCATGGGCGTGCGCGAAGAGGTGGTTGGGCTCGTCATCCCGACCGGCTACTCGTTCAACCTCGACGCGTTCTCGATCTACTTGACCCTGGCCACCGTGTTCATCGCGCAGGCGACCAACACGCCGCTGTCGCTCGGGGATCTGTTACTGGTGCTGGCGGTGTCGCTCGTCACCTCGAAGGGCGCCCACGGCGTGCCCGGCTCGGCGATCGTGATTCTGGCAGCGACGCTCAATGCGGTGCCGACCATTCCGGCGATCGGCCTCGTCCTGGTGCTCTCGGTCGACTGGTTCGTCGGGATGGCGCGCGCGCTCGGCAATCTGATCGGGAACTGCGTCGCGACCGTCGTGATCGCGGCGTGGGAGAAGGACGTCGATCTCGGCACCGCCAAGAAGGTCTTGGACGGCGAGGTCACTGTCGACGTTACCGCGGGCTGACGCACCCTTGCCGGTCCATATGCGCGCGGCGATGGGCGGGAACGCCGCGCTCCCCGCTTGCACGGCCGCGATCCAGGCTTAAATTAGGGGTCTATCCTGCACGGGCAGATCTGCGGTTAAAAAAACAATGACCTATGTCGACGCGGCGGCCGCGCCGCTACGCAAGACCGGACAAATCAAGATCCACGGTCCGGACGGCTTTGCCGGCATGCGCGAGGCCGGCCGGCTGGTCGCCGACTGTCTTGATCTCCTGGCCGCCGAGGTGAAACCCGGCGTCTCAACCGATCGGCTCGACCGGTTTGTGTTCGAGTACGCCATGGATCACGGCGCGTGGCCCGCGACCCTGATGTATCGCGGCTATACCAAGTCGACCTGCACGTCGATCAACCACGTGGTGTGTCACGGCATCCCGAACGAGAAGCCGCTCAAGGACGGCGACATCGTCAATATCGACGTGACCCTGATCCTGGACGGGTGGCACGGCGATTCGAGCCGCATGTATCCGGTCGGGGCGGTGCCGCGGCGCGCCGAACGGCTGATCGAGGTCACCCATGAGGCGATGATGCGCGGGATCGCGGCGATCCGGCCGGGCGCCACGACCGGCGACATCGGCGCCGCCATTCAGAGCTACGTCGAGGCCCAGCACATGAGCGTGGTGCGCGACTTCTGCGGCCATGGCGTCGGGCGCCTGTTCCACGACGAGCCCAACATCATTCACGTCGGGCGGCCAGGCGAGGGCATTACGCTGCGTCCGGGCATGATCTTCACGGTCGAGCCCATGATCAATCTCGGGCGTCCGCACGTGAAGGTGCTCTCCGACGGCTGGACCGCGGTGACGCGCGACCGCTCACTGTCAGCGCAATTCGAACATGCGGTCGGCGTCACCAAAGACGGGGTCGAGATCTTCACCCTGTCGCCGCGCGGGTTCGAACGGCCGCCATACCCGGCCCCGTAACCGGCGCTGCGACGCGCCGGCAGGCGAGGGGGCGTTGCTGAGCAAGACCGACAAGCCGGACGCGCCTGCGGTGCCGCACTTTCACGGCCATCGCGAACGGCTGCGCGCCCGCTTCCTCGCGGGCGGAAGCGCGGCGCTCGCCGACTACGAGCTGCTGGAGCTCGTTCTGTTTCGCGCGCTGCCGCGCCGGGACGTAAAGCCGCTCGCCAAGGCTCTGCTGGATAAATTCGGCTCCTTCCCCGAAGTCATCGCGGCCCCGCCGCAACGGCTCGCGGAAGTACCGGGGCTTGGGGACGCGGCCATCACCGAGCTCAAAGTGGTGCAGGCGGCCGCCGAACGGCTGGCGCGCGACCAGGTCAGAAGCCGCCCGCTTCTGTCGTCGTGGTCGGCGCTCATCGACTACTGTCGCGCCGCCATGGCGTTCGCCGACAAGGAGCAGTTTCGCATCCTGTTTCTCGACAAGCGCAACCGCCTGATTGCCGACGAGCGCCAGCAGGTCGGCACAGTCGACCATACGCCGGTCTATCCGCGCGAAGTGATCAAGCGCGCACTCGAGCTCTCCGCGACCGCCATCATCCTGGTGCACAATCATCCCTCCGGCGACCCGACGCCCTCGTCGGCCGACATCGAGATGACGCAAACAATCGTCGAGATTGCCGCCCCGCTCGGGATCGCGGTACACGACCACCTGATCATCGGAAAAGACGGGCACGCGAGCTTCCGGGCGCTGAAGCTGATGTGATCTAGCGATTTCCGTTTTCGGGGCGAACTGCAGGAGCCCGGCGACCGCAAGCTTTCTGCAGAGGATTCAATGACCATTCGGAGCCAAGGAGATCACGCGGCCACTTTAGGTTGGCCATCTGGCGATACATGCATTCGATCTGCGGAACGCTCGTGATCGATGCGCCCGCGGGGGCAATGGCCAAGATCATTGCAGCGAATACGGATACTCCAACCAGGATCCCGCACGCGACGATCACCGCCGATCGAATCGCGTTCTTGATCGTCGCGTAAATGACGATGGCCATGCGCGCCTTCGGTGGAACTCCGTCCCGAACCGGGAATTCATGGCCTGTCCGCAGCGGCTCCACGCAATCGGCGCCGTCGGCCATATCGAAATAGTCAGTCGCGATCTGGCGCAGAGATGTAACGGGGTGCGCGCGCTCGCAAAACTCCGCCATTCGCAGGCATCGCTCGGCGATCCGACGGTGGTGTTCGTTGGTATACGTCACTGGCGGCTCCAACGATGGCGTTACATTCGGGCAGAATTCCCGCGTTGATCGATTGTTCCCTCACAACGTCCGCCCATCGTCGAGGAAACCATTCACGAGAATTTCATCGGCGACGCCGCACGTCTTTTCACACACGATCCCTCGGGATCACGCCCGCCAGTCTGTGCTGAGCATGCGCCCACGCTGACTAACATAGGTGAATCAGAGCGATAGATTGGGACCGCTAGGAACAACGCAACTGCCGCCGCGTTGTATGTTCGATCCCTGTCAACGGACATCCGGCAGTGGTCGCAAAAATCGAAATGAGCGAGCACAAGTTCAGGATCGGCCAAGCGGTCGAGTACCATCCGCCGCGTGGGCTTTATGCGCCCAAGGGCGCGTATCGCGTCACCGCCGAACTTCCCGTCCGATTTGGCGAGTTTGAGTATCGCATCAAGCATCCGCGAGAGACCTACGAGCGGGTGGCTGCGGAGAATGACCTCAACGGGCTGTGGACTTGAGCACCGCGGAGTAGGCGGTGGCGTAGTCCGGCGGTAGTTGCGGGCGGCATTCTGGCTGAAACGGGCGCGATGGGTCTGTCCTACGCCCTGCTGCGCCAGATTTCTTTCGGCGCATTGCTTGCAATCAAACCTTGCGTGGGGTTGCCATGCGCGCGTCGAAGCTACTAGCCCGTCAGGCACATCGTTTGCTCCAAATCGGTGTGGCGCTGTTCCTGCTTACGTCGTTCGAGGGATTTGCGATTCCATTCCTGGCGGTTCCGTTGCTTGGACGGTCAGCCCATTCACTAGGTGCCTTGCTCGGAGTCATGCTGATAGCGTTCGGCCTGTTATGGCCACGTCTCAATCTCAGTGCCGGGGCGGCTCGGGTTGCCTTCTGGTGTCTCATCTATTCGGGCTTTGCGATTACCTCCGCATTCGCAATCGCTGCCATCCTGGGGGCTGGCCAATCGACCATGCCTTTGGCCGGTGCCCCGATGGGAACTCCCCTCCGGGAATGGGTCATCATGGCGGTCGCCTACTCGTCGGCGCCGACGGGGATTATTTCGTTTGCGCTGATATTTTGGGGCCTTCGCCTAGTGACGGCTTCAGCGAGCGTGCGTGAGCAGCAGTGAGTCATCCGCGTTCGCGGGAGGCTTAGTCGCCACCAGCGCCCTTCGTTTCCTCGCTCAGCCGCCGCACGATATCAATGGCCTTGCGGATGTCTGCCTCGCTCAAATCGGCGCCCATCGTCGCGGCAACCTCATGTAGTCGGGCGCTCATCGCGCGATGGCGCGCATTGCCTTTGCGCGTGAGGTGCACCAGCTTCGATCGCCGATGCCGCGGATTGTCGATGAACTCGACAAGCCCCTCGGCCGCGAGTTCGTCCGCCAGCCGCTGCATGCGCTGGCGGCTGGTTGGCCGCATCTCGGCGATCTGCGGCACGGTGAGGGGGCCGATCAGCGCCAGACTGCGCATGAAACCGAACGCGCCAGCGCCCCAGTTGGTAATGAGCCCGGTCTTCTGGCCAAGCGCGCGCAGGCGAAAGAAGAACTGTGCGACCTCGAGCATCAGGTCCGCGATCGCCTCGGCCTTGCGCGCGACCCGATGAGCATTTTTCCGCTGCGGCGCAATCGCCATCGTTGTTCACTCCGTTTCAGACACAGCCGATATTGACACCTTTGTTGTCAATGTCTAAGATGACAACCATGTTGTCACTGTAGCGGGATCCTGACCATCGACGTAGTGCTCGGCAAGTAGGAGGGACCCACATGAGTTCCATCAGCCAACCGGGTAGTGACACCGAAACCGCACGTGCCATCGCGCGGCCGCCCTTGCTGTTTCTTCTCGCTCTTCTGCTCGGCTTCGTCTCGGATCACTTGGTGCCGTTGGCGTTCCCGATTTCAAGGATCGGGCTAGCCCACTGGGTCAGCGCGATCGTCGCCGGCGCCCTGATTTTTATCGGTATTGCGGTCTTTGTCGCGGGCATTCGCAACTTCGCGAGCGCTGCGACCCCGGTTCAGGGGACCAAGCCCACCCAAGCGTTGGTGACGACCGGAATTCACGGTTGGAGCCGTAATCCGATCTATCTCGGCATGTTTCTCATCTACGTCGGGATCGGCTTGGCGGTGCGCAGCCCGTGGGTGCTGATCCTCATGCTGCCTCTCGCCATCACCATGCGCTACGGCGTGGTCGCGCGCGAGGAGGATTATCTCGAGCGGCGCTTCGGCGACGATTACCACGACTACAAGACGCGTGTGCGCCGCTGGCTGTAGCCGTTGAGCGAGAGCGCCGGCTCATGCGGGTCTGTCGCGGGCGCACGGACCCGCATCAGCGTTTCGCGCTTGCCACAAACGCATGCGCTTCCTTTGCGAGCGCGCTCCACGAGACCTTCGGGCTCACTACTGTCACCCATTCTTTCATCAGCCGGCCGTGCCCCGGGTCGAACGGTTTGCCATCGCCCTTTGCGACCAATGCGTCGACCCGCGCTTTGGGAAGCTTCACGACCAGCGTTCCTTGCGTAAACAAGGCGAACAGCTTGCCGTTCGCCTTCAAGCCGTTCGATCCGAACCTCCGCGGCCGCGCGGAGGCGTTGCTTGCATCGAACGTCTCGGCGACGGCGCGCAGTTTTGGGTCGCCGCGGAATACGTCGATCAGCTTGCCGATGCGCGGATCGGGTGCGGCATTCGCGGTTGTATGCTTTCGGCGCGCCGTCTTGGTGGGTCGGCCCGACGGCGCGCCCAGCTCGATCCACTTTCGCAGGGCCGCGCGTCCCCGAATGGCTGCTGGATCGACCAGGACGTAAGCGGCCGTTACTTTTCCGCCGAGACGCAGCGGCCGGACGCCGGGTTGCTTCAACACATCGGCGCGACGTTCAGGTCCCGTGCGCATCATGAGATCGTCCTTCATCACGCCGACAACCATCTTTCCGTCGCGCATGAAACCGAGACCGCCGCCGACGATGCGTTTTTCGGTCACGCCGGGCGTTGTTCCCAACAGCGTTCGAATGCGCGCCGCCAGAGCTTCGTTATAAGCCATCGCGGCGCCTCCCGTTGCGATTGCCGGCCGGATCTTGCGGCGTCATTGCAACTTTAAGCTTTACGCGCGGCCCTGTCCATGATACGTAATCAATTGGTTACATATCATGCACCGCGCGCAAGCCTCCGACGACGTGTTCCGCGCCATTGCCGACCCCACGCGGCGCGCGATCCTTGATCGGCTGCGTGCCGGACCCGCGAATGCCGGTGCGCTGGCAGCCGACTTTCGGCAGAGCCGTCCCGCCATTTCCAAGCATCTGCGTGTGCTGCGGCGGGCGCGCCTTGTTACCGACACCCGCATTGGACGCGAGCGTATGTACGCGGTCGACCCGCTGCCGCTGCAAAGCGTCGCGGGCTGGATTGAAGGCTACCGGGCGTTCTGGCAGGCAAGCTTGGCCCGATTGAAGCGTAACCTGGAGGTAAAATGAGCGACATCGAGAGCAACCGTGCGCGAGCCGTCGCCGATCTCACCGAAGGCCGCATCCTGGCGAGTGTCGAAATCGCTGCGCCACCGGAACGGGTGTTCCGCGCACTCGCCTCAAAGGAAATCGTCGACTGGTGGGTGAGGCCCGGCGTCTTCGACACCAAGGAATGGACCGGCGACGTGCGCGTCGGCGGACGCTGGCGTGCGTCGGGCCGGGTTCATGGACAGCCCTATGTGCTCGAAGGTGAATTTCTCGAAGTCGATCCGCCGCGCAAGCTCGTGCACACGTGGCAACGCGCGGGCGCGCCCGGAGCGCCGACGATCGTGACCTATCTGCTCGAGGCGCTGGAAGGCGGAACCCGTATCACGCTCCGGCACGAAGGATTTATCGCGCGTGTTCAATGCACGGGTGCCTGCATTGGCTGGGAGACGAGCTTCGAGCGCCTGGCTGCGTTGATCGTCGAGCAGCACACCAGTCGACGGGCAAGCGCGTAGGCGCCGCAGCAATCACGCAGCTGTGATAGTGCAAGCGCGGACCCGCCGTCCGACGGCGCCGTTTTGCAGTCGGACGAGTCGAAAGAAGCTATCGCTCCCCTGCGTCGGCGCGTCCTAATCGGCACGTTGTTGCTGCTCGAGGAGGACCATCAATGCTCAAGCGTGTGCGCGCGCCTCGATGGCGCTTCATCGCAGTACTAGGCGTTGCGGCCGTCGGCTCGGCTGCGTTGTTAACATCGTCGCCGGCGCAACGCCAAAGCGACCCTCCGGCATTCGTCATTGTGGAGCGGCTTGAAACCACCGGCCCCGAATCAATCCAGCAGGAATATGCCAAGCTGGCGCGCGACATCCTTCCCAAGTACGGCGCACATTATCTCGCGCGCAGCCAGCGAAACACGCTCCTCGAGGGTGCCGGACCCGTCCCTTGTTGCATGGCGATCCTGCAGTTCCCGAGCCAGGAAGCAGCCAGGCGCTGGTACGAATCGCCTGAGAATCAGTCGGCAGCTAAAATTCGGCAGAGCGGCGGGAAGTTTCGATTGGTGACGATCGAAGGATTGGCGGAGCAGCAATAGCGGGCTCGCCTCGCCGCCTAGTCGGTTTCGGTTTACGGCCGCACCAGCATGATCGGGTCGGTGCCTTCCGGCACGCGTTCCCAGGTTCCGTCGTTTTCCTCAAACCGCCAAGTCGGTCCGCGCCCCGATTTGAGCACTAGTTCGCCGTTCTCCATGTGCCAGGAGACGGGTCCGAAGCCGACCACGGCGGCATCGCAGCCGGGCTGCACCTTGAGCGCGTACTCGTCCTTGCCGGCCGCGGTCGCGGTCATCGCCAGCGTCAGGGTGCAGATCGGATCGCTGGCGCCGCGTACGACGCTCCAGTCCCCGGTCATTTGCTCGGCCGTCGCGGGCGGCGGGCCGAGCGCGGCCGCGCTCTGCAGAAACGTGAGCGGCTGACCCGGACGCAGCGACTCGTAGGTGCCGCCTTCGACCTCGGTGAATTCGTAGAGCACCTTGCCCTTGGCGCCGAGGATCCGCACGGCGTTGTCGCCGAAGAGACTCCAGGCGTTGGCTTCCTTGAGCGGCGGAAAATTAGCCCCGCACGCGGCGCGGTCGAACTCGAGCTTCAGTCCGCCCGGCGCCGTCTCGGCCTTGAACGTGAGCGGGCAGGTCTTGTCGTGCTCGGCGTTCGAGACCTCCCATGCGCCGGCCAGCGCCTTCTCGGCATCGCTCTGCGCCAATGCTTCCATCGGCGCCAGCGCCGCACCACACACCGCGGCAAGACGCAGAATGTCCCGCATTACCGAACTCCTTCCCACCGGCGCGCCGCGCGCGGGATACTATCGTTTTTGTTGGAGCATGTCCCGGTTGGTACCTGCCGGTGCCCGCCGATGGCCGGTAGGAAGCCGGATCCCCCTGCTTTGGAATGCGCCTAGATCAATAGACCAACCGGATGCTCGATCAGCGATTTGAAGGCCGCCAGAAGCTCGGCTCCGAGCGCACCATCGACCACCCGATGATCGCACGACAACGTCACCGTCATCCGGCTGACGAAGCGGACTCCATCCGGAGTCTCGACCGGCCGCCGTTCGCCAGCGCCGACCGCCAGGATGGTCGCATGCGGCGGATTGATGATCGCCGCGAACTCGCGCACGCCGTACATGCCGAGATTGGACACCGCGCTGGCGCCGCCCTGGAATTCGTGCGGCTTGAGCCGGCGCGCGCGCGCCCGCGCGGCGAGGTCCTTCATCTCGGCGGAGATCTCGATGATGTTTTTGCGCTCGGCATTGCGGATGACCGGCGTGATGAGACCGCCCTCGATTGCAACCGCGACGCCGACATCGGCCCCACGGAAGCGCAGGATCCGGTCGTGCGCCCACACCGCGTTGGCGGCCGGCACCCGCAGCAAGGCCAATGCCAGCGCCTTGACCACGAAATCGTTGACCGAGAGCCGGTAAGCTGGTTCTCCGGCGGTGCCCTTGGGCGCCGTCGCGTTGGTTTCCTCGCGCACCTCGAGCAAGCGTTCGATCGTTACATCCGCACTCAGATAGAAGTGCGGAACGGTCTGTTTGGCTTCGATCAGCCGCGCCGCAATGATGCGCCGCATGTTGTCTAGCGGTACTTCATCGAAGCTGCCGGGTTCGTAGAGCGCGATCACGCGCGCGGCGTCGCCGGCCGGTTTCAGGCTCGGCGCGGCCGCAGCTGCGGGCGCGGCCTTCGCCGCCAGCGCCTGAACGTCGCGCGCGACAATGCGGCCGTGCGGGCCGGAGGGGGACAATTTGCCCAGGTCGACCCCGGCTTCGACCGCGAGCCGGCGTGCCAACGGAGTGACGCGCGTACCGCCCGGGAGTTTCGCCGGACCGAAGTTGCGCTCGGGCGTGCGCACCTCGCGGAACGGATCGAGCCGGACGGGCTGCTGCGGCGACGGGCGCGACGGGGTCGGTGCGAATGCGCGGACTGCGGCCGATGCCGCCGGCGGGGCGGGACTTGCCGCCGGCGCGGCGCCGGCTGTCGCTGTGCCTGCGCCGGACATGATCGCCACCACCGCGCCGACCGGAACACTGTCGCCTTCGCGCACGCGAATTTCGGTCAGCACGCCGGCCGCCGTCGCCGGCACTTCCATCGAGGTCTTGTCGGTCTCGATCTCGAACAGGTTGTCGCCCGGCTTCACCGCGTCGCCGGCAGCCTTGAACCATTTGGTGATCTTGCCCTCGGCGACGGTCTCGCCGAGCTGCGGCATCAAAATGTCCATCAGCGCGCCCCGTTTCGCGCCTAACTCGGCACGGTCATTACCACGTCAGCGACACGTACTGGGTTTCCATGAACTCCATCAGCCCTTCGTGCGCGCCTTCGCGCCCGATTCCGCTTTGTTTCATGCCGCCGAACGGCGCGGCCGGGTCAGAGACGAGGCCGCGGTTGAGGCCGATCATCCCGAAGTCGAGCCGCTCCGAGACGCGCATGCCGCGGGTGAGATCGCGGGTGTAGACATAAGCCACGAGGCCATACTCGGTGTCGTTCGCCCGCTTGATCACATCGTCCTCCGAGTTGAAGGTCTGCAGCGCCGCGACCGGGCCAAAAATCTCCTCGCGCAGCAGCTTGGCACTATCGGGCACCTTGTCGAGCACGGTCGCCGGATAGAAGTATCCGGGGCCGCTCGGCGCCTTGCCGCCCGTGAGCACCGAGGCGCCTTTGCCGACCGCGTCCGCGACCAACGCCTTGACCTTGTCACGGGTGTCGGCGTTGACCAGCGGACCGAGCATCACGCCGTCGTCGAGACCGTTGCCGATCTTGAGCGCTTGCATGCGCGCGGTGAGCTTCTTGGCGAATTCGTCATGCACCTTTTCGTGCACATAGAAGCGGTTCGCGGCGGTGCAGGCCTCGCCCATGTTGCGCATCTTGGCGATCATGGCGCCGTCGATCGCTGCATCGACGTCCGCGTCATCAAACACGATGAACGGCGCGTTGCCACCGAGCTCCATCGCGGGCTTCACCACATTGTCGGCGGCCGCGTGCAGGAGCTTGCGCCCGACCTCGGTCGATCCGGTAAACGACACGACGCGCACGCGCGGGTCCTTGAGCATGGCGTCGACGACTGGGCCCGACCGGCGCGAAGGGAGCACGTTGATGACGCCAGCAGGCACGCCGGCTTCTTCCATCACCGGCATCAGCGCCAGCATGGTGAGCGGCGTTTCCGAGGCGGGCTTGAGCACCACGGCGCAGCCGGCCGCGAGCGCGGGACCGATCTTGCGCGTGGCCATCGCGGCAGGGAAATTCCACGGCGTGACCAGTACCGCGACGCCGGCCGGCTTGTGCTGCACGAAGATGCGGGCACCGGATGAGGGTGCGCGCGAGACGTCGCCGATGTTGCGCACCGCCTCTTCGGCGTACCAGCGGAAGAACTCGGCCGCATAGGCGACTTCGGCGCGCGAATCGGCGAGCGCCTTGCCGTTTTCGATCGTCATCAGCTTGGCGAAACGTTCGGTATCGCGCAGGATCAGCTCAAACGCCTTGCGCAGCACCTCGGCGCGCTCGCGCGGTTTCTTGGCGGCCCAACCTTCCATGGCGGCGCTGGCGGCGTCGACGGCGGCCCTGGCGTCCTCGACACTGGCGCTCGCGACCGACGCGATGGTTTTCTCGGTCGCCGGATCGATCACATCGAAGCGCTGGTTGTCGGAGGATTTGCGCCACTTGCCGCCGATGTAGAGATCGGTCGGAACGTTGGCGAGCAGGTTGTCGTACATGGCGTCCTCCTTAGGCTCCTGGGCGCTCGCGCGTCAGCTTTGCAGCGATCGCCGTACGGTCTCGGCGATCCGGTCCACGGTCGGAAGAATGGCGTCTTCCAGAATGTCGGCCGCCGGCAACGGGATATGCGGCGTCGTGATCCGTACCGGCGGACCGTCGAGATCGTAGAACGCCTCATCGGCGATGATCGACACGATCTCGGCGCCCCAGCCGCACAGCCGCGGATTTTCCTCGACCGTGAACACCCGGTGGGTGCGGCCGACCGACCCCAGAATCGTCTGCGTGTCGAGCGGCACCAGCGAGCGCACGTCGATAACCTCGCAGTCGATCTCGTGTTCCGTCTTCAGCCGCTCGGCCGCCGCCAGCGCGCGCGGCACCATCAGGGCGAGCGCCAGGATGGTCGCATCCTTGCCGGGCCGCGCGATCGCGGCGGTGCCGAGGCTGTCGACAATCTCGCCGTCCGGCACCTCGCCTTTGATCGGATAGAGCGACTTGTGCTCGAAGAAGATTACCGGATCGGGATCGCGCACCGCCGCTGCCATCAGCCCGATCACGTCGCGCGGGTTCGACGGCGCCACCACCTTGAGGCCCGGAATCATCATGCACCAGTTCTCGACGCTCTGGGAATGCTGCGCGCCGAAACGCGAGCCGGCGCCGTTGCCGGTGCGCACGACCAGCGGGCATTTGAGCTGCCCGTTCGACATGTAGCGGGTCTTGGGAAACTCGTTGGCGATATAATCGAAGCAGACCGCAAAGAAATCCGAGAACATGATCTCGGCGATCGGCTTCAATCCGGTCATCGCCGCACCCATGGCAGCGCCCATGATCGCCTGTTCGGAGATCGGCGTGTCGCGCACGCGCTTGGGGCCGAACTGCTCGTAGAGCCCGACCGTTGCCTTGAACACGCCGCCGGGCTTGGCCACGTCCTCGCCGAAGAAGATCACGTCGGGATCACGCGCCATCTCCTGCGCGATGCCGCGCGCGACTGCGTCGCGGTAGGTCAGTTCCGCCATGCGAACCCTCCGTCGGCGTAGACGTCGGTGGTGAGGATATCCATCGACGGCGGCGGCGCCGCCTTGCAGGCCGCGGTCGCCGCGTCGATCATCCGCATCGTCTCGGTCTCGATCTTGGTGATCGCCTCCTCGGCGACACCGAATTGCTTGAGGCGCTCGCGATAGAGCTTGATCGGATCATGCTGCTTCCAGCGATCGAGTTCGCCCTCCGGCCGGTACTTGGCCGGGTCGGCGCGGGAATGGCCACTATGCCGGTAGGTCATGCATTCGATCAGCGAGGGGCCGCGGCCGCCGCGGGCGCGCTCGTAGGCGGCCTTGGCGGTCCGGTACACGATGTCGGCATCGTTGCCGTCGATGATGATGCGGTCGAGCCCGTAGGCGCCCGCGCGGTCGGCGGCCGGATGCTCGACCGCGGTCACGTCGCCGATCGGCGTGTATTCCATATAAAGGTTGTTCTCGCACACGAACACGACCGGCAGCTTCCACACGACGGCGAAGTTCAATGCCTCGTGAAACGCCCCGATGTTGGTGGTGCCGTCGCCGAAGAAGCAGACCGACACGTCGTTGTGGCCCTTGTATTGCGCGCGCAGCGCGGCCCCACAGGCGATCGGCAGGTGCGCGCCGATGATCGCATAGGAGCCCATCACGCCGTGCTTGGCCGACGTGAGATGCATCGAGCCGCCCTTGCCGCGCATCAGCCCGTTGTCGCGCTGCATCAATTCGCCCAGCACTTTCTCGACCGGTACGCCGCGTGCGAGCGTGTGGGCGTGCCCGCGATAGGTGCAGAAGCTGAGATCTCCGGGGCGCATGGCGGCGGCGAATCCCACGGCGACCGCCTCCTGCCCGATGGAGAGGTGGCTGGTGCCCTTGACCAGGTTCTGCAGGAACAAATCGTAGGCGCGCTGCTCGGCCTCGCGGATCTCGAGCTGCATGCGGTACATCTTGAGCCGCAGCTCCTCGCCGATGTCATCATTCACGCGCGGCGTCGAAGCGCGGGCTGATTTTTTCGCCATGATTGGCCTTGAGGCTGATTATCCAAGAGGTTCCGGAACGCGCGGGCTGCGTATCAGGGGACATCTGAAACGATTGTCAACCGGGCTGCAAGCGCCTCAGCGTTCATCCGCGACGGCGCTCTCATGCCAACTCCGCAGCGTCAGGTGTGCCGCAAGCGAGAGCAGGCCGAAGATCGCAATGCCGGCCGCCGACAGCAGCAGCAGGGCGGCAAACATGCGCGCGATGTTGAGGCGGTACCCCGACTCGACGATCAGGAACGCGAGGCCGGAGCCGGCGCCGGCGGAGCCCGCGGCGATTTCCGCCACCACCGCGCCGATCAACGACAGCCCGCCGGCGATTTTGAACCCCGCCAGCATGTAGGGCAGCGCCGCTGGCAGTTTCAGGCGCAGCAGCAGCTGCGCCCGCGTCGCGCCGTAGAGTTCAAACAGGTCGCGCAGGTTGCGCTCGACCGAATTCAATCCGAGCGTGGTGTTGGCGAGCACCGGAAAGAACGCGACGATCCAAGCGCAGGCCAGCACCGCGCCCTGCTGCGGCAGATAGACGAGCAGGAGCGGGGCAATCGCCACGATCGGGGTCACCTGCAGGATCACGGCGAATGGATAGAACGAATATTCGACCAGGCGCGATTGATTGAACAGGATCGCAAGCCCGACGCCGCCGACCACGGCCAACACGAATCCTTCGATCGTGATCGTCAACGTCACCAGCAGCGCGTGCCCGAGCGTTGGCCAATCGGTGATGATCGTTTGGGCGACCAAGGTCGGCGCGGGCAGGACGTAGGGCGGGATGTGGTTGATGCGGACCGCGAGTTCCCACGCCAGAGCGGCGAGCGCGAGAGTTGCGAGCGGCAACATCACGCGCAGCGGGCGATCCCGGGCAGGGCCGACCGGAACTGCGGTCGCGCGCGGCTCAATCGGGCTCATGCGTAAACCAAGCGCGATGGCGCCCGGCAGGTGCGCACGACCCGGTCCTCGGACGCCTTTGTCATCAGTTCTTGGGGCGCAGGTCGAGTCCGACCTTCTTGTCGACGAACTGCAGTGTATAGGATTTCGCGACGTCGAGCGTCGGCTTCGCCACGCCGGCACGCACCATCTTCTCAAAGAAGCTTTTCATGCGTGCATCGGTCATGGCGCCGATGCCGTATTGCAGTGAATCGCCCGAGTCGACGATGCCGTACTGCTTCATCTTCGCAATCGAATAGGCGAGCAGCTCGTCGGTCATTTCCGGATTGAGTTTCTTGATCGTCTGGTTGGCGGTGGTGTTGTTGCCGTACAGGTAATTGTACCAGCCGATGATCGACGCATCGACAAAGCGCTGCACCAGGTCGGGCTTGTTGGCGACGAGATCGCGCCGCGTCTCGATCAGGGTCGAGTAGGTGTTGAACCCTTGGTCCGCAAGCAAAAAGACCTTAGGCGCGGCGTGCAGGGCTTTTTCGATCACGAACGGTTCCGACGTGACGTAGCCCTGCATCGCGCTCGACTTGTCGACCAGGAACGGCTGCGGGTTGAAGGTGTAGGGCTTGACCTTGCGCTCATCGAAGCCGAAGTCCGCCTTGAGCCACTGGAAGTAAGTCGCCAGCCCCTCGCTGGAGACGAACAGGGTGAGCTTCTTCAAATCGATGAACTGATCGATGCCCTGATCCGGGTGCGCAATCAGCACCTGCGGATCCTTCTGGAACATGGCGGCGACCGCGATGGTCGGAACGTTCTGCACGACCGCGTCGAACGACTGCAGGCTGTTCGCGCTCATGAAGAAATCGATCTTGCCGACCGCTAGCAGGATGCGGTTGTTGATCTGGGGCCCGCCCGGAACGATGGTGACATCGAGGCCGTATTTTGCGTAGGTGCCGTCCGCCACTGCCTGATAGAACCCGCCGTGCTCGGCCTCCGCGATCCAGTTGGTGCCGAACGAAACCCGGTCGGCGGCGTTGGCCGCCGTGGACCCAACGATAAGCGCGAGCAGGACGCGGGGCAGCAAACCTGAAGCATTGGCCGGCATGACGATTCCATGTTTGTTGTGGATCGGCGCACAACCTGGACCGAGTAGGTGGTGTTTGACAAGCGGCGCCCACCCCACGCCGGCCTCGACGAATTGATCACGACCAACAATGACGGCAGGGTGAGTGCCGCGATTCGATTGAAAATCGATCCTATTTCGGTGTGCCGCGTTTGGGCCTCGCGAGCTGCTTCTCAAAGCGCAGCGCATCGCCGTTGTCGGCGTAATAACCTTTGAGACGGCCGCATTGCTGATACCCGGCCTTGCGGTAGCGCGCGATCGCATGGTGATTGCGCACATGCACCTCGAGCCGCAGCGCGTGGCGCCCCCTCGCCAATGCAGCAAGTTCGGCCGCAACAAGGAGCGCAGGTCCGAGCCCATATCCGCGCGGCGCAACTGCTATCGAGTATAGACGGGCGGTCCAGCTCGCGGATCGAAACAGCACGACGGCCCAGCCCGAGATGTGGCCGTCGTGCTCAGCCACCACCACATGAGCGCTCCGAGCAACCAATAAGTGCCGCAGGCTCCGGCGCGACATGCAATTGTGTTTAAACACCAACCGATCGAGCCGGCACAGATCGTCAAGATCGGCGACGCGGCCGCGACGAACGAGCGGAGATTTACGCGATTTGGTGGGCATGGGTCCCGCTGATTTCAGTGGGTGCGCGGCGCGTGCGCAAGGGGAGAGCTGTCACGTCATCGTGGGACGCGCTGCAATCGCCCGCACCGTCACGCAATTGTCACCAAAGCGCGAAATGTGATAATGTAACATTTCATCAGATCGCAGCCATGACCCACCATCATCACGAGCCCGGCGACGTGCATCCAGCCGGACGCATTACGCCCTCGCTGCTACGCATGTCGGCCTCCACGCGCGTCGCGATCGCCGCCGCCGCCGCCATCGTGCTGTGGGCCGCGGTGTGGTGGTCGGTCGGTTAGCCATGAACGCGCAGCTGCAGTTTCGGGATTTGACGCTCGGCTACGACCGGCACCCGGCAGTGCATCATCTCAACGGCGCCGTCGCGCCCGGCGCGCTCATCGCCGTCGTCGGCCCCAACGGTGCCGGCAAGTCGACCCTGTTCAAGGGCATCGTCGGATTGCTGACGCCGCTCGCCGGGCGCATCGAGCTTACCGGATTGAAGCGCCGCGACATCGCCTACCTGCCGCAAACGGCCGATATCGACCGCAGCTTTCCGATCAACGTCTACGACATGGTCGCCATGGGACTGTGGCGCTCGACCGGTCTGTTCGGTGGCGTCGGCGACAAAAGCGCAGAGATCCACCACGCGATCGAAGCGGTCGGATTGACCGGGTTCGAAGATCGGCCGATCGGAACCCTCTCGGGCGGGCAGATGCAGCGCGTGCTGTTTGCGCGGTTGTTGCTGCAGGACGCGCGCTTGATCGTGCTCGATGAGCCGTTCAATGCGGTCGATGCCAAGACCGTCGCGGACCTGTGCGCGCTGGTGCAACGCTGGCACGGGGAAAAGCGGACGGTCATCGCGGCGATGCACGATCTCGAGCTCGTGCGCGCGAATTTTCCCGAAGCGCTGCTGCTCGCGCGCGCCCCGGTGGCCTGGGGCGCTACCGCGGAGGTGCTGACGCCCGACAACCTGTTGAAAGCGCGCCACATGTGTGAGGCGTTCGACGCCGATGCGCACGAATGCCATGTCGACGCGGCCTGACTTGTGATGCCCTACGACGTTCTGATCGCTCCGTTCGCCGAGTTCGAGTTCATGCGGCGCGCGCTCGTCGGCACATTGGCGCTGGCGCTCGGCGCCGGCCCGGTCGGCGTGATCCTGATGCTGCGGCGAATGAGCCTGATGGGGGACGCGATGGCGCATGCGATCCTGCCGGGCGCGGCGGTCGGCTTTCTGGTGGCCGGGCTGAACCTGTTCGCGATGAGCGCGGGCGGCCTCGTCGCCGGGCTGCTGGTGGCACTGCTGGCCGGCGTCGTCGCCCGCGCGACCGAGCTCAAGGAGGATGCGTCGCTCGCCGCCTTCTTCCTGGTGTCGCTTGCTCTCGGCGTCACCATTGTGTCGGCGCGCGGCACCAATATCGATCTGCTGCATTTCCTGTTCGGCAATGTGCTCGGGCTCGACACCGCGACCCTGATACTGATCGCTGCGATCAGCACGCTGTCGCTGGTGATACTGGCGCTGATCTGGCGGCCGCTGGTGCTGGAATGCGTCGACCCCGGATTTCTGCGCTCGATCAGCCGCGCCGGGGCACCGGTACACATCATCTTCCTCGGCCTGGTCGTGCTCAACCTCGTCGGTGGCTTTCAGGCGCTCGGCACACTGCTGGCGGTCGGCCTGATGATGGTGCCCGCGGTCACGGCGCGGTTCTGGACGCGCGACATCACGACAATGCTCGCGGTTGCCGTGGCTGTCGGGGTGCTCTCCGGCTATCTTGGCCTGCTGCTGTCATTTCATGCCGGCGTTGCAGCCGGCCCGGCGATCATTCTGGTCGCCGGCGCGCTCTGCCTCGGTTCTGTCCTCCTCGGACCGATGGGCGGGATTCTGCGGCAGCTCTTTCCCAAGCAGCACCTGGAAGCGTGATGCAACGCCTCGTGTGGTTTTTTGCCGCACTTGTTGCCGCGTTCGTATCTGGACCGGGACTTGCACAGGAGAAGGTCGGGGTCGCCGCAAGCACCACGGTTCTCGCGGATCTGGCGCGCAACGTCGGCGGTGACCGTGCGGACGTGGTCTCGCTCGTCGGCCCGAACGGCGACATTCACAGTTATGTGCCGTCGCCGGCGGATGCCAAGAAGCTCGCCGACGCCAGGCTCGTCATCCTCAATGGGCTCGCGCTCGAGGGCTCGACCGCGCAGTTCATGCGTACCGCCGCCAAAGGTGCGAAGGCGCTGGTGGCAAGCGACGGCATCACGCCCCTGCGGCTCGGCAACGCTGTAGATCCGCACGCCTGGCAGTCGGTCGCCAATGCCAAGACCTACGTCGCGAATATCCGAGACGCGCTGATTGCGGTCGATCCGGCCGACCAGTCCACGTTCGAAACCAACGCGGCAGCCTACCTGCGCCGGCTCGATGCACTCGATGCCGAGGTCAAGGCGGCGATCGCGACCATTCCGCCGGAGCGCCGCAAGCTCGTCACCGCGCATGACGCCTTCGGCTATTTCGGAAGCGCCTACGGGGTTGAAACCATCGCACCGCACGGGGTGTCGACCGAAAGCGAGGCGTCGGCGCGCGACGTTGCGCGCATTATTGCGCAGGTCCGGGCCGAGAAGATCCCGGCGGTGTTTCTCGAGTACCTCGCCGACCCGCGGCTCTTGCAGCGCATCGCGCGCGAATCCGGCGCACGCATCGGCGGAACGCTCTACTTGGATGCGCTCACCGACGCCAAGGGCCCGGCGCCGACCTATATCGAGATGATGCGCCACAACGTGAAGGAGCTGGTGGCAGCCCTTGCAGGCTGACGCTGCAAAAATCGTCGGCCTCGCCCTGAGGAGGCCGCGCTTTGGCGCGGCCGTCTCGAAGGATGGCCAAGTGCTAGGGGCGTACCCTTTTGCCATCCTTCGAGACGCGTGGCCTGTGGCCACGCTCCTCAGGATGCGGCCGAAAAGGTCCAACGGGCCTCTGAAGGGTTTCAGCCCCTCGTGGCGTTCGCTACAATGAACCATGAGCACACACGACGACCATCACGAACACGGTTCGGAACTCTCCGAAGCGCAGCTGCGCGTGCGCGCGCTTGAGACAATTCTGACCGAGAAGGGCTACATCGATCCGGCGGCGATCGACACGCTGATCGAAGCCTACGAAACCAAGGTCGGCCCGCATCGCGGCGCGCGCGTGGTCGCCAAGGCATGGGCCGATCCCGCGTTCAAGCGCGCGCTGCTGGCGGGCGGCACCGCCGCGATCCGCGACGCCGGGTTGTTCGATAAGGTCAGCGAGCACATCATTGCGGTCGCCAACACCGAGCGGCAGCACAACATGGTCGTCTGCACCCTGTGCTCCTGCTACCCGTGGGACATGCTCGGCCTGCCGCCGGTCTGGTACAAGTCGGCGCCCTATCGCTCGCGCGCGGTCAGCGACCCCCGCGGCGTGCTGCGCGACTTCGGCGTCACGCTGGCGCCGGACACCGATATCCGGGTCTGGGACTCGACCGCCGAGACCCGCTACATCGTGGTGCCGCTGCGGCCGGCGGGCACCGAAGGCTGGAGCGAGGACAAGCTCGCGAACCTCGTCACCCGCAACTCCATGATCGGCACCGGCCTGCCGCTCGATCCGGGCAAAGCGCGATGAACGGCGTCCATGACATGGGCGGCATGCATGGCTTTGGCGACGTCAGGCAGGAGCCGAACGAGCCGGTGTTTCATGCCGACTGGGAGGGGCGCACGTTCGCCATGAGCATGCTCATGCGCACGACCGGACTCTGGAACATCGACATGTCGCGCGCCGAACAGGAGATGCTTCCGGCGCATCTCTATCTGGCGAGCTCCTATTACGAACGCTGGGGCCGCGGGCTCGAGCAACTGGTCCTCAAGCATGGGCTGGCCAGCAAGGAGGAGATGGCGGCCGGTCACGCGCGCGCCGCCAGCAAGCCGCCCGGGTCGAACGTCAAGGCGGCCGATATCACGGCATTGCTCACGCGCGGGTCCTACGAGCGGCCGGCGCGGGCGCCTGCGCGGTTCAAGCCGGGCGACCGTGTGCGCGCGCGCAACATCAACCCGCCGACCCACACGCGCCTGCCGCGCTATGTGCGTGGGCACGTCGGCACCGTCGAGGCGGTGCGCGGCTGTCACGTGTTTCCAGACTCGGTTGTGCGCGGCGAAGGCGAGGATCCGCACTGGCTCTACACGGTCGTGTTCGATGGCCGGGACCTGTGGGGAGCAGACAGCGATCCGAGCCTGAAGGTCTCGGTGGAGGCCTGGGAGCCCTACCTGGAGGTCGCATGACCGCCGTCACGCCGGCGGCGGCCCGGCTCGCCCTCAATGCGGTGCGCGGCATTCCGCGCGACCGCGAGGGTCCGGTGTTTCGCGAGCCGTGGGAAGCGCAAGCGTTCGCGATGGCGGTGGCGCTGCAGGCGCGCGGCCTGTTCACCTGGAGCGAATGGGCACAAGCGTTGGGCGAGGAAATCAAGCGCGCGCAGGCGGCCGGCGATCCCGACACGGGGGAGACCTATTACCGGCACTGGCTGGCGACGCTCGAACGCATGGTCGCGCACAAGGGTGTCACCGACGCGGCCACGCTTGACCGTTATCACGACGCCTGGGATCGCGCCGCCGATCGCACGCCGCACGGCACTCCGATTGAGCTGAGGGCGGAGGACTTCGCCGGTCGGCCGGCCAAAAGTTCCTAGCTCGCGGGATCGCGTCGGCGCCGGATCTCGCGAATGACGGCGCTGTTGTCGTCATCGCCCTCGCCTTGGCGTACGCAGGCTTCCAGAATCTCCTCGTTCAACGTCGCGAGCGGAAGCTGCTGGCCGCGCGCGCGGGCCTGCTCGAGCATCAGTTTGACGTCCTTCAGGGTTTGGCGGATCCGGCCTTCGGGCGTGAACTCACCGTGCACCATCTTGGCGCCCTTGGTGTCCATCACCTGCGAGTAGGATGCGGATTTGCGCGCAACCGCGAGAAAGCTGTCCGCGTTAAGCCCGATGCGCTCGGCAAAGACGAGGCCTTCGGCGAGCGCCAGCCGATTGAGCCCGAGGATGAGATTGATCGCGAGCTTGGCACGGCCGCCGTTGCCGACCTCGCCCACATGAAAATGCGCGGGCGTGATCGCTGCGACGATCCCGCTGACCTCCTGCAGCTTCTCGGGGTCGCCGCCAAGCAACCCAACCCCTTCACCTTTCCGGACTTGTTCGCTGGTTCCCGAGATCGGCGTCTCCAGGAGGTGCAGACCCTGACTTGCGGCGCGTTGCGCGAGCGCCGCGACACGATCCGGGTCGCAGGTCGAGGCACAGAGCACGATCTTGCCCGAGCTCGCGCCGACGGCAGGCAGGACCCCGCTTTCCACCACGGCTTCGACCTGCTCGGTGTTGTAGACGGCAAGGACCAGCGGATCGCAGCGCGTCGCAATCTCGGCGAGCGAGCGCGCAAACGCGCCGCCGCGCCGCTCGAACGCCGCCCGCGTGGCCGGATCGACGTCAAACCCGTTGATCGGGAACCCAGCCGCGATCAGTCGCTCTGTGATGGCGCTGCCGAGCAGACCCAGGCCAATGACGCCAACCTGGCGGTTCGAAGTCATGTGCGGCTATGTCCCGCAACCCGCGGACGGCTCACCGCGATTGCGCACGACGCGAATTAAGAGTCCGAACGCGCGAAAAACCATGGATGGAGGCCTGCTGCGGAGCCGGAAGCATATCACCGACTGGGCCGAACCGGGGCTGGCGGCTGACGGTAGCCGACGCCGCAGTTTGCAGGATGTGCCTGCGGACGTGAGGATCGACAGCGCGTAGGCCTGTGGTAGCCTCCGGCAAATTCGACAAAATCGGCACCGGGAGGCTAGCCGATGACCACGCCGGCCAATTCCTGTGCGGCCCTGCCCGCGGCCGTAGTCGCAGCCTTGATCGGGTTCGCCACACCGAGCATTGCGCAGGACGCGGCGTCGCCGGGTTCGGTTTCGTTGCGCGGGGCCGGGTCGACGTTTTCGGCGCCGCTCTATCAGCGCTGGATCCACGACTACGCGGCGGCGCATCCGCAGGTGTCGATCTCATACGACGTCGTTGGGAGCGGAGAAGGGATTGCGCGCTTTCTGACCGATGCGGTCGATTTCGCCGGCAGCGACGAGATCCTGAGCGACAGCGAGACCGCCAAGGCCGGCGGCGCGATCATGGTGCCGGTGACCGCCGGCATGGTTGTGCTTGCCTACAACATTCCGGGCGTGGCGGGCGAAGTCCGGTTCCCGCGCGATGTCTATCTCGACATCTTCGCCGGCTTAATCCGGCAATGGGACGACCCGCGCGTTACGGCCGCGAACCCGGGCGTCGCGTTTCCGCATAACGACATTGTCCTCGTTGCGCGCCAGGACGCCAGCGGCACGACGGCGGCATTCACCCGCCATCTCGACGCCATGGGGCCGTCCTGGCGCGTCAAGGGCATGGGCGTCGGCAAGCTGATCGACTGGCCGAAGGGTACGATGCTCGCGCCCGGCAACGAAGGCGTGGCCGCGAAGGTGCAGGCGACTGACGGCGCGATCGGCTACATCGAGTTCTGGTACGCGCGGCGGTTCGGGCTCAAAACGGCCGCGCTGCAGAACCGGGCCGGCCGGTTCGTGTCGCCGACGGCCACCAGTGGCGACCTCGCGCTGTCGGGGCGCGTCGCCCAGGTGCGCCAGCTCGACTCCTCGGTCGCCGACCCGGCGACGGCGGGCGCCTATCCGATCCCGTCCTACAGCTGGATGCTGCTCTATCCGCACTATCTCGACCGCTCCAAGGCCGTCGCGCTGCGCGATTTCGTGGAGTGGGGACTATCGCAACAGGCGCAGGATTCAGCAGCGGAGCTCGGCTACCTCTCGCTGCCGGCGGATGTGATCGGGCTCGGCAAGCGGACGCTGACAGAGCTGAAGGATTAGATGGCCGCGGCCGGCGATCCCGCACGGGGGAAACCTACTATCGGCACTGGCTTGCGACGCTCGAGCGCGTGGTCGCGCACAAGGGCGTCACCGACGTCGCCACGCTTGGCCGCTATCACGATGCCTGGGACCGCGCCGCCGATCGCACGCCGATCGAGCTGCGGCCGGAGGATTTTGCTTATCGGTAGTCCGCGACAATCGGATATTTGATCAGCAAAAACCCGTTCCGGCCGACAACAGCACCTGGATACGTCGCCGCAATCGATCAAAAGTTCGACGGGCTACCCGACCCTGTTGGTAGGAGAATCAAGTCTGTTGGCTGTGTCATGGGTAGGCTACAATGGGATGATTATTGGCCGAACGTCGAGACATGGACACACGCGGTTCAGATATCGCTTCTACATCCGCTCCGGCGGCATTGGGAGAGCGGACACCTTTTCTCATCCTCGGAGAGGGTGGAGACGCGGTGCCGGGCGCAATGCGGGTGGCGCGGGCTGATCTGCCTTATGCCGCGATCCTTCTCACAAGCCGTATCGATCCAGCCGACCTTGAAAACGCCCTCGACCAGGCTCGCGATCCGGCGGTGCCGATTGCCGACTTCGGCAACAATCGCGGGCTGCGGCGCGACTTTGTCGGCGAGCGCTTGGATCAGTCCAACCTCGCCGAGGTCAGTCGCCACTTCGCTCCTATCGAGCGCCGCCTAAGCGAGCTTCCGTTCCGGGCGCTCCAGGCGGAACGCGCAGAGCTGACGATACTGCGCCTTGCGTACTCGCGCGATACGCCAATCGAAGCGCGCTTTGCTCCGGATTCCAAAACCATCGTTGAATATCCTCTGCTCGGCAGCACGGCTGCCGCACGCCGGCAACTCGAGTTGCTCGCTCACTTCGATCTGATGCAGCGACGCCATTTCACCCGCACCCATCTGTGCGGCAAATGCGGTTCCGCCCGGCTCAACACCTACGAGGCCTGCCCGCAATGCGGCAGCGCCGACGTTCTGGAACAAACGCTGATCCATCATTTCCGCTGCGGCTGGCAGGACGCAGAATCGCGTTTCATGCAGGGCCGCCTTCTAGTCTGCCCGAAATGCAATCGCGAACTGCGCCACCTGGGCGTCGACTACGACAAACCGGGGATAGTCCTGGTGTGTCGCAGCTGCAAGGCGACGAACAGCGAGCCGCTGGTGCGATTTGCCTGTCTCGACTGCTTCGCGGTGACGCCGAGCGCCGACGCGGCGTCGATCGACTGGTACCATTACGATCTCACTGAAGAGGGGATGCTGGCCTTGCGCCAGGGCCACCTCCCGCGCTTCGACATCGCACCCTTGATCCAGGGCCGCCCACGTGCGGTTTCGCCGCAGGAATTCCGACTGCTTGCGACGGCGGTCGTGCGCGTGGCGCAACGCTACTCGCGTCCGTTCGCGGTCGCACGTTTCAACTTGAACATCGAAACGCTCCGTCGTCAGATTGGATCGGTCGAAACGGATATCGTGTTCCGAAAAGCGGTTGACGCAATCGTCGAAGGCTTGCGTACGGGCGATTTTGTCAGCACGGTGGGCGCCAACTCTATCGTTGTCGGGTTCCCTGAAACGGCCGCGCCGAGCGTGGCTCCGGTTATCGAACGCGTACGCGCGACGGTTCGAAATTGCACGACTGTCCCGTTCGATATCGATGCCGAGGTCGCCGAGGGCGATGCGATCATCGATATGCTAGCGGAGAGCTGAGCGGTCATGAACGCGCTGTCCTTTCTTCGATCGCTCGACGCCAAGAGCTTGATTCTGTTGTTCTGGTACACAACGCTGCTCGAGATTCCCCGCTACGTGATCGGCGCACTGGTGGCGAGCGCCGTGGCATTGTGGTGGCGCCCCGTCCGTGCAGCCGCCGGAAATTTGCGCGTGAGCGTCGTACTCGTCGGTCATAACGAGCAGCGGCCGCTACGTAGCTGCGTCGAGGCGCTGGCCGAACAGACGCTAGTCGCTGAGGGCGGCGTCATGCAGGTCGTCGTGGTCGACGACGGCTCCACGGACCGGATGATGGACGTCGCGCGCGAGCTCAAACACGAGGGCAAGATCGACACGTTGCTGCGACTCGAGCACCGGAGCGGCAAGAGCGCCGGCGTCAATCTTGGGCTGTCCGTGTGTCGCGAAGACATTGTCATCATCGCGGATATCGACACTTCCTTCGACCGCGATGCCTTCGCCGAGATGCTTGCCTACTTCGCCGACCCGACTGTCGGCGCCGTCAGCGGCAATCTCGGCGTCCGCAATGAGTCCGCCAGCCTGATGACGCGGGTTCAGGCGATCGAATATGCAATTGGATTCTCGCTCGGGCGGCGCATCTTGGACGCGCTGGGCATCCTGCCGATCGTGTCCGGAGCGTTCGGGGCCTTTCGCCGTGCGGCGATCGAGCAGGTCGGCCGGCAGGACGTGGAGGTCGGAGAGGATGCCGATCTCACTATGAAACTGCGGCGCGCTGGCTGGACCATTCGTTTCGCGGTGGAAGCAAATGCCCTGACCCTCGTGCCGGAGACCGTCGGGTCATTCATCGCCCAGCGGCTGCGCTGGGATCGCGGGCTGATTACGATCTGGATGCGCAAGTTCCGCGGCGCGTTAAACCCGCGTCCAAGCACATTCCGCCTGCTCAACATGTTTTCGGTTGTTGACGTGCTGATCTTCCAGGTGCTGTTGGCGCTGGCCTTTCCCGCCTACCTGGTATGGCTCTACTACTACTTCGGCGATTTTGCCGCGACCATCGTCGGCGCAACGTTGCTCGGCTATGCAGCGCTCAACCTGGTTGCGTTCTTCGCCGCCGCGGCGGTCGGGCTGCAGGTGCCGTTCCGCCTCGTCATCTATCTTCCGCTCTACACAGTCCTGCAGATCATTCTGACCCGGCCGATTCGCTTCGTTGCTATCGTACAGGAATTGATCTTCCGCAGCTCGTACCGGGACTTGTACGTGCCGTCCCACGTTATGCGCCAAGTGGAGATGGTGTGATGCTAATGCGGTCCCTCAAGCAGCGACGCGTGTCGTTTACCCGCCCGGCGGAACCGCGAACGCGCCGGCTCGCGGTGATCCGCTGGGTCTACATTATTTGTGTTCTCGCCCTCGCCGCGTGGCTGGCAAATTTCTTCTTCGGTGACATGTTCTATCTGCGCAGCGATGGGCTGGTGGTCGGCGAGCCATCGGTCGTCGCTGCCGAGTTCCCGGTGACGGTACGCGATGTTCTCGTACGCGCCGGCGAGCGTGTCGAGGCTGGTCAAGTCGCGGCGATTGTCAGTTCGCAGGAGGTTCTCGAAACGATTGCCCGGCTCAGCGCCGACATCGCCGGGCGGCAGGTGCGATTGAGCGAATTGCGCATCCGTAACCAGACAATTGACGCGCTGCTGGCCCTGGCTGAGGACCGCAGCAAGGTGGCTGTAGACACGCGCAAGGAATTCGAGAAGCTGGTGCAACAGGGCTACCAATCGCTCGACAAGCGCACTGCGGCGATCGAAACCGAATTTCGCAGCCGCCAGGATCTTGAAACGCTGAAAGCGGAAAAGCGCACCGTCGACGAGGAAATCCGAATCCTCAACAGCGTTTTGGCTGAGGCCGAATCCGCCCTCAGCGACCTTCGCCGCAACTACGACGACGGGCGCCTGCGCGTTTTGATCAACGGCATCGTGAGCCGGCTTTCCGCCGACAGGGGCGCCGTGGTGCGCGCGGGCGAGCCGTTGCTCGAGGTCTCCGGCTCTCCCCACTATGTGCTCGCCTACCTGCCGACCGGCGGCCTCTACACGGTGACGGTGGGTGATCCGGTCGAGATCTCGACCGGATTGCGCACCATGCGCGGTACCATTACCCGCGTGGAGCCGTTCGCCGCCGCGCTGCCACGCGAATTTCAGCGCTCGTTTATTCCAGTGGAACGCCAGCAGGTGATCAGGGTCGACTTCGCGCCCGACGTCGTGCCGCCTCCACTCTTCACCAAGGTTCAGCTGCGCTCACCGAACATCGCCCGGCAGTGGATCGCGGATCTATGGGACAAGTCCCGGCAGCTGATATCGCGCAGTTGAGCCTGCGGGGTTACACCCCGGCAGCGCCGCCATCCGCGCGCGGATCATGCGCGGCTTCCATCGTGCCATCGGCGTGCCGCACCGCCGCGCCGGCGTGGCCCATGAGGTCGGAGTAGGGCGCCTCCAGCACTTCGACGTCGTGGCCGGCCGACATCAGCCGATCGATCAGGTTGCCGTCAAAGCGTGACTCCATCCGCACGTTGGTGTGCAAGGTGGCCCAGGTGCGGCCGAGCACCCAGCGCGGCGCGTCGATTGTACGGTCAAGCGGCGCGCCGAACGTGACGTGGCGCGTGAAGACCGCGGCCTGCGTCTGCGGTTGGCCGTCGCCGCCCATGGTGCCGTAGGCAATGACGCGGCCGTCCTTGAGGGTCGCGAGCGCCGGGTTGAGGGTGTGGAACGGAAACCGGCCCGGCGCGAGCGCGTTCAGCGCTTTCGGGTCGAGAGAGAAGCTCGCGCCGCGGTTCTGCAGCAGCACACCGGTCGCCGGCAGCACGCAGCCGGAGCCGAACTCCCAATAGAGCGACTGAATGTAGGAGACGACGAGCCCGCTCGCGTCGGCCGCGCCCATCCAGATGGTGTCGCCCTCGCCGTAGGGCGCCGGCCAGCGCGCAGCCTTGCGGCGATCGATCTTCTGCCCCTCCGCATCGAGAAATTTCGCGTCGAGATAGCGCTCGACCGGGTGGGGCAGGCGCGCCGGGTCGGTGATGACGCGGTCGCGCACGATAAACGCGCGCTTCGTTGCTTCGATCAGGCCGTGGATATGGTCGAAACTCTCGGCGTCCGTCACCCGCAGGCGGTCGAACAGCGCGAGGACGATCAGCGAGGCGAGCCCCTGGGTGGGCAGCGGCGTGTTGTAAAGCGTGCCGGCCGCGATCGCGACCTGCAGCGGCTCTGCGACGCTTGCCCGAAAGGCCGCGAGGTCGGCGCGCGTGATCGGGCTGCCGAGGCGCGCCAGATCGGCTGCGATCTCGCGTCCGACGTCGCCGCGATAGAAATCCGCAAGCCCGGCGTGGGCGAGGTGGTCGAGGGTTGCGGCGAGCGCAGGCTGGCGCTGTGGTGCGCCCGCTTCCAGGGCCTTGCCGTCGGCCAGGAACACTGCGGCGAAGCCGGGCACGTCCTTGAGCTCGGAAAACTTCTCCGCAGTGAGACTCGCCTGACTGCGGCTCACCGGGGAGCCGTCGCGCGCGAGCTTGATCGCGGCGGAGAGCAGAAGCTCGAGCGGCAGGTTGCCACCCAAAGCCCGCGCAGCCTCGAGCGCAAGCATCCAGCCCGCGACGGCGCCCGGCACGGTGAGCGTGGCGAGCGGCCCGCGCGGAGGGATCTCGTCAAAGCCGTGCTCCCGGTAGAGCGCGATCGTCGCGTTCGCGCCCGCGGGACCGTTCGCCATCAGGGCGCGCACGCGGCCGGACCGCTCGCGCAGAAGCCAGAAGCCGTCGCCGCCGACGTGGGTCATGTGCGGATAAACCGCGACGATCGCCGCGGCCATTGCCACCATCGCTTCGATCGCGTTGCCACCCTCGGCCAGGATCGCGCGCCCGGCCTCGACCGCGCCATTGTGCGGCGCGCAGACGACACCGCGACGATGTCCGGCCGTATGCAGATCCATCAGGTGCGCCCGTCATTCGAGATTGGCCGGCGCAAAGCCACGCTTGCGCAGCAGCGCGTCCGGGGTTGGCAGCCGTCCGCGGAAAGCCCGATAGGCCTCGGCGGGATCACGCGAGCCACCGGCCGCATAGATGTTGTCGCGCAGCTTGCGGGCGGTGACCTGGTCGAACACGTCGCCGGTTTCCCGGAAGGCCTGGAAGGCGTCGGCGTCGAGCACCTCCGACCACATGTAGCTGTAGTAGGCGGAGGCGTAGCCGCCGCCGGAAAAAACGTGGGCGAAGTGCGGCGGCCGGTGCCGCATCACAATTTCGGCCGGCATGTCGATCTTGGCCAGCTCCGCGGTTTCGAACGCCGCGACGTCGAGGTTCTCGGCCGAGGGCAGGGAGTGAAACTCGAGGTCGACCAGGGCGGAGGCGATGTATTCGACCGTGGTGAACCCCTGGTTGAAGGTGCGGGCGGCGATCAGCCGCTCGATTATGGCGTCCGGGATGTGCGCGCCGGTTTTGTAGTGGCGGGCGAACTCGCGAAGGATCTCGGGCTGCTCCAGCCAGTGCTCATAGAGCTGTGAGGGCAGTTCGACAAAGTCGGTGAGTACCCCGGTGCCCGAGATCATCGGATAGGTGACGTCGGACAGGAGCGCGTGCAGCGCGTGCCCGAACTCGTGGAACAGCGTACGGGCGTCGTCGAACGACAGCAGGGTGGGCTCGCCGCCGCCCGCCTTGGCGAAATTCGTGACGTTGAGGACCAGCGGCCGCTGATCGCCCTCGAGCTTTTCCTGCGGGCGCAGCGTCGTCATCCAGGCGCCGCTGCGCTTGGACGGCCGGGCGAAATAGTCGCCGAAGAATACCCCCATGTGGCGGCCGTCCGCGCCGGTCACCTCGAACGTGCGCACGTCCGGGTGCCACACCGGGATGTCGTGGCGCTCCGCGAAGGTGAGGCCGAACAGCCGCTGTGCGGTCGCGAACGCGGCCGCGATCATTCCGTCGAGCGGCAGGTAGGGCTTGAGCTGCGCCTCGTCGAGATCGCAGCGCGCCTTGCGCAGCTTCTCGGCGTAGTAGCGCCAGTCCCAGGGCGCGAGCTCAAAGTTGCCGCCCTCGGTGCGGATGAGCTCCTGCATGGCGTCGCGGTCGGCGAGAGCGCGCTCGCGCGCGGGCACCCACACCCGCCGCAGCAGATCGCGCACCGCCGCTGGCGTCTTGGCCATCGAATCATCGAGCCGGTAGTCCGCAAACGTCGCAAAGCCGAGCAGATTGGCCCGTTCGGCGCGCAGCGCCACCATCTCGGCGATTAGCGCCTTGTTGTCGGTCTCTCCGCCCCGGTCGCCGCGCGCGGTCCAGGCGCGAAATGCCTGCTCGCGCAGGTCGCGCCGGGACGACGACTGCAGAAACGGCTCGACGCTGGATCGCGAGAGCGTGATGGCATGCTTGCCGGCGAGCCCGCGCTCCTCGCCCTCCTCGCGCGCGGCCGCGCGCACGAAATCCGGCAGGCCGGCAAGGTCGTCCTCGCTCCGGAGTTCGAGCACGTAGGATTGCTCGTCCGCGAGCACGTGCTGGGAAAAGCTGGTGCCGAGCTCCGCAAGCCGCTCGACAATCTCGCCGAGGCGCTTTTTCGCATCCGGGTCGAGGGCGGCGCCAGCCCGCCGGAAGCTCGTCTGATAACGCTCGAGCACGCGCGCCTGCTCCGGGCTGAGGCTGAGCGTCTCACGCCCACGCCAGAGCGCGTCGATCCGGCGGAACAAGGCGGGGTTGAGGCGGATCTTGTTGGAATGGGCGGCGAGCCTGGGCGAGATCTCGCGCTCGATCGCGAGCAGCGCGTCGTTGGTGTGCGCGCCCGCCAGCGCCCAGAACAGCGACGCCACCCGCCGCAGGGCGCGCCCGCTGCGCTCCAGCGCCGCGATGGTGTTGTCGAACGCCGGCAGCGCCGGGTCGGCCGCAATCGCATCGATCTCGCGGTCGTGCGCTGCCAGCGCCTGGTTGAAGGCGTCGCGGAACGCCTCCGGCGCGATCTCAGCGAACGGCGGCGCTTCGAACGGGGTGGTCCATGCGGCGAGGATGGGGTTGGTGGCGGGCGGCTGGGTCATGGCCTCCCATGTAATGGATCGCTCACGAGGGCGCTATCGGCCTTGATCCCGCCGGCAATTTCGTAGAGGGTCCGCCCCGTCAGAAGGTCACCGCCATGGACAACACCGCACCAGCTCCCGCCGGCCGCCGCATCAAGTGGCAGAGCGTCTCGACCGTGCTGAGCGCCGCCATCCTGATCGGCGCCGAAGTGTTTGGCGCGGCGTTCGCCGGCGGCTGGGCGCTCGCGAACTTGCTGAGCCTAGGGGATTACGGCGAATATGTGCTCACCGCGCTGTTCTTCATCGCCGGCGTCGCCGTGATGGCCGCGTTCATTCGCAAAGCGATGCGAATCGAGCCGTTTTTTGCCGCTGACTGACGTCTCTGCCCCGCGCGCGAGTCCGACCACACAAAGGCGCGCGTGCTTCTGGTTGGAGCGACGACTTGCTGATGCGTTCGAGCGTCGGCACAAATCGCAATTTCGCCGCGAAGAATCTCTTGACAGCGCGCTCAAATAAATTATTTCGAGAATTGCCCAATTTCGCACGTGCCTGTGGCCGTGTGTCGGTCGGTAGGTATCCGGACAAGAGGCCGGACAGCCGCCTGAGGAAAGAGAAGGTCTCTCTCCTTAGCATCGCGACCGGCAGCCGGAGGCGAAACCGGCGCACCCCGCGCTCAACGGGGGACGCGGCTTAAAGCAACGACGGAGCGGGCTTCTCTGGTCTCTGCCAGCCTTCCACCGCTGGCTCGGGTTACCGAAGAGGCTTGTTCATTCATTGCCGGCCGTGCGGACGGGATCACTCCCATCCAATCCAAGGCAGCAGGGCGGGTTTCGACTCCTCGTCGCCAGCGCGTCCCCAACGCGCGCCAGCGGCAAAGATCGCAACCCGCATCACAACGGGCGGTGGGACCGCCCCTTGAGCTGTGGAAGGGAGAGCGCCATGACCGAGCGCATCCGCCAATTCCTGCGCGAACGCCGCGACGACGGGCCGTGCCTCGTCGTCGACCTCGACGTCGTGCGCGACAACTATCAGGCTTTCGCCAAGGCGCTGCCGGACACGCGCGTGTTCTACGCGGTGAAGGCCAACCCGGCGCCGGAAGTTCTCAAGCTGCTGGCGGGGCTCGGCTCCTGCTTCGACACCGCCTCGGTCGCCGAGATCGAGATGGTGCTCGCCGCCGGCGCCACGCCCGATCGCATCTCCTTCGGCAACACCATCAAGAAGGAGCGCGATATCGCGCGCGCACACGAGCTCGGGATCACCCTCTACGCGGTCGACTGCAAGGCCGAGGTCGAGAAGATCGCCCGCGCCGCTCCGGGCAGCCGCGTGTTCTGCCGCATCCTGTGCGACAACGTCGGCGCCGAGTGGCCGCTGTCGCGCAAGTTCGGCTGTGAGCCAGGGATGGCTCCGGACGTGCTCGAGCACGCGCACCGGCTTGGCCTGATCGCCCACGGGGTGTCGTTCCACGTCGGCTCGCAGCAGCGCAACACTGGCGCCTGGGACACCGCGCTGGCCGCCGCCTCCGCGATCTTCCGCGAGTGCGGCGAGCGCGGCATCGCGCTGACCATGGTCAATCTCGGCGGTGGCTTTCCGACCCGGTACACCAAGAACGTGCCGGCAGTGAAAGTGTACGGCTCGGCAATCTTCCGTGGCCTGCGCAAGCACTTCGGCAACGCAATCCCGGAGACCATTATCGAGCCGGGCCGCGGCATGGTCGGCAATGCGGGTGTGATCGAGGCCGAGGTCGTGCTCGTCTCCAAGAAGAGCGAGGCCGACACGGTGCGCTGGGTCTATCTCGACATTGGCAAGTTCGGCGGCCTCGCCGAGACGATCGGCGAGTCGATTCGCTATCCGATCCGCACGCTGCGCGACGGCGGCAAGGTTGCGCCCTGCATCCTGGCCGGCCCGACCTGCGACTCGGTCGACGTGCTTTACGAGAAGGAACCGTACCTGTTGCCGGTCAGTCTCGAGATCGGCGATCGGGTCCTGATCGAGGGCACTGGCGCCTATACGGCGACCTACTCGACGGTGGCATTCAACGGCTTCCCGCCGTTGAAGACCTACCACATCTAACCCCGTCGGGAGCCGGTGAGGCCGGCTCCCCTTCCTCAACATCTCAAGCTTGGAATGCGCCGCCATCAGGTGACGCCATGCGCCGCGTGGTGTCGCTCGATGCGACGGGGAAGGAGCTGACCATGGTCACGATCCGCAACGAACGGCCCGCCGATGTCATTGCGCGCGAGGCGCTGCTCGACACCGCCTACGGCCCAGTCCGGTTCACTAAAACCTCCGAGCGCCTGCGCGAAGGGCGCCGGCCGGCCGATGAGCTGTCCTTCGTCGCAATCGAAGGCAGCCGCGTCGTCGGCACGGTGCGGCTCTGGCACGTCTCGGCCGGCACGGCGCGCGCCGCGCTGCTGCTCGGGCCGCTGGCAGTGCACCCGCAGTGCCGCAAGCGCGGCATCGGCTCAAAGCTCATGCGCCATGCGATCGCGGCGGCCTGCCGCCTCGGCCACGGCGCCGTGCTGCTGGTCGGAGACGCGCCCTTTTATGGCCGCTTCGGCTTTTCCGCCGACAAGGCCAGCGCGTTGTGGATGCCGGGGCGTTACGAGGTCGATCGCCTGCTGGCGCTTGAACTGGAACCCGGCGCGCTCGATGGTGCCCGGGGATTGATCAGCGCGGCCGGCGAGCTCGCCCCCACGCCCGATCTCAACGCGCTGGTCGCCGCCATCAAAGACGATCATCGGGATGTCATGCCGCGTGCAGCTTGATGACTTTGGATTGGGTTTTAAGGCTGGAGTAGCCGCAAGATGAACGACGCCGCCGTACTCGCCCGCTTTGACGGGCCCATCGTGATGATCGGCTTCGGCTCGATCGGCAAGGGAACCCTGCCGCTGATCGAGCGCCACATCGCGTTCGACCGCTCGAAGTTCGTGGTGATCGCCCCCGACGATAGCGACCGCCGTCTGCTCGACGAGCGGCAGCTGCGGTTCATGCACCTCGCCATCACGCGGGAGAATTACCGCGAGGTTCTGACCCCGCTGCTCAAGGCGGGGCCGGGACGCGGTCTCGTCGTCAACCTGTCGGTCGAAACCTCCTCGGTCGATCTCATCGAGTTCGCCAAGGACCTCGACGCCTTCTACATCGACACGGTCATCGAGCCGTGGCC
The DNA here is from genome assembly GCA_051985675.1 of Xanthobacteraceae bacterium. Lineage (GTDB taxonomy): Bacteria > Pseudomonadota > Alphaproteobacteria > Rhizobiales > Xanthobacteraceae > JAFAXD01. The sequence continues at coordinate 49,982 of JBPYFJ010000044.1, read as the reverse complement.
GGGGCTCTATACCGATGCCAAGCTCTCGGTGTCGCAGCGCTCGAACTACGCGCTGCGCGAGAGTTTGCTTGACCTGCGCCGCCGCCGCGGCGGCGGGGTGACGGCGGTGAGCTGCTGCGGCGCCAATCCCGGCATGGTGTCGTGGATGGTCAAGCAGGCGTTGCTCGACGTCGCACGCGATACCGGGGTCAAGTTCGACGAGCCGAAGACCCGCGAGGACTGGGCGCGGCTCGCACAACGTGCCGGCATCAAGGGCATCCATATCGCCGAGCGCGACACCCAACGCGCGCGCGATCCAAAACCGCGCGGCAAGTTCGTCAACACATGGTCGGTTGAGGGTTTCGTCTCGGAAGGCTTGCAGCCGGCCGAGCTCGGCTGGGGCACGCACGAGAAGTCGATGCCGGCGAATGGACGCAAACACGACTTCGGCTGCGGGGCGGCGATCTACCTGCTGCAGCCCGGCGCCGGCACCCGCGTGCGCTCGTGGACACCGACCCCCAAGGCGCAGCACGGCTTTCTGGTAACGCACAACGAGTCGATCTCGATTGCGGACTACTTCACCCGGCGTGAGGGCGGCAAGGTGGTCTACCGGCCGACCTGTCATTACGCCTACCATCCGTGCGATGACGCGGTGCTGTCGCTGCACGAGATGGCGGGCGCCGCCTGGACCCAGCAGCAGACCTGGCACATCCTGTCGGAGCACGACATCGTCGACGGCATCGACGAACTCGGCGTCCTGCTCTACGGCCACACCAAGAACGCCTACTGGTACGGCTCCCAGCTCTCGGTCGAGGAGACGCGGCAGCTCGCGCCCTATCAGAACGCGACCGGCCTGCAGGTGACGTCGGCGGTTCTCGCCGGCATCATCTGGATGCTGGAAAATCCCGATCGCGGCATCGTTGAGGCCGACGAGATGGATTTCCGTCGCTGCCTCCAGGTCCAGCGCCCGTACCTCGGACCAGTGATCGGACAGTACACCGATTGGACCCCGCTCGTGGGCCGCGGTGTGCTGTTCCCCGAGGACCTCGACACCAGCGATCCGTGGCAATTCAAGAACGTGCTGGTGGCATAGCGTTAACCACGCGCGTTGTTTTGTCGGAACTGCGGGACGGGTCGAGGTGCGTCGCGCCGAAACCCATCGCCGCGATGGCAAGCCTGCCGAAGGCGCGCTCGCACGCCGCCGACAACTCGAACTAGCGCGCCCTAGCCCGCTAAAGCCGCACGGTGCCGGCCTGCCCGTCGTCGCAGCCGAACGCCAGCATTGTGCCGGCTGCGTTCCAGGCGAGCGCCGAGGCGGCCGCGCCCCCTGGCTTGTTGACGAGGATCTCGGCGCCGTCATCGATGCGCACCAGCAGCAAGAGACCGCTGTCGTAGCCGACCGCGACCACGTCCTGCACCGGATGGCACGCGACCGCCGCGACGCGCCGGTCGGTCACCGCCAGCAGGCGCGGCTCCTTGCCCATCGGCCCGTCCTTGCCGGCGAAGGGCCACAGCACGAGTTGATCCGAGCCGGAGCTCGCGAGCCATTTGCCGCCCGCGCTCCACGACAGCGCCCGCACCTTGGCGGCGTAACCCGCCATCCGCATGTGCCGGCCGTCAACAATCCGCCAGCCGTGCAGGGTCGGCTCCTGCATGGCCGTGACCAGGAAGCGGCCGTCGGGACTGAACGTCACCTTAAGGTGTGAGCCCTTCCAGGCCAGGAACTCCGGGGTGGCGTTGGGGGCATTGGGAAACCACAGCGTCGCGCCGTTGTAGTGACTGACGGCGACGCGAAAGCCCTTGGGGGCAAACGCCAGTCCGCCGACACTCGAAGGCGCTTCGAACTCACGCATCTCGCCCTTGCCGGTGCGCACCAAGGCCTGCTTGCCGGCCGACCATGCCACGGCGCCGTCGGGCCCAAGCGCGACATGATCGATCCAGCGCCGCTTTGCGTCGGTCGCGATCGCGGTGCTTGCGCCGTCGCGGCTCGTCGCCATGACTTTGCCGTCATCCCCGCCGGTCACGAGGCGATCGTCGTCACCGGCCGCGGCCAGGATCGCGCCGCCGTGTGCGGTGATGCGGCGCGCTTCGCCGTCGTGCGGCACAAGCAGCAGGGTTTCGTCGCCGAGCACGAACGCCGCCAAGTCGCCGAGGAAATGCACTGCGACCACCGCACCGCCGGCGTCGATGCGCCGGGTGCGCTCCACGATCGATGGGGTTGCGGGCCGCGTGTCGGTCACCGCGTCAACCCCCCTGCGATCACGCCATGCATCCTTCAAAGCCTTGCCGGATCTTATCCTCCGGCAGGTTGCGGCCGATAAAGATCAGCCGGCTCTCGCGTGCTTCGCCGTTCTTCCACGGCCGCTGGTGGTCGCCGTCGAGCATCATGTGCACGCCCTGCAGCACGAACCGGTCCGGATCGTCCTTGAACGCCAGGATGCCCTTGAGGCGCAGGATGTTCGGCCCCTCCTTGGCGACCAGCTCCTGCATCCAGGGAAAGAACTTGTCCGGATTGAGCGGCTTGTCGGATTTGAGCGAGACCGATTGCATCTCCTCGTCGTGATAGTGCTTGAGGCCGCCGTGCCCATGATGATGGCGATGATGCTCGCCGTGATCATGATCGTCATCGCGCTCCAGGAATTGCGGCTCGATGTCGAGAATGCGGTCGAGATCGAACGCGCCGCGGCCCAGCACTTCGGGCAACGGCACGGCGCAGCGTTGCGTGCGATGAACGGTTGCATAGGGATTGAGGCCGCGGATGCGGGCTTCGACCTCCCGCAGATCGGCGTCGGCGACCAGGTCCGTCTTGTTGATCAGGATCACGTCGGCGAACGCAATCTGGTTCTTGGCTTCCGGCGCGTCGCGCAGCCGATCCTTGAGCCACTTGGCATCCGCGACCGTCACCACCGCATCGAGCTTGGCCTTGGCGCCGATCGCCTCATCGACAAAAAACGTCTGCGCGACCGGCGCTGGATCGGCGAGCCCGGTGGTTTCCACGATGATCGCGTCAAACTTGCCCTTGCGCCGCATCAACCCGTCGATGATCCGGATCAGGTCTCCGCGCACGGTGCAGCAGATGCAGCCGTTGTTCATTTCGAACACTTCCTCGTCGGCGCCCACGACGAGGTCGTTGTCGATGCCGATCTCGCCGAACTCATTGACGATGACCGCATACTTCTTGCCGTGCGGTTCCGAGAGGATGCGGTTGAGCAGCGTGGTTTTGCCGGCACCGAGGTAGCCGGTGAGCACGGTAACGGGAATCTTGTCGGACGCGGCTTCGGACATGTGGGCACTCCAGTTGCCGGCAACATATAGACATCCGCGGCGAGCGCAAAAGGGTTAAGCTTCCGGCATGCCACGCTTGGCCGCCATCGCCGATTGCATCGACCGCATCATCGCCGCCATCGGCCGCATCGCGGCGTGGGCGGTGCTGGTCGTGGTGCTGGTCGAATTCACCGTAGTGCTGTTGCGGTACGGGTTGGGGGTCGGCTCGATCTGGTTGCAGGAAACCGTGGTCTATGCGCACGCGGCGCTGTTCATGCTGGCCGCTGCCTGGACCTTGGCCGCGGGCGGGCACGTGCGGGTTGATATTATCTACGCACAGGCGTCGGCGCGGCATAAAGCCTGGGTCGACCTTCTCGGGACGGTGTTTTTCTTGCTGCCCTTCATGGCGGCGTTGCTGGTGCTCTCGCTTCCCTACGTGGGACGGTCGTGGGCGATCATGGAACGTTCGCGCGAGTCGAGCGGCCTGCCGCTGGTGTTCGTGCTCAAGACGCTGATCCCGGCATTCGCGGCGCTGATGCTGCTGCAAGGCGCCTCGCTCGCAATCCGCGCCGCGCGGACGCTGGCCGACGAGCCGCGCTGATGGGGCTTCCCGAACTGCTCGCGGTCGCGATGGTGGTCGCGCTGTGCGTTCTGCTGGTCGCCGGCTATCCGGTGGCGCTCACCCTCGGGGGGGTCGCGCTCGGGTTCGCATTCATCGGTTACTGGTCGGGCGTGATGGATCTGGCGCTGCTGGGCGCGCTGCCGGCGCGCGTCTTCGGCGTCATGGCGAACGAGGTTCTGATCGCGATCCCGCTGTTCGTGTTCATGGGCGTGATGCTGGAGCGCTCCGGTCTCGCCGAGGACCTGTTGGAAGCGATGGGCCGGCTGTTCGGCACGCGTCCAGGGGGGCTTGCGATCGCGGTCGTGCTGGTCGGGGTTCTGCTCGCCGCCGCCAAGGGGATCGTCGGCGCAACCGTCGTCACCATGGGGCTGATCGTGCTGCCGACGATGCTGCGCCACGGTTATAACCCGAGGCTCGCCGCGGGCACGGTGGCGGCGACCGGAACGCTGGCGCAGATCTTTCCACCCGCGACCGTGCTGATTCTGCTCGGCGACCAGATCAGCAATGCGTTTGCGGCCGCACAGCTCGCCAAGGGCTCGTTCGCGCCGCTCCCGGTCACCGTGAGCGATCTCTTTGCCGCCGCGATCGGTCCTGCGCTCGCGCTTGTGCTGCTCTACCTGATCTTTCTGGTCGCGGTCGCGATCCTGTGGCCGAAGTCTTCGCCGCCGATCCCGCCCGACCCGGCGGCTCCGCGCGGCGTCGCGCTCGCCCGTCGTCTGGTGGCCGCACTGGTCGCGCCGCTTGCGCTGATCCTGGTTGTGCTCGGATCGATCCTGGGCGGGGTTGCGACGCCGACCGAGTCGGCCTCGATCGGCGCCGTCGGGGCGATGCTGCTTGCCGCGCGCATGACCGGTCTACGGGCGTTTGCGGCGAACGTGCTGGCGTCGGTGATTTATCGCACCGCGCAGATCACCAGTATGATTTTCGTCATCCTGATCGGGGCGACGCTGTTCAGTCTGGTGTTCCGCGGCCTCGGCGGTGACGAGATGGTCCGCCGCGCGCTTAGCGACCTGCCCGGCGGCACCGGCGGCGCAGTCCTCGCCGTCATGCTGGCGATGTTCCTGCTCGGGTTTGTGATGGACGCGTTCGAGATCATTTTCGTGGTGGTGCCGATCGTCGCGCCGGCGCTGCTGGCAATGCCGGATATCGACCCGGTCTGGCTCGGGGTCATGATGGCGCTCAACCTGCAGACCTCCTACCTGCACCCGCCGCTCGGGCCGACCCTGTTCTACCTGCGCGGGGTGGCGCCGCCTGCGATCACCACCGCCGACATCTACTACGGGGTCGTTCCGTTCGTGTTGATTCAATTCCTGGCGTTGCTGGTGCTGTGGTTCGCGCCGGGACTTGCGACCTGGCTGCCGCACGCGCTTTATGGTGGCTAATGTAAAATGCAAAATCGCAGGGCGGGATCTCGCCATGGACAACATGAAAGCCGCCGACATTTTCAAGCTCGATGGGCGCGTGGCACTGGTCACCGGCGCTTCCAGCGGCCTCGGTGCCCGCTTCGCCGACGTACTCGCCATGAACGGTGCTGCGGTCGCGCTGGTCGCGCGCCGCGCCGAGCGGCTCAGGGAGGCGGTCGCCCGCATCGCGACCGCGGGCGGGGACGCGGTCGCAATCGAGGCGGATGTCACCGATCGCGCCGCCATGGTGCGTGCGTTCGATGCCGCCGAAGCGGCATTCGGGACCGTCACCATTCTGGTCAACAACGCCGGCGTCGCCCATTCCGATCGCGCACTCGAGCTTACCGAGAAGGGTTATCGGCGCGTCATCGATACCAATCTCGATGCGGTGTTCTTCTGGGCGCAAGAGGCGGCGCGCCGGATGCTGGCCGCCGGCAGCCGTGGCTCAATTGTCAACACCGCCTCGGTGCTCGGCTTCGGCGTTGCCAAGGGCACCGCGGCCTATGCGATCGCCAAGGCCGGGGTCGTGCAGCTGACCAAGGCGCTGGCGCTCGAACTCGCCTTCAAGGGCGTGCGCGTCAATGCGATCGCACCGGGCTGGTTCGTCACCGAGATCAACCGCGACTACCTCACCAGCGAGGCCGGTTCAAAGCTCACGCGTGACATCCCGGTCGGGCGCTTCGGCCATGATGGCGATCTCGACGGCGCGCTTTTGCTGCTCGCCTCGGAGGCCGGCGCCTACATCACCGGCGCTACCATCGTGGTCGACGGTGGGCAGATGATCGCGCTGCGCGGGTAGTGGTAAAGCGTCACTTCAGCCGCTTCGCCGCTTCCTCCACAAAGCTCAGATCCGCGAATTTCGGAACATCGATATCGACCTTCACAAATCCGAGTTCGCGCGTCATGTTGACGTTGGACTGCAGCGCTTTGAGGTTGGGCAGCAGGTTGGGATCGCGATAAAAATCCTGTTTGGTGAACACCCAGGAGAAACGTTCCGGCGGCTGCTTGGTGACACGCGACGCAATCTGCATGACCTCGTCGTGATTGGCCGGGTCGAGATACCAGCGCGCGATTCGCAGGGCGTCCTCCATGAAGTCGTTCATGGCGGCGCGATTTTTGTCCAGGAACGCCTTGCGCGCGGTCCAGAATACGAATTGCGAGAGACCAATTGCGTCCTTGCTGGTGAACAGCGGGCGCGCGATCTGCCGCAATTCGGGATCGAGCGAGAACGGGGGCGTGCCCTGAATCATGACGACTTTCTTTTCCGCCAGCATGGCGCGCATGGCCGGGAACTGCGCCTCGACCACCGAGTAGTCGCGCTTGTCCTCGAGCCCATGGCGCCTCAGCATCGCCCGCATCGCGATATCGATGGCGCTGCCGGCCGCATTGGTCGCCAGCACTTTGCCCTTGAGGTCCTCGACCTTCTCGATCCCGCTGTCCTTGAGCACCATGAACTCGTTGCTGTAGTAGCCAGAGACGCCGTCCTGGAACTCATCGGCGATCACCCGCAGATCGTCCATCCGGGCGTTCTGGATCGCGAGCGCGAACGTCGAATAGGCGAGATTGCCGATCTCGAGCTCGCCATTGGCCATCGCGGTGATCATGAGCGGCGTGCCCTGGAAGCGGACCGGCTCGAGCACGTAGCTTTGGCCGAGATGCTTGGCGAGGTCCTTCTTCTCCAACAGGATCGAGCCCCAGGTCGCCACCGGCGTCACCCAGGCGAGCCGGATCCTAACCGGCTCCGCGCGTGCGTCGCTCATGAGCAACGCAGAGAGAATGCCGATCAGGCTGAACGCGGTGGTAGATCTGCGCATCGCTAAGCCTCCCAGGCGACGCCTATGCTGCGTCGCGATCGTCCGGCCCGGCCGGCTGGCATGGTTGATTGTAGCGCGCATTCGCTAAGCCCGCCGCATCTCCGACGAGGAGTTGATCAGCGCGTGGATATTGCGCGCGAAATCGATGGCGCTATCCGTATGCATGTTGAACGCGTGGCGGGCATATTCCTTCACTCCCCGCACGGCCGGCGGCGGCGCCTTGAGGATGGCTCCGGTCACCTGCGCCACCGCATCCTCGAGCTTTGCGGCCGGAACGACATCACTCACGATGCCGAAGGCGAGTGCGCGCTCGGCGCTGATCGCTGCCGTGGAGTAGACCAGATAGGTGAAGGCCTTGCGCGGAATGCGGTCGACGAACGACGACATCACCATGGTCGGCAGAATGTTGTGCGCCATCTCCGGGACTTGAAATGTGGCGGCCTCGCTCGCAATCGTTATATCGGCGACCGCCGCGATCGCGCAGCCGAAGCCGAGCGCGCGGCCCTGCACGACGGCGATGACCGGGACCGGCGAGTTGCGGATTGCGCCATAGCACTTGAACACCGCTTCGAAGAATTGCCGGACCGCGAACGCGTTGCCTGGCCCGGTCGGCGGCGGCCCTGATTGAACGCGACCGGTGCAGAAGTCAGCGCCGGCGCCACGCAGCACGATGCACGCTATCCCGGCCGCTGCGCCCTCGATCAGGCGCGTGAGCTCGATCGCCATGGCGTCGTCGGCGCCATTGCCGCGGTCGGGACGATTGAGCGTGATCTCCAGGATTGGACCGTTCTGTTTGGAGAGGATGTCTGGCATGGGGTTTCCTTGTGGGCTCAGCGAGGCACCATCAACTGGCATCCCGGCGCGCAATATGCAACGCAGCGTAAACGCCTGGCGGTTCCGACCGCGTTCGGCTTTGCGTCGGATCCTCCTGCTGCTCACTGGCGTCGTCATGCCGGGGATGAACGGGCCGAGAACTTGCCAGGCGCGGAGAGTTTGCGGCCCAGACTGAAGGTGCTGTACGTGACGGGTTACGCGCGTAACGCCATCGTCCACCAGGGTCGGCTCGATCCGGGCGTCGAGTTGATGCAGAAGCCGATCACGCGGGAAGGCCTGGCAACCCGAGTTCGCGATATGCTCGATGCGCGCGGACGCCGGGGAGGTGACGCAAACGCGAGCGCTGCGAATTCTCGTCATCGGCGGCGGCCCTACAAGCGCTACGCGCTCGACGAGCCAGTGAAGCAGATCGCCAACATCCTCGAGCCGCCGATCTGACGACGCCAGGTGCTGGGGATAACGCGCCGGGCGGCGCGTTTTTGTCGCATCCCCGTACCGTCAAAGATACGATCATGCTACGTTGGTCGGCCAAAATAGAATAACCGACCAACGAGGATGGCATGATCTCACGGCGCAATCTACTCGGGACGGCGGGCGCAAGCATGGCGCTTGCCGGCGGCCACGCAGTTTTTCCCGGTCTCTCCAAGGCCGAACCGGCCGTCCCAAACTTGCCGGCGGCGCTGCCGCAAGGAACGCGCAGCGAAGTGGTCATGGACGCGCTGCCGGGCAAGAAGCCGCTCATCAAGCTGACCTACCGGCCGCCGAACTACGAGACGCCGCTCGAGTATTTCCGCACGCCGCTGACGCCGAACGACGCGTTCTTCGTGCGCTATCACCTGGCGGATATTCCGGAGGTCGATGGCGCGAAGTGGAAGCTGTTGGTCGGCGGCGAGGGCGCGAACGGCGAGGTGACGTTGACGCTCGACGATCTCAAGAAGATGCCGGCCGCCGAAGTCACCGCTGTCAACATGTGTTCGGGCAATCGGCGCGGCCTATTCGAGCCGCACGTGCCGGGCGTCGAGTGGGGCTACGGCGCCATGGGATGCGCGCGCTGGAAGGGGGCACGCCTCAAGGACATCCTCGACAAGGTCGGCATTAAGAAAGACGCGATCGAGATCGTGCTGGATGGCGCCGACGGACCGGTCTTCGACAAGACGCCAAAGTTCGTAAAGAGTATCCCGGTGACGAAGGCGATGGAGGAAACCACGCTCGTCGCCTACGAGATGAATGGCCAGCCGCTGCCGCACTTCAATGGTTTCCCTGCGCGCGTCATCACTCCGGGTTGGGCCGGCGTCTATTGGATGAAACACATCGTGTCGCTGCGGGCGGTGACCAAACCGTTCGACGGCTTCTGGATGAAGGCGGCCTATCGCATTCCGATTGGAAAATTTCCTATCGTTGCGCGCTTCATCTCGCAGGAAACCGACGTCAACACGCCGATCACCGAACTCGTGCCGAACTCGTTGATCACCAGCCATCCGGACGGGGCAGCCGTAAAGGCAGGTCGGGTGACGGTCGGCGGCATCGCGTGGGATGGCGGGTACGGCATCCGCACGGTCGACATCTCAAGCGACGGCGGCAACACCTGGGTGCCGGCCAAATTGGGCGAAGATCTCGGGCGCTTCGCATTCCGGCCCTGGAGTTACGACCTCGTCGCCAAGCCGGGCAAAAACACGGTCATGGCGCGCGCGACCAACGCCATCGGCCAGACCCAGACGGCGAACCTGATCCTCAATCCCGCGGGTTACCACAACAACGTCATGCAAACCCTGACGCTCAACGCAACCTGATGGAGCTCGTGATGCGCAAAATTGTTTTTGCTCTGCTGGCTGCGCTGCTGAGTGCGCCGGCGTTCGCCGACGAGCAGCCGATCGAGCTCAAGAAGGCGCCCGGCCTCGACGTGGTGGAGGGCAACTGTGCGGCCTGCCACAGCCTCGACTATGTGCAGATGAACTCGCCGTTCCTCAACGCCGCTGGGTGGGATGCCGAGGTCAGCAAGATGATCAAGCTGTTCGGGGCACCGATCTCTGACGAGGATGCCAAAAAGATCGCGAATTATCTGAAGGAGAACTACGGCGCTAACTAATCATCGTGGGTGTCGTGCACCGCGACCGCGCCGCGCCGCCAATAGCCGGCGGCCCGCATCCATTTCTTGTTGGCGCCGTGCTCGGCGATGAGCTGAACCCGCAGCGCCTTGGCGATCAGCGATTCGCACGCGACCCAGGCGTAGTAATCGCCCGCGGGCAGTCGCGCGGCCTTGAGCGTGCGGGCGAGCACGTCGCTCGCACCGGCGGCCACGCCCTCGCGGTAGGCGAAAGTGACTGACACATCTGCTGCGGTATGGAATTTGATTTCATCGCCGGGGCCGTCGACCTCGGCAATCACCACCGCGCGCGCCCCAGGCGGCAACTCGGCCAGCCGACGCCCGATCGCGGGGATCGCGGTCTCATCGCCCATCAGCAAGTGCCAGTCGAAATTGGTCGGGATGATGAAGGAGCCGCGCGGGCCGCCGATGGTCAAGGGAGCGCCGGGGCGCACCCGTTCGGCCCAGCGTGTTGCCGGGCCGGCGTCGTGGATGGCGAAGTCGATTTCCAGGATATTGCGGGCGGCGTCGTAGCGGCGCGGCGTGTAATCGCGCGCGAGCATCTGCGGTTCGGAGCCGGGCGTGGCGCCAGCATCGGGAAAAAACAATTTGATGTGGTCGTCAAAGCCGAGACTCGTGAAGCCCTCGAGGTCGCCGCCGAGCGTGACGCGGATCATATGGGCTGCAACCTTGTCGATCTCTCTGACCTCGAGCACGCGGCGGCGCGGTTCGTGGCGCACGCGGCGCGGTGCACGCTCGGCCGGATCCCGTTCCGGCGTGACGAGGGAAGGCGATACGGACATACTTGTCAGCTCCGTCAAGGTTCAATGCTGTCCAGCACGGTCACGCCGATATTGCAAGCCGCGGAAATCTTGAATTGCTGAAAGGAGACGGTTGAACCGGGCGGTACATGGGTGCATTTTCCCCGCCCGCAAACTGCACCGTCCATGCATTCTTAGGAAGCCCGTCATGCCATTCTCGATGTCGCAAGCGTCTCTGCCCGTCTTTGAAATCGGCCTCGCCGCCCTGTCGACGGCGCTCGACAAGGCACAGGCCTTTGCGGCGGCCAAGAACGTCGACCCGGGGGTTTTGTTGAACACCAGACTCGCGCCCGACATGTTTCCGCTGGTGCGCCAGGTCCAGGTCGCGGCGGACCAAGCCAAGAACGGGGCCGCCCGCCTCGCCGGCGTGGAGCCGCCCCGATACGACGACAACGAGACGACGATCGATCAACTCAAGACGCGTATTGCCGATACCATCGCGTTCCTCAAGACGCTGGACAAGAGCAAGATCGATGCGTCGATCGATCGCGAAATCACGTTCCCGCTCGGCCCCACCAACAAAGGCCATATGGCCGGCGCCGACTACCTCGATCATTTCGTGCTGCCGAATTTCCATTTCCATCGCACTGCGGCGCACGCCATCCTGCGCCACTGCGGGGTCGATATCGGCAAGCGCGATTTTATCGGCGCGATTCCGATGCGGATGACCTAATCGGGACCGAGGGCGTAGGTCGGAGGATCGATGGCCGCCTACATCATCTCGCGCGTCGACGTCAAAGATCCTGAACGCATGAAGGACTACGCGGCGCGCTCGATCGCGCTCGCCAAGACCTACGGGGCGACCTATCCGGTGCGCACCAACCGGGTCGAGGCGCTGGAGGGGACCTACGACGGCCGGCGCCTCATCGTCATCCAGTTTCCGGACCTTGCACGGGCGCGCGCCTATTGGGATTCGCCCGAATATCAGGAACTGCGCAAGCTGCGGCACGCGGCCGCCGACAGCGAGCTCTGGCTGGTGCCGGAGGACTGATGCGGGGCGAGCGAGGCAGGCGCCATCGGCCTCGGCCGGACAACGTTCGTCACGCCATGGGCGAGGGTTAGGGCCGATTAATCTCAGAAAACTTGAACCCCGCCGGGTGGGGGACCGCGGCGGGGCTGAGGGTGGCCCGTAGAGAGATGGGGTGGGGGTATATCTCTGCGGACCTCGTTTTACAGTATGGCTTTTTATAGACTTAATCAAGACAAAACCGCGCTGCAGTGCAATGGCGCGCCCACGCGATACGGCGTCTCAACCGTCCGGCGCGGTGGCAAGTATCGCTGCCTGCGTCTGAATCCGTTGTTGCCAAGCGCGCTGCAACAGCATGCCGGCGACCATTGCGACCACAAAGGCCACCACACGGGCCGAGCCGGTTGCGAGGTTCTCAATCGCCGGTCCTGGACACAGACCCACCAGTCCCCAGCCGGTCCCGAACAGGATTGCGCCCGCCGCCAGGGGTCGGTCGATCTGGCGGGCGGTCGGCCAGCTTGCTCGGGCGGCCCAGAGCGGCTGCCCGCGCTGGCGGGTGAGGGCATACCCAACCGACGCCACCACGAGCGCCGCTGCCATCACGACGGCGAGGCTCGGATCCCAGGCGCCACCGAAAAGATCGAGAAAGCCCAGCACCTTGGTGGGCTGCATCATGCCCGAGATCAGCAGCCCGAAACCAAAGATGAGACCGCAGAGAAGTCCGACGAGCGTGTCGCGCATGCTACCCTCCGAGCACGTGCCGGGTGATGAAGACTACGATGATGGCTGCTGCCATGAAGAGCGCGGTCGCGGCCAGCGAGCGCGGGGACAACCGCGCAATGCCGCAGATACCGTGACCTGACGTGCATCCGGTCCCAAGCCGGGTGCCCAAGCCGACCAGCAGGCCCCCCAAAACGATGACGCCCCAGCTGCCGGGCATCTGCGGGGATGGCACCGCGTACCCCACAATGGTCGCGAGCAGCGGCGCGGCAACGAGGCCGGCCAGGAAGGCGAGGCGCCAGCCCCTGTCGGTGCCCGCGTTCAGCGATTCGCCCAGGATTCCCGAGATACCGGCGATGCGCCCGGACAGCAGCATCAGAAGCGCCGCCGAAAGCCCGATCAGCGCGCCGCCGATGGCGGACGAGACCGGCGTGAAATTGGCCATGACGTTATCCTCGGTCAGCTCTCAGGTTTGTACGATCGGCAGTCCTCGCCAGTCCGCGATCCGACGTTTTATCCACCGGATCTAATTCCCGCCCTGCAAACCAGCAAACGCGGTATCGAGCCGGCGCGACGCCTCCTGTAATTTGCCGCGGGTCGCGGCAAGCCAGTCGCCATCGGCCTTCAGGCGCATGTCGTGGCCCGCCAGCATGCGGGCGACCTCGGCCGGCTGCGGGCCGCCCAGGCCCTGGCTGGCCGCCACCATGTTTTCGGCCGTGAGCGCGCGGCGGAATGCGGCCTCGCTCAGCGGCAATCGCGGATCGGCAAGCCCGAAACGAGCGGCTACCTCGGCGTAGATGCGCTGGGCCTGCGCATAAGGAATATCGGCCGGCTTCAACCCGCCGGCGCGACCGAAGTTCACCAGATCGGATGCGAAGTGATGCCCGACCCGGAACGGGATGTCGGCTTCGCGCTGGAGCGTGTCGGCGAGCTCGGTCGTCGTCGAATAGTCGGCGTTGACCTCGGCGAGCGCCCGCTCTTCGTCGAACACCAGGGTTTGCAACACGCCGGCGAAGCCCTCGAACAGATCGGCCAACTCGCGCATCACATTGTTCGGCTGGTTGCCCTGCTTTGGATTAATGAACGGCTTGTAGTCGCTCATGCCGGCCGCGACGTTGTGCGCCGTAAGCAGGAATGTCTGGGCGTGGCCGATCACGATGCTCGCCTGCGCGCGCAAAAACACCAGGCCGGACGGATTGCGCTTCTGCGGCATGATGCTGCTGGTCCCGGTCAACGCGCCTTCGGCGAGCAGCAGCCAAGGTTTGTTCTGCGCGTATTGCTGGGTCACATCGGCGATGAACGTGCCGATGGTGAGCGCACTAACGCTCGCGATGCCGACCGCCTCCGCGCCGGTGTCGATCGGCGAAATCTGGTTGGCGTCAAGCGAGTTCTCGACCACGCCGTCGAAACCAAGCAGGTCCGCGAGCCGCGGCCGGTCGACCGGAAAGCTCGACGTCCCGAGCGCGGCCGCCCCCAATGGCGACAGGTTCACTCGCGCGTAGGTTTGACGCAGCCGCTCGGCGTCGCGCTCGAGCGCGGACGCGTAGGCGCCGAGATAGTGCCCAAGCGTGACCGGTTGCGCTTGCACCCCCCAGGTGTAGGCCGGCACGATTGCGTTCGGCGATTTCTGCGCGATGGCGATTAGCGCAGCCCGCGCCGCTTTGAGTTTGTCGAATGTGGTCAGCAAGTCCTCGCGCATGGCAAGGCGCTGCACGGTCGCGCCGATGTCCTGGCGGCTGCGACCCGAGTGCAGCCGGGTCACGTCCGGCCCGCCAAGCTTGATCAACGCGTCCTCGACGATGAGGTAGTTGCCCGAGCGAACGGCGCCCGGGCGCTCGCCCTCGCCGAGCACGCGCCGGATCGCAACGGCGATCTTGCCGCCGAGCGCCGGCGGCACGATCCCGCGTTCCACCACCATGACCGCCGAGGCCTTGTTGATTTCGCCTAGCCAATAGAATGGATCGTGCTGCTGCGCAGCCACCGGCGCGCTCATCGGCAATACTCCGGTGCCGGCAAGCAAAACGCGGCCGCACGCCCTCGATAAGGCGGCCATGGTGTTTTTCCTCCCCGCAAATGACTCATCGTGGCCAACACTATATATCCTGTCTCCGTTGGCTTTTCGGGAAACCGGTCTCGGGGGTCGTTTTTGGTCGAGGTCCGTACACGGCTGCGCAGCCTGTCCATGCGCGGCTATCTGCTGTTGCTGGTGTTCTCGGTGGCAATCCCGGGCGCGCTGTTCGCCGCCATTTTGCTCCAGCGCTACTACAACTCGGAAGTGGCGCGCATCAATCAGGATCTGCTCAACAACGCGCATCAGCTGGCGCTGACGGTCGATCGGGATCTTGCCGGCCTGCAGGCAACGTTGCAGACGCTGGCCCTGTCGCGCTCACTTTCGGTCGGCGATCATGAGACCTTCTACCAGCAGGCCACGCAAGTTCGCGACTACGTGGGCGCTCACGTGATGTTGCGCGATGCGGCCGGCCGCCACCTCGTCAACACGCGGGTTCCGTTTGGGACAGCGCTGCCGGATGAGCAACTCCCGACCGACCGCGAAGTGGGCGAGGGCAAACGGCCGGTGGTCAGCGGCATCGTCATCGGGAGCGTGGCGCGCGAGCCGGTCTACAACATCACGGCTGCGATCCTTCAAAACGGCCAGCTGACGCATTTCCTCAGTCTCAGCATGCCGCCCGAGCGGCTCGCCGAACTGCTCAAGCAGGGCCTCGATCCAGGACACATCGCCGGAATTTTCGATAAAGCCGGCATGTTCCTGGCACGCAGCGAAAGCCACGCCGATTTCGTCGGGCGCCGCGGACCGGACTCTTTCCTCGACCAGATGCGCGGCAACGAGGGCAATTTCCGCGCCACCAACGTCGCCGGCGACGACGTGAGCGTCGCCTACGCACGTTCCTACCTGTCCGGTTGGACCGTTCTGACAAGCGTGCCCGATCGGGCCTCGCGCGCGAGCCTGCATCGGGCGTTGTGGACGCTTGCCGCGGTCGCGTCGCTGTTGACCCTGCTCGCGGTGCTGCTCGCCTACGCGATCGGCAACCGGATGGCCGGCTCAGTGCAGACCCTTGCCGCCCAGGCGGCGACGCTCGGCCACGGGCAGCCGGTTGTTGCGCGCCCGCTTGCGGTAGGCGAGGTCAACGCGGTCGGTCTCGCGCTGGCGGACGCGTCCGACAAGTTGCGCCAACGCGAACGCGAGCGCGATCAGGCCGAACAGGAATTGCGCGAGATCTCGGAGACGCTGGAGAACCGCGTGTTCGAGCGCACCCGCGAACTCGCCGCGGAAATGAAGCGGCGGTCGGACACCGAAGAGGCGTTGCGCCAAGCCCGCAAGATGGAGGCGATCGGTCAGCTGACGGGCGGCATCGCACACGATTTCAACAACATGCTTGCCATCATCATCGGCAGCCTCGATCTCGCAGTGCGGCGCCTCGCCAAGAATGACGTCAGAATCGAAAAATATCTCGCGAGCGCCCAGGAGGGTGGCCGGCGCGCTGCCGCGCTGATCCAGCAGTTGCTTGCGTTCTCGCGCCAGCAACCGCTCGCGCCCGCGGAGCTCGACGCCAACAAGTTGGTGACCGACATGTCGGAGCTGTTGCGGCGCAGCCTCGGCGAAACGATCCGGCTCGACACTGTTCCGGCCGACGGCTTGTGGAAGGCCCATGCCGATCGCAACCAGCTCGAGAACGCGGTGCTCAACCTCGCCGTCAACGCCCGCGACGCCATGTCGGACGGCGGACGGCTCACCGTCGAGACCGCCAATGTCGTGCTGGACGAGCCGCAGGCCAGTCGGGCCGGGTTGAAGCCAGGCGACTATGTGGTCATCGCCATCCTTGACACCGGCAGCGGCATGCTCCCGGAGGTGATCGAGAAGGCGTTCGACCCATTCTTCACCACCAAGCAAAGCGGCGCCGGCACCGGGCTCGGGCTCAGTCAAGTCTACGGCTTCGTGCGGCAATCCGGCGGGCACGTGGCGATCGAGAGCGAGGTTGGGAAGGGCACGACGGTCAGAATCTACCTTCCCCGCTTCGTCGGCGACGCCGCCCCAAAACTCGCCGAGGATGAAAGCTCGCCGATGCCGACGGGCGATGGAAGCGTCACCGTGCTGGTGGTGGAAGACGAGGAGGCGGTGCGCGCCCACGCGGTCGCCGCGCTGCGCGAGCTCGGCTACAAGGTGTTTGACGCCGCCTGCGCGGCCGATGCCCTCAAGGCCGTGGACGCGCACCCCGAGATCGGACTGCTGTTCACCGACGTTGTCATGCCGGAAATGAACGGCCGGCGGCTATCGGACGAGGTTCGGCAACGTCGTCCGGACGTCAGGGTTCTGTTCACCACCGGCTATACCCGCGACGCCGTCGTGCACAACGGGACCATCGAGGCCGGCGTCAGCCTCATCACCAAGCCGTTCACGCTCGACCAGCTTGCACGCAAGGTTGCCGAGGTGCTGCGCGCGTGATGCTTTTTTTGCGCCGCGGTGCGCCAAATTTCGTGCCGCCGACCACCGCGGCAATTTCGTTGCCACCTGCGGCCGCGGAACGAAATCGCACCATGGGGAGCCGGAGCGCGGCCCTTCCGACCATTCGCTGCGACCGCTATATAACGAACCGACGCACTTCGTGATTCCGCGGAGACCCGAGCGATGGCGCTCAAGAAAGTCACTCTCGCCGACAAGTACGATCTCACCCAGGACCGCATCTTCGTCACCGGCTATCAGGCGCTGGTGCGGATGTGCCTGGTCCAGAAGGAGCGCGATCGTCGCGCCGGGCTCAACACCGCGGGCTATATCACCGGTTACCGCGGCTCTCCGCTGGGCGGGCTCGACTATCAGTTTCAGCGCGCCGAGAGCGTACTCAAGCCCAACGACATTCTGTTCCAGCCAGGCCTCAACGAGGATCTTGCGGCCACCGCACTGTGGGGCTCACAGCAGGCCGAATTGCGCGGCGAGGGCAAGTTCGATGGGGTGTTTGGAATCTGGTACGGCAAGGGGCCGGGCGTCGACCGTTCCGGCGACGTGTTCCGCCACGCCAACTTCGCCGGGACGTCAAAGCATGGCGGTGTTCTCGCCCTCATGGGCGACGACCATACCGCCGAATCCTCGACCACGGCGCATCAATCCGAATTCAATTTCGTCGACGTTATGATTCCGATCCTCAACCCGGCCGGGGTGCAGGAAATCATCGACTACGGGCTCTACGGCTGGGCGATGTCGCGGTTTTGCGGCACCTGGGTCGGTCTCAAGTGCATGCACGAGACGATCGAATCGACCGCGGTGATTGAAGGCCACCCGGAACGGCTCGATATCGTGACGCCGGCTGACTTTGTGATGCCCGAGGGTGGGCTGAACATCAGGCTGCGCGACACGATCCTCGGGATGGAAGCACGGCTGCACGACTACAAGCGCGACGCCATGCTGGAATTCGTGCGCGCCAACAAGCTCAACCGAGTGATCACCTCGGGCGGCCGCACGCCCAAGATCGGGGTCATCACCGTCGGCAAGAGCTATCTGGACGTGCGCCAGGCGCTCGACGAGCTTGGCCTCGACGAGGTCAAGTGCAACGACTACGGCCTGCGCATCCACAAGATCGCCTGTCCCTGGCCGATCAGCCGGCGCGAGCTGCAGGAGTTCGCGCAAGGACTCGACCTCATCATCGTGGTCGAAGAGAAGCGCTCGCTGATCGAAGTCCAGGTCCGCGAGGAACTCTACGGCAGCGCCAACCAGCCGACCTGCATCGGCAAGAAGGACGAACAAGGCAACTGGCTGTTCCCGGTCAAGGCCGCACTCGATCCCAACGACGTTGCAATCTGCATCGGCGAACGCTTGTTGAAATACGTTCACAACGACGACCTCGCCGGTCGCATCGCCCGGCTCAAGGATGCCCAGCTCGCGCTCACGCAGGCGCAGGACGTCGCCGTTCGGCAGCCCTACTTCTGTTCCGGCTGTCCCCATAACACCTCGACCGTCGTCCCCGAGGGCATGCGGGCCTACGCGGGCATCGGTTGCCATTTCATGGCGCAGTGGATGGACCGCAACACCCTCGGATTTACCCAGATGGGCGGCGAGGGCGCGAACTGGATCGGCGAGGCGCCGTTTTCCAAGCGCGCGCACGTTTTTCAGAATCTCGGTGACGGCACCTACAACCACTCGGGCTACCTGGCGATCCGGGCCGCGATCGCGGCGGGTGTCAACATCACCTACAAGATTCTCTATAACGACGCGGTCGCCATGACCGGCGGCCAGAAGAACGACGGCGGCCTCACCGTCGATCAGATTGCCCGCCAGGTGACCGCGGAGGGCGCCACGCGCGTCGTGCTCGTCACCAACGAGCGCTGGCGCTATTCCAGCAAAACGCATTGGCCGGCCGGGATGGCCATCCACGACCGGGAAGATCTCGACACCGTGCAGCGCGAGCTCGCCGCGATCCCCGGCTGCACGGTGCTGATCTACGATCAGACCTGCGCGGCGGAGAAGCGCCGGCGCCGCAAGCGCGGCCAATATCCCGATCCCGACAAGCGCGTCGTCATCAACGAACTCGTGTGCGAAGGCTGCGGCGATTGCGGCGTGCAGTCGAACTGCGTCTCGGTGCAGCCGCTGGAAACCGAGTTTGGGCGCAAGCGCACCATCGATCAGTCCAATTGCAACAAGGACTTTTCCTGCGTGAAGGGGTTCTGCCCGTCGTTCGTGACGATCGAAGGTGCAACCCTGAAAAAGCCTGCGGCCGCGGCTCCGGTTGCCGAGTTGCCGCTGCCGCCCGATCCGGTCCTGCCGCCGCTCGGCCAGACCTACGGTATCGTCGTCACCGGCATTGGCGGCACCGGCATAGTCACGGTCGGCGCCATCCTCGGCATGGCGGCGCACCTCGAAGGCAAGGGCGTCGGCGTCCTCGACATGGCCGGGCTCGCGCAAAAAGGCGGCGCCGTGCAAAGCCATATCCGCCTCGCCCACAAGCCGGACGATATTCACGCCATCCGGGTTGCCGCCCGCGACGCCGATCTTGTGATCGGCGGCGACATCGTGGTGGCCGGCAACAAGAAAGTTCTCGCCGCGGCGACCTTGGGCCGCACCACGATGGTCATCAATACCGCAGAAGTGCTGCCGGGCGATTTCACCCGCAATACCGAGTTCGCACTGCCGACCGAACGGCTCAAGCGCGCCATCATCGGCGCGGCCGGCCGCGAGCGAACACACTTCATCGACGCATCCCGGATTGCGATCGCGCTGCTCGGCCAATCGATCGGCGCCAATATGTTTCTGGTCGGCTACGCCTACCAACTCGGCGCGTTGCCGCTCTCGGCGGCCGCGATCGAGCAGGCGCTCGAACTCAACGGCGAGGCGGTGGCGATGAACGTCGCCGCATTTCGCTGGGGACGGCGCGCGGCGGCCGACCTCAAGGCCGTGGAAGCAAATGTGCCGCGACCGGAGGCGGTCGATCCGGCACGCAAGCTGTCGCAATCATTCGAGGAAGTCGTGGAGCGCCGGGTCGCGTTCCTCACGGATTATCAGAACCGCGCCTACGCGGCCCGCTACCGAGCGCTCGTCGAGCGTGCAAGGGCGATCGAGATCGCCAAGGCCCCCGGTAAGACCGGCTTCGCTGACGCGGTTGCACGTTATCTGTTCAAACTCATGGCCTATAAGGACGAATATGAGGTGGCCCGGCTCTATGCGGATCCCTCGTTCGAACGGCAGATCCGCAACGACCTCGGCGGTGAGCATCTGCGCTACCACGTCCATCTAGCGCCGCCGCTGCTCGCGCGCCGGGACAAGATCACCGGCGTGCCGCGGAAGATGACATTCGGGCCGTGGATCTTCCCGGTCTTCCGCGTTCTCGCGCAGTTCAAATTCCTGCGCGGCACTGCGTTCGATCCCTTCGGCTACACCGCCGAGCGCAAGATCGAGCGGTCGCTCAGGCGCGAGTACGAGGCGCTGCTTGAGGAAATCTTTGCCCGGCTGACGCCCGAAAACCACCATTTGGCCGTGGGGCTTGCGGCGATCCCGGACAAGATCCGCGGGTTTGGCCACGTGAAAATGCGCCACCTCAAGACGGCCAAGGCTGACGAGGGCGCCCTGCTCGAGCAGTTCCGCGCCAGTCCGGCGCCTCTGCTCAAGGCCGCCGAATAGCGACACCCGCGCTCAACGCCCGCGCTCGATGTCTTGGTCTGCCGTCGGTCGCAGCGGTTTGGTGCAATGAAACTTTATGTTGAGATCGGCCCGACTTGACCCTGTTCGGGCGGTGTTTTCAAATTGCTGCAAGGCCCGGAAAACGGGTGGACAGAGCGGGACGTAACTGCGCGCGGGCCGTTCGCGCGTCGAGGGAGGAGGCGGCATGCAACTGGCCGCGCGCGCCGACACGCCTGCCGAGGTCGTGGATACCTTTCCTAAGCTATTGATCCGCAACGCTGAAACACTGCGTGGCCGACCCGCCATGCGGCACAAGGATCTCGGCATCTGGCAGACCTGGACATGGGACGCGGTATTGGAGGAAGTGCGCGCGTTTTCGGCAGGCATTGCCGAACTTGGCCTCGCGCGCGGGGATAAGGTTGCGATCGTCGGCACCAATCGGCCGCGGCTTTACTGGGCGATGTGCGCCGTTCAGGCGCTTGGTGGGGTGCCGGTGCCGATCTACGCCGACTCGGTCGCCGACGAGATGGCTTACGTGCTCGAGCACGCCGAAGTCACCATCGCGGTCGCCGAAGACCAGGAGCAGGTCGACAAGATCATCTCGATCGCCGATCGGCTGAGCCGGCTCACGCACATCATCTACGACGAGCCGCGCGGGTTGCGCGGCTACGACCACGGCCGGCTGCAATGGATCACCGAGATTCAGCAGCGCGGCCGCGCCAGACTGGCGGACGACCCCGCGGCCTTGGCGGCCTGGCAGGCTGCCGTCGCGGGCGGGCAGGGCTCCGATCTCGCCGTCATTCTCTACACCTCGGGCACCACCGGCCGCCCGAAGGGCGTCATGCTGACGTTCGACAACCTGATTGTCTCGGCGCGCAACGGCAACCTCTACGATCACCTCGGCCGGGACGAGGAGGTCATCGCCTATCTGCCGCTCGCCTGGATCGGCGATCACGTATTCTCCTATGCGCAATCCTACACGGCCGGTTTTTGTGTGAATTGCCCGGAGACGCCGGAGACCGTAGTGGAGGACCGGCGCGAGATCGGCACTACCTATGCGTTCGCCCCGCCGCGCATCTACGAGAATCTGCTGACGCTCACGATGGTGCGGATGGCGGACGCGGGCGCCTTGAAGCGCCGCATGTTTGATTATTTCATCGGCGTCGCGCGTCGCTGGGGCGAGAAAATCCTCAATCGCGAGAAGGTTCCGCTCTCGGCGCGCGTGCTCTATGGGCTCGGCGAAGTTCTCGTCTACGGCCCCCTCAAGAATCGTTACGGCCTCGGGCGCATTCGCGTGGCCTATACGGCGGGCGAAGCGATCGGGCCGGAGATCTTTCGGTTCTACCGGTCGCTCGGCATCAACCTCAAGCAGCTCTATGGCCAGACCGAAGCATCGGTCTACATCACGGCCCAGCCCGATGGCGAGATCTACGCCGACACCGTCGGCAAACCCAACATCGATGTCGAGGTGAGGATAGCGGACTCGGGAGAAGTGCAGTTCAAGTCCCCGGGCGTGTTCGTCGGCTACTTCAAGGATCCGGAAAAGACCAGCGAGACCAAGACCGAGGACGGCTGGGTTCGCACCGGCGATGCCGGGCTCATTGACGAGCGCACCGGTCACTTGCGGATCATCGACCGCGCCAAAGATGTGGGGCGGCTCAACAACGGCACGCTGTTCGCGCCCAAATACATCGAGAACAAACTCAAGTTTTATCCCAATATCAAGGAAGCAGTGGCGTTCGGGGACAAGCGCGACTTCGTCACCGTCATGCTCAATATCGATCTGGTGGCGGTTGGGAGCTGGGCGGAGCGCAACAACGTCGTCTTCGGCAACTATCAAGAGCTTGCCGCCCACCCGCTGGTCTACGACATGCTCGCGGCGCATGTGCGCGAGGTCAACCGCTCGCTCGCCGCCGACCGCGCCCTGGCCGGCGCGCAGATCCGGCGCTTCCTGATTTTGCCCAAGGAACTTGACGCCGACGACGGCGAGTTGACCCGCACCATGAAGGTGCGCCGCGGTCTGATTGGCGAACGCTACGCGCCGTTTGTGCGCGCGCTGTATGACGGCTCCACCCAGGCCACGATCGCAACGGAAGTCACGTTCGAAGACGGCCGCAAGGGCATCATTAATGCGCGGGTCGCGATCCGCGACGCCGGTCCCCCGATCGCCATGGAGAAGGCCGCATGAGGGCACGGCGATCACGTTCGGCCGGCCTGCAGAGGCGCATATGAGGGCGCGCGGACAGGTCGATGTCGCCGCGGGCGAAGCGATCCTGTCGATCGAGAACGTGTCGCTCGCCTTCGGCGGAGTTAAAGCGCTGCGCGATGTTTCCTTCGACATCCGCAAGGGCGAGATCCGCGCCATCATCGGGCCGAATGGTGCCGGCAAGACCTCCATGCTCAATGTGATCAATGGTTTCTATCAGCCGCAGCATGGCCGCATCGCATTCAAAGGCAGGCTGCGCGCGAAGATGCGTCCCTACGAGGCGGCGCGCGGAGGGATCGCCCGCACGTTCCAGAACGTCGCGCTGTTTCGCGGCATGACCGCGCTGGACAACATCATGGCCGGCCGCTCGCTGGCGATGCACGCGAATTTCTTCTGCCAGCTCCTGCGTTACGGGCCGGCGCTCAACGAAGAGGTCGCCCACCGGCGCCGGGTCGAGGAAATCATTGATTTCCTGGAGATCGCGCACATCCGCAAGGTCCAGGTCGGGCGGCTGCCGTATGGGTTGCAGAAGCGCGTCGAGCTTGGGCGTGCGCTCGCCATGGAGCCCGATCTGCTGCTGCTCGACGAGCCGATGGCGGGCATGAATCTCGAGGAGAAGGAGGACATGTCCCGCTTCATTCTGGACGTCAACAATCAGTTCGGCACGACCATCGCGTTGATCGAGCACGACATGGGCGTGGTCATGGACCTGTCGGATCGAGTGGTGGTTCTCGACTACGGCCGCAAGATCGCCGACGGCACGCCCGAGCAGGTCAAGCGCGATCAGGCCGTGATCGACGCCTACCTGGGCGTGGCGCATTGAGATGATGATGCCGGAGCCGGTGGCGTGAACATGCTCTACCAGATCTTCATCGACCCGTTCGTGCAGATGGGCACGGCACCGGATCTGCTGGTGCAGACGCTTTGGGAGGGGCTCGTCGCGGGCGTCCTCTATGCGTTGATCGCGCTCGGTTTCGTGCTGATTTTCAAGGCGTCGGGCGTGTTCAACTTCGCGCAGGGCATTATGGTGGTGTTTGCTGCGCTCACCCTGGTCGGCCTCTATGATCGCGGGGTGCCGGCGTTCGTCGCGCTCGGGCTGACCATCGCGGTCATGCTGGGGCTGGCGTTCGTGGTCGAGCGACTGATGTTGCGGCCGCTGGTCAACCAGCCCGACATCATTTTGTTCATGGCGACCTTCGGGCTCACCTATATCCTGATCGGGCTCGGCGAGATGATCTTCGGCGGCGATCCCAAGGTGATGATCACGGACGCGCTCTACCTGCCGCGCGGCGCGATCGACGTAAAAATGCTCGGGGGCTTCGTGTCGCTGCAGAAGATCGACATCGCAGCTGCGATCATCGCATCCATCATGGTTGCGGGGCTCGCCGTCTTCTTCCAGAAGACACGCATCGGCCGTGCGCTGCGTGCGGTCGCGGACAGCCACAAGGCGGCGCTGTCGGTCGGCATCTCGCTCGAGCAGATCTGGGTGGTGGTGTGGTTCGCCGCCGGGATCGTGGCGCTCGCCACCGGCATCATGTGGGGCGCGCGCTCGAACGTATCGTTCGCGCTCGAGATCATTGCGCTCAAGGCGCTCCCGGTGCTGATCCTGGGCGGCTTCACGTCGATCCCCGGCGCCATCATCGGCGGCGTCATCATCGGGATCGGCGAGAAATTGGGCGAGTTCTATTGGGGACCGCTGCTGGGCAGCGGCATCGAAAGCTGGCTCGCCTACGTGATTGCGCTGATTTTCCTGCTGTTCCGCCCGCAAGGCCTGTTCGGCGAACGGATCATCGAACGGATTTGAAAACATGCTCTATCGCGAGGCCGGGCAATACAAGACGAGCTACGCTGCCGACGAGGCGGTGTTCCCGATTTTGCAGGATCGCATCGGCCTCGCGGCGATCCTGCTGGTCGCCTTTGTGGTGATCCCGGTGGCCGGCAACGATTTTCTGTTGCAGGCGATGATGATCCCGTTTCTGGTGATGGGGCTGGCGGCTATCGGCCTCAACCTGCTGGTTGGCTACACCGGGCTCCTGTCGCTCGGGACCGGTGCGTTCATGGGGGTTGGGGCCTTCGCTTGTTACAAGCTCGCGACGCTGTTCCCGGGCGTCAACATCCTGATCTGGGTCATTGCGTCGGGCTTTGTGGCGGCCGGGGTCGGCGTGCTGTTCGGCTTGCCGTCGTTGCGCATCAAGGGCTTCTACCTTGCGGTCGCGACGCTCGCGGCGCAGTTTTTTCTGTCGTGGTGCTTCATTCGCGTGCCCTGGCTTTACAACTACAACATCTCGGCATCGATCGAGGTGCCGACCAGGACCTTCCTTGGAGTGCCGGTCACCGGACCGACGGCGACGCCGGTCACCCGCTATCTCGTGGTGCTGACGATCGTCGTCGTCATGACCTGGCTCGCCTCCAACCTGGTGCACGGCCGCATCGGCCGCATGTGGATGGCGGTCCGTGACATGGACATCGCGGCCGAGCTCATCGGGATCAAGCTCTACCGCACCAAGCTGCTCGCGTTCGCGGTCTCCTCGTTCTATTGCGGCGTCGCCGGCGCCATGCTGGCGTTCCTCTGGCTCGGAGCCGCCGAATCCGAAAGCTTCAACATCAATCAGTCCTTTCTGGTGTTGTTCATGGTCATCATCGGCGGGCTCGGCAGCCTGACCGGCTCGTTCTTCGGCGCCATTTTCATCTGGGGACTTCCGATCGTGCTACGCAACGCCCCGGGCGTGTTCGGACTGTCGATCACCGCCGCGACGGTCGAGCACATCACCTTCATGACGGTTGGAGTGCTGATCATCTTCTTTCTGATCGTCGAACCCGCCGGGCTCGCCCGGCTCTGGCAGATCGGAAAACAGAAATTACGAGTGTGGCCTTTCCCGTATTGAGGGTGCAGACTTGGGGTATAAACCGCGTCCCGGCGCGACCCGGGCAAAAAGTAGCTGCCGGCATCAAGTGCCGGCCCATAGAGGGAGAAACGGAATGTGCATACGGAATCTCATTTTCGGTGCGTCGGTCGCGTGCCTGGTGGGTGCCCCCGTCGTGGCATCGCAGGCGCTGGCCGAGGACACCATTTTCGTTCCGCTGCTGACCTACCGCACCGGTCCGTTCGCGAACTCCGGCATCCCGATCGCCAACGGTATGCACGACTATCTCGACATGCTGAACGAGCGCGATGGCGGTATCGGCGGCGTCAAGATCGCGGTCGAGGAATGCGAAACCGGCTACAAGAACGAAAAGGGCGTCGAGTGCTACGAAGCGCTCAAGAACAAGAAGCCGGTCGTCGTCAACCCGTACTCGACCGGCATTACGCTGGCACTGATCCCAAAGGCGTCGGTCGATCACATCCCGGTGTTGTCGATGGCCTACGGCCTGTCGGCCTCGGCGCAGGGCCAGGACTTTCCATGGATCTTCAACCCGCCCGCGACGTATTGGGACGGGCTCTCCATGATCATCAAATACATCGCCGAGAAGGAAGGCGGGTTCGACAAACTCAAGGGCAAAACGATCGGCTACGTCTACTTTGACGGCGGGTACGGGCTCGAGCCGATTCCGCTGCTTGACCAGCTGGCCAAGGACTACGGTTTTGAGGTCAAGAAATATCCGGTGCCGCCTGCGGACATGCAGAACCAGTCCGGCCTTTGGCTCAACGTACGCCGTGATCGCCCGGCCTGGATGATCATGTGGGGCTGGGGCGCGATGAATCCCGCCGCGGTGCAGGAAGCCGCCAAGATCAATTACCCGATGGATCACTTCATCGGCATCTGGTGGTCGGGCAGCGAGGACGACGCGCGCCCGGCCGCGGCCGGCGGCAAGGGCTACCTGTCGCTCAACTTCAACGGCGTCGGCGCCAGCTATCCGGCCATGCAGGACATCATCAAATACGTCATCGAAAAGGGCAAGGGCCAGACCCTGAAACACAAGGTCGGCGAAAACTTCTACAACCGCGGCGTCATGAACTCCGCGATCGTCGCCGAAGCGATCCGCAACGCCCAGCAACTCACCGGCAAGAAGGTCGTCAATGCCGACGACGTCCGTCGCGGGTTCGAGTCTCTGAAAATCTCGGCGGCGCGCTGGAAGGAACTCGGGCTCGACGGCTTTGCGGGCCCGATTGACGTAAGCTGCACGGATCACAACGGCCACCATGCGGCCTATGTGCAGCAGTGGGACGGCACCAAATGGGTCAAGACTTCCGACTGGATCACGCCGATGAAGGACAAGGTGCAACCGCTGCTCGACGCCGCCGCCAAGGATTATGTGACCAAGAATCAGCCTTGGCCGAAGCGCACCGAGGCCTGCGACAAGTCGTCGTAACCGCACAACCGCCACCTCTCCCCGTTCGCGGGGAGAGGTGACCTAAGGAAGGTCATGGCCCCGATCGCGCAATCCCAGGCTGCGCTCCCGGCTTCGGCCGCGGACGTCATTCTCTCGCTCAACAACATCGAGGTCGTGTACGACCATGTGATCCTGGTCCTCAAAGGCGTGTCGCTCGAGGTTCCGCGCGGTCGCATCGTGGCGTTGCTCGGAGCCAACGGGGCCGGCAAGACCACAACGCTCAAAGCGATCTCAAACCTGCTTAATGCCGAACGCGGCGAGGTCACCAAGGGGGCGATCGTGTTCGACGGAGCGCAAGTCGAGGCGCTGTCGCCCAACGAACTGGTGCGGCGCGGCTGCATCCAGGTGATGGAAGGGCGCCATTGTTTTGCGCATCTCACGATCGAGGAGAACCTGCTGACCGGCGCTTTCACACGTCGCGACGGCGCGGCCGCGGTCCGCGACGATTTGGAGCGGGTTTATTCCTACTTTCCGCGGATCAAGGCGCGCAGCAACGCGGTCGCCGGCTACACGTCGGGTGGTGAACAGCAGATGTGCGCCATCGGTCGTGCGCTGATGTCGCGACCCAAGATGATTCTGCTCGATGAGCCGTCGATGGGGCTCGCTCCGCAGGTGGTCGAGGAAATCTTCGAAATCGTGAAAAGCCTCAACCAGAACGAGGGCGTCTCATTTCTGCTGGCCGAGCAGAACACCTACATGGCACTCAAATACGCCCAGCATGGCTACATTCTGGAAAACGGTCGGGTCGTGATGGACGGCGAAGCCACGGCGTTGTCAGAGAATGCCGACGTGAAGGAATTCTACCTCGGCATCGCCGAGGGCAAGCGCAAGTCATTCCGCGACGTGAAGCACTACAAGCGACGCAAGCGCTGGCTCGCTTAAGTCATTTCCGCGGCAGTGCGACGTCACGAGTTAAGACATGTCCGATCACTTTGACGCTCTCGAGACGCGCGATCCGGCGCAGCGCGAGCGCGAGCAGTTTGCCCGGCTTCCGGACGCGATCGCCAATGCGCTCCGCGCATCGGGCTGGGCGGCGCACCTCGCCGGCATCGAGCCCCGCGCGGTGGTCAGTCGAGCCGCGCTGGCGAAGCTGCCGCTGTTACGTAAATCCGACCTGCCGGCGCTACAGGGCGCGACGCCGCCGCTCGGCGGCTTCAACGTGATTTCGCCAAGCCAGGCCAAGCGTCTGATGGTGTCGCCGGGCCCCATTTTTGAACTCGAAGGATACGGCGAGGATAACGGCGGCGCTGCGCGCGCGCTGTTTGCGGCCGGCGTTCGCAGAGGCGACATCTTGCACAACGCTTTTTCCTATCATCTCACGCCGGGCGCTTGGATTCTCGAGGCCGGGGCGCATGCGCTCGGTTGCGCGGTTATCCCCGGCGGTGTCGGCAACACCGAACAGCAGGTCGCGGCGATCGCTCGGCTGCGCCCGAGCGCCTATGTGGGAACGCCAGATTTTCTGAAGGTTCTGCTCGATACGGCGCAGAAATCCGGCCAGGACATCTCATGCCTGAGGCGTGGCCTCGTCTCCGGGGCGGCACTGCCGTCATCGCTGCGCGAGGAACTGACCGGCCGTGGGCTGGCGGTGTTGCAATGCTACGCGGTCGCCGAAACCGGCGTCATCGCGTATGAGACGTCCGCTGGCGCCGGCATGGTGGTCAACGAACACCTGCTGATCGAAATCGTGCGGCCCGGAACCGGCGAGCCGGTGCCTGGCGGCGAGGTCGGCGAAGTCGTTGTCACGACCTTCAACCCGGACTACCCGATGATAAGGTTGGCGACGGGCGACCTGTCGGCGGTGATGGCCGGAACATCGCTATGCGGGCGCACCAACACGCGCATTCGTGGCTGGATGGGGCGCGCCGATCAAACGACCAAAGTCAAAGGCATGTTCGTGCACCCGGGGCAGATCGCCGAGCTCGCGCGCCGTCATCCGGAGCTCGGTCGCTTGCGCCTGAGGGTCGCGCGCGCACAGGAGCAGGACGTCATGACCATCGTGGCTGAGTGCGCCGCGCCCAGTCCAGCGCTGTCGGACATGGTCGCCGCGACGCTTACGGCCGTGACCAAATTGCGCGGCAGTGTCGAGTTCGTGACGCCCGGTAGTCTGCCGAATGACGGCAAGGTGATCGCGGACGAGCGCCCGGTAGGCTAACGATGGCGGGAGCCTCAAAGCCGCCGCACGAACGATGATCGATCGTCCAGTCTCCCCGCCTGTCGGCATCCTGCTCGTCAATCTCGGCAGCCCGGACGCGGCGGAGCCCGCGGCGGTACGGCGCTATCTGCGCGAATTTCTGTCGGATCCGCGTGTCATCGAAGACCAGGGCCCGATCTGGAAGTTTGTTCTCAATGCCATCATCCTGACCACGCGGCCGCGCCGCCGCGCCCGCGACTACGCCAAAATCTGGAACAGCGCGGACAACGAGGCGCCGCTCAAGACCATCACACGCGCGCAAGCGGAGAAACTCGCGAGCAGCCTCAAGGCGAGCGGCGCCCCCGTGCTGGTCGACTGGGCGATGCGATACGGCAGCCCCGGGATCGCCGAACGAATTAGCGCGCTCGTGGCGCACGGCTGCGATCGCCTGCTGGTGGTTCCGCTCTATCCGCAGTACGCAGCCGCAACCACGGCGACGGTCGGCGACGAGGTCTTTCGCGTGCTTTCAGGCTTGCGCCGGCAGCCGGCCTTGCGGATCGCGTCGCCTTATTACGACCACCCGGTCTATATCGACGCGATCGCATCCACGCTGCGCGCGGCGCTCGCCGGACTGGCGTTCGAGCCCGAGCTGATTCTTGCCTCGTTCCACGGCATTCCCAAGGACTATGTCGATCAGGGAGACCCGTATCCGCTGCAGTGTGCTGAAACCGTCCGACTGTTGCGCGCGCGGCTCGGCTACGACGCGGACAAACTGCTTCTGACGTTTCAGTCCCGCTTCGGGCGCGCCGAATGGCTCACGCCCTACACCGACAAGACAGTCGAGCAACTCGCGCGCCGAGGCGTGCGCAACCTCGCAGTGGTCATGCCCGGCTTCTCAGCGGATTGCCTGGAGACGCTGGAAGAGATTGCGATCGAGAACGCCGACGTTTTTCGAAGAAACGGCGGCGTCAATTTTTTCGCCGTGCCGTGCCTCAACGACAGCGCCGCCGGGATGGCGGTGATCCAGGAGGTCGCCGAGCGCGAGCTCAAGGGTTGGGTCTGAGCGCCGGCTGCGCCAGCTGGCGTCGACCACAACCGCGCGACATCGCTGCGGACGTTGCGATGCGCGCCAGCACGGCTCACTGCGCGCAGATCTGATCCGCTTTCTGCGGTTTCCAGTAGGCGCGGCCCATGTTGTTGGTGCCGGCGGGGGGCGCATCGTTCGGCCCCGCGCATACGTTGGCCTGCCGGCCTTCGCACGAGAACGCGCCGATCGAGTAGGCTTCGTTGCGAAAGATGCAGAAGTTCTTGAGATCGTCAGGCTTTACGACATCGAAGAAGCTCTTGCCGTTGTCTTGTCCGGACTCTTGGCCAATGACCGCTTGAGCGAGGGCAGGTTGAACAAAAGCGAGGCCGAACAGGACAAGTGCGGTAGCGCGGATCATGAGGTCTCCTGTGATGCTTGGGCTTCGATGTGTTGGAGGTCGTCGATCTTGACGGTGTTAGTCGCCGGCAATTGTGTCGGAAAGGCCGCGGCTCAATTAGGCAACCCCGGCGCGTAGAAGGTCGTGGAGATGGATGATCCCGATCGGCGCCGATGCCTCGACGACGAACAGCGCGGTAATCTTCGACGAGTTG
The DNA here is from genome assembly GCA_051985675.1 of Xanthobacteraceae bacterium. Classification (GTDB taxonomy): domain Bacteria; phylum Pseudomonadota; class Alphaproteobacteria; order Rhizobiales; family Xanthobacteraceae; genus JAFAXD01. The sequence goes on along the minus strand of JBPYFJ010000044.1, from coordinate 19,046 downwards.
AGGATTTCGAGCGCTTCGGTTGCGAGCTGGTCCGGGCGAACGGTCTTCGGCGTTCGCGTCATCACGTCGTCCACTTTGGTCTCGAGCAGATCGGGACGCATCTTCCGGCGCAGGTCGCCATCGGTGATGATGCCGACCAGCGTGCCCCGATCCAGAATGCCGACGCAGCCAAAGCCCTTGGCGGTCATTTCGACAAGCGCGTCGGACATCGCGCTGCCCACTCGCGCCAGCGGAATTTTGCTGCCGCTGTGCATCAGGTCGCGCACCGACTTGAGCGCGGCGCCGAGCCGCCCGCCCGGATGCAGAGCGCCGAAATCCAACGCCGTGAACCCGCGACTTTCCAGGAGCGCGATTGCGAGCGCATCACCAAGTGCAAGCTGCATCAGTGACGAGGTGGTCGGGGCCAGGTTGTGCGGACAGGCTTCGCGCGCCTGCGGCAGCGTCAAAACGATGTCGGCGGCCTTGGCAAGGGTCGAGCCCGGATCGGCCGTCACGGCGATCAGGCCGATCCGATGGCGCCGCGAATAGTCGATCAGGTTCTTCAGTTCGACGGTTTCGCCCGACCAAGACAACGCCATGATGACGTCGTCGCGGGTGATCATGCCAAGATCGCCGTGACTTGCCTCGGCAGGGTGCACGAAAAACGCCGGCGTTCCGGTCGAGGAGAGTGTGGCCGCGATCTTGTTGCCGACGTGGCCGGATTTGCCCATGCCGGTCACGATGACGCGACCGCGCGCGGCACGGACCATATCGACCGCAGCGATGAACGCCGGGCCGAGCCCGTCCTGCATCGCGGAGGTCAGCGCGGTAATTCCGCCAGCCTCGGCTTCGAGCGTACGCAGCCCGGACAGCAGTAGTCCCGACGGCTCGGCCGGCTTTTGTCGCGGCTTGTGTTTCGGCATCCGACCCCCGCTCGCTCGCCGCCAAATCTAGCACAATCGGGTCTAGCTAGCCCAACAGCCGGCCGATCTCTTCACGCAACGCCGGTGCAATGTCGTCGCGGGCTAGTGCGTAGGCGATGTTGGCCGCAAGAAATCCGATCTTGGATCCGCAGTCGAAGGTTTTGCCCTCGAACTTGAGCCCGAAAAACGGCTGCGTTTGCGCAAGCCGTAGCATGGCGTCGGTCAATTGGATTTCACCGCCCGCGCCGCGCGTCTGCGTTCCGAGCAGATCCAGCACTTCCGGCTGCAGTATGTAGCGGCCGGTGATACTCAGATTGGAGGGGGCATCTTCGATCCGCGGTTTTTCGATCATGCTGGTGATCTTGAACGCGGTTCCGTTCTGTTTTCCGACGCCGACGATGCCGTACATCGACACCCGCTCGCGCGGTACCTCTTCGACCGCGACCAGGTTCGCCTTGTCACCGAGTTGCTTGTAGGCGTCGATCATTTGCGCCAGGCACCCGCGCTTGGCCTGCACCAGCACGTCGGGCAGCAACAGCGCAAACGGCTCGCGTCCGATGATCTCGCGTGCGCACCAAACCGCATGGCCGAGGCCAAGGGGCGACTGCTGGCGGGTGAAGCTCATCTGACCCGGCTCGGGCAACTCGCTCGCAAGCACCTGCAAGTCGCCGTAGCGGCGTTTCTCGGTCAGCGTGGTTTCAAGCTCGAACTGCCGGTCGAAATGGTCCTCAATGACGCTCTTGTTGCGGCCAGTCACGAAGATGAAATGCTCGATGCCGGCCTCGCGCGCCTCGTCGACCACGTGCTGAATGAGCGGACGGTCGACAACGGTGAGCATTTCCTTCGGCATCGCCTTGGTGGCGGGCAGAAAGCGGGTGCCGAGACCGGCGACTGGGAGAACGGCTTTGCGAATGGCCATGACAGATGCGTAGGTCCAAATTCATCGCAGTGGGCCGGACCAAACCACGGCCTCCCCGACAAGTCTACAGGACCGGGGTACGCAGCGGATGGGCGCTGTTGTTGCTGCGTTTCCGCCGATAAATCCCCCGTCCACGGGGCTTTGCCCCCTCATTTCGCCACATTAAGCTTCTTCTAACCAAGTTACGTGTCTGTTCTTGTGTGAGTATTGTTCGGGCCTCATTGCCAACCGGTGTCGCCATGTCAAAGCCGATTTGGACAAGCAGTTTTTTGCTGGCCGCGGTGCTCGTCGCCGGCCCGGCGGGAGCGCAGGGATTTGACCTTCGCAACGTGTTTGGCCAGCCGGCCGCAGCCACGGCGGCTCCGCCGACTGCCTCCGGCACCCGCGAATGGAGCGGCGAATCAGGAGCGTCAGGACATCCGTTGATGAGCTCGGATGCAATCCGGGCCGCCGCGGCGAACTTCCCGAATTGCATCGCCGGACTGTGGCCGGAGGCGTCGCGTCGCGGGGTTTCGCGCGCGACCTTCGAGACGGCCACCAGCGATCTCACGCCCGACCTCCGTATCATGGATCTGCTCGACCAGCAGCCGGAATTCACCAAGTCATTCTGGGACTATCTGGATCTGCTCGTGAGCGACGCGCGCATCCAGCGCGGACGCGAGTTGCTGGCGCAGTACAAGCCGGTGTTCGACGCGATGGAAAAGACCTACGGCGTCAACCGTCGCATCGTAGCGGCGATCTGGGGCGTGGAAACCAACTACGGAACCATGGGCGGCGATCGCTCCGTCCTGCGCTCGACCGCGACGCTGGCGTGCGTCGGCCGGCGGCAAGCCTATTTCCGCGACGAGTTTCTCTCGACGCTTGAAATCCTCGAGCGGGGCGACGTTGCGCCTGATGCGCTCAAAGGCTCTTGGGCCGGCGCGTTCGGCCCAACCCAGTTCATGCCCAGTACGTTCAAACGCTTTGCAGTCGATTTTGACGGTGATGGCCACCGCGACGTCGTGAACTCGGTCGCCGATGTCATCGCGTCGACCGCCAACAACCTAAAGCTCGATGGCTGGTTACCAGGGCAGACCTGGGGCTACGAGGTCGTCGTACCGGCGGATTTCAACTACATGCTGGCGGACCGTTCACGCTCGATGACGATCGCCGACTGGCAAAAGCTCGGCATCACACGGGCCGGCGGCAAGGCGTTTCCGCGCGCCACCGACCGCGCCTACTTGCTGGTGCCCGCCGGGGTTCGCGGTCCGGCGTTTCTGATGCTGCAGAATTTCCGCGTGATCATGAAATACAACCCGGCCGAGGCTTATGCGCTGGCGATCGGCCATCTGGCCGACCGGTTCCGCGGTGAGGGGCCGTTCGTGCAGTCTTGGCCGCGCGACGAGCGCGTGCTTACGCTGTCTGAGCGCTACGAGTTGCAGCAGCTGCTGGCGCAGCGCGGATTTGACGTCGGCGACCCCGACGGTCGCCTGGGCGGCAGGTCGCGCTCCGCGATCATGAAATATCAGGCCTCGGTCGGGCTTCCGCCGGATGGCTTTGCGTCGGCTTCGGTCCTGGACCGATTGCGCGGGCAGTAGCTGCGTAACGCCGCAGCGCACCAAAATTGGCCGATATTTCACCGCACGCTCGCGACGTGCTATGAAATCCGGGTAACAGCAAGGTAAGCGGATGACCGTGAGACTGCGAACCTGCCTGCTGCTGGTGATGGCGGAGCTCGCTTTCGCCTGCACGTTCGTCGCCGCGCCAACTCCGGCGTCAGCGCAATTCTTCGACAATTTCCCGTTTTTCGGCGGTTCCCGCGGGCGTCGCTCAATGCAATTGCCGTTCTTTAATCAACAGCGCGTGCGGCCGCGGGCGCAGTCGCGGCCCGTGCAGCAAGGCGGTCAGGCGGGCGATTACGCGCACGCGCCGACGCAGGCGCCGGCCAAGCCCGACCAGGACGTCCCAGCCGAGCAGAAGACCATCGTGGTGATGGGCGATTCGATGGCCGACTGGCTCGCTTACGGCCTCGATCAGACCTATGCCGATACGCCCGACATGGCGATCGTGCGTAAGCACCGCACGTTCTCGAGCCTGATCTTCAATCCGGGCCGCCACGATCCGCGCAACAGTGTCGATTGGCCGGTTGCGGCGCGTGAGATGCTCGCCAATCAGCCGGCCAATTTTATCGTCATGATGATCGGGCTTTCCGATCGCGATGCGATCCACGTGGCGGCGGTGCCTCCGCGACCCGCGCCCCAACCGGGCGCCAAGCCCGGTCAGCCGGCTACGAACCCGCAAGCGGGCGCCAAGCCCGGGCAGCCAGCCCCGAACAAACCTGGCCAGCCCGACGCAGGGCAACAGGCCGATCAAGCGAAACCGGCGGGGACGCCCGATGCGGCTGACGCAGCCGCCGCTGATCCGGGAACGCCGGCTGCGACCTACGAGTTCAAGACCGACAAATGGGCCGAGCTCTACGGCAAGCGCATCGATGAGACGATCGCCGCGCTCAAGAGCAAGGGAGTGCCGGTGTTCTGGGTCGGGCTGCCGCCGATACTCGGCACACGTTCGACCGCGGACATGCAATATCTCAACGATCTGTTCCGCAGCCACGCCGAGAAGGCGGGGATCACGTACATCGATATCTGGGACGGGTTTGCCGACGACGCCGGGCGCTTCACGATGCAGGGCCCGGACTATGAGGGTCAGATGCGACGTCTGCGTGCGCCTGACGGCGTGTATTTCACGCCGGCCGGCGCCCGCAAGCTTGCGCACTACGTCGAGCGCGAGATCCAGCGCGCGCTCACGCCCACCGGGCGAATCGCGGTTCCGTTGCCCTCGGAGCCGCTGCCGGACACGCCGGTGGCTTCGCAGCAACCAGGTGGCGGGACGCCGCGTCCGCTCGCGGGCCCGGTCGTGCCGCTGAACGCGAGCGTTGACTCATCGAAGTCGGATCAGCTGCTGGGTGGCGGCGCGCCCCAACAGGGGATCACCGACGCGGTCGCAACGCGTGTTCTCGTCAAGGGCGATCCGATGCCGGCCCCCGCCGGTCGCGCCGACGACTTCTCATGGCCGCGCCGCGCCCCCGCGCCGGTCGGCTCGGATCCCGTCGTGGCGACCACGACAATGCCGATGACGCCGATGGTAGCTAGCACGGCCACGCAGCAGCCCGACGCAAACACGGCGCAAAGCGCGGCTGCGGCGGCCGCCCGGGCAAAGGCGCAACAGCAGGCGGCAGCCGCGCATGCGCGCCAACGCGTCCAGCAGCAATACTCGTATCGCCAGCAGTCGCCCTTCTTCTTTTTCTTCGGACGCTGAGACGCAGCCGCGCCGCGGCGGCCGCGCGCAAGCGCGACCCGGGCGGGCTCCGGCAAGCCGCTTAACGCGGCAAACTCGTTTGCCCCATGAGAAATTTATCGATTGCGTGCGCGCACTGACGGCCTTCGCGAATCGCCCACACCACCAGCGACTGGCCGCGCCGCATGTCACCGGCTGCGAAGATCTTCGGGCGCGACGTCTGGTAGGCGTCGGTATCAGCCTTGACGTTGCCGCGTTGATCGAGCTCGACGCCGAGGTCCTTGATCATGCCTTCGTGCACCGGATGGACGAAGCCCATCGCCAGCAGCACGAGCTCGGCCTCGATCTCGAACTCGCTGCCTGAGATCGGCTTGATCTTGTCGTCGACCTGCACGCAATGCAGCTTCGATACCTTGCCGTCGCGACCGGAGAATTTTTGCGTGAGCACCGAAAACTCCCGCTTCGCACCCTCCTCGTGACTCGAGGATGTCCGCAGCTTCAGGGGCCAATCCGGCCATGTCAGGAGCTTGTTCTCCTGAAGCGGCGGTTGCGGCAGCAGCTCGAAATTCGTGACTGAGACCGCGCCTTGGCGGATCGAGGTCCCGATGCAGTCGGAGCCGGTGTCGCCGCCCCCGATGACGATCACACGCTTGTCCTTGGCCAGGATCGGCGCCACGTTGCCGATCGGTTCGCCGCTGACCCGGCGATTCTGTTGGGGGAGAAAATCCATCGCGAAATGGACACCGTCGAGGTCACGGCCCGCGATCGGCAGATCGCGCGGCTTTTCGGCACCGCCGGTGAGTGCGATTGCGTCATAGGCGTCGAGCTCGGTGACCGCCACGTTAACGCCGATATCGGCGCCGTAGTGAAAGTGCACACCTTCGGCCTGCATCTGGGCGACGCGCATGTCGACCAGGTTCTTCTCCATCTTGAAGTCGGGAATCCCGTAGCGCAGCAGTCCGCCGGCCTTGGCGTAGCGTTCGTAGACATGCACGTCGTGACCGGCGCGCGCGAGCTGCTGGGCACAGGCGAGGCCGGCCGGGCCTGACCCGACGATCGCCACCCGCTTGCCGGTCTTGACCGCCGGCGGCTCAGGCTTGATCCAGCCCTGTTCGCGCGCCCTGTCCGCGATCGCGCATTCGATGGTCTTGATGGTGACCGGAATGTCCTCGATGTTGAGCGTGCAGGCGGCTTCGCACGGCGCCGGACAAACGCGGCCGGTGACCTCCGGGAAGTTGTTGGTCGAGTGCAGGTTGCGCGCGGCTTCTTCCCATTCGCCGGTGTAGACGAGATCGTTCCAATCCGGGATCTGGTTGTTGACCGGGCAACCGGTGTGACAATACGGAATCCCGCAGTTCATGCAGCGCGCGGCCTGCTGACGCGTCTCCTTCTCCGGCAGCGGCTGAACGAATTCGCGCCAATGCCGAATCCGCTCCTCGACCGGCTCATAGTGCCGGTCGTTGCGTTCAAACTCGAGGAAGCCGGTAATCTTGCCCATTAGGCCCCGGCAGCCATCAGACGTGGCGGTGGCGCTTCCTGCGCTTGCATTTCTGCCAGTGCACGCCGGTACTCGATCGGCATCACCTTGCGGAACTTCGGCAGATATTCGCCCCAGTGCGCCAAAATGTGCGCGGCCCGCTGCGAGCCGGCAAGGCGAGCATGGCGCGAAATGAGCAGATGGAGGCGCGCCGCGTCATAGCGGGTCATGTCGGCAAGCACTTCCACGCGGCCGTTGGTGGCGAGGTCGGCCGCGTGATGATATTCGCGGGCATTGACTTCTTCCTCTTCCGGGATCGGCTCGAGTTCGACCATGGCCATGTTGCACCGGGTCGGGAAGGTGCCGTCCTCGTCCAACACGTAGGCGATGCCGCCGGACATGCCGGCTGCAAAGTTGCGGCCGGTGCGGCCGAGCACGACGACGAGCCCGCCGGTCATGTATTCGCAGCAATGGTCGCCGGCGCCTTCGACGACGGCGATGGCGCCCGAGTTGCGGACCGCAAAGCGCTCGCCCGCGATGCCGCGGAAATAGCATTCGCCGCTGATCGCGCCATAGAGCACGGTGTTGCCGACGATGATCGAATCTTCCGGCACGACGCCGGAGTCGGCCGGCGGACGCACGATGATGCGGCCACCCGACAGGCCCTTGCCGACGTAGTCGTTGCCTTCGCCCTCGAGTTCGAGCGTGACGCCCCTGGCGAGCCAGGCGCCGAAGCTCTGGCCGGCGGTACCGACCAGCTTCACGTGCACGGTGTCGTCCGGCAGGCCGCGATGGCCGTACCGTTTGGCGATTTCGCCCGACAGCATGGCGCCGGCGGCGCGGTCGGTGTTCTTGATTTTCGTCACAACGCGGACCGGCCCACCGCGGTCGAGCGCGGCCTGTGCGTCGGCGATCAGTTTGCGGTCGAGAATGTTGTGGATCTTGTGGTCCTGCTCCTCGCAGTTGAAGATCGCAACCCCTGCCGGTGCTTCCGGCTTGAAGAACAGGCGCGAGAAATCGAGCCCCTTTGCCTTCCAGTGCGCGATCACCGCGCGCTGATCGAGCATCTGCATCTGCCCGATCATCTCGTTGAAGGTGCGGTAGCCGAGCCCAGCCATCAGCTCGCGCACTTCCTCCGCGACGAAGAAGAAATAGTTGATGACGTGCTCGGGCTGCCCTTTGAATCGTTTGCGCAGGATCGGGTCCTGGGTCGCGACCCCCACCGGACAGGTGTTGAGATGGCACTTGCGCATCATGATGCAGCCGGCAGCGATCAGCGGCGCGGTGGAGAAGCCGAACCCGTCGGCACCCAAAAGCGCGCCCACGACCACGTCGCGGCCTGTGCGGATACCGCCGTCCACCTGCACTGCGATACGGCCGCGCAGACGATTCGAAACCAGGGTCTGGTGCGTCTCGGCGAGCCCAATCTCCCAGGGCGAACCCGCATGCTTGATCGAGGTCAGCGGCGACGCGCCGGTGCCCCCTTCGAAACCCGCGATGGTGACGTGATCGGCGCGCGCTTTCGAAACGCCGGCCGCGACGGTGCCGACGCCGACTTCGGAGACGAGCTTCACCGACACGTCGCCTTCCGGGTTGACGTTCTTGAGATCGAAGACGAGCTGCGCCAGATCCTCGATCGAATAGATGTCATGGTGCGGGGGCGGCGAGATCAGCCCGACGCCGGGCATCGAGTGGCGCACTTTGGCGATGATCTTATCGACCTTGTGGCCGGGCAGTTGTCCGCCTTCGCCGGGCTTGGCGCCTTGCGCCATCTTGATCTGCATCATGTCCGAGTTGACCAAATACTCGGCTGTGACGCCGAAGCGGCCGGAGGCAACCTGCTTGATTGCCGAGCGCATCGAATCGCCGTTGGGCAGCGGTTTGAAACGATCGGATTCTTCGCCGCCCTCACCCGTGTTGGACTTGCCGCCTATTCGGTTCATGGCGATCGCGAGCGTGGTGTGGGCCTCGCGCGAGATCGAGCCGAACGACATGGCGCCGGTCGCAAAACGCTTCACGATATTCTCGGCCGGCTCGACCTCGGCCAGCGGAACCGGCGCGCGCCCGTCTTCGTCCGCCGACTTCAGGCGGAACAGCCCGCGGATGGTGAGCAGCCGCTCTGACTGGTCGTTCACGATCTTGGCGAATGCGCGGTAGCGCTCGTAGGAATCGCCGCGCACCGCGTGCTGCAGCGTGCCGACGGTTTCGGCCGTCCAGGCGTGGTCCTCACCGCGCACCCGATACGCATACTCTCCGCCGACGGCCAGCATATCGCGGTAGACCGGCGAGTCGCCGAAGGCTATGCGATGACGGCGCCCCGCTTCCTCGGCGATCTCATCGAGCCCGACACCTTCGATACGCGTTGCTGTACCCGTGAAATAAGTGCCGACAAAATCCGACCGTAGCCCGACGGCGTCGAAGATCTGCGCCCCGCAATAGGACTGGTAGGTGGAGATGCCCATCTTCGACATCACCTTGAGCAGTCCCTTGTCGATCGACTTTATGTAGCGCTTGAGGACTTCCTTCTCGTCGAGCTTTTGCGGCAAGTCGTCCTTGATCGCAACCAGCGTCTCGAAGGCGAGATAGGGATTGATGGCCTCGGCTCCGTAGCCGGCCAGGCAAGCGAAATGATGCACTTCGCGCGGTTCGCCCGACTCCACCACCAGCCCGACCGACGTGCGCAAACCCTTGCGGATCAGGTGATGATGCACCGCCGCGCAGGCCAGCAGCGAGGGAAGCGGAATGCGGTCGGATCCAGCTGCCCGGTCCGATAGAATGATGATGTTGATGCCGTCTCTGACGGCTTGTTCCGCCCGCTGACACAAGTCGTCAAGCGCGGCACTCATCCCGGCCGGCCCGTGATCGGCTCGCCAGGTCGTGTCGAGCGTCAGCGACTTGAAATGCGAGTCGCTGACTTCCGAGATCGACCGGATCTTTTCCAGATCGGCGTTTGTGAGAATCGGCTGGCGCACCTCCAGCCGCTTGGTGTGGGACAGCCCTTCGAGATCGAACAGGTTGGGCCGCGGACCGATGATCGACACCAGGCTCATGACCAGCTCTTCGCGGATCGGATCGATCGGCGGGTTCGTCACTTGCGCGAAGTTCTGCTTGAAGTAGGTGAACAGCGGCTTCGGCTTGTCCGACAGCGCGGAGATCGGCGTGTCGTTGCCCATGGATCCGACCGCTTCCTCGCCGGTCGCTGCCATCGGCGACATCAAGATCCGCAAGTCCTCCTCGGTGTAGCCAAATGTCTGCTGGCGTTCGAGCAGCGCGATATTGGAAATGGCCGGTTGGCTCGGCGCCGCCGGCAAGTCCTCCAGCACGATCTGAGTGCGCTGAAGCCACTCGCGATACGGATGGCTGCGCGCGAGCTCGGCCTTGATTTCCTCATCAGGGATGAGCCGGCCCTGGTCGAGGTCGACCAGCAGCATCTTGCCCGGCTGCAATCGCCATTTCGTGACGATGTCCTTTTCCGGAATCTTCAACACGCCCATCTCGGACGCCATCACGATGCGATCGTCGCGGGTGACAAGATAGCGCGCCGGGCGCAGGCCGTTGCGATCGAGCGTCGCGCCGATTTGGCGGCCGTCGGTGAAGGCGATGGCCGCCGGGCCGTCCCAGGGCTCCATCAGCGCCGCGTTGTACTCGTAGAAGGCACGGCGCTCCTCGTCCATGAGCGGATTGCCGGCCCACGCCTCCGGAATCATCATCATCACTGCGTGTGCGAGCGAGTAGCCGCCCTGCACTAGGAACTCGAGCGCGTTGTCGAAGCATGCGGTATCGGATTGGCCCTCGTAGGAGATCGGCCAGAGCTTGTTGATGTCATCACCGAAGGCGGCGGAGGACACCGACGCCTGGCGCGCCGCCATCCAGTTGCGGTTGCCGCGCAGGGTGTTGATCTCGCCGTTGTGCGCGACCATGCGGTAGGGGTGCGCGAGCGACCAGGTCGGGAACGTGTTGGTTGAAAAGCGCTGATGCACGAGCGCAAGCGCGCTCTCGAAGTCAGCGTCGTGCAGGTCCGGATAGTACGTCGGGAGCTGGTCGGCAAGGAACATCCCCTTGTAGATCACGGTGCGGCACGACATCGACACCTGGTAGTAACCCGTGAGCTGCCGCTCATGGCGTTCATACAGAATGCCCGAGATCACTTTGCGCAGAATGTAGAGCCGGCGTTCGAATTCGGTCTCCGAATGGATGTGCTTGGGGCGCTCCAGAAATATCTGCTTGTGCACCGGCTCGGTCGGCTTCACCGACGGCCCGAGTGTCGCGTTGTCGGTCGGCACGTCGCGCCAGCCGATGACGCGCATCCCCTCCTTGGCGGCTTCGTGCGCGTAGATGTTCATGATTTCCTGACGCAGGCCGGCTGCGCGCGGCATGAACAGCTGGCCGATGGCGTACTCGCCCTGAGGCGGGCACGCGAGGCCAAGCTCCGCAAGTTTCTTGACAAAGAACTTGTGCGGGATCTGCACCAGAATGCCGGCGCCGTCGCCGGCGCGCGGATCGGCGCCGACCGCGCCGCGGTGCTCGAGATTGAGCAGAATCGTCAGCGCGTCCTGCACAATGCGGTGGGATTTGCGGCCTTTGATGTCGGCGATGAACCCGACGCCGCAGGAATCCTTGTCCAGCGCCGGATCATAAAGGCCACGCACGGGGCTCGCGCCCCGATCTGCCGTACCGATGAGCCGTGCCACCATCATATCCTCCACCAGGGACGCTCCTCGTCACCTAGCTCTTCACTTCTGCCGCAAATCCGTTGATCCGGTTTTACGGCTGACCTGAAGAGGTGCAGTGCTCGGGCCAAACCCCGAGTCTTCCCCCTCCCGGCAGGCGACCTCGGCCGTTGCGGTAGCGTTCGGGCTACCGGCCGGCTTGCTGCGCGGCTGTTCGGGCGCTGCACCAATATCCGCTGCGCCAAATCGTGGTCGGACGGCCCCACTCACGGGCTAGGCGCTGCTGGCAAAGTGAGACAGTATTGCTGTCCTACCCTACGATGCCAAAATTCTGCCACGGATACAAGTTTTCGCCACGCCAAATTTTCCGCCTATCGGGTGCCCACGAAACCCGCGGGCGCGCCGGGTCTGCTCACCTCCACTGTCGTACACTTAAATATCGCGAGTACGACCGCGTTCCGCAATGCAATAGACGTGTTCAAACGCGCCCGGCGCGCAAAATGAGGTGGATATGAATTTTGCAAGCGACAATGCGGCGGGCGTCGCTCCTCCGATCCTCGATGCCATCAGGCGCGCCAACGACGGCTTCGCACTCGGCTATGGGGATGACGCACTGACGCGCCGGGTCGAGCGGCTATTTTGCGATCTGTTCGAACGCGAGGTCGCCGCCTTCATGGTGGTTACCGGGACCGCCGCGAACTCGCTCGCTATTGCCCAGCTTGCCCCGCCATGGGGGGCGGTGCTGTGCCAGCGTGAAGCGCACATCATGACCAGCGAATGCGGCGCCCCGGAATTTTTCGGAGGCGGCCTCAAACTCGTCGGCCTGCCGGGTGACGATGGTCGGGTCACGACCGACATCCTGAAAGCAGCCCTGGACGCCCAGGAGTGGGGCGGGCCGCATCACGTGAGCCCCGCCGTGCTGTCGCTCACCCAGGCGACCGAGGCGGGAACCACCTATCGGTCTGAGGAGGTCGCCCGTCTCGCCGACATCGCGCACCGGCGCGGCATATCGGTGCAGATGGACGGCGCGCGGTTTGCCAACGCCATTGCGCGTCTTGGCGTGACCCCGGCGGAAGCCACTTGGAAGGCCGGCGTCGACGCTCTCGCGTTCGGCGCCACCAAAGGCGGCGCTATGGCGGCTGAAGCGGTGATTTTCTTCGATCCGGCGACAGCAGGCGCCATGGGCGAGCGCCGAAAACGCGCCGGTCATCTGATGTCCAAGCATCGCTTCGTGGCCGCGCAGTTCGATGCTTTTCTGACCGACGGGCTCTGGCTCAGGCTCGCGCAGCACGCAAACCGAATGGCCGATCAACTCGCGCAGGGACTGTCCGCAATCGGCTTACCTCCGGTGTGGCCGGTCGAGGCCAATCTGGTGTTCGCCGTGCTGCCGCAGGACCTGCACAAGCGGCTCACGGCTGCGGGCGCCAGCTACTACGACATGCATCGAGATACCGCGCCGTCGGCCAAATTCGGTCGACCTGATGACGTCCTGGCGCGTCTCGTCACGTCGTTTTCGACGACGATGGAAGATATCGACCGCTTTGTAGCCGCTGCCCGCGCCTAAGACGCGTCGGCCGGCCCCGAACGTGTCGCCGCCGTCCGCAAGCTTTTTCCGCAAAATGCACCAGCTCCGCCCAAATCGGACCATCAGATCGCCTTGGCGAGGCGCCCAAGATGTCGGTGTTTTGGGGCTTGGGGGTTCCTTCAATGAGACTGGTGAAAACGGTATTCGCCGCATGCGGACTGGCGCTGGGTTTCGCGTCGCCGACTTGGGCTCAATCGCCACCGCCCGGTCCGCAAGCCGGGGTGCTGCCGCCCCACGAAGTGCTGACCAGCGTGCGGTCGATGGGGCTTGACCCGGTCGGCAGGCCGGTGCTGCGCGGCCGCGTTTATGTGTTGCGCGCCTTCGACGACACCCAATTTGAAAAACGGGTCGTGGTTGATGCCCGGTCCGGCGCAGTTCTCGCGGTGCGCGACGCGATCAGTTCGTCGCCGGCATACACGCCTTACGACCCGCGTTATGGCCGTTACGAGCCGCCGCGGCCGCCGGCCTCGATTGCGCGCGCGGAGCCGCCGCCGGACATGGAGCCTTTGTTGGATGAGCCGCTGTTCCCACGATCGGCGCGTGGCACTCCCGGCCCGGCGCCGGTGCGCTCGGCGGCCGTGAACCCCCACACGCCGATGCCGAAGGTGCGGCCACCTGCAGCCGCGGCCACTCAGGACGCGGCAGCGCCGTCGCAACCGTCACCGACGACCGCATCGCCGGCACCAGCCGTTGTGGCATCAACGCCGGCACCAGCCGCCGTGGCCGCGACGCCGGCGGCCGCGCCATCGCCATTGCCGTCGGCTGAGGCACTTGCCGCGGCGTCGTCCAGCCCCGGCAAATCCATTCCGGCCCCCGTGGCCTCGCACGCGTATGTCAGGTCGCGAACTGATTCGCCGCAGAAGCCGCCAGCCGAACAATCGGTCACGCAACTGGTGCCGGTCGCACCGCTCGAATAGCCGAGATCCCAAAAGCAAAGCGCCCCGGAGGATCCGGGGCGCTCCACCTCTTTTCAAACAAGCACGATCAGGCGGCTTTGGTGTCGAGCACCTTGACCTTGCCGTTGCCGATCGCGATCTGCCGCGGCTTTTTGGCCTCCGGAACCTCGCGCACGAGATCGACGTGCAGGAGCCCATTCTCGAGCGAGGCGCCCTTGACCTCGACATGCTCGGCGAGCTGGAAGACGCGCTCAAAGGCACGCGCCGCGATGCCCTGGTAAAGCACCTGGCCGTTGTCTTCCTCGGTCTTCGTCTGCTTTTCGCCGCGGATCGTCAGGGTGTTTTCCTTGACCTCGATGTTCAACTCGGGCTCGGAAAATCCCGCGACCGCAACCGAGATTCGATAGGCATTTTCGCCGGTCCGCTCGATATTGTACGGCGGGTAACCGGGCGTGCCGCCATCGAAGCCGGCGACGTTGTCGAGCATGGAAAACAGCCGGTCAAAGCCGACCGTCGAACGGTAGAGGGGAGCTAAATCGAAAGAACGCATGGCATATCCTCCTTTGGTTGAGCGACATGCGGTTGGTCCGCCACAAAGCCGGACCAAGTCTCATCGCGCAGCCACATGGCCTGCGCATCAGTTAGGTGGGGATCGTTCCGGCCGTCCGCAAGGGACCGGCGCGAGCGGCAAAGCGCGCCAGGACGGACCATGACATGCTATAGAGGCGCGCCTTCCTAAGCTTCGATTCCCTGAATTCCAACCTCCGATCACCGTGAAACTCGTTTCCATTCCCGCAAATCCGGTTCCCGAGGGGGCGACCCTCGCCATGATCCGAACGCCGGACGGCGTGTCGTTGCGAACCGTCCGCTGGCCGCCGCCGCCCGGGCGCAAAGGAACCGTATGCCTGTTCCAAGGCCGGACCGAATGCATCGAAAAATATTTCGAAATGGTCCGCGAGTTGCGCGGACGTGGGTTTGCGGTCGCAACGCTCGATTGGCGCGGGCAGGGCCTGTCGGATCGTGCCCTGCGTGACCGCTTCAAAGGGCATGTCGAGAACTTCGCTCAGTACGACACCGACCTTGCGACCTTCATGCAGGAGATTGTTCTTCCTGATTGTCCGCCGCCGCACTTTGCACTGGGGCATTCGGCGGGCGCCACCGTGCTGCTGCGGGCGGCGCATCGCGGCAAGCGATGGTTTGATCGGATTGTCCTGACCTCGCCGATGATTGAGTTGGCAGAACAGCCCTTGATGGGGGCGGCGCGTCCGGTGGCGCGTGCGCTTCACACGCTTGGCTTTGGGGGCCTCTACGTTCCGGGCGGCAGCGCCGCGATCGCGGCCTTGCAGCCGTTCCCCGGCAACATTGTTACGTCCGATCCCGTCCGCTACACGCGCTCGGCATCGGTCATCGAGGCCGACCGAGATCTCGGTCTCGGCTCGCCGACCATTGCCTGGGCAGACGCAGCGCTGCGTGCCATGGCCGACTTCGCCCGTCCGACCTACGCCGCGGAGATCCGTCAGCCAATCCTGATCATCGCGGCCGGCCGGGATCAGATCACCTCGACCAAGGTGACCGAGGAATTTGCCATCCACCTGCGCGCCGGGTCGCATCTCGTGGTCGCCGGATCCGAACACGAGATCATGATGGAACAGGACAACTATCGCCTGCAGTTCTGGGCGGGGTTCGACGCCTTCGTGCCTGGCACGCCCCTCTATTAGGCGGTTACGCTTTCAACAGGGCCATCGCGGCGGCATGGACGCGACGGTCGCCGGCCGCAACGATGCGACCGCCCTTTTCAGCGCTGGCGCCTTCCCACGTGGTGATCAGGCCGCCGGCTCCGGTGATGATCGGGATCAGCGCCGCGATGTCATGCGGTTTGATTTCGGTCTCGATGACAAGGTCGGCGTGGCCCGCCGCGATCATGCAATAGGCATAACAATCCCCGCCGTAGCGCGAGAGCTGGACACTGTGTTCAACCTTGCCGAAGGCTGCACGGTCGGTGGCATTCATCAGTCGCGGACTGGTGGTAAGCAGGACCGCATCCGCAAGCTTGGCACAAGGCCGGGTGGCGAGGGCGCGCTCACCCGCGCGCCCGCGATAACGCGCGCTCGCACCGTCGCCGCTGAAGCGCTCGCCGATGAACGGCTGGTGCATCAATCCGTACACTGGTTCGCCGAAGCGAGTGAGGCCGATCAGCGTGCCCCATGCCGGCATGCCACAGATGAACGATTTGGTGCCGTCGATCGGATCGAGCACCCAGACGTACTCGGCATCGGTGGCTTCGCTGCCAAACTCCTCGCCAACGATGCCATGATTTGGAAAGCTGCGGCGGATCAGGCCACGCATTGCTGCTTCGGCGGCGCGGTCAGCGGCGGTAACCGGATCGAAACCCGCGGTGCCACCCTTATTCTCGACGCTGAGCGACGTCCTGAAGAACGGCAGGATCGCGTTGCCGGAGACGTCGGCTAGTTCGTCGATGAACGCCGCAAAATCGACCGCGGTCATGCGGACACCGTTGATGGGGGTATGGCCGCAACACACATGGGGTTAACTGCTAATTTACCCCTTGCTTTTTGTGCGGCGCGGTGGCACATTATTGCAGTGCGGTAACGCGACTTCGTCGTGTTACTGCCGCCCTCCTTGGGCGTTTCCTCCCTAGACTTGGGCCGCTTGCAACCGCGAGCGGCCCTTTTTTCTTAACCCCTTCAGCCGCGCGCGACCGAGGCCTGAACTACCTACTCGGCGGCCGCCTGGTACGGACGCATCTCTTCCAGCGGAATCTCCGCCACCCGGTCCGCTAACGCGACCAAATGGGCGGCTAGCCTGCCAAAGCTCTCCGATTGCTCATAGCGGCGCTCGTCCATATAGAGGGCGCGGTTGACCTCGAGCTGGATGGCATGCACGCCCACCGATGGGTTCCCATAGTGCTCGGTGATGAAGCCCCCCGCATAAGGCTTATTGCGGCTGACCGTATAGCCGAAGCCGGCCAGTGCGGCGTCGATCGTCTCGGCGATGACCGGAACGCAGCTGGTGCCATACCGGTCCCCGAGCACGAAATCCGCGCGCGGTCGGTCATCCTTGTTTCCGGCGACCGACGGCATGGAATGACAATCGATCAAAACGGCCGCCCCGAAATCGCGATGCAGCCCGGTGATCAGGCGGCGCAGCGCCCGGTGATACGGTTTGTAGAGGCCTTCGATCCGTTGCAACGCATCGTCGACCGGGATGCGCTGGTCGTAGATCTCGTGGGCGTCGCCCACGACACGTGCGACGGTACCGAGCCCGCCGGCGACCCGCATCGAGCGTGTGTTTGCAAACGACGGCAACCGACCGTCGAACATGCGCGGATCGAGCTCGTAGGGCTCGCGGTTGACGTCGACGTAGCAGCGCGGGAAGTGAGCGCGCATGAGCGGGAAACCGCAGCCAACAACGCCGGCGAATAATTCGTCCACGAATGAGTCTTCCGACCGCCGCAGGGTCCCGAGGTCAAGCTGGGCGTAGGCCAGGAAGGCGCGCGGATAGACACTCCCGCTGTGCGGGGAATTGAAAACGATCGGGCCACGCCAGTGTTGCGGTTGCAGGATTTCGAACGGCGGATCGAGTTCGTCGTGGGCTGCAGTCATGATGAATTTCGAGGACCAAGGCTTCGTGAATGCCCCCGGCCGGTCATAGCACTTTACCGGGTCTTAGGCATGACATTGTTCACACGGAGCGCTTGAGGCGCCAAGCCCGTGCAATTCACCCCGTGTTTACCGCCCTGCTGGCTTATGGGACTAGAACGGGGTGAGGCACGGGCCGTGGCTCCCGTGGTACTGCGTAACTGGGGCGGGCGGGCCGCGTGACATGACGAAGATTCTATTGGCTGAAGACGACACCGATATGCGGCGCTTCCTGTTGAAGGCCCTGCAGAACGCCGGCTTTGACGTCATCTCCTACGACAACGGTCTCTCCGCCTATCAGCGGCTGCGCGAGGAACCGTTCGAGTTGCTCTTGACCGATATCGTCATGCCGGAGATGGACGGGATCGAATTGGCCCGCCGGGCCGCTGAGCTCGATCCCGACATTAAGATCATGTTCATCACTGGCTTCGCGGCGGTCGCGCTCAATCCGGACTCTACCGCACCGCGCCACGCCAAAGTCCTGTCGAAGCCGTTTCATCTGCGCGAGCTCGTCAACGAAGTGCAGAAGATGCTGGCCGCGTAGGTCGTTTGGGTTCTTTGGCAGACACTGACGTTCAGCCCGACCTTCGCAGGCAGGCCATTCGGGACGATCGACCCGCCCTTTTGGGGCGTGCTTGCTTCGTTCGCGGCGAGTCGATATAGGACCGGGGCTTCGGGCGCGTAGCTCAGCGGGAGAGCACTACGTTGACATCGTAGGGGTCACAGGTTCGATCCCTGTCGCGCCCACCATCTAACCTCCCTCGTGCATTGCCGAATTTTCGTCTTCCGTGTCGACCTAACAAATTGGCTTGGCTTTCCGGAAGCACAGCGGAAGCAAGCGGCGCGGGTTGATGCCGAGTGATAAGCGGGTCGCGACGGTTGCTCGTGTCAGCGCACTAAGCGCCATGAGACTTGAGCGCGTGCGTGCGCGCGCATCGCGCGATGGGGTTTGCGCTTGTCAATTTTGGCCCCACCTACGCCGCCCCCCACCGGAAAAAATATCATGTACGACGTGGCGGAAATCTTAGGGCGTGTGCTCATAAAAATTGCCCCGTTCGCCACAGCTTTCAGAATGTCTGCTTTTGCCTCAATAGCAGACGTTCGCGGACGCGACAGAAATGTCCGCTAAGTGCCATTAGCCGACATCGACACGGCTACTCGCCGAACGCGGCCGGCAGCATCCCACGAACCCATTTGGTGATGTCCAAACCCGCCGACGAACTCAGCGCCCGCGCACAGCGATAATCGCCTCCAGGCGATCCAGGGTTTCTCTGGTTTCGCACAATCGCAGGTGGGCAGCGGCGATCTGACCGCTGACCTCTGTTTGTAAGGACTGGGTTCGATCCAGGTGCTTTTGCAGAACAGTAAATGTCACCGGTGGACGCCGAGTTCCCTGGGCGGTTTCAGCAATTTCCGAAAACGGCAACACCAACAAAACATTGCCTTGGGTATCCCGGATTTCGAAGCGCTCCCGGCTTGGATTACGCCGTTCTTTCAGCGCTTCAACCCACATGTCGGTAGCGGCGTGATGGGCCTCCAGGTAGGCCGTTTCAAAATCGGGCAGCTCCAGGCCGTCGTCATCCCGGTCGCACCGGCGCTCGTCGCAATGGTCGAAAAAATATCGCGGAATGGGAGCCTCCTTTGAACGCCGTCGAACCAACG
>JBPYFJ010000043.1:0-3924 GCA_051985675.1 Xanthobacteraceae bacterium | reverse complement strand
GTCGAAGACGAGCGGCTCCTCAAGGGCCAGGGACGGTACCTCGCCGACGTCAAGATCCCTGGCACACTGGAAGCGGTGTTCGTGCGCAGCATCCGCCCGCACGCGGCCATCCGCGGCATCGATAAGCAGCGCGCACTGGCTGCACCGGGCGTCGTCGCGGTGTTCACCCACAAGGACATCGCCGGCCGCACAGAGTCGATCTGCGTGGCAGGTGAAGTGCACACGCCGGAGCGTTTGCTGAAGGCGCTCAAGCCGCTAGACCGAGTTCACCCTACGCCGCTCTTCCCGGAGAGGCGCACCACCTACGCCGGGCAGCCGTTAGCCATGGTAGTCGCTGAAACGCTGCCGCAAGCGCTCGACGCGATCGAGCTGGTCGAAGTCGATTACGAGGAGCTGCCAGCAGTGACCGACCCGATCGCGGCGCTCGAGGCCGAAGCCCCTCTGGTGGAGCCAGAGTTCGGCAGCAATCTCGTGCTGTCGGTGGGAATCACCAAAGGCAATTCCGAGGAAGCCTTCAAGCGCGGCGACCTCGTCACGGTGGAGGAAGAATTCGTCACGCAACGCTATGTCGCCTCGCCGATCGAGACGCGCGGCCTGCAGGTGATGCCCGATCCGGTCACGGGGCAGCTCACGGTCTGGTCGAGCACGCAGACGGCCCACGTGCTGCAGATGCTGATGGCCGTCTCGCTTCGCATGCCTGCGGAGAGCATCCGCGTCGTCGCCTGCGACGTTGGGGGCGGCTTCGGACAGAAGGGCGTGCAGTCGGCGGAGGACATGCTGGTTGCCTTCGCCGCGCGCGAACTCGCGCGGCCGGTACGCTGGGTGGAGAGCCGCAGCGAAAACCTCAGCGCGGCTCCGCACGCGCGCGACCAGATCCACCGCATCGCACTGGCGGCCACGCGCGAAGGTCGCCTTGTGGCGCTGCGCGACGAGGCGGTGATGAACTGCGGCGCGTACAACTTTCTCGGCATGGTGGTGCCATACAACTCGCTCTCGCACCTTCTCGGCCCCTACGACGTGCCCAATGCATCGATCCTGGTGAAGGGCGTGCTCACGCATACCACCTTCACTACCCCCTATCGCGGCGCCGGCAGACCCGAGGCGGTATTCGCCATGGAACGCATCATCGACCGGCTGGCGGCGAAGCTGGGCCTCGAGCCGGCCGAAGTGCGCGCGCTCAACGTCGTGCCCAAGGAAGCAATGCCGTACGACACCGGCCTGCTCTATCGCGACGGCTTCCCCCAGGTCTACGACTCCGGCGACTTTCCGGAGTTGCTGCGCCGCGCGCGCCAGCTCATCGGCCTGGAGGAATTCCGCTTGCGGCAGGTCGCGGCGGCGCGGGAGGGTCGCTATCTGGGCGTCGGCTTCGCCATGTATGTGGAAGGCACCGGCATGGGACCGTTCGAAGGCGCCACCCTCACCCTGCTGCCTTCGGGGCGCGTACGCATCGCCACGGGCGCGTGCAGTTCCGGCCAGGGCCACCGCACTACGTACGCGCAGATTGCCGCCGACGTGCTGAAGGTTCCGCTCGAGAGCATCGATGTCGTCGGCGGAGACACCGCCTCAATCGCTTATGGCGTAGGCAGCATCGCGAGCCGAAGCACGGTTACAGCGGGCAATGCCGTGTTCGCCGCGGCCGAGCTTCTCGGAAAGCGCATTCTCGAAATTGCGGCCGAGATTATGGAAACGGCGGCAAGCGATCTCGAGCTGCAAGACGGGCAGGTCAGGCTGAAAGGCGTGCCGGGCCACTCTGTTAACCTCGCGCAGGTGTCGCGCGAAGCGGCTGCCGCGGTGCTCCGCAAAGGCGCCCGCGGCGAGGCGGTGCTTGCCGAAACGTCATACTTCCGCCCGCCGACGGTCACCTATGCAAGCGCCGCGAATGCGGCAATCGTCGAGGTCGATCGTGACACCGGCGTCGTCTCGATCGAGAAGTTCGTGGTCGTCCACGATTGCGGGCGCGTCATCAACCCGCTGCTCGCGGACGCCCAGATCGCGGGCGGCGTGATGCAGGGCTTAGGCGGCGCGCTTTGCGAGGAAATGGTTCACCACCCGGACGGTCAGGTGCTGAGTGGCAGCTTCATGGACTACGCCATGCCGCGCGCCGACCAGGCGCCGCCGCTCGTGCTCGACCATATCGAAAACCCCTCAACACGCAATCCGCTCGGCGTGAAGGGGCTTGGCGAAGGCGGCGCCATCGCACCCCCTGCGGCGATTGCGAACGCTGTCGAAGACGCGCTCAAGCCGCTCGGCGTCATCGTGCACCGCGCGCCTCTGTCACCTGCACGCGTGCGCGGGCTGATCACTCGCGCGATTCCCTAGCCCGCGCCGCGCCGGCGAATTTTTCACGCCCGAGAAATGAAGCCCCCGGGGGGATCACAGGCCGAGACGCAGGCGGATGCGATGAACCTGCATCCCATGCCACTGCCTACCGCTCGCGGTCTGCAATCGTCGTTCTTCAATGGCTTTGGAAATAATTCCCCGCCTGCCGTTTCACGTAGTCCCGGGCGTCGTGCACGCTGGCCAATGCGGTCGCGGGTGCTGACTGGGGTCGCGTCGCCTTCAGATTCGCCAAGTGAGTCTGCAGATTGTTGCCGGGCGGCGGCGGAAGATTGGCGGCAAGCCCGACCAGCGCCTTTTGCATGGAGTTGAGCGGCTTGGTCTGCGCCACCGCGGCCGTTGTCGGGGACGGTGCATAGGGAAGGGCCTTTAATCGGAGCGGGCCGAGGTTGGTAGGTCGCGGCAGGGTGAGCACGCTGTCGAGGTCCGGCGCCTGGGCGTCGCGCGCGGTCAGCGCCCCGCTTATGCCAAAGCGTTTGCGCACGGTGGCGATGATAGTGGTGTGGTCGAATGGCACGGCGTTTGATTTGCCGAAGATCGTGCCGGGCGCCACATAGGGCGACACGATGACCGCCGGCACGCGCACACCATAGCGGTCGAAGCCGAAGGTTTGTCCGGGCACAGGCGGTTGGGGCGGCACCGCGGCCGACGGCGCCACGTGATCGTAGCAGCCGCCATGTTCGTCATAGGTGATAAGCAGCAAGGTTTTGCGCCAAACCTTGCTGGCTCGCAAACAGTTGTAGACGTCGGCGATTAGCTGCTCGCCGAGCGTGACCACCGATGGCGGGTGTTGATCGTTTTCCGGGTGGCCGAAATCGGCAAAATATTGCGGTTCGATGAAAGAATAGGCCGGCAACTGTCCAGTCTGGCAGTCGGCCTGGAACTGCCGATAGGACTGGAAGTGGCTACCCAAGAGGAACAACTGCAACAGCGTGTGCGCCTGGGCAATGTCGTGAAAATAGATCTTCCAACTATCGATGCCGGCCTGTTCCAGGCGATTGAAGATTGTCGGCACATTGGGAAAGTGCGGCGGATCATTGTTCTCATGGCCGTCGGCGGTGGCCGCATGGACGAACCAGCGGTTGGGCCAGGTCTGGCATGGCGCCGAAGCGAACCAATGGTCGCAGACCGCGAATTTTTGGGCGAGCTGCGACAGCACCGGCAGCTGAGCGGGCGCGAAATAATGCATCACGCTTTTCGGATCGTAGGTTTGTTGCGGGTTTAATTGCCGTTGGGCGAGATAATTTTGGACAAAGCCAACCATGGTGGGTCTCTGACCCGGCGCAGGCGCGGAGCTGCCAAACAGTTGCATGTTGATGTCGGTCCACAGCTCGCCGGGATCCGGATTGGGAATGCGCATGGTGGTTTCGTCGGTGCCGGGGCTGTTCCAGACCACAACCGGCGTGCCATTGGCATCGGGATTCTGTTCCGTACCGTTCAAGCCTTCGAAGCTATCGGACTTTGGATAGAGCGTGCCGAGCAGGCTATCGAACGAGCGGTTCTCCAGCATCAGCACGACGATGTGGTCGATCTTTTGCAATGACGCCATGTGCAATCACCCCATTGAGAACTGATGGCGTGACCATG
>JBPYFJ010000042.1:0-4667 GCA_051985675.1 Xanthobacteraceae bacterium | reverse complement strand
GAGCACGTCGGCGGTGGCGGTCTGCTGCTGCAGCGATTCGCGCAGCTCGTTGAGAAGCCGGGTGTTCTCGATGGCGACCACCGCCTGTGCAGCGAAGTTCTGCACCAGCTCGACTTGCGTTTCAGTGAACCGCCGCACCTCCTGGCGATAGATGCCGATGGAGCCCAGCAGCTCTTGCTGTTTGAGCAGCGGTACGATCAGCAAAGTCCTGGCGCCGGCGGATTTGGCGAGACCTCCCTGCGCGTGTTCCGGCTGGAGGAGCACATCATCCACATGGACCGTGCTCTTTGTTCGGGCGACTCGGCCAAGGGGAGCTTCTGGATGAGGATCGACCACGGGATCACGGCCGCGCAGTTCGGCGTAGGCCGGCGGCGCCCCATGCAGCGCAACGTGCCGAAACCCGCCGTCTTCGTACAACGCCATCGTCCCAAGATCTGCCTCGCAGATGCTGGTCGCGTTTTCCAACATCGACCGGAATACCGGCTCCAGCTCGCCCGGTGAACTTGAAATCACGCGCAGGACCTCGGCGGTGGCCGTCTGCTGCTGCAGCGATTCGCGCAGCTCGTTGAGGAGCCGCGTGTTTTCAATGGCGATGACGGCTTGCGCGGCGAAGTTCGTGAGCAGTGCGGTCTGTTTGTCGGTGAACGCCCGAACGTCTTGGCGGAAGATGACAATAACGCCGATGGGCGCATCGTCCTTGAGCATCGGCACCGCAACGGACGTGCGGGCACCACCGAGATCGACCACAGCGACGCTCTGCGGATGGCGTTCCGCGTACGCACGTGTCGCGGCAAGATCGAGTGCCTGGGCGGGCCGCTTGGTTTTGAGCGCTTCACTCACCGGGCCGCCGGGGATGGGGCGGAACGAAGCTTGCCTTCGCACCTCAGCGAAGGCGGACGGCAGATTGTGCGCGGCTCCCGTGCGAAGCGCCTCGCCCTCGCAGAGATACAGCATCCCGAACTTCGCCCCGCACAGCCTTATCGCGTGGTCCAACAAGGCTCCGAACACAGGTTCCAGCTCTCCACGGGAGCGGGAAATCACGCTCAGCACCTCGGACGCCGCCCTCTGCTGCTCCAGGGCATCGGCGAGTTGCTTTTTCAGGTCGGCGTTCGCTGCACGCAGGCGCTGGACGTGGCTCGTCGCCTTCGTTCGCGTCGAATGGTTGCGAGCTTGCGTTCGGCGCTTCGCCACTTTGCGAGCCAAGGTCACCTCGTTGGCACAGCCAGCCGGTCCACCTTTCGGTGGCCAGCAGGATGGAACATCAATTCTAGCAGATCAGCCAGATGAACTCGCGGCGTCTCACTCGATCACCTCGTCGGCGCGGGCGAGCACATTTTCGGAGACGTTGACACCGAGCGCAGTGGCGGTCTTGAGGTTGATCACCAGCTCAGATTTCGTGAGCTGCAGGACAGGCAAATCGGCAGGCTCCGAACCCTTGAGAACAAGACCGGTATACGCGCCTTGCTGGCGATACAGCTCGGAAAAGTTCGTTCCGTAGCTCATCAAACCGCCCGCCGCGACGAAATCGCGCCGATCGTAGATGGCGGGAATCGCGAAGCGCGCGGCAAGCGCGACAATCTGCTCGCGTCGAGCGTGGAAGAACGGATCGCCGATCACGAGGAGCGCATCCGGTCGGCGCCGGTCGAACTTGCCGAAGGCCTGCTCGATCTGCTCGGCATTACCGGCGGGGGTGATGGACAGATCTTGCACCGTCTGCCGCGCGGCCTCCTGCACCTCGCGCATGCGGCCTTCCGCACGGGGAAAATTTGGATTGAATATCACGGCAATGCGGGCGGTCGTTCCCAATGCTTCGTGCAACAGTCTGAGCCGCTGCAGATCGAGCGCGAGGGTTAGGACGGTCACGCCGGTGGCGTTGCCCCCCGGCCTATGGAAGCCGGAGACCAGACCCAGGCGAACCGGGTCTCCGCCGATCAAGAATATAATCGGGATGACCGACGTCGCTGCCTTGGCTGCCATGACAGCCGTTCGACCGCTGGCTGCGATCACGGCAACCCTGAGGTTGACCAGCTCGGTGGCGAACGACGGCAGTTCATCACGGCGACCCCGGGCCCAACGGTACGCGATCGCGCAATTCCGCTCGTTGATAAATCCTGCTTCATTAAGGCCCGCCAGAAATGCATCGACATAAGGCGCGAACAGCTCGGGCGAGCCGCCATTGAGAAATCCGATTACCGGCGTTTCCGCCTGCTGCGCGCGCGCCCCGACCGGCCACGCAACCGCGGCGCCCCCGAGCAGCGTGATGAACTGGCGTCGTCCCGTGTCGAACATGGGGCCCTCCGGCACCCGCCGGGCCAGCTTATCCCAAGCTCAGCATGCACCGGAAGCGCGCGGCAAGTCCTTGGGCTAGACCTGAATCCTTCTGAATCCAGATGCGGCGCCCGAGGCGGTTGGCCCGCTTCGGCCGCGCCTCCCAAGCTGATGATCGAGTCGGTCGATTCATCGCGCTGTCGAGAAACAATACTTTGTGAAGATCAGCTTGAGTGCCTCTTTAGTCCGTTCAATGTCGCCGCGAAGCGTGATGGAATTGCGAGTATCTTTGTCGATTTTCGGCAGTCCTTCGAAAGTATGCTCTACTATCGTGTTGTCGCCCTCGAACGATATCTTGCGATTCCCCTCGTCAATCACAACGGCGTCCGGTTTTATCTCCTTCATGTAATAGACCCAAGAATTGCCAGGCGTTTCCACCGATATGATGCATTTATTTTCATCAACGATGGAGGCCAGCAATTGCGGGGTCTTTCCGTCCACATTTCCCGAAAAAACGTAGTTGACGGCTTGCTTGAATTCGTCGTCTTCGGAAATCGCCGTCACAGGCCATGCCGTCGCAGCCATCAAGATCGCCAAGCTCAAGCCACGCACATGTTGCCTCATCGAGGTGATGCTGCGCCAATCATCACGCATATCTTTTGCACGCAGGCACACGCGATCACCTCGGCGCGGGCTGCGTTGCATGTCGGCGCGGCAGACCGTCGCCGCGCCGACGCTCGAGAATTTCCATGACGCGCGGAAGCAGGGCGGCAGCAATGATGGCGTGGCCTTGTTCCGTGAAATGGATGAGATCAAGGGTACGATATTGCAGCGGCATCACTTCATCGTAGACGATCACGCTGATCGACCGGGCCTTGAGCCGGCGTTCCATCTCCGCAATGTTTGCCGCGCGCCAACCTGGAGGGACGAGGAAACGCCGATCGTTTCCGCCCGGCTCCAAGATCACGATGTCTGTTCCATTCGGCACATCCCGATCGATCCGGCGCAGCATCATCCCCGTCGTTTCGAAAGGCACTCCGGCATTGGTGACCTGAGCATCGATCCCCTTGGCTCGGAGCAGCGCCTGCAATTTTGCGGGATATGCGCCTTGGTTGCCGACATACCAACCGTGCGTGTTGCTGGCGCCGATGGCGACGATGTGCAGCGGCGCCGCTTTTGTGGCCGGGCTTGCGCATATCAGTATCGCAAGCGCCACCAACACCGCGCTGCCGAGGCGGCGCGCGATAGCTGTTTGCAGCGGCTGGGCAGTTCGCAATTTATCGCTCCCCGTTTCGTGCGACCTTACCCGATAATTCTTTTTTCGTGCGAAACAAAGGAGCTATACGCGTGCTAGGGGCCGCCGCGATAGGAGACGCGCCAAATCGTGCCGTTTCCATCTTCGCTGACCAGGAGCGCGCCGTCGTGCGCGACGGCGATGCCGACCGGACGCGCCCAAACCGAGGCGTCGTTGACGACGAAGCCGGTCATGAAATCCTCGTATTCCCCGCTCGGCGCGCCGTCCTTGAGCCGCACGCGCACCACTTTGTACCCGGTGCGCTTCGCCCGGTTCCAAGACCCGTGCTGGGCGGCGAACGCATCGCCGGCGTATTCGGAGGGAAATTGGTCGCCCTCGTAGATGACCATGCCCAACGAGGCGGAGTGCGCCTGGATCAGCACGTCGGGCACGGTGATCTTGTCCTTGAGGTCCGGCCGCTCGCCGCGATGACCCGGATCTTCGTGGGCGCCGAGATAGTACCAAGGCCAGCCGTAGAACGCGCCCTCGCGCACGCGCGTCATGAAGTCGGGCACGAGATCGTCGCCGAGATCGTCGCGCTCGTTGGTCGAGCACCAGAGCTCGCCGCTCTGCGGGTGCACGGCGAGCCCCACGCAGTTGCGCAAGCCGGTCGCGAACACGCGTCGATTGCCGCCCTCCGGATCGAACACGAGCACGGCCGCACGGTCGGCCTCGATGCCCCAGGCGCTGCCCACTCCATGCTGCGCCTCCCAGCGTGCGATCGCCGCGGCGTCGCGCTTTCCCATCCCCTCTCCATCATTGGTAGCGGAGCCCACCGAGACGAACATCTGCCGGCCATCCTTGGAGAAAACGACGTCGCGGGTGATGTGGCCGCGCTGCACGGCGCGGCTGCCAGCACCGGCAAGATCGCGCACGATCACCTCGGGCTTGCCGCGCGCCTTGAGGTCGCCGCTGCGGTAGGGATAGCGCACCACCGATCGCGTGCTGGCGACATAGACCCATTGCGGATCCGGCCCAGGCGGATAGAAGGCGATGCCGAACGGCTCATGCAGGCCTGCAGCGAACACGTCGTTGCTGTCGGGCTGCGACGCGCCGTCGGCGGCGCGCAGCACGCGAATGCGTCCCGGTTCGGATTCGGCGACGA
>JBPYFJ010000041.1:0-69405 GCA_051985675.1 Xanthobacteraceae bacterium | reverse complement strand
ACAGAACTTGAGCGGCTCAGCGAGCGTATGAGAAACACTGAGCATCGCGTAGACGGCGCCCAAGCATTCGCCCGCATCCATGAGACGGGGTATCTCGGATTGGCTCACTGTCCCGTGCCTATCAACTACTGAAAGGTAGACCTTACATGCCGGAAGCACTTCGTTGGCGCTGGCTGCATTTGCCGAGGAGCAACCGAGCGCGATTGCCAATCCAGCGATCGACAGGTGACTGGCCCAATCCGACATTCGTCGTTCAAAGCCACCCGGCTCGTGCGGAGCCCCTGCGATCCTCCACGTCGGCGCCCTTCGATGAGTACCGCCAAGGCGTCACGGGTGAACGCAGGAGGCGATTGTGATGCGGAACATCCTAGAAGGCATTCGGCCGCGCCGCTACGCGGGTGGTTCACGAAGAGCCCTGTCGACCCGTGGTATGCGGACGGCGGGAGACGTGCCGGGCTAAATTACTGATCTAATGAGATTTTTTAGACAACGATACCGACTTGGTGTAGCTCATTGTTGCTTCGATACGTTGACGGTGCACGGTAGGCCATTGACGGGCGTGGTCGCCTGCGCCCGGTCATTTCATGCGGCGCGCGAACGAGGGCACCTCGGTGCCAGCGGGATAGGCCGGTACATCGAGCAGCGGGTCGTGCCGACACGCGTGGTTGAGGCAGGAGACCAGCAGGTTACGAACGCCGAGGTGGCGCGTGTTTGCCGAGCGTCATCGGTTCGCCGATCTAGCGGCTGCCTGCTGACAATAGTGATCGAGAAAATCACCTTGCAGCCACCGCAAATCTTCGACCTGCACCCCGACCCGACTACGGAAAGCCGCGCCATGCTGCTTGCGGCACAGTGAACAATGACAGTTTAACGGGCCGAAAAGAGAGCCTGTAATTTCAAATTTTAAGCTCAAGGCGGGATGCGGGATGATCATCGGTTTTTCCGAAAAGGAAATGCACAAAAATAACGGAACAAACCTGCCGCACTGACGTTAAGCCGATCAACGTGGGCGGGGTGTTTCATGATCTCAGGTATTTGGAGAGGTGCGCTTGCTTGTCTGCTCGCCGGGTATGCGGCGCCGAGCGACGCCGCGCAGAGCGGCAAGAGTTATTCACATCAGGGCAGACGCGCCATGTCCGGCATCGCCTCGGTCTACGGGCAATCTTCGGGATCGCGCACCGCCAGCGGTGAGCGTTTGCAGGAACGTGCGCTGACCGCCGCGCATCCGTCGCTACCCTTCGGTACGATGGTGGCGGTGAGCAACAAGCGCAACGGCCGCACGGTCACCGTGCGCATCAATGATCGCGGCCCATTCGTGCGCGGCCGTGTCATCGATCTCACCCCGGCCGCAGCGCACGCGTTGTCGTTTTCCGGTACCACCGAGGTATCGCTCGCGGTGGTGGGCGGGAAATGAAAGCGGTTGCCAAGTGATCTTAGTGAGTATGTCGAGTGTTCGCTCGGCTTCGCGAGTGTCGCGTACCGATAACTTCAGGCGGGGCACTTTATGGGGCTCGAATGGCTATCTATCGCATTTTCAAGGAATCGCGAATCGCGTCGCAACATCAACCTTTCGCTAACCATATCAAGCTAATTTGAGCACCCTGGCCTAAAGCGGCCAATATTGGAGAAATTGGAATGAGCAAGTTCGCATTGCCGGTTTGGGTCGAGTTCGAAACCAAAGAAGGCCAGCCGGACGGCGTCGCATACAACGCTATCCTGAGAGGGCTAGAGGCGATGAAGTCCGTCATGGAACAAGGCGCTGGTATCGGCCAAACTGGCGTGAAACCTGGGTCCGTGCGAGCAGAGATTGTCGATCAGGCGAGGGTGTAACCACCGACACCCGCGAGCGCCTTGCAGCCGTAACCCAAGCCCTTGCCGCGGCGGGCGCCGACTGGCTGGTGATCGACCAGGAGCATGGGCCCATCGGTATGGAAAATCTTCACGCGATGATCGCGGCGACGGCGGGCACGGGCTGTTCGCCGTGGGTCCGCGTCTCCAAGCGCGATAAGCAACCAAAACAAGCCCGGATCTGAGGATCCTGGACCGCTATCGCAGTGCCTCTTGCTGACTCTGCGGGCACTTGTCTTAGCGCAAAGGCAAGGGTGGCCGGGCGGGAGGCGGCGGGGAAGGCACTGAGGATGACTGCACAGCCGGCGACTGCGCGGTGGCCTCCGGGGGCTTGCGCGGCGGGGCCGGACGAGACGGAGGCGGCGATGACATCTTCTGTCTGATGTCCTGCTCGGCCGCCTGCAGTGTCGCGATGTTTTGGGCCATCTGTTCTTGCTTCGCAGCTAGCTGCTCTAAGCTGCGCCGCACGACGGCGAGATCACGCGTAATGGGCTCAAGCTGCTGGACCAATTCACCAGCCGTTACACTCGAAGCGGGCGCTGCGCTCTGAGTGACAGGCGCTGATTGAGGAAGTGCCGCATTTTGCGAGGAAACCGGACCGTCGGGGGGTAATAGCCAACCCAGCGAGGGAATCCAGGTCCTGACTATCTGTTTTGCGTCTTCACCGTGGGACTGCCATGCAAGCGTGGCGCCTACACCGATCAGAATTGCAATGAAAAAGCGTGTAAGGGCACGGAACATTCGCCTGCCAATCGACGGCCCGTCGCTCGCCAGTTGATCGCTATTGAAGCTGGAGGAACGAGGACGCAAACGGAGCGACGGCTCAATGTTCGGCACGAGGGGGGTGACATCGCGTTCGTGCTGGTCGTTCAGAGGCGAGCTATGCACCGTGGCGCCTTGCTCCAACTATCGCCGGTAGTCACGCGCGGCCGATTGATGCCGCAAGAGGCCATCACCGTGTGACAAAAGGAAGGCGGGAGGGCAGCAAGGGTAGGGCGAATTCTGCGGCCGTGTTGTAGCTATACGCTATCGACCGCGCGCCGAGTGCGCCAGGATGGCGCGGGCAATTCGCGGCCGCGTCGCGCGCTATGATCGTTGTTTTGCCAACTGATGCTGGCGTCGATCCAAAGGCCGCAGAGGATTTTCACATCCCGCCGGAGCGGCAGAACCGGATCAGCGTCCGCAAGATCGACAAGAAGGAATGAGCCACAAAAGAAAAGCCCCGACGGACTAGGCCGGGGCTTGGAGTCAGGGTGTGATCAGTAAGCAAGACCACAAGTCTCACAGCCAGGCCGATCACATCAACAAAATGGTCAGCTTAGGGTTATCCGGCGCTTAATCCCGGATCAGGGCACCACACATCTATTGTTTATCGTTCCGCATATGGTGGCCACGCACCACAACAAGGCCACGCTGGTAAGATCAGCAATCCGCAGCCGCGCCAAGCGCCCTGGCAAGACAACAAGAGCAACAAATAATCGCGGGCAAGGTCGCGGCGACTCGGCCGTCAGCATTTCAAGCCGCGCAAACGGCGGTAAGTCTCACTCGATCACCTCGTCGGCGCGGGGTCAGGCTCTCGTACCTAGTGTACAGTCGGCGAAGGGGCGTGGAATCCCAAATCTTCTGCCATCCGCAGGCGATAATCTTGCGGGCAATTACAATTTGGGCTCTTGCACGGTTTGTGCTCGCAGCGGGGTGGCTTGACAATTATCAAGTGAATTATGAATGCATCGGGGTTCTCTCGGCGGCACTTCTCTACGCCCTCCGGGTCATCAGTGATGTTCGTTTGTAATTCACGTACGTCATGATCTGATTATTCCTTGCAATGCTCTGCTCAAACGCTCGCCTCTTAATATCCAGTATATTCGTTTCGCGTTGCATAATCCATTGACGGTTATCTTCCTCCTCCTCGCGCGGCTCTCGGCAGGCGACCTGTGGCCCACTGAGGATGAGATAGCGCGTTGCATCCATCAAATGATCGCTTTGCTTGACGATCCTGCCCTTTTCGTCACGACGATAAATTCGAAACTCCGAAAGCCAGTTCTGCAATGAATTGAAGATAAATAGCCGCCCGTCGCTCAGTCGTTCCCATACGGCATATAGTCCCGCCTCGAGAGCGTTCTCCGCAGGTGCAAGCAGCAGTCCGAGATCGCTGTATTGTTCAATCAGCCGAGTTCCATCGACCTGGCTCCGACCTCGTGCAGCAGGGTCGATCACTCCCGGTATCCAAGCCCCGCGCCCGCGGATTGAGGCTGCATGAATGGCTGGCTCGGCTTGAGCACAATAGTGCTCGGCATAGAGAAAGACCTTGTCCTCATCGAGATTCCACGCGCCCCAGACCGCTGCCGTCCGATTCCAGCCCACATCTAGGGCGTAAGCGCGTGGCCAATATCTCGGGATCTCAAACGGCTTGCAGACAATTTCGGATTCGGGAACCGGGAAGATCGCCCCAGAGCCGAGCTGCGGAATTCCCTTGCACCGCGCATCGCGCTGATAGGGCGGAATCGACGCATAAAGGTCTTGCTTAGTCTGCTCATCGAGATGGGGTACATCCTCCCAACCTGCCATAACCACGAATTTACTCATGATGGCATCCGACCTTCAGGTAGATCGTTCATCACGACTTCAGACAAGCCAAGCATCGGCGTAAACGTGCACATCACTAGTCCGTTTGTGGTCATGGTCCGTAGTAGACACTCCGCTCGGTGCTCATTTCCTCTAGTGCGGCGTCTTTAATATGCATTTCTCTAGGAAGTAGACCTGCAACCATCTGACAAAATTTTGCCGGCTCGGACGTGGCCATGGTCTCTAAGGCTTTAGATCCGTGCTGCTGCCATTGCTGGAAAGCGTCGGCTAGGAAGTCTTCGGCGAGCTTGTTGCGCGAGCGCTTAGGGCGGCCAGCGGGGTTACCGGATTGGCCCGGCTTGAACAGCCAGTGCTTCTGTTGCGCATTTGTAACATCAGTTTTCGCGCTGCGTTTTTTGCCCCTCTTCGGTTTAGTCATATCGTCCATTCAGGTTCCTCACTGCCTCGTACGTTGCATTGCTTCGGCTTGGCCTACTCTCTTGCCTCAAGACGTTGACTTGGGTCCTTACCATCGACGCGTAATTTCTGGATCACTGCCTGGGGCACATACTCGGATGTCGTCGTCATATCGCGAGCAGCCGCCTTCCGGATGGCCGTCGTAAGTGCCTCCGGTGTTCTAATCCGCAGCACGCTCGGAAAATTGGTGACACGTTCGCTCATATGATCTTCGCGTTACTACACCGAATACACAGTGGGGATATTCGCGCTCGTTCGTAAGCAACAAACAGAGCAACAAACCGAGTTTGTGTTGGTTTTTGAGGAATTGCGGGATTTGAGGAATTTGCGGGCGCATGATCTGCGTAGAAGTTAGGCCGAAACGCTGTCGCGCGACGCTTTCGGGCGTGAAGCGGACATCCGAGGCACACGAAAAATCTGCGCGCCATGGTGCTGAGCCGAAGCGTTCGAACGAAAAAATCGAGAAAGATGCTGCATCGGCAGGGAGACGTTCGCGATCTCAGTTACCAATTTTTTGATCAGCGTAGACCTGACGCGATAGGCAAAACAAACTTGAACAACGCGCCATTCTTGCCGTCTGACGAGGCGGTAAGATTGCCCCCATGTTGCTCGATAATCATCCGACAGATCGCGAGTCCCAATCCCATACCCTGAGACTTGGTTGTAACGAAGGCAGTAAATATGCCGTCCAATTTTTCAGGGTCAATTCCCGGGCCCGAGTCTTCGATTGCGACTGCAATGCCATCGGAACCACGAACCGCCGTTGTCACCCGCAGCACGCGCTTTCGATTGACCGTGGCGTCCATTGCTTCGATCGCGTTGTGAAGCAAATTGAAGATGACTTGCCGCAATTGACCCTTGTGACCTTCGACAGACGCCAGTTCGGCAAATTCGGAGTGAACCTCAACCGCATGTTCCTGTAACTCTCCGCGCAATAGCTGCAGTACCTCGACAATAATCTCGTTCACGTTGATCGCGCGCCGGGCACCGTCACCCGTGCGGAACAACGCGCGGATTGCGTCAAACACTTCGCTGGTGCGATAAATCTCGTTCTGTATTCTGGCCAGCGCCGCGCGCGCTTCGTCGGGATCGGGTGGCGTACGCGCGAGCCATCGCGATGCCGCGCTCGCGTTGGTATTGATGCTGGCCAGCGGCTGTCTGACTTCGTGGGCGATCGCCGCGGTGATCGCCTCTGCGCTCATCAGCTTGTTGTCGCGTTCACGCTCGAGCATCAGGTTGGCACGCGCGAGCCGTGCCTCGCTCTCCCTGCGCTCGGCGAATAGCGCCGCGAGAAGATACGCGCCAAGCGCCACAAACAAAATTGCCGCCTGCGCCTGGGGGATGCGCTCGCCGAGCGCAAGAGCGGCGTCGCCAAAATGACCAATTCCGAAGACCGCGGTCGAAACGACGGCCATGGAGACTAGGAACACGGCTGCCGCGGAGAAGACGGGGCGAAATCGGGCTGCAAGCCACAGCAACATTGGAAACAGCAGGGCGACCGGCACCACGGTCTCCCAGGATATCTGAGGCATAAAGAGCGCGATTGCCGTCATTAGGGCCAACACCACGAGCGCCGCGGTGGCTTCGATGAGTTCGCTGCGAGGCGGGGGATACCGCAGAGCGGCGGCGAGGCCGACCACCAGCGGCGCTACAATAAGGATGCCGATTGCATCGGATGCGAACCAGTTCTGCCAGATGGTCAGCAACGGCGCCGCTGGACCGTTCCATAACCTGTAGATCGCGGCCGCGCCGATGCCCGAGACCGCGGGTCCAATCATTGCTGCCAGAAGCAGGCCAAGGACCTGATACGGCCGATCGAAATCGACATCAGAACCGAAGTAGCGCCTGATCACCGCGGCTGTAATCAGCGCCTCAGCGGCATTGCTCAGCCCCAAAGCCGTGCCGGCCCAGAGCGGGTCCCCGACCAATTCGTGAACCGCGACGGTTGCGAGGGTCACGCCGAGCGCCACTGGCCACCCCGCCCGGCGGACTCCCAGCGCGATCAGGATGCCCGAGGAAATCCCGGCTGCGGGCCAGAACACCGCGACGCCCGCGGGCTCCAAGACAAGCCCCAAGCCGAGCCGGGCGGCCAGGAAATAGACCACGCCGACCGCGCTTGCGAGTCCGATACTCTGTGCCCATCGCCTGGCCGGATTGTCGGAGGCGGGTCGCGTCGGCTGTGCAACGGCCCCCTTTGCCGATAGCTCGGTCATGCCTGCCTCGCCCCACTCAATGTGATTACATTCCAATTTTCCGCTCGCCGCAATCGTCCCGAGGAACGTCAGTTGACATTGGCAGAGTATTGGCCAAACCGAGGTCGAAGAAATATTGCGTGACGCGTTGGCTTGTCCGATCTCCATCGAGATAGGCCATCAGGGCAGCTCCGTTGTCGTTCAGCTTCATCTGCAATGCGACGCGGGATACGCGCCAATCCCCCCCAATCTTTCGGCCAATGTGAAATTCGTTGCACCAGCGAGCAATTGTGGCTTTGGAGACCGTTGCGATCTTCGCAAGCCGGCGGCTTGCTCCTAGGTTCGCGTCGTCGCGTGCAGCTGTAGCTCAGTTGGTTAGAGCGCCTGACTGTGGATCAGGAGGTCGGTGGTTCGAGTCCACCCAGCTGTACCAGCCCGATCGCCGATTTGTCCGACGCGCCCCAACAATCCAACGATCCGGTTCAGGCATCTTCCGGACGGTGAACGAGCTTGTAGGACGGGATCGAATTCGATTCCCATTCGTCCATCGCTCGCTCGCAGACCACGCACTTTGCCGTGCCGCGCGCGAGTTCGTTGCTGCGCGAATGCGTCACCGCGTAAAGCGCACCGCAGTGCGGACAGAAAAAGGAACGCCCTGGCGTGATGCCCCCGGTCAACGGCATGGGAGGCCCCGGGCCTTGGGAGCCAAAACCGCGGCACGACCACTAGCCGTAATCGACTGGTGCCACTGCATCTGAAGGATGGTCATGCGACATCCTCGAAGGAGCAGCTTGGACCACTTCATGGCGCACATTGTGCGCCTGTCGCGGTTCATTCTAGCTCCCGCATCGCGATGCGACAATTAGCAACTCATTTCGCGGTGATAGCCACCCGCGATGACGCAGCCGCGGCGATAGCGGTACCCGTAATGCCGGCGCCAGCGCACGTCAGTGAGTTGCTGACCGGCGAGGGCTTTGGCCTGTGCGGCGCCGGCGAACGCCGGGGCCGCCGAACTCGGCTTCGACGCGGTAAGGGCCAGCGCGGCGACGAACGTAACGCAAAGCGCGCAATTGCGGATCGTGGTTTGCATGGCGCATCCTCCTGGTGTCCCGCTTCCGACGTTTGTATCCCCTTGCGGCGGGCACGTTTACAAACGTCGGAAGCAAAGGGACACTAGCAACTCTATGATTCTAGTGTGGCTTTGGATTTGACGTTCCTACGAAGGACTCGCGGCGATGCTGGCAGGAACGTCAAATCCGCCACACTGGCGCACCCGGTCGGCGCAACGCTCGCCGCTGCGAGATGCAGCCTAACAACGCCGAGGCGGCCAGCCCTGTTCCGCCCGCTGTTGTGGGCAATTCAAACGCAAACGACAGGCGCGACGAGTTTGATCTAATTCGCCTCAACCGCGAACGGCCCGATCGCGATGACGCGGCAATTGCGATCCTGCCGGGCGCAATCGGCCAGCGCACCGTCGACTGCGGCTTGCTCATTGGCAGCTTTGAGCGCCAGTCCTGGCCGCCCTCCTGCTCCGGTCGCAACCGCGTTCCAGCCGGTCGGTGCATTGGCGAGCCGCTGCGCGACGCTTTCTCTGACGTCGGGCGCGATCAGCGGGTTGCCGACGGCGTGAAACAGACCGGTGACCTTCATGCTGGTCGGAATCGGCACCACCGATTGGTCGTCGAGCGCGACCAGCAGGCAGGGAACGCCGGCCCCCGCGCCGCAGTTCTCGAGCGCGCGACGCGCCGCCTCATCGAGGCTGGCCTGCCGGACATAGAATGCGATCGTTCCTTGCGGCGACATCGCCAAGGCCTTCGGACCGCGGGCCTGGGCGTAGCGCGTGTCCGCGGAGGTGCGGGCGTTGTCGTTGAGCAACGGAATATCCTTGGCAGCAAACGGCCGCTCGATTGCTGGATCGCGATTGATCCAGGGCTCCGGCGGCATCGGTGGCCGACCGCGCGCGTACACAACGGTGTCGCCGACCGCATAGAGATCGCAGCGCGCCCTCGGGTTGATGGGCTCCAGCAGCCGCTGGCAATTCTCCATCGCGGCCGCCTTCGCGGTTTCATCGTCCTTCTGTCCGGAGGTGAACGCGGCCCGAGCGACGCTGATTGCCAACGCCTTGTGCTCCGGAGCTGACAGATAGTCCGATCGAATGGCGGCGCGTTCGCGTTCAGTAATGAACGGGATTGTTTCCGGCACCAGCGTCTCGGCCTGTCGGACCGGACGCGGCGGCGGCCTCCGGTCGGCCGCCGCATCCGCGCGGGCGGCCGGGGTGGAACCGGCGGTCGCCGTCGTCGGCGACGCGCCCGGGCGAGCCGCGAGGAAATAAACGATCGCTACAATCGCAATGACGGCGACGCTGGCTGCAGCAATCGCGATCGGCCAGATCAGTTTGGAGGCGGCCGGCGCCGTCGCCTTGCGCGTGGGGGCCGCGGGCGTCGGCGCTCCGCCGGCGTCGGATCCAAGGGTCAGCGTGTAGGCGTGGACCGGCGCGGGGATGTTCTTCACCTCCTGCTCGCCGATGTCGGCGAATTGCACCGACATTTTGTTGGAGACTTGTTCATAGACGGTGCGCGACACGCACAGGCCGCCGGGCTTTGCCAGCCCTTCGAGGCGTGCCGCGATGTTCACGCCGTCGCCGAGCAGATCACCGTCACGCTCAACCACATCCCCGATGGTGATCCCGATCCGGAAATACATTTGCCGGCTCAGGGGATAAGCCAGATTGCGGGTACGCAGGCTTTCCTGCACGTCGATCGCACAGCGCACGGCTTCCACCGCGCTCGGGAACTCCGCCAAGATCGCATCGCCCGCGGTGTTGAAGACGCGGCCGGAGCCGCGCGCGATGAAATCGTCGAATACGGCGCGGTATGACGCCAGCCGGCGCAGCGTTTCCTCTTCGTCCTCGGCGACGAGCTTGCTGTAACCGACGACGTCGGCAGCCAGTATGGCCGCGATCTTGCGTTTCATGACCCTGACCGATGTTTGGGCGCGGGCGGGGAGCAATATCTACCACGGCGGTCGGCGAGCGGCACGCCCGACGCGACGTGCTGGCGCGCCGCCTCGACAGCACGCCGGCTTCCCTGTATCAATCGCGGAGGTTGGACCGCGCCCGGGCCGCCGGGAAAACGCCAGAAAAACCAAGGGTTGCGCGAGGCAGCCGCGGGAAATGCTCATGCCACGATCGTTTAACGCGGAGAGAGTTTCGAACAAGTTCGGTTTGCTAATTGATGTCGGCTACGATCGTTTTCGCGGCGTGCTCGCTCCCAAAGCTGCGATCGGCCGATTGCATATCGTATCGATACCCGGCTGAGCCGAGGGACCTATGGTTGCCAACGGCGCTCAAATCGTCATCGACCGGCTTAGTCACGTTTACCGACCGGCGCACGGCAAACCGGTGCTCGCCGTCGACGACGTCTCGCTGCAGGTTGCACAGCGCGAATTCCTGGCGTTGCTCGGACCGTCGGGGTGCGGCAAGTCGACCCTGCTTTATCTGCTTGGCGGCTTCCTGCCGACCGAAACCGGCTCGATCACCGTCGACGGCAAACCGGTCAGCGGACCAGGACCGGACCGCGGCATCGTGTTCCAGCACTTCGCGTTGTTTCCGTGGAAGACGGTGCGCGCCAATGTCATGTATGGCCTGAAGCGCGCCGGTCTTCCGGCTGCGGAGCAGCAAAAGCGCGCCCAGTCGTTCATCGATCTCGTCGGGTTGCACGGGTTCGAGGACAGCTTTCCCTCGCAGCTTTCCGGCGGCATGAAACAGCGCACCGCGATCGCCCGCACGCTCGCGATCGATCCGGAAATTCTGCTCATGGACGAGCCGTTCGGGGCGCTCGATGCGCAGACGCGCAGCCTGATGCAAACCGAGTTGCTGAGTATCTGGCAGCGCTCGCCCAAGACCGTGATCTTTGTCACGCACGACGTGCAGGAGGCGGTCTATCTAGCCCGCCGGGTTGCGGTGATGTCGGCGCGCCCCGGTCGCATCAAGGCCATTATCGAGACCAACTTCGATCGCAGTGATCCGCATCTGTTTAAAAGCAAGCCGTTCGTCGAAAAGGTCGACGAAATCTGGGATCTGGTGCGGGCCGAGGCGATCAAGGCGCAGGGGACGCGCTCCTCATGACGGGCGCAATTGCCAGTGCGTCGTTTCGCTATCTGCCGATTGTCATTCTGCTCGCGCTCTGGCAGGCGGTAAGTTCGCTCGGCTGGGTTTCGACTGCGGTGCTGCCGCCGTTGACCTCCGTGTTCGAGGCCGGTGTAAGGCTGCTCGAGAGTGACGATTTCTGGAGCAACGCCGGGGCTTCGCTCTACCGCGGCGGCTTGGGGCTGCTGCTGGCGATCGTGATCGGCGCCGTGCTTGGCATCGCGATGGCGTGGTGGCGGCCGGTGCGCACGGTCGTCAGCCCGATCGTCGAGATCTTCTATCCGCTGCCGAAATCCGCGCTGATTCCGGTGACCGCGTTGTGGCTTGGGTTTGGCGACGCGTCCAAGATCCTGTTGATCTTCCTCGGTTGCATGTTGCCGGTCACAATCGGTGCATTCAATGGCGCCCGCGGCAGCGAACAGACGCTGGTCTGGTCTGCGCGCAGCCTCGGAGCCAGCCGGCTGCGGACGCTGTGGGACGTGGTGGTGCCGAGCGCGATGCCGGAACTGCTCAATGGTGTGCGCACCGCGCTCGCGTTGTCGTGGGTGCTGCTGGTTGCATCCGAGTTGATCGTTGCGCGCAAGGGCCTCGGCTATTTGATCGGCTTCCTCGGTGACGGCGGCAACTACGACGGCATGTTCGCGGTTGTGTTGTTTGTCGCATTGCTTGGGTTCATCGCCGACCGCGGCTACCAGACCGCGATGCAAAGGGCGCTGCGATGGCGCGAATAGACGACACGCTTGCGCGCAGCCCGGATCGGCTGAAACTGGCGCGCGTTTGGACCGGTTTGCGTAGCTGTGCGCGCGGTCTCGTGGGCTGGTCGCCTGTGATCGTACTGCTGATCGCGTGGG
Source organism: Xanthobacteraceae bacterium (assembly GCA_051985675.1). Taxonomy (GTDB): domain Bacteria; phylum Pseudomonadota; class Alphaproteobacteria; order Rhizobiales; family Xanthobacteraceae; genus JAFAXD01. The sequence goes on along the minus strand of JBPYFJ010000041.1, from coordinate 57,325 downwards.
AAGTATTTGCGCGCAGCGGAGCGGTCACCCCGTTCATGCTGCCTCAATTCAGCTCAGTGCTCGAACGGATTGCAACCGACACGGCGTCCGGCGAACTGCCGGTGGCCATGGGGCTTACGCTCTGGCGCGCGCTCGCCGGCTTTTTCATCTCAGCCGTCGCCGGGATCGCGCTCGGGCTCGCGATGGCGCGCATGCGATCGTTCTATTGGTTCTTCGACCCGATCATCTCGGTCGGTTTCCCGATTCCGAAAATTGCGTTCCTCCCGATCATCGTGTTGTGGCTCGGATTTTTTGACGTCTCCAAGATCACCATGATCGTATTCAACTCGATCTTCCCGGTCGTGACCGCGACCGTCGTCGGGGTCTATGGCGTCGAGAAGGAGCTGATCTGGTCGGCGCGTAATCTCGGCACGAGCGAGCGTGCGCTCACCTGGGAGGTCATGCTGCCGGCAGCGTTGCCGCAGATTTTCACGGGGTTGCAGGTGGCACTTCCGATCGCGTTGATCGTCGGCGTGCTCACCGAAATGGCCATGGGCGGCTACGGCATCGGTGCGAGCATGCAGACTGCCTCGCGCTTTGCCGACTCGCTCGGCGTGTTCGCGGGCATCATTGAGATCGCGGTGGTGGGCTATGTGCTGGTCAAGCTGATGGCCGTGCTGCGGGCCCGGCTCCTCGTCTGGCATCCGGAAGCACTTGAACCGGCCACGGTGTAGCGCGGCGGACGGGCCGCTTCGGTACGAAAGCGAGCCTTCTTTTTGGGTCTTGCCGCGTTAGCCAAACGACGCGGGCGGGCTGATCTTGCCCACCCGCCAATCTCCACGGCGTGGGTGGGCTACCAGCGGCGCCAGCCCCAGCCCCAGCGCGGGCCCCACCAGCGGCGAGGGCCCCAACCCCAATAGTTTGGGCGCCACCAGCAGCGATAGGGGCCGCACACCCAGGCGACGTTTTGCACATCGCCTGCAGGCTGATCGGTTGCGGTGGCCAAGCCGCTCATCGGCATGGCGGATGCGGCGGGTGCCACGAGGCCTGCACCGCCAAGGACGGTTGCAGCGACAAGGGCGATCTTGAGTTTGCGCATTGGACCTTTCTCCTTTCCGCGACTTTTGAGTCTAAACCCCCCAAAACAGTTCCCACAATCACCGTGTCAGGAATATGAAAGCTGTGTTTAGCTATTGTTTAGATTCAGTCGACGCTCCTATTGCAGCGCAGCAGCCGATAGCCCGTGATGGCGCGCTTGACAACGTGCCGGCAGGTCCCTGAAATCGCGCCGACGCAAGCGCGGAGACAAAACGCGCAGATTCAGCGTCCTACAACCCCAGGGGAGGAGCAGAATGCGGTTTGCAGCATTGGTGCTGGCAGCTGTGACGGGCGTGTGGTTTGGAGCTCCCGTGGCGCATGCCCAGCAGCCGGTCAAGATTCGGATCGCCTGGGTCGTGCCGGTCGCAAACTCGCCGACAATTCTGTACGAAAAACCTTCGATCCTTCGCCACAAGGGCAAGAGCTACGACATCGATTTAGTCCGTTTCCAGGGTACGCCGCCAATGATCACCGCGTTGGCGACGAACGAGATCGACATCGCGCTGCTCGCCTATTCCTCATTCGCGCTTGCGGTCCAGAACGCCAACCTGCAGGATTTGCGCGTCATAGCGGACGAGGCCCAGGAAGGTGTGGACGGGTACTACACCTCGCCGTTCGTGGTCCTCAAGGATTCGCCTATCAACAAGGTCGAGGACCTCAAGGGCAAGGTTGCCGCCACAGTCGGCGCCGGGGCCGCGGTCGATATCGCGATGCGCGCCATGCTCAAGAAGCACGGCCTGCAGGACAAGCGCGACTACAACGTCGTCGAAGTGGGCTTCCCGAACATGCGGGCCATGCTCGCAGAAAGGAAGGCCGATCTGATCTCAGCGGTGCTTCCGTTTTCGATTAATCCCGAACTGCTGGCGATCGGCAGAACGTTGTTCACGGTGAAGGACGCGATCGGACGGTCGGAGTTCATCGTCTGGGCTGCGCGCGACGGCTTCTTGCAGCAAAACAAGGCGGCCATGGCCGATTTCATGGAAGACTCGGTACTTTCGCTCCATTACCTGATGGATCCGAAAAATCGTGACGAGTTGATGCAGATCGCGGAACGGGTGAGCAAGTTGCCGGCATCGGCGTTTTCCGGGTGGATGTACACCAACAAAGACCTCTATCGTGATCCAGACATGCTTCCCGACATCGACGCCTTCCAGCGCAGCATCGACGTCCAGCAGGATCTGGGATTCCTGAAAGCGAAGATGGACGTGAAACCCTACTTCGATCTGAGTTATGTGAACGAAGGAGCCAAGCGCGCCAAGTAGAGTCCGACCCGCGGCTCTGTTTCGCGCGGTGCGCCGGCGGTCCATGCCCGATCGCCATAAGTTCTATGATCGCCGGGCTATTGGACGGCGCGGCTGATCACCCTATCAATCCAGCCTGCCTGAAGAAGGAGCGTCTCTTGGTCAGCATTCCAAAGCCACTGCATGAACACATCAATTCCGCGTTCCCGGCAAATCCCTGCCTGGTCGCAAGCGTGCTGCCGAGCGGCTTCGCGCAGGTCACCCCTCGCGGCAGCACCATGGTGCTTGACGATACGCATTTGGCGTTGTGGGAGCGCGGCAAGGGAACCACCAACGCGGCGCTCCAGGACGGCACCAAACTCACCGTGTACTTCCGCAATCCCAAGCTGCGCGAGTCCGGCATGCTGCCCAAGGGCGGCATCGCGCGCTTCTACGGCACCGCGAAGGTTCACAAGTCCGGTCCCGTCTATGAGGAAGTGTGGGAAAAGCTGATCCAACCCGAGAAGGATCGTGACCCGGACAAGAAAGGCTTTGCGGTGACGATCAGCGTCGAGCGCGCCGAAGACCTCGACGGGTCGCCGCTGAACCTGAAGTAGCAGGCTTTTTCGCTACGCCCTCCACCCGGATCGGGCGACTGGAGGGCGCCAAGGTGCGATTATGTCGGAGGTGCCGGTTCTCATCGTCGGCGGCGGGCCGGTTGGCCTGGCGCTTGCGCTCGATCTCGGCTGGCGCGGGGTCCCCTGCCTTCTGGTCGAGCAGGGCGACGGCGAGGTCGTCGACGCCAAGATGTTTGCAACCGGCATCCGCACGGTGGAGTTCTGCCGCCGCTGGGGCATCGCGGAGCGCGTCAAGCACTGGGGCTTCCCGGAAGATTTTCCGTTCGACAACGTGTTCGTCACCGGCCTAAACGGCCACGAGCTCGGCCGCATCGCGATGCCGCCGATGCGCGACGTCGCGTCGTTTCCCTCGAGCCCGGAACGCTTCGCCCATTGCCCGCAGTTCGTCTTCGATCCGATCCTGGCGCAGGCCGCGCGCGCCTATCCGGACGTCACGTTGCGCTACCGCTGCCGGCTCGCGGGCCTTCACGAGACCGGCGATGGGGTTGTTGCGGATTTGATCGACGAGGTGACCGGCGCGCGCGAGCGTGTGGAGGCCCGTTACCTGGTCGGCTGCGACGGCTTTGCCAGCACGGTGCGACGCGAACTCGGCATCGAGGTCCACGGCATTTCGATCATCAATCGCTCGGTCAATGTGATGTTCAGCGCGCCGGCGCTGTGGGAGGCGCACGACAAAGGCAAGGCCGGACGCTACGTGATCATCGGCGATGAGGGGGCGTGGGCCAGCCTGACGCCCGCCGACGGTACCGAGCGCTGGCGGTTGATGATTCATGGCGAGGCCGACATGGATCCCGAGGCGGTCGATGCCGCCCAGGAGGTCCGCCGCGCGATCGGCGGTGACGTCGCGTTCAAAATTCTCAAGGTTGGGCACTGGGTGCGTCGCCGCATGGTGGCCGACCGCTATGGTCGAGGCCGTGTCTTTCTGGCCGGGGACGCGGCCCACGTGATGCCACCGAACGGCGGGCTTGGAATGAACACCGGCATCGGCGACGCGGTCGATCTGGGCTGGAAGCTCGCCGCCGTTCACCACGGCTGGGGCGGGCCGCACCTGCTTGAGAGCTACGAGCTCGAGCGGCGGCCGGTCGGTATCCGCCAATGTGACGAGGCGATGCGCAACTTCGAGCGCTATGGCTCACGCAAGCCGGTGCCGCATGTCACCGATGAGACGCCCGAGGGCGAACGTGTGCGTGCCGAGCTCGGGCGCAGGCTGGCGTCAAGCAACGCGCTCGCCTGGGATAACCCGCTGCACACCCACCTCGGCTACTGCTATGCGGGCTCACCGATCATCGTCGCGGACGGTCCGCCGCCGCCGGATCCGGAAGATACGCGCATCTACACTCAGACCAGCCATCCGGGATGCCGCGCGCCCCATGCCTGGCTCGGCGACGGCCGTTCGACCCTCGATCTGTTCGGACGCACGTTCACGCTGCTGCGGTTGGGATCCGATGCTCCGGAAGCGGACGGCCTCGCATCCGCGGCCGCCCGTTGCCGCCTGCCGCTCGAGATCGTGGCGATCCGCGACCCTGAGGTCGCGCGTCTCTACGAGCGCAAGCTCGTCCTGGTTCGCCCGGACGGGCACGTCGCCTGGCGTTCCGATCAGCTGCCCACCGACCCTGATGGGCTGATCGATCAGGTGCGCGGCGCCGGCATGCGAGCTCCGCATTCGTCCGCAAGTTGGTTGGAGCAAAATCGAAATCGGCCTAAAATGCCCGCAAATACCGATTGATGGAGGAGCCGATGAACGTCCATGCCAAGCCGGCGGCCAAGCCGCTCGCTAAACTACCCAAGCGGCTGCATCACTATGCGTTCGTGATCAAAGACCACGAGGCGAACCGCCAGTTTTGGGAGGACGTGATCGGCATCCCGCTGACCGCAACGTGGTGCGAGCGCGCCTATAACGCATCGGTCGGCCGCGATATCGACTATTGCCACACGTTCTACGAACTCGCCGACGGCGGCGCCTTGGCGTTCTTCCAATATGCCGACGACGATGTGTACGAGGCGCTCAAGGCCGTACGTCCGGAGCAGGGTCAGCATTTCGCGATGCTGGTCGACCACACGACCTATGATGAAATCGCGAACCGCGTGAAGTCGGCGGGCTTGCCGTTCCGCGAGACCGATCACGGCTATTGCAAGTCGATCTATACCGCGAGCCCGGATGGTCTCAAGGTCGAGTTCACGATCGACGCCCCCGACGTGGAGCAGATCAACGCCATGCGCCGCAAGGATTGCCATTCCGAGCTCAAGCGCTGGCTCGCCGGCGACCATCGCACCAACAATCATGACCGGCACGGAATAACCGCTTAAGCCTCGCGGCTGCGCACGTCCGCGCGATCGCAATCAAGGACTTCATCCCGGAAGCTCGCGCCGCGCGGGCTTTTCGGGGTGGCCGATGAAAATCTACCAAAAGCAAGATAACCGCCACGCGCAACGTCGCGCCAGGGGAGGAACAACAGTGTCCATCGCAAGAGTATGGCTTGGTTTAATCGGCGCGATCGCGCTCGCATGCGCCATCCCCACGACCGCCGGTGCGCAGCAGGACTTCAAGATCGGCGTCGTCGAGTCGCTGACCGGCGGGTTCGCTGGTCCGGCACGCGATACGGTCGACGGCCTCGATACCTGGATGAAGGTGCGTGGTCTGCCCGGCAAGAAGATCGCGCTCACCACGCTTGATGATGAGACCAACGGCGTCAACGCGGCAAACGCGTTCCGCCGCCTCGCCGGTGATCCCGATATTCGGCTGATCTATCTGTTCGTTCCGTCGAGCTCCGCGATGGCGGTGAAAACGCTCGCCTCCGAATTCAAGGTTCCAATCATATCGGGCGGCGCCGCCGACGCGCTCGGCACGCCGGCGGATCCGTATCTGTTCAAGGTGGCTCCAGCGACACGCGATTTCATGACGCGCCTTGCGCAATATGTGAAGCAGAAGGGCTACAAGCGCCTTGCCATGCTCGAGCCGAACGACGCATTCGGCCAAAGCGAAATCGCCAATATGAAGAAATTCGCGCCCGAATACGGCATCGATCTGGTCGCGGTCGAGACACTCGGCGTCGAGGACACCAATTTCAACGCGCAGCTCACCCGCATCCGGGCTGCCAATCCGGACGTGCTCTACGACGGGGCTTCGGGCCGCGCCGCGATCCTGACGTTCAAGCAGATCAAGCAGCTCGGTCTGAACGTGCCGCTGATCATGGGCCAGTCGGTGGTCGCAAAACCGTTCTTCGAGGGCATCGGTGGCGCTGACGTGGCGGACGGCCTCATCGTCCCGATTCAGCTCGGCACCTTCGGCACCAAGGTCGGTGGCGATACCGCCAAGTTCTACGCCGAACTCGAAAAGGGGCTCGGCCGCAACGCGGTCTACTACAACACGTTCGGCTTCGACGTGGGGCTGATCACCGAAGCCGGCGTTAAGAATTCGGACGGCACGCGCCAGGGCATTCGCGACGCGCTCGACAAGATCAAGGGGTTGCCGGCGCTCAACGGCCCGGTTACCTACACGCCGGAAGACCACACCGGCCAGAACTTCGAGTCGATCGGCATGGGCCGGCTGGAGAAGGGCGTGCCGGTGCTGGCGCAGTAGGGCGCCGCCGGACGGCACGATGGACCTCGCGGTCTTCTTCCAGCTGTTCCTGCCCGGGCTCACGACGGGGTGCGTCTATGCACTGGTGGCGCTCGGCTTCGTTCTGACCGCCAACGTGTCCGGCGTGGTGAATTTCGCGCAGGGCGAGTTCGTCATGCTGGGCGGGGTCGTCGCCGCGGCGCTCGTGGCCGGCGGCATGCCGATGGTGCCGGCGATCGTGATTGCGACGGTTGTCGGCGCCGTCGTTGCGGCCGCGCAGGAGCGGCTGACGCTCGCCCCGGTGCGCGATACGCCGCACTTCATCCGCATCACCATCACGCTCGGCGTCGCCGTGGTGCTGCGAGGGATCGCGCTGATCCTGTTCGGCAAGGACCCGCTGTTCCTGCCCGGTTTCACCGGGGAGGGCACGATCTCGCTGTTCGGCGCGGTGCTGCCGATCCAGAGTCTGTGGGTGTGGGCGGCGACCGCGGCGCTGCTCGCGGCAACCTTCTGGTTTCTCAAGTTCACCGACGTCGGGCGCGCGGTGCGGGCCTGCTCCATCAACCTGCGCGCGGCACGGTTGATGGGGATCGATGCCGAGCGTCTGACCCTGTTGGTTTTTTCGCTGGCGGGGGCCGCCGGGGCGCTCGCCGGCGTGGTGATCACGCCGATTGTGCTTGCCACCTGGGACGCCGGCGTCTCTTACGGTCTCAAGGGATTCATCGGCGCCATCCTGGGCGGAATGCGCAACCCGGTGATCGCGGTGCTCGGCGGCCTCGGCATCGGCGTCGTCGAATCGCTGGCCGCCGGTTACGTATCGTCCGGTTACAAGGACGCGATCGTCTACGGGGTGCTGATCGCCTACCTGCTTGTGCGCGGCGGGGTCTTTCTGTTCGGCCGCGCTGCGCTTGTCGGCAACACGGGCGAGTGATGACCGATCGCGCGCGCCTGAAACGGACCCTGGCGCTGGCTGGATTCGCGATCCCGGTGATCGTTTATCCATTGATCTACCCGGGCAACTATCCGGTGGGCGTCGGGATCATCGCCGGCGCCATGGCGGCCGGCACCGTCGGGTTCGTGCTGCTGATCGGCTACGCGCATCAGCTTGCGTTCGGGCAGGCCGGCTTTCTCATGGTCGGCGGTTACGTCAACGCGATCCTGAGCACGCGCTATCACATCGATCCGTTCGTGGCGCTGCTCGCCGGTATCGTGCTCTCAATGGCGATCGCCTGGGTGATCGGCTGGCCGATCATGAAGCTGCGCGGCTTCGTGCTCGCGATGGCGTCGCTCGCGATGCAGTTCATCTTCATCGTGCTGGCGATCGAGTCGGATTTCGCCGGCGGCGCGCTCGGGACCCAGGGGGTCCCCAAGTTCTCGGTCTTCGGGATCTCGCTCACCAACGACACGGCGTTCTACTACGCGGTGTGGGCGATTGCGTTCACGTGCGTCGCAATCGGCCTAAACATCGACCGTTCGCGCATCGGGCGTGCCTTGAAGGCCATTGCGGCGAGCGAGATGGCAGCCGGCTCGGTCGGCATCGACGCGATCAAATACAAGGTGCAGATGTTCGTGGTCAGCGCCGGCATGGCGAGCGCGGCCGGGAGCCTCGGCGCCCACTATCTGCGCGCCATGGACCCCAACGTCTACGGCTTTGCCTACAGCCTGAACCTGCTCACCGGCGTGATCATCGGCGGGTTGACGTCGGTCTGGGGCGGCGCGCTCGGCGCGACCGTCATCACCGGGCTGCGCGAACTCTTGCGCAGTCTCGCGTTGCCGCTCTGGGAATCGGTGATCATGGGTGCGCTGACCGTGGTCGTGCTGATTGCGTTTCCGGCCGGCCTCGCGGGTGCGCTGAGCGCGCTGTTCGATCGCGTGGTCGGCCGCGGCGGGCGAGCCGGGACGATCTCGGTCACGCCCGACCCGTCGGCGCTTGCCGCGCTGACGAGCGCGCCGTCGCCCGGTGGCGCGCTGCTCGAGGTGCGCGGCGCTGCGCGCGCGTTCGGCAGCCTGCGCGCGGTGAGCGACGTGAGCTTCACGGTGGCAGCGGGGTCGATCACGGCGCTGATCGGACCGAATGGCGCCGGCAAGACTACGCTGTTCAACCTGATCGGCGGTTATCAGCCGCTCGACGCTGGCACGGTCCGGTTCCGGGGGGAACCGATCGAGACTCTGATGCCGGACGAGATCGCGTTGCGCGGGATCGGGCGCACGTTCCAGAACCTGCAGCTGTTCGACAACATGACCGTGCTGGAGAACGTGATGTGCGGCCGCCACCGCCTGATGACGGCGGGGCTGCCCGGTATCTCGGCGCGGCTGCCGAAGGTGCCGCGCGAGGAGGCGGACGCACAACGCGCGGCGCGCGCTGCGCTGGCGTTCGTCGGCTTGCGCGGGGCCGAGGACGTGCGTCCGAGCGTGCTGCCGTTCGGCCACCAGCGGCTGGTCGAGGTCGCGCGCGCGCTAGCGCTCGAGCCGACGCTCCTGCTGATGGACGAGCCCGCGTCCGGGCTCAACGACACCGAGACCGAGCGCCTGGCCGAGCTCATCCTGCGCATCTGCGCGCTCGGCATCACCGTGCTTCTGGTCGAGCACGACATGCGGCTGGTGATGGGGCTCGCCGACAGCGTCGTGGTGATGCATCACGGCGTCAAGATCGCCGACGGCCCGACCGATCGGGTGCGGGCCGACCCGCAGGTGATCGCAGCCTATCTGGGACACGACCCCCACACGGAGACCCATGAGCGCGTTGCTGGAGCTTGATCGCGTCACCAGCGGCTACGGCCGCCTCCCGGTGCTGCGCGAGGTGTCGCTGACTGTGCGCAGCGGCGAGATCGTCGCGCTGATCGGCGCGAACGGGGCCGGCAAGAGCACGCTGCTCAACACCGTCATGGGCCTGGTGGCGGTTGCGGGCGGCAACATCCGGTTTGACGGTCGCATGATCTCGGGTCTGCCGACGTCCGCGATCGTGCGCGCGGGCGTTGCCCAGGTGCCGGAACGCCGCCAGCTGTTCGGAGCGATGACGGTTGACGACAATCTGCGGCTCGGCGCCTACGTGCACACGGATCGCGCAACGGTCGAGCAAGCGCAGGTCGAGCAGTTCCGGCAGTTCCCGATTCTGCAGGAGCGCCGCCGCCAAGCGGCGCAGACGCTCAGCGGCGGCGAGCAGCAGATGCTGGCGATCGCGCGCGCCATGATGTCGCGTCCGCGGCTCCTCCTGCTCGACGAGCCTTCGCTCGGCCTCGCGCCGCTGGTGGTTGAACGCATCATGGCCCAGATCGTCGCGCTGCGGGCTGCCGGCGGCACCGTCTTGGTGGTGGAGCAGAACGCGCGCGCCGCGCTCGATATCGCCGACCGCGGCTATGTGCTTGAAAACGGTCGGATCAGCGTTGAAGGCGATGCCGCCGCATTGCTGCGCAATCCGGCCGTGCAGGACGCCTACCTCGGCGGCGAGAGCGGCAGTGCCCGCGCCATCGAGCAACGCATCCGTGCCCAGCGCCGGGCGATCCTCGGGCGCTGAGCGTTCTCAGCGCTTTTGTTTGAGCCCGCAAAAGACACGCCCTAGCGCGCCCGCTTCAGCGGCAGCCGCGCGGTTTCCTTGAGCCGGTCGAGCACGACCGAGGAGCGCACGTGCGCAACCGTGTCGTGCGCGAGCAGCCGCTCGTTCACGGTGGCGGCGAGGCTTTTGAGATCGGGCAGGACCATCTTGAGCAGATAGTCGGTCTCGCCGGTGAGCGAGTACGCCTCCTGAATGTCGTCGGAGCGCGCGACCAGCTCGCGAAACCGCTTGGAGTTGTCGGGCGAGTGCGCCGAGAGCGTGACATGCACGAACACCAGCACGCCGAACCCGAGCGACTCCGGCGAGAGGTCGGCGTGATAGCCGCGGATGATGCCGCTCTCCTCGAGCCGTGACCGGCGGCGCGAGCACTGCGACGCCGACAGGCCGACCTTGTCGGCAAGTTCCTGATTGGTCAGGCGGCCGTCGGCTTGTAGTGCGCCGAGCAGGCGCAGGTCGAATTCGTCGAGTTCGATCGTTTGCATGGGCGGCACGCACTATACACGATCCGTGCATGAAGGATCGAATTCCCGCGCATTTTGCACGCCCATTGCGCCCCGCTCGCGCGATTCTCCCTCTCGTCCGGCCGAATGCCCGGACGCCCGGCGTTCGCGTTTGCGCAACCAGCGTCGGCCGAAAAATCGGAGGATCGCCATGGGACCATTTCCATTCGATGCGCCGCCGGCCCGGATCACGCGCGACAACCCGATGGGCACCGACGGATTTGAGTTCGTCGAATACGCGCACCCGCAGCCGCAGCGCCTGCATGACCTGTTCTCCCGGATGGGATTCGCGCCGGTTGCGCGCCATCGCACCCGCAATGTCACGGTCTATCGCCAGGGCGGGGTGAATTATCTGGTAAACGAGGATGCGGGCAGTCACGCGGTCAACTTCGTGGCCGCGCACGGCCCGTGCGCGCCGTCGATGGCGTTCCGGGTGGTCGATGCCGACCATGCGTATCGTCGTGCGCTCGCGCTCGGCGCGCAGGCCGCCGACCCGATTACGGGACGCAAGACCCTGCCGGTGCCGGCACTCAAGGGAATCGGCGGCAGCCTGATCTATCTGATCGACCGTTACGGGGCGAAGGGCTCACCCTATGCGGACGAGTTCGTGTGGCTCGGCGCGCCCGATCCGGCGCCTGAGGGTAACGGCCTGTTCTATATCGACCATCTGACCCACAACGTGCATCGCGGGCGCATGCAGGTGTGGGCTGACTTCTATCAGCACTTGTTCAACTTCCGGCAGATCCGCTACTTCGACATCGAAGGCAAGCTCACCGGCCTGTTCTCCAAGGCGCTCACCAGCCCGGACGGCAAGATCCGCATTCCGATCAACGAGTCGGCGGACGAAAAGAGCCAGATCGAGGAATATCTGCACGCCTATCAGGGCGAGGGTATCCAGCACATTGCCTGCGGCTGCCGCGACATCTACGCGACGATCGAGCGCCTGCGCCGCGCGGACTTGGCCTTCATGCCCCCGCCGCCGGCGACCTATTACGAGCGGGTCGAGAGCCGGTTGCCAGGCCACGGCGAGCCGCTGGCGCGGTTGCGCGAACTCGGAATCCTGATCGATGGCGAGGGTGTGGTGGCGGGCGGCGAGACCAAGATCCTGCTGCAGCTATTCTCCGCCAACGCCATCGGGCCGATCTTCTTTGAGTTCATCCAGCGCAAGGGCGATGACGGCTTTGGCGAGGGTAACTTCAAGGCGCTGTTCGAATCGATCGAGGAGGATCAGATTCGGCGCGGCGTGCTCAAGGTCGACGCGGCGGCCTGACGGTCGGTGCCCGTCGCCGCGTCCGCTCTGCTAGCTGCCGGCGCTGAGTTCCTTCGCAATCGCCGTGATCACGCGCGTGTCGGTCGGCTCGATCGCGCTCGCAAACGCCGCCGCGATGTGGCCGTCGCGGCCAATCAGATACTTGTGGAAGTTCCAGCGGGGCGTATCGGCCGGCTGTTCGGCCGCCGCCCACTTGTAGAACGGGTGCGCGCTTGGCCCTTTGACCTCGGCCTTGGCGGTGATCGGGAACGTCACGCCGTACTGATGGTGCGCGGTCTCGTCGATCTCGGTCGCGCCGCCCGGTTCCTGGCCGCCGAAATCGTTCGACGGTACGCCGACGAGCAGAAACCCGCGGTTCCGGAACTGCGTCCAGATCGCCTGCAGCCCGGTGTATTGCGGGGTGTATCCGCAGAGCGAGGCCGTATTCACCACCATGATCGGCTTGCCGGCGTGGTCGGCGAACCGGATCGTGCCGCCGTCAAGCGCGGCGAAGCTGAATGCAAATGCCGTGATGCGGTTCATGGCGGGAGCCTGCGCGAGCGCCGGGGTCGCGGCGGCGCCGGCGAGCAGCGCGAGGGCGTGTCTGCGATGCGGCAGCATGCCGGCATGCTAGCGCGCCCCGAAGCCAAGCCAACCGCTGCTCAAGCAGATGACGTTAATTTGAACTGCGGGCCTTGCGGGGCGCGTCCGCGCGCTGCCGCGTGGACCACCCGATTGGCATAAGACCTACGCGGCGCGTTGCTTATGCGCGCCGTCGAACGCCGGCGCGACCTCGCGCATGAACCGGTCCATCTCGTCCTTGACCTGGGCGTGCGGTTTGAGCCCGACGTTGAAGTACAGAATGACCTCGGAGAAGCCGGCGGCTTCCACCTTCTTGAGCGTGTCGATCATGCGGGCCGGACTGCCGAGCAGCACCGAATTCTCGGTGAGGTCCTCCGGCTTCACGTTCTGGAGCCGCTCCACCATCCCGATGAAGTAGCGATAGCTCGGCGGCGCCGTTTTCGGGTCGCTCGGGAATGCCGGGATGACGCATTCCCTGTAGTAGCGGATCTGGCGGGCGCGCTGCGCCGCTTCCTGCTCCGGCGTGTCGGCGAAATGGGTGAAGTAGCTGCACATCAGCCGGCCGGGGGGCTTGCCGTACTTGGCGCAGGTCTCCTGGTAGAGGTCGGCAACTTGCTTCAATCCGCCGAAGCTCATGGCGGCGGCGAACGGCGCGACGATCAGGCCGCAGCCGAGCCGCGCCGCAAGCTCGATCGACGGCTTGGAGAACGAGGCCACGTAGGTCGGGATCGGCTTCTGCACCGGCTTCGGCGTGATCCGCACGTCCTTGAACTGATAGTGTTTGCCCTCGTGGCTGATGCGATCTTTCGCTTCCCACAGCTTGCGCACGAGCTCCAGGCCTTCGTCGAAGATGCCCTGGTTGTCGTCGAAGCTGACATGAAACGGTTCGTACTCGCGCCGGTCATACCCGCGCCCGGCAGCGAAATCGACGCGCCCGTTGCTCAAGAGATCGAGCGAAGCCCATTGCTCGGCGACCCGGATCGGATGGTGCAGCGGCAGCACGGTCACGGCCGGCGCCAGCCGGATGCGGGTGGTGCGTCCCGCGATATAGGCCAGCACCAGGTCCGGGCATGACAACACGCCGAGCGAATTGAAATGATGCTCGCCGATCCAGGCTGAATGCATGCCGAGCTTGTCGGCGTAGAGCGCTTCGTCGGTGATGTTCTGGACGAAGGTGTTGGGCGAACGCGTGTTGTTTTCGTAGTGATTGTCGCTGAGCGTGAAGTATCCGAACTCCATGATGTCCTCCCGCGAGGCGCGGCGCCGCTGCGGCGTTGTCCGGCCTCTGGAGAATAGCTTATTTGCAAACGCAACTGTTGTAAATGCAATTTTCTTGGTTTATTGCGATGGGGTTGCAACGCCAATATGCACCATGCCCGAGCAACCGGCCCGCCTCGATCTCGATGATTATCTGCCCTACCTGATCAATCGGGTCGGGTCGATCATGGCACTGCGGTTCGGCGAGGACGTGCTGGCGCGGTTCGGGCTGAGCATCGCGATGTGGCGGGTGCTCGCCGCGCTGTCGAGCCACGGGGCGCAACGCCACACCGACCTCGCCGGCCTGACCAGCATCGAGGTTTCGACCCTGTCGCGGATTGTCACGCGGCTGGTGCGCATGGGGCTCGTGGTGCGCGCTCCTTCCAAGACCAGCGGTCGCGAAATCGCGGTCGCGCTGAGCGACCGCGGCCGCCGCCTTGTGGATCGCCTGATTCCGCTGGGCCGGCGCTATGAGGAGATCGCCAGCGCCGGATTGTCGAAGCAGGAAAACGCCGTGCTGCGGCGGGCGCTGCGGCGCATGTACCGCAACCTGATCGACGCCGAGCCGATGACGGTCAGCGATCGAACGGGCGGCCCGGACACGGGGATCAGGCCGGCGAGCCGCCCGGAAACACCAACGATTTGATGACGACCGGCACGGCGCCCGAGTTTTCCAACAGGGCGCCGATGTCGACGTAGTCGAAGTCGGCGAGCTCGAGTCCGTCGATCGAGATCACCGGCCGGTCGACCTTCAGCTCTTCGCACAGATGCACGCCGATAAGGCCGCCGACGTCGCTGTCGCCTGCAAGCACGATCGGGGCATTCGCCGCCACGCTGGCAAGACCGTCCCTCACCCCGCGGCAGAACGCGTCCAGCCGGGCGAAGGTGGCGGAGCCGCGCCACGGCACGAACACCGCGATGATGCCGGTCAGCTCGAGCTGGGCGGCCGACGTGCGGATCGCCCTTGCCACCTCGTTGGCATCGATCTCCTGGTCGAACGTGAATTTTGGCGCGATCACCGGAATGTTGCGCAACGGCAGCGCATCGAGCGGCGACACGAAGATCGTGCTGCCCGAGACCTGCGTGGTGTACTGCGCGGCGCCGATCACGGTCGCCCTGATGTGTTCGGCCGGCTCGACCAGCGGCGCGCCGAAGCCGGCGACACGCGTACGGATTTCGTCCGCGAGGGCGGGGCCCAGATCGTCAAACGCGTTGGACGCGCGTCCGTAGACGAATTCGGAAACGCCGCCGGAGAATGTCAGCGCGCCGACCGGCCCGCGCCAGCGCAGCGGATCGAGCCGCATCAGCGAACGGCCTGCGACCGCCGGTGATCCGCCGCGCATAGCCTCGAACAGGCCATTCGCCAACTTGCCCGCCAATCTGCGCGCGTCGCCGTCCGCAAGCCTTGCGCCCGGCGCGAGGGCGAGCCCGATTTCGGCGCCAAGCCGTTGCCCGGCCGGCTCGAGGCGTCGAATGGTTCCGTCGCGGTCGACGCAGATCAGCCGGGCCCCGACGTCGAGCGCCGTCACGGCCGCGACCCGGCCTTGCGCGCAGACCGCGATCTTCGAGGTGCCGCCGCCGACGTCGACATTCATCACCGCCGCACCGTCGCGGATCGAGCGCGCGACTGCGCCGGAGCCATACGCCGCCATGACGCTTTCGAGGCTATCGCCAGCACTGACCGCCACGAGCTTGCCGGCCTCGCGCGCGAACAATTCGCCGATCGCCCGCGCATTGCGCCGCGCAACCGCGACACCCGTGAGAATAAGCGCGCCGGTGTCGATCTCTTCCGGCGTGATCTTGGCGTCCTGGTAGGTCTGCTCGATGAACGCGCCGAGCGCCTGCGCATCGATCGCATCCTCGCCCGCATAGGGCGTGAGCAGGATGTCGGATTGGTGAAAGACTTCGCGCTCGCTCACCACGTAGCGGGCGTCAAGCCGCTCCAGCACGATGCGTGAAAACACCAGGTGCGACGTGGACGAGCCGATGTCGACGCCGACGCTGAGCAGGCGGATCTCGTCGTCGCCTTCGAGCGAGCGGCCCCTGCTGGAAAAGAAGATGCGGCCGCCGGGGTCGGTCAT
Organism: Xanthobacteraceae bacterium; assembly: GCA_051985675.1. Lineage (GTDB taxonomy): Bacteria > Pseudomonadota > Alphaproteobacteria > Rhizobiales > Xanthobacteraceae > JAFAXD01. The sequence continues at coordinate 41,609 of JBPYFJ010000041.1, read as the reverse complement.
TCCTTCGGCAGCTCGCCGGTGTAGTCCTGTTCGTAGAACTGCGGGCGCATGCGATTCTCGGCCCCGTTCTGCTTGAGCATGCGCACAAACTCCTTGGCGATGAACCGATCCTCCATCCAGTAGGGGATCGCGGTGCCGCCCTCGGTGATGTCCATTGCGGTGTAGTCGGTATGCTGTTCGCCGGGCGGGCCCGGCTCGCGGCCCGGCGAGTTCGGCCCGAACCAGGCCGTCAGCCGCAAAGGCTCCTGCGATACACCGAAGTGCTGATGGAACCAACGCGCGCCGCCGGGCGCCGCTGACACCATCCCGACTGGCTCGTAGTCCACCCGCTTGATCAGGTGTTCCTTGCCGTCTTGCCACGGCGTGACGCCGGCCTGCTCTGGCCAGGTGTAGGTGTAGCCCTTGCCCTTGAGGCAGATCAGCACGGCCGCCGAGGTGTGCGCGTGCGCCTTGGAGTAACGGCCGTTCTCGTGCTGGGCGATCCACAGGTAGAACGTGTTGCCGGTCATGAACGGCTCGACCCGGCGATAGCCGGGCGATCGCCGGTTATCGAGCGGCAGGTCGCAGTTGACGATGTCCGGAATGAAGTTCGTGCGCCGCATCGCGAGCCCGCGCACCGGATCCGGCTCGATATCGTCCTTGTAGGTGTAGAAGTCGTCGGCACCCGAAAAGCGGTCGCGAAACTGATAGGGACAATCGAATACCGCGCCGATGTTGTTGAGCAGATTGATCAGATTGGGCGCCGTCGTGCCACCGAGCAGCAACGCCGGGGACGACGCCGCGTTGACAATGCGGTGGTGCGCATTCACCGGAATCGAGAACAGCGAGCCGCGCTGCCATTCGAACTGGTGACGCCGCTGGTCGCCGTCGAGCCAGACTTCGGTCGAGCCGCGCCCCTCGACCACGTAGATGATCTCTTCGTAGAGGTGCTTTTCCGGATTGAGCGCGCCGGCGCCCGGCACCTCGACCACGTAGCAGCCCCACTTTCCTTCGGTGCCGTAGAGCTGAACATAGGTGCCGCGCCCGCCTAGCCGGCGCCAGGGCGCGAGTGGCAGGTCCTGCACGCGCCGCACCCCGATGTCGCGGAAGATCGGGATGCCCTCCGACTCCATGAACAGATCGTACGGAGTCTTCGGCCGGCCGAATTTGCCGAAGCCGGCGCGGCGCCCGCCCGCGGGCTCGTGCCAATGCGTCTGGCCGGGAATGTCGTGCATCGGATCTCCGTCGGGCAGGCACGCGTGGGCCGGGCGACCCGCGCCGCGCCATCGCTAGGCGCGCAGCGCAACCAGCATGTTCTCGATGTAATCCTCATCACCGCCCGCGACCAGCATCACCGAATAAGGTCGCAATTGGCCAAGCGTCTTCGATAATGCTTGTTCCGACGCGGCGGCGGTTCCCAGCACCAGGCCGGTGGTCATGACGCCGCGCGCAACGCACGCCTCGCCGATCAACGATCCGGCTTGCGCGCTTTCGCCGGCGGTTGCGATCATCACCACCAGATCCGCGCTCGCGATCTCATCGATCAAATCTTTGGTTCGGCCGGCGAGGTCGCTCAACCATCCGGTCATCGAGAACGGCTCGCTGCGCGCCGGCAGGCAGGCGAACGCCGACGCGGTGAGGAAGCTCGCGCGCTGCCACGACAATTGCGCGAGCCGCTTGATCACCTGCTCGCTCGCGGCGTCGAGCGCAATCACCTTGACGGCGCGCGGCTGCGAGTTCGGCGCGTCGATCCGGTAGCGCGCCTCGGCGCGGGTCGTCATGCGGGCGCTTTCGCTGATCATTCAATCAAACCGAAACGTGGGCCACGTTGGGCTGCACCATCAGCGCGTCCTTGGCGGCTTCCTTGAACGGCTGATCCGGCGGCAGCACGAGCGCGGCCGAGCGAACGCGCTGGTGCGCGGGGTCGACGCCGGGCGGGATAACGCCTTTCTCCGCAAGCGCCTTGGCGGCGCGCAGCAGCCGGTGGCGGGCCATGATGATGCCGTTGTCGGTCGAGACCAGGTTCTCCTTGGTGCGGTCGACGGTCGGACCCATGCTCTCCTGCAGGGACGCGTCCTGCATGGAAATGCCCTCAACTCCGCTATAGGTCTTGCCTGCCTTCTGGGCGGCGCGGTCCATCAGATAGTCGTTGTCCTTGTTGGCGAGCGGCCGGAACGTTCCGGGCACATATTTCACGTGCACGCCCTTACCGTCATGCATGGCCTGCAATTGCTCCTTGCTCAGCGGCTTGGTGACGCAATAGTCGAAGCTCCAGGTCCAGCAATTGTCGTCGTCGATTGGAATCCAGAAGTGGCCGTGCACCGGATGATCGGCGCGCGGTGGAATCATTGTGAACGCCGGCATCACCCACTGCGTGATGCGCCAGTAGTATTTTCCGTTCTCCGCGTTGCGGCGCGCGCCGACGTAAAGGCCGCCGGGGCTCTCCACCACCTCGAAGTACGGCTTGGAGTCGGTGAGATTGTATTGATTGCCCTTCGAGCCCTTGAACAGCGGATCCTTGTTGAGCTCGCCGCGGTGCAGGAACGACACGTGGCTGGAATCGATGCCGCCTTCCATCGCCTGCATCCAGTTGCATTCCTGCAATCGCTTGGAGATGAAACTGCGGTCCGCCGGCACGGTGGCGAACTCCCATTCGGGCAGCGGCGGCTGTTTCTCGGGCGGGCCCATGTAGGTCCACAACACGCCGCCGCGCTCGACCAGTGGATAGGACTTGAGCTTGATCCTTCGGCAAAAGCCGCTTTCCTCCGGCTCCGAGGGAACCTCGATGCACTGCCCGGTCACGTCGTATTTCCAGCCATGATATGGGCAGCGCAGGCCGGACTCCTCATTCCTGCCGAACCACAGCGAGACGCCGCGGTGCGCACAAAACTCGTCGATCAAGCCGTAGCGCCCGTCGCTATCTCGAAACGCGAGGAGGCGTTCCGACAGGATTTTCACCCGCACCGGCGGGCACTCGTTTTCGGGAAGCTCCTCTGCCAGCAGCGCGGGCAGCCAATAGCAGCGGAACATGTGGCCCATCGGTGTTCCGGGGCCGGTCTGGGTCAGAAGATCGTTCTGTTCTTTGCGCAGCATCGCTTGTGTCGTTTGGATTGAGAAATCCATCCGGATGTGGTCAAGAAGCTACCGCCGCGCCCTGCGCGCGTCAAACAACTGGCACCCGCATCGCACAAAGCCGCTCATGACCTCATGCCTCGAACTCTGCAGCCCCGATGATGTTCCGGAAGGTACCGCACTGCGGGTCGAGGCGGGGACGCTCACGCTCGCGGTGTTTAATGTCGCGGGCGAATTCTACGTTACCGACGACAATTGCACGCACGGCCCCGGCTCGCTGTCGGAAGGCTATATCGAAGGCGACGTCGTCGAATGCAACTTTCACAACGGCCAGTTCAATATCCGCACCGGTGAGGTGGTGTCGCCACCCTGCATGGTGCCGATCAAGACCTATCCGGCGCGGGTCGAAAACGGCAAGGTCGTGATCGAGGTGGACTGACGATGTGCCGAGATATGGTGGTTCAACTGGCTCCGCGGTGACAGCAACTCAATGTCGCTTTTCAACGAATATTTCGCGCTTGTCGTCGCGGTCATTCTGATCCTGGTGTCGCTCCCGGTCGTCTACTTCCTCGACCGCCCTCGCATCATCGATCATCTCTCGCGCACGTTGGTCGCGATCGGCGTCGGTCTCATGGCCGCGTTCGTTGCGGTGACCATTTTCGATTTGAATGCCCAGAAGCTGGAGAGCGAGCGCAATCTGGCGCAGCAGCAAGCGAAACGAAGCAAGGCGCTCACCTTGGTGAGCAACCTGCGCTACCTCGCCATCCAGTATGGCTTTGCGGCCTATCAGATCGGCGAGACGCGCAGCGACTGCGGGCCCAAGAGCCCCGACGGCATCGTGAGCGAGGCATGCCGGGAAGGGGCGAACTACGCGATCAACGTCAGTAGGCTGATGCCGGCCGACTATGCGGTGATCACGTCGCTGAGCGAGACCAGCGACGCCTTTGCCAGATCGGCCAGGGTTTCGACCCTGCTGGCCGACGCCGAGGTGACGACGCGGGCCAGAATGCCGGTGGTGCTCGGCAACTATGTCAGCGCCTTTGCGGTCGGGTCGCAACCGCCCAGCCAAACCCGCGACCTTTTCTTGCAAACCTTGTCGGAGCTGGAGGCCGTGGCGGAGGATGCGTCGGTGACGTTTTGCATCTTTGCGGCCGCCCTGACACAGAGCGAGGGCAAGCTCGAGCAGACGGTTTCAGCGCTCGAGAGCGCGCTCGCCAAAGGACCGGAGCAGGCTCGCACGGTCCTCCAAAGCAGCGCCAAGGCGGCGAGCGGCGGCGATTTCGATTGCTCCAACCCGCGTGGCCAGATCGAGCGCAACCTCTTGAACGCGAGCGGACATCGCTGACGGACGGGGCTGACGCGGCCACTCAGCGTTCGTTGTTCCGCTGTCGGCCTTGCCGCCGCTGTCCCGGCCCCAGCAATGGCCCGCGGCGCTGCAGGTTCTGCTGAAGGCGTGGATTCTGCGGGCCTTGCAGCCCGGGCTGGCGCTGCTGGTTCGGCTGACCCTGCGGGTTTGGTTGACCCTGCAGCGTCGGTTGACCGGCTGGACCGGTCTGACCCGGTGTCTGCTGACCTGTCGCGTTTGGTGGTCCGCCCTGGCCGGGGCCCACCGGCTGATTGGGGGCGGCCGCCCGGTTCGCGGGGCCTTGCGTCGACTGTCCGCCTTGCCGGTTCGGCTGGCCCGGCGTGGTCTGCTGTCCGGTCCGGTTAGGCTGCCCCTGTGCGCCTTGCTGGCGCGGTTGCCCACCAGGCCCGGGCTGGTTTGGTTGCCCCGGCCGGTTCGGCTGGTTCTGGCGATTGGGCTGTCCAGGCCGATTCGGCTGTCCGGGCTGGTTTGGCCGTTGCAGGTTCGGTTGCCGTTGCAGCCCGGGCTGCTGCTGGCGGCGCTGGGTCACGAACCCTCGTCCGACCTGTTGGGCGGAGAATGTCTGCCGCACAAAGGCGCGGTCGCGCGTGGCCTGCTGCGGAGAAATCTGGAGCGGCACCGCGGCGAACCGCCCGGCTGCGCCCGGACGAATCGAAAAGCCGGTCGATGCGCGCGACAGCGTTCCGAGCTGGGCGCCGCCTGAGCCGAACACCTCGATGCGGCCGACCGTGCCGTTGGCGTCCGGATAAAGCTTGATCGACACGTCGCCGCCTCTGCCACCGGCCGGCACGTCCACGAGACCGGTCGTGCCGCGGATGCCGAGCGTGGCGGTCGGCGTCGCGATCTTCATGTCGCCGGTCTTGGCGACGAGGCTTGCCACGAACGCGGTCGAGCCGCGCACCACATTAAACAGCGCCGAGTTCTTGCTGCCGCCCTCTTCGAACAGGAAGTCGGTCACCTCAAGGGTCGAGCTCGGTCCGAGCTTGAACGTCGTTTCGTCGTCGAACGTAACGGCGAGCGAACCTTTCTCGTCGGTCTGCAACAGATCGCCCTTGTAGATGGCGTCGCCGGCCTTGAGGTTGGTCACGGCCGCGCCGTTGCGAAAATCACTGACGTCACCGCTGACGGTGGCAACGCTCCCGACCGGAGCCGGCACCTGCGCCGCGGGCGCGGTTCCGGGTTGCTGGGCGGATGGTTGCGGCGTGGCCGTTGGCGGCGCGGCGGGGACCTGGCCGGCAGGGGCCGGAGCGGCAGCCGGCGGAGCGGCGGGTTGCGCGGCTGGTGCCGGCGACGCAGGCGCTTGCGCCGGCGGTGCGGCGGGCTGCGGCACCGTCTGAGCATGAGCGATCGCGCCCATGCCGAGCAGCGTGCTTACTGCAATTGCGAATCTCGTGCGCGCTCGTCTCCCCACACGGAACGGGGAACGCGCGCCCAAGGGCGGGATCTCAGCCAACCACCAGGAACACCGCCCCGACCACGACGGCGGCCCCGCCCGCCAGCCGGGCGACCTGGCGACCGCCGCGAGCGCGGCCAATCAGCACCCCAAATCCAATGCCGATGGCGTGCAGGATTGCGGTTGCTGCGACGAACCCAACACCAAACAGAATGCCGGAAGCGGACTCCGGCAGTTCAGTGCCGTGCGCATGGCCGTGAAAGATTGCGAACAGGCCGACAATCGCCATCGCGATAGCGACCGGAACCCGGACCGCGAACGCGATCACGGCGCCGAGCACGATCACCGACACGGCAATGCCGGTTTCAACATACGGGACGGCGACGCCGATCATGCCGGCGATCCCCGCCGCCGCCATCACCGCGATGAAGGTCGCGGGCACCAGCCACAGTGCGCGGCTGCCGAGCTGAGCCGCGAACACGCCGACCGCCAACATGGCGATGACATGATCGAGGCCCGTCAACGGATGTGCGAAGCCGTGCACAAGATCGTGCGCCTGCCCGATGCCTGGATGCGCGAACGCGATCGTCGGCGCCGCAACCGCTAGCGTCGCAGCCAAAAAAGCCAATGCCTTGCGATACATAGTGAAACCCCAATTGCCGCCCGGTATGATCAATCTCGCATACGCCATCAGGGGGGCATTTTCCAGTTCGGCCAATGAATGGGCAATGAATGAGCTATCGACGTTTGCATGCCGGCGCGTTAGGCGAACGCGACAATCCTTTTTGTTTCGAGTCTCGATCCCGTGTGGTGCATGGGTTTACGGCGGTCGCGGTCGGGGTGTCAGGGCAGGGGGCGTCATCGATGGTGTTGCGACGAACCGTGATTGCGTGGGCGCTTGTCCTCATCCTGATACCCGCACTCGCGTCGCCGGCTGCGTTGGCGCAGGCGACCAAGCCGGCTGCGAACGCGCCCGCCCCCTCCGCACAGTCCAGCAGGCCGGCCGCGAACGCGCCCGCTCCCGCCCCCTCGGCGCAGGCGACCAAGCCGGCGACGACTGCGCCAGCGCCCGCGTCCTCGGAGCTGACCGCGGACCTTGTCCCCCTCAAGCAGCTCCTCGATGAGATCCAGCAAGCAATCGGGCATCCGGGCCACACCGATCAAAGCCTGACCGAGCTGCGCGAAAAGCTTGCCCCCATCCGTGATGGCCTGCGCGCGCAGTTCGACGTTCTCGACCCGCGTCTCGCCGAAGTCGACAGCCGCCTGTCCGAGCTTGGTCCGGCGCCTGCGGCCGGCCAGCCTCCGGAAACTGCCACGATCGCGGAGGAGCGCGCCAAACTCAGCCAGACCCATGCAGAGGTCGATGCGGCGCTCAAGGAAACCCGCTTGCTGAGCCTGCGCGCCGACGACATTGCGGCGCGCATCAACGAGAGCCGGCGCAGCCTGTTCAGCCGCGCGCTGTTTCAGCGCACGCCGGGTGTGCTCGACACCGGTTTCTGGTCTGAAACCATGCGCGGCCTGCACACCGAGACCCAGGGCATTTCCTTTCTGATCCGGTCGTCGACCGAATACGCGCAGCGCAACGGCAGCACCTGGGGCGTCGTCGGCAGTATCGCAACGCTGATTGCGCTGGCCGCCTTGGCGATTGCGGCCGCCTTTGGATGGCGCCGCCGGTTTGCCCGCGAGGCCGATCCCGGCCGTACCGCGGGCCGCTTTGCGCGCGCACTCGCGGCGCTGATCACGCTGGCCCGCCACGCGTTGCTGATGCCGATCAGCGTTTTCATCATCATCAAGGTTCTCGACAGCAACGGCTTGCTGTTGCCGGTCGTTGCCGACCTCGGTCTTGGTCTCGCCGTGGCGGTGGCGGTCGCGAGCTTCGGACGCGGCATCGCGCTCGCGGTGCTGGCGCCGGGCACGCCGTACCGGCGGCTGGTCAACGCGGACGAACTGCAGGCACGGCGGCTCGCGTCGTGTCTGACCTGGACTTCACGCGTCCTCGGCGCGGTGATCTTTCTCAACCTGATGCACAAGGCGGTCGGCGCGCCGCTCTCGACCACGGTGGCGACGAGTGCGTTGCTCGCTGTGCTGACTGGCCTGCTCGCCTTCTATCTGTTGATCCGGCTGCCGCCGGCCGAAACCAGCGCCGGCTTACGCTGGCTGCGTTTTATCGGGTGGGTGTTCGTCGTCGTCACCACGGCGGCGCTGCTGACCGGCTTTGTCGGATTCGCTGCGTTCCTGTCCGGACGAGCCGTGGTTCTGTTCATGATGATCGGCGCCTATTATCTCGGCGCGGCGCTGATCGACGCGGTTGCGACCGACGTGCTGAACGCGGAGTCAACGCGCGGGCGCCGCGTGGCGGCGACATTCGGGCTCTCGCCGCGCGGCCTCGAGCTCGTCGCAATGCTGCTTGCAGCCGTCGCCAAGCTCTGCCTCGCGCTGCTGGCCGTCGTCCCGGTGCTCGGACCCTGGGGCATCTTCGCGGCCGACTTCTTCGACGTGGTTCACGATGCACTGTTCGGCGCGGGTGTCGGCGCGATCAGCATCTCGATCAGCACCATCATCATCGCGATCTTGGTGTTGCTGCTCGGCTTCGTCGCGACACGGGCTGTGCAACGCTGGCTCGACCGGCGCTTCCTGCCGCGCACCGGGCTCGATCCCGGCCTGCAGAACTCGGTGTCGGTGCTGTTCGGCTACGCGGGCGTCATCGCAGCGCTGATCGTTGCGCTCACCGAGCTCGGCATCGATCTGCAAAAGATCGCGCTGATCGCGGGCGCGCTCTCGGTCGGCATCGGGTTCGGCCTGCAGTCGGTCGTCTCCAACTTCGTCTGCGGCATCATCCTGCTGGCGGAGCGGCCGATCCGGGTCGGCGACTGGGTGCTGGTCAAGAACGAGGAGGGATTCGTGCGCCGGATCAGCGTGCGCGCGACCGAGATCGAGACGTTCGACCGTGCGAGCGTAATCGTCCCCAACCAGGACCTGATCACGGGCGTGGTCAAGAACATGACGCACGGCAATCCGATCGGACGCCTGACCGTCAAGCTGGGCGTCGGTTACGACAGCGACATGGACCGGGTGCGCGAGATCCTGCTCGACATTGCGCAGGCGCATCCGCAGGTCATGCGCACGCCGGGACCGAATGTGGTGTTCATGGGATTTGGCGTGCTTGCGCTCGACGTCGAGTTGCGTTGCTTCGTCGGTGATGTCCAGCACGCGCTCACCACCCGCAGCGACCTCAATTTCGCCATCCTGCGGCGCTTTCGCGAAGCCGGAATTGGCATCCCGACCAATCCGGCCGATCTCAAGCTCGCGGAGAAACGATCGGCGCACCCTGAATGACCGTCGGGAGATAACGGCTTGCCCGCGGATGAGCGGGTTGCCGGCCGGCCGTAAACCGTTTGGCGACCTTTGCCCCTTTAACCTGCGCCACAGTTACCCTCATGCATCGCACGCTGCCCATCATCGCTCTGACGGCCCTGGCGCTTGCCGCCTGCGCGGGCGGCGATCTGCCGTCGCAGCCGAGCTTTTATCAGAACTTGGCAGCACCGAACGCCGAGGTCGACGCGACCGCGGCGCAATCGATGATTTCAGGCTATCGCCAGAACAACGGGCTCGGCCCGGTCGCGGTTGATCCTGCCCTGATGCGGCTTGCGTCCGAGCAGTCGCGCGCCATGGCGCAACGCGACAAGCTCGACCACAACGCCGCGCGCTCGTTTACCGACCGCATCACTAGTGCGGGCTTCCCGGCCAAAGCCGCGGTCGAGAACGTCGGCGCCGGCTATCACACGCTGGCCGAGGCATTCTCGGGCTGGCGCGATTCACCGCCGCACCGCGCCAATATGCTCAAGCCGGGCGTCACCCGCATGGGGATCGCGGCCGTTTACGCCCCGAACTCGAAATACAAGGTATTCTGGACGCTGATCATGGCGGCGCCCGACCGCGAGGGCTAACCGCAGACTCAGACGCTATTTCGGCTTTGTGCCGCTGGCGTGCTTGGTGCCGGCGCTGGTCTTGCTGGTAGCGTTCGAGTTCGCGGTGTGCTTGCCCGCGCTTGTGTCTGCAGTGGCGTCGGCTCCGCGCACGTCCTGCCATGGGTCGGTGTTGCGCGGCTTATCGGGCACGTTCTTGATCATCTGCCTGTAGGCCCTGTCAGCGTCCGCGTCCGATTTCTTTTGTGCGTCGCTGCGCGCCGTGGTCTGGGTCATCTGCGCGTAGCTCGGCGCGGTCATCGCCGCCAAGGCCAGCGCGACAATCAGGATTCTCAAGCGGTCACCCATCGATAACCCTCCCACCGCACGCACAGACGTGCCCCGCAACGTTGCCAAGAGTTCGGACAAGTCTTCGGAATTGATTCACCCCACCCGCGCCCGACTATCCACGGAAATGTGGCGGTTGGCGGGCAATCGCCGGCCCACAATGTACGTTCACAGGCGAAGACGAACCGCCTATCGGCTTACGGGCGGCCGCTCGCCCGGGGATGCCGCAGCACGCGGCGGTAATGCGGGCGCGGCCGGTTATCGTGGGCGGCCTGCTCGTCGAGCTCGTGCAAGGCGTCCATGATGTCGTCAAAACCAACCGGCAACAGCCCCTCACAGAGGGGTCGCGTCGCGGCGCCGTCCTTGCTGCTGGCGTCGGACGCCCACGACGACAGGATCGCGCGCTTCTCGTTGAGCGTCAGATCAGGGTCCTGGACCACCTGACGTGGATACGCGAACGCGCCGGCCGGGCGTAGCAGCGCAAGCAAGTCACGCGGACCATTCGCGCGTCGCGCGAATGCGGTCCGATCATGAGTTCCTGAGAAGCGGACTTTTCCCCTCATGGGTCGCTCCGCGAGGCGTTGTTAACGGGTCAACCAAGCGGTCATCCGATGGCGAACGATTAGAAAAGATCGAGGGAAATTTCAAGCGCCGTCGAAGCCTCCACGGACTCATCCTTAACGGGTTGGTTGCACTGCAATATTACGTTCGCACCGTGCGGCGGATTACCGCCGGTCCAGCTGCCAGGGCGTGCATTTGCCGTGCCTGCGCGCATGAGTTGTTGGCCAAAGGATTGCGTTGCCTATGTATTTACGTCGCTTCATACCGATGACGCGTGCGTGATATTGTGAATTGGGGACAACATGAGCGCACACGCAGACGATCACGCGACGCGTCAGGTGTTCGACAAGAAGGCCATTCTCCAGCAGCACCCGCTGTTCGGAGCGCTCGGGTCGTCCCTCATTGAACAGCTCAGCTCGCACGCCACCACCAAGCGCATCAAGCGCGGTACGACGATCTTTTCCAAGGGCGATCACGGGTCCTGTCTCTACGCGGTCTGCTCCGGCCAGGTGAAGATCACGGTGCCGTCCGGCGAGGGCAAGGATGCGGTGTTTAATCTGATCGGGCCCGGTCAGATTTTTGGTGAGATCGCGTTGCTCGACGGCGGCCAGCGCACCGCGGACGCGGTGGCGGCACGCGACAGCGAACTCCTGATCATCGATCGACGCGATTTCATTCCGCTGGTTCAGCGCGAGCCTGAAGTTGCAATCAAGCTGATCGAGATCCTGTGCGCGCGCCTGCGCAACACGAGCGAGCAGGTCGAAGACGTCATCTTCCTCGATTTGCCGGCCCGGTTGGCAAAGACGCTGCTCCGGCTCGCCGGCACCGATGCCCGCAACCACAAGGTTCTCATCACCCAAAGCGAGCTCGGTCAGATCATCGGGGTCTCGCGCGAAGCGACCAACCGGCAACTGCGCGATTGGGAGAAGCACCGCTGGGTGAAACTGGAATCGGGCGGCGTGGTGCTGCTGCAGCCCGATGCGCTGGCGGGGCTTCTGGAAACTGCACGCCCGCCGCGCACTCACACGGACAAATAACACCCACCGGCTGCGCTGCCGCCCGTCCGCTACCGCGATGCAACACGCGCCGGCTGTACGCCCCCACAGCGACAGCCCCCGCGCGAAATATTTCGTAAATTTTTCAGAGGCTTGTGACGCACCTCACAGGTCCCCGGCGGTGTCGGGTCTATCTGCATCGGCGCGATCCCATGAAGGGAGGCTCCGATGCCAGTCCCATCCGATCTGGAGAATGGCGCGCAGCTGCGGTCCGTCCGACGGCGGGCGATCGCTGTCGCCATGTTTTACGTTGTGGCCGCCGCCGCTTTCTTGCTGGCGGCGACGCCGCCTTCATCTGCTCCGCCGCTGTCAACCAGTGCCGACGTCGCGATGTCGCAGCACAACTAGCTGCGCGAGGCGCCGACCAAACAAAGACGCGGACCAATAGACGATGCGGAGACGGCAATGCCGATTGCCAGATATATTTTCGGCCGCGATAAGCCCAGCCTCACCGCTGTGGCGCACGGCGATGGCGCACCGGTCGAACGGCGGCGAGCGCTCGGGCTGCGGCAATTGTTCAGACCGATTCCATTGTTCGGCTTGCCGGGCGACGATACGCCGTCACCGCCTGGAGGTTGGGCGTGGTGTCTGTTCCTCGCCAGCATGCCGATCGCGGCCGTGGCGTTGGTCGTCGTTCTAGTATGGTGGACTTGAAGTCCTTACGCGCTTGCGGCAGTGTCGCGGGCGCGAAATCCATCGTACTAGTAGTAGATGCCCGAGTTCGCGCCGTCTGTCCTTCCTCCCATGCGCGACTACGATGCGCTCTGCCGCGAGTTTCGCTGGCAGGTTCCCGCCGCGTTCAACATCGCGGTCGCGGTATGCGATCGCTGGGCGGAGCGCGATCCGCGCCGCGCCGCGATCCTGCATCAGCTTGCGAACGGGCGCCTCGAGGCGGTCGATTACGGCACGCTGCGCGAGATGTCGAACCGGCTCGCCAATGCGCTGCGCGCGAATGGCATCGCGCGCGGCGACCGGGTCGCGCTGATGCTGCCGCAGATGCCGGAGGTGGCCGCGATCCACATCGCGATCTACAAGCTTGGCGCGATTGCGCTGCCGCTGGCGGCCTTGTTCGGGCCGGACGCGCTCTCCTACCGGCTGCAGGACTCAGGTGCCAAGGCGCTGATCACGGATGCGCGCGGCCTTGCGAAGCTTGCCGTCGCGCGTGAATCGCTTGGCGAGCTCGCGCTAGTGCTCACGGTCGAGCGCGGCGGTGAAGGCGCGCTCGATCTTGCCGCAACCTTGGACAAGGCCTCAACGAGTTTCGAGCCGGAAACGACCGCGGCGGACGATCCCGCCATGATGATCTACACGTCGGGCACCACCGGGCCGCCGAAAGGTGCGCTCGAGCCGCACCGCGTGTTGCTCGGTCACCTGCCGGGCGTCGAGTTCGTGCACGAGTTCTTCCCCCAGGCCGGCGACTGCCTGTGGACGCCGGCCGACTGGGCGTGGGCGGGAGGCCTGCTCAACGTCCTGCTGCCCGGACTTTACTACGGCGTTCCCGTGGTGGCGCGGCGGTTCGAGCGGTTCGATCCGGAGGAGGCGTTCGCGCTGATGGCCGCTACCGGCGTGCGCAACGCGTTCATCCCGCCGACCGCATTGCGCATGCTGCGCGCGGCCCCGCATCCGCTCGGCCGGCACCGGCTCGCGTTGCGAACCGTCGGCTCCGGCGGCGAGTCGCTCGGCGCCCAGACTTACGAGTGGGGCAAGTCGGCGCTCAGGCTCGTCATCAACGAGTTCTACGGACAAACCGAATGCAACAAGATCCTCGCCGCCTGCGGCAAGATCGGTGTGTCCAAGCCCGGCGTCATCGGCAAGCCGGTGCCGGGACACGAGGTCGCCGTGATCAGGCCCGACGGAACGCGCTGCGCTCCGGGCGAGCAGGGGCAGATCGCGGTGAAGCGGCCGGATCCGGTGATGTTCCTCGAATATTGGGCGCGGCCGGATGCGACGCGCGAGAAGTTCCTGGGCGATTGGATGACAACGGGCGACCAGGGCGTGGTTGATCCGCAGGGCTACATCGGGTTCGTCGGGCGCGACGACGACGTGATCACCTCGTCGGGCTATCGCATCGGGCCGGGCGAGATTGAGGATTGCTTGATCCGCCACCCGGCCGTCGCGCTCGCGGCCGCGGTCGGCAAGCCCGATCCGGTGCGCACCGAGATCGTGAAGGCGTTCATTGTGCTGAAACCCGGTGTCAGCGCGTCCGATCGGCTGGCGGCCGATATTCAAGCGTTCGTCAAGACGCATCTCTCCGCGCACGAATATCCGCGCGAGATCGCGTTCATCGCGGAGATGCCGATGACCACGACCGGCAAGGTGATCCGGCGCCTGCTGCGCGAGCGCGCGTGACGGCGGTCACTGCGCGGCCGCGCTAATTTAGTGGCCCATGGATGCCCAATTCGGCGAGAGAGGCATCCATGCGGCCGCGCGCGAACGCACTTGCGCAAAAATAAACAAAATGTATGTCGGTTTGCGATCGTGCGGTTTTGCGTCCGCGGCAATCCGGGGCCTAGATGATTTTTGGTCGAGGCAGTCGCCGCCCTGCACACGTGGCAGCGATCACCGCCGACGGCCGCGCGCACGTTCCGGGACGGGCGTCACGACTTGGCCGCGGATTTCGCCGTCCGGATGCGCTGCGGTCGTTATGTCGATGTACCACTCACCGGCGGCAAACTGCCGGTTCTGCTCGGCGGTCAGCGTCGCGCGCCCGGTTATCGGACTTTCCACCGGACCGCCCTGTTTGGTCAGGGAGACCAAGCCGGGAGCATTCTTGCTCGGCTGCGCGGGGCCATGGAATTGAGCCGCGGTGACGGGACCGGATAGGCCGTTGTAGGTGACGGTCCACGTCAGGATCCGCGTATCGGGGTCATAGGTGAGATCGGCAATGCCGTAGCCCTGGGTCTCGACCAGCGGCACCTGCTGGCCGCCGGAGATCGGCACCTTGAATGATACCGGCGCAGCCTGTAGCGGTCCCGCCCAGGCGGCCATCGCCGCAAGGGCCGCAACTGCTGCCACCAATGCTCGCCGCGACAGCACCTCGTTCATGTCTGGCTCGTTCGATGCGGGCCGACCTCGCGTCCGACGATAGCATCATGACCGACAGGGCGTGCGGTACGCGCCTGTGGTGAGCTTACGCCGCGTGCCTGATGCTAGGTCGGTGATCGGGTGGTCGCGAGCCGAGAATTGGTACGGTGGGAGCCCCAACTCCTGATCGCGGGTGACCGGGCGCAATCAGCCCGGCGTCAGCGTGGCCAGCTGGACCGTGTCGTATTTTGCGCGCAGCTTGGCCAGCGCATCGGGATCCGGCTTGCCGCCCTTCGCAATCAGGTCGCGCAATTCGTCGAAATATTTCTCATGCCCTGGCGGCGCGGTGATCAGCAACATCCGGCCCGGCGCCGAGCCCGAGTTTCCGAACGCGTGCGCCGCGCCGGGAGGGACGAACACACATGTTCCCGGCCCGCCGCGTAGGGTGCGTTCGCCGCAGCGCAGGTCGAGCTCTCCCTCGAGAACGTAGAATATCTCTTCGATCTTGGTGTGATAGTGGGCGCCCGTGTTGAAGCCCGGGGCAACCGTGAATTCAAACAATGAGCATTGTTTGGAATGTTCAGCGGTGACGAGATAATCGACCCGAGTCTGATGCAGGGTGACCCCGTGGGCCTCGCCATGGTGCAGGATAAGTCCCTCGACTGACATCCGGGCCTCCGATGTTGCGAGTGTCGGACGATATGCGAGCGCCGTCACCCGGGCAACCCGGCCGTTACCCCTGCCCTGAAGGAAAAGCCCCAGCCAGCGTGCCGTTCTGAGCGAAGTCCGGTTCTATTGCACTTTAGCGCAGCAGCGCATCAGACGCCGTCATGCGACTTGGCGCGATGCCGGTCGAGCGTCGCAATCGCGTTCGCCAGCACGGTGCGGACGTGCGCCGAGGTGCGGGCATCCATTACGGTGGGGTCGAGGAAGAAGTCGAGCCCGGTCATGTGCTCGCTGAAGATCTCGACCTTGGCGCCAGAACTGTCGAGCAGGCCTTCGACCGCGTACGGAACGACGTCGCGGCTGATTCCCTTCATCGTGATCGGCGGCAGCGGATGCGCGACTAGCATGCGCCGCACCAGCGCGTAGGTTTCGTAGCTGACGACGATGTGACCGGGCTGCGCGATCGATTGCAGCCGCGCCGCCAGGTTCGCCTCGGCGCCGATGATCGTGTAGTCCATCCGGTCGCTGCTGCCGAAGTTGCCGACGTTGCAGAAGCCGGTGTTGACGCCCATGCGCACGCGGAACGGGTTTTCGACCCCCTCGTTGCGCCACCTGGCATTGAGCTCCATCACGCGGCGCTGCATGTCGATCGCCATGCGCATGCAGGCGGCGGCATCCTCGGCCTCGCCCTTGGTTTCGGGATCGCCGAAGAAGATCAGCATGGCATCGCCGACGAACTTGTCGATCGTCCCGCCGTGTTGGAGCGCGATCGCCGACATCTCGGTGAAATACTCGTTGAGTAGGCGCGTGATCTGCTCGGGCTGCAGCCGCTCCGTGGTCGCCGTGAAATCCTTGATGTCGGAAAAGAAGATCGTGAGCTTTTTGCGCTCAGTGTGGATGGTGACGTCCTTTTGGCCGCTGAAGATGCTTTTGTAGATTTGCGGCGAGAGATAGCGCGAGATCTTCATGGACAACGAGGCAAGGAACTCGTTCGCCGTCTCCAGCTCCTGGTTCATGCCGCGAATTGTTGCCGCCTGGCGGTATTGGGTGACGATGAACCCCAGCCCGCTCGCCGCCAGCACTCCGAGATAAATCAGCAGGTACTTGAACGAGAAGATGTTGGCGGCGATCGGCTGGGTGATCGTGACCTCCTGGATGCCGCGCACGTCACCGACTTTCCAGTCGCGCATCGGGCTCTCCGGGTGGCTGTTGTGGCAGTCGACGCAGGCCTTGCCCATCACCACCGGCGCGATCAGCCGGACCCGGTCGCTGAAGATCGAGTCGGTGACGTCGGTGACGACCTGATGCGGATCGGCGCGCAGCATCGCAAGCGCTCGTTGCTCGAAGCCGTCCAGTTCGTGCGGAGGGCGGTTCCTGAACGGGTAATCGGAAACGAACCGGTAGGCGATGTTGTTCTGCTGCTCGCTGATCACGTGACCGAGCTCGAGCGAGAGCGTTGCGGGAATCGGGATTGCGCCCGGGATCGCCTGATAGTTGTGGGTGACCTGGGTGGTGGTTCCGGGCGCCGCCAGAATGCGGCCGACGACGTTGCTGCCATAGAAGCCGCGCATGCTGGTGATGACGGAATTGAGGTCGCTAGCCTGCCGGCGCAACGCCACTTCGGTGAGGTTGCGCAGATCGAGCCAGACGGCAAGCGGCAACCCCAGGATCAGGATCACCACCAGGGCAATCAGGAACAGCCCGCGCAGCCGCGTATCGACGGGACTAATCTTGGCCATTTGATACCTACCAGCCGGCACCGAATTTAAGCTTACTGCCGGATTCGTGTGGCAGCCACGCACAACAACTCACAAGAACTTGTTCGCTTTCTGGGCCTCGCGGGCTCACCCGTTGAACCCGCCGCCGTCAAGGAAGGTCTGCTCCTCGGCAGTCGTCGCGCGCCCGAGCACGGTGTTGCGGTGGGGGAAGCGCCCGAAGCGGCGGATGACATCGGCGTGAAGTTCGGCCCATTTGAGCATCGCAGCATCGCCGAGCGCTCGGAACAACGCGACGCAACGCTCCTGGTTCGCAAGCGTCTCACAGTGCTCGAACGGCAGATAGAAGAATTGCCGCTCGCTTGGCTCAAACGCCAGATCAAAACCATGCGTAATCGCCCGGTCGGCCACCTCCCGCGCCAGCGGATCGGCGGCGAACGCACGCGCATCATTGCGAAACATGTTGCGGGCAAACTGATCGAGCACGAGCACGAGAGCGAGCGCACCCTCGGCGGTCGCTTCCCAGTGATGAAGCGTGCCGGCGGCCGCAGCCTCGTAGGTCGAAAGGAACTGGGCGCGGATCGCGGCGTCGAAAGCGTCGTCGCTCGCAAACCACTGCTCCGGACCGGCTGAGCGCCAAAACCTCAGCACGTCCGCCGGTTCTCGTTCCACACCCGCGCTTCTGTCAGTCATAGGCCAACCCGACCCGCGTTGATCGCGTCGTAGAGTTTCGCGTCGACCGCAACAAAGGCCTGTGCCCGCGCATCGTTGAAGTAGATTTGGTCGATGGTCTGGGCCGGATCGTATCCTTGGCGGACCAAATCGAACTTCTTCTGCTTGAATGTCGCCGTCACGTCGAGAGGCTCGCCGCGGATGCGCAAGAACAGCGGCCGCGCGAAGGCCGGCAGGCGCTCGGCCAAACAGTGGTACAGGGTCGCGAGATCGAAGGTCGCTGGATCGATCACCACGGCCGCCATGCCGGCGCGCCCGTCCCGGCCCGGGACCTTCACGCCATAAATGTTGGCTTCCACCACGCCCGGCACCGCGGTGATCGTCTCCGACACTTCCGAGGTCGAAACATTCTCGCCTTTCCACCGAAAAGTGTCGCCGACGCGGTCGACAAAGTAAAAATATCCGTCCTTGTCCTGACGCATCAGGTCGCCGGTGCGAAACCAGGTGTCGCCGGGTTCAAGCACGTCATGCACGATCTTGCGCGCGGTCTCGGCGGAGGCGGCGTAGCCTTCGAATCGCGCCCCCGGCTTGGCGGAATCGTTGACGATTTTCCCGAGCGCTTCGCCGACTTCGCCGGGCTGGCAGGGAATGCACAAGCCGTCCGCAGTGCGCACGGGCTGCTCAGTGTTGATATCAAACTTGACAAGCTTGATCGGAAAGTGGCTGGCCAGAAACCACGGGATGCGGCCCACCGAGCCTTCCCGCTCGTCGAAATTGAAGAGCGTCACGTTGCCCTCGGTCGCCGCATAGAATTCGATGATCCGCGGGATGCGAAAACGGCGTTTGAACTCCGGCCAAACGTCGGGACGCAGGCCGTTGCCGCACGCAAGCCGAAGGCGATGCCTGGTCTCGTTGGGACTCGGCGGCGTGTTGACCAGATAGCGGCACAGCTCGCCGATATACTGGAACAGCGTGCAGTCCCAGCGCACGACCTCGTCCCAGAACTGGTGGGCGGAGAACTTTTCACGGATGAAGACCGAGCCGCCGTTGACCAGAACCGCGCCGGTCGCGAGCACGCCCCCGACGGTGTGATACATCGGCAGGCAATCGTACATGCGATCGGTCGGCTTGGTGTCCATGATGCCGGAGAAGCCGAAGACCGCGAGCATCAACCGGTAGTGGTTGATGTTGGCGGCCTTGGGCATGCCGGTCGTACCTGACGTGTAGATGTAGAGCGCGCGATCCTCGATTGTGAGCCTCGGACGCTCATGCGCCGCCAGTGCGGCATTCGACACCTGCGCTAGCTCGTGATCGATGCGTGGGAATTTCTCCGCGGTGTCGCCATGCGCCCAGATACCGATCTTGGGGTCGATGTTGCCGCGCGCGCTCATGAATTGCGCAAGCAGATCCGAAGCCACGATGAGATGCTTAGGCTCGACCACGTTGATGCTGTAGGCCAGCGACGCGCCGTTGAGATTGGTGTTGATCAGCGCAACGACGGCGCCCGCGCGGGTCAGCCCGATCCAGCACGCCATATATTCGGGCCGGTTCGGCATCATCAGGCAGACGACGTCGCCTTTGCGAATGCCGTGTGCGAGCGCCCAGCGCGTATACCGGTTCGAGCGGGCGGCGAGTTCGCGGTAGCTGAACTGCTCGCGCTCGGAGATCAGCGCCGGCGCGTCGCCAAAGCGCTTCGCCAGGTCGGTCATGACATGCGGGAAAACCCGGGTCGGATTTTTCGCGATCGGCTGCGTGAGCCGCAACGTCCGGAGCGCGCCGCGTGCTGCGCTGACGTCGGCTTTCAGTCGTTGAATCAGCCGCATGATGCTTCAGCATCGAACAGGGGTGTGCGACAAGCAAGCACCCGCGGCGCTAAACGCCGCGCGGCAGCAAGGCCAACCTCATTGCTGTGTGGACGAGGGCTTGGCCGGCGCGGATGTGGCATTAGGGCCGGCGGGTGCGGCCGTCTTGGCCGGGCGTGGCTTCGGCTTGCTGGCCACTGCGCCGGAGTTGTCGCCCGGAGCAGCCGCGACTGTTGCCTTTTTGACCTTTGGTTTGGCCGGGGCGGTCGTCCCCGCGGCCGCCGTATCGTCGGCGGAAGATGCGGCTGCCGACTTGGCACGATGCGGCTTCGCGCGGGGAGCCGGTGCCGGGCTTGGGGCTTCGCTCACGTCCTGCGACGCCGTGTCGGTTCCCTTGGCGCCTTTCTTTTTCGCGAGCTTGCCCCTTTTGCCTTTGCCTTTGGGCTGCTCGATCTGGTCTTCCTGAGCGGCGGCCGCCGCCGCGCTCCCCGGCTTCACCGACCCGACGAACACATCGACCGGCGGCGCCAGCGAGACCTGCTGGCCGAGCAGCTGCGACGGCTTCGGGTTCGGCGAGCGCAGGTTCTGCAGCATGAAGGCCAACGGCGAATTGCCGTCGTTGTCGTTGAACGAGACCTCTTCGTCCTCGGCGGCCGGGCGCTTGCGATGCGGGCCGCAGGTCTCCTCGCGCAGGTCCGGAGGCGCGGCCGCGATCGGAGTGAGCTGGTCGACGGTGCCGAGGGCGGGGGTGAGCCAATTCATGTTCGGGTTGCTGTTGAAACCCTGCTCGAGCAGCTTGGCGGCGTGATAGGTGCGCACGCTCGCGGACGGTGCGCCGAGCACCACAGCAATCAGCCGCCGCCCGTTGCGCGTCGCCGTGGCCACGAGATTAAAGCCGGACGCGCAGATGAATCCGGTCTTCATCCCGTCCGCGCCGGGGTAGAGGTCGAGCAGCTTGTTGTAGTTGCGGATAACCCGTCGTCCGAACTTGATGCCGGCCAGATGCCAGTAATCGTCGTATTCAGGAAATTCGCGAATCAGCGCGCGCGCCAAAATCGCAAGATCGCGCGCGGAGACGACCTGCTCGTCCGCCGGCAGGCCGTTCGGATTGACGAAGTTCGACTGCACCATGCCCAGCCGGTGGGCGTTGGCGTTCATCTCGGCGCTGAACGCATCGACCGAACCGGCCACGCCCTCGGCCAAAAGCACGGCCATGTCGTTTGCCGACTTCACCATCATCATCTTGATGGCGTTGTCGACGGTCACCACCGTTCCGACCTTGAAGCCCATCTTGGTCGGCGACTGCGCCAATGCGTTGGCCGAGACCCGAAACGGCGTGTCGGGCTTGATGCGGCCCTCCTTGAGGGCGCGCAGCGTCACGTAGAGCGTCATCAACTTGGTGACGGATGCGGGATGCCAGGGATAGGCGGCGTTGTCGGCGGCCAGCACCTTGCCGCTCTCGACGTCAACCAGGATGTTCGCCTCCGAGCGCGCGGCGGAGGGCGCCGCTGCAGTCGCCGCCGCGACCAGGATGCCGATCAGCACCGGCTGCGGCCATAGCCTGAGATGTCGGTACAATGGTCGGGTCCGATTGTGGACGACGGGCTCGGAATCACGCGTTACTCGGCGTCCCACTCACCTTACCGATGGGGCCAGATAAAGGCAAAGCCGGGGCTAGCGTACGGTGGAAGGTCCTGCTGCGCGGCGGGCAGGCCAAAATGGGGCCACGCAGAGCCCGGGCAGCCGCTAGGCGAGCGCCGCGTCGGGAACGACCTGCCGGCCGCCGACGTCGGCCGCTGCCGGATCGGGCAGCAGGAATTGCGCGCGCGCCAAGCGCGCGAACACGCCGCCGCGCCGGACCAACTCGTCGAAGGTGCCGGCCTCGACAATGCGACCGTCGTCAAACACAAAGATGCGGCTCGCGCCACGCACGGTCGAGAGACGGTGCGCGATGACGAACGTGGTGCGGTTTTTCATGACTTCGTCGAGCGCCGCCTGCACCTTCGCTTCGGTCGCGGCGTCGAGCGCGCTCGTCGCTTCGTCGAGAATGAGAATCGGCGGGTTCTTCAGGAGCGCACGCGCGATGGCGAGCCGCTGGCGTTCGCCACCCGACAGAAACCGGCCACGCTCGCCGATCGGCGCCTCGAAACCGTCCGGCATGCGTTCGATGAACTCGAGCGCCTGCGCGCGCGCGCAGGCCTCGCGCATCTCGTCGAGGGTCGCGTCCGGCTTGCCGACGCGGAGGTTCTCGGCGATCGAGCGGTTGAGCAGCAGTACTTCCTGATAGACGACGCCGATGTTGCGGCGGAGCGCGGCGAGCTTGAGGGCGCGAACGTCCATGCCGTCCGCCAGGATCGCACCGGCCTGCGGATCGAAGGCGCGATGCAGCAGCGCGAGCGCGGTGGATTTCCCGGCCCCGGTCGCGCCGACGAGCGCCACCGTTTCGCCCGGCAGCACGGTGAGCTGCAAATCGCTGACCGCCGGGCGCTTGTCGTCGTAGGAAAAGGTGACCTTCTGGAACTCGACAAGGCCGTGCAACTGGCCCGGGTCGATCGCGTTCGGGCGATCGCGCACGGCCGGTTCGGTATCGAGTACGTTGAAGAACTCGTTCAGGCGCGGCGCTTCCATCAGCATGCGGTTGAACATGCGAATGACCTTCTCCAGCTGCGCGATCAACAAGCCGGAGAAGAACATGAAGGTCATGATGTCGCCGATCGAGGCCTGGTTCTGCAGATAAAGCCAGACCCCCATCAGAAACACCGCCAGCATCGTGAGCGTCGTCGAGGCGCGCGTCAGCACCGCGACGATCGCCCACCAGGACAGCACCGGGATCTGTGCCGACAACAGGCGGTTCGTGATGTCGCGCAGCCCGGTCACCTCCGCGTCGACGCGGGCAAATCCCTGCACCAGCGCGACGTTGCCCAGGGCGTCGGAAGCGCGTTCGGCGAGATCGGAATAATGCCGCTCGACCGTCTTCTGCAGATGCTCGGTTTTGCGAACGACAAGACCGGTGAGCAGACCGAACAGGCAGCAGATGCCCATGAGCAGCAGCCCCAGCCGCCAATTGATCAGCAGCGAGAACGGCAACAGCACGAACACCAGCGCAAGCGCCGAAAAGTAATCGCGGAAGAAATCGATCCAGACGTTCCACAGGGCATCGGTGCCGGAGATCATCACCTTCATCAGCCGTCCCGAGTGGGCGGCCCCGTGAAAGCTCAGCGGCAGTTGCAGCACGTGCTCGAAGTAGGACGAAAGCACTACCTGGCGCCGGCGATGGGTGAGCCGGTCGGCATGCAGGGCGACAAACGCGCTGCAGAGGATTGTGAACAGGCCGAAGCCGACCCAGGCGGCAATCAGCGGCGCAAGCGTGGCGGTGGACAAGCTCTTGGTCAGCGCGTCGATGATGCGGCCGAACAGGACCGGTTCGGCGAACTGAGCGCCCGCCAGTGCCAGGTTCGCGAGCGCGAGCAACCAGGCGAGCTTTGCTTCCTCGCCGAGCAACGCCAGGACACGGGTATAGACCCGAACAAGGTTCATGTGATGCTACGCGCGGTTACAAATGTCGGAGGTTCCGCTGGAAGTTCAAGGACCGACTAGTGTCGGCGGTTTGAAGTTCCTATCATCTTGGAAACTACCGGACAAACACCATGCGCCCCGGCGAGCTTCCGCCCTTCGTTGCGGCCTACGCGCCTGCCGACGCAGTGCTCGCCGCCAGGCTGTTGGGCGAGGCGGCGCGGCCGGCAGCCGCCGAAGCGCGCATCGATGCGCGTGCCAAGCGCTATGTCGAGGCGATCCGTGCCCGCACCGGTGGGGTCGGCGGCATCGAGGACTTCCTGCACGAATACTCGCTCTCCACCAAAGAGGGGCTCGCCCTTATGGTGCTGGCCGAGGCCTTGCTGCGGGTGCCGGATGACCGCACGACCGACTTGTTGATCGAGGACAAGCTCGCCGCCGGCGACTTCGCCCATCACGAGGCGCGGTCAGAGGCTTTGCTGGTGTCCGCCTCGGCTTGGGCGCTGGGAGTATCGGCGCGGATCGTCGGGGTCCACGAGAGCCCCGAGGCGATCGTCGGCGGTCTAGTGAAGCGGGTCGGGCAGCCGGCGGTGCGCGCCGCCACTCGGCAAGCGATGCGGCTCCTGGCGTTGCACTTCGTGCTCGGACGCGACATCGAAGAGGCGCTCGCACGCGCGCGGGGGCAGCGCGACTTTCTCTACTCCTACGACATGCTGGGCGAGGGCGCGCGTACGGCGGCCGACGCGCAGCGCTATTCGGCCGCCTACGACCACGCGATCGGGACGATCGGCGAGGCTGCCGCAAAGGGCGAAATGCGCGGCCCGCCCGGGCTGTCCGTCAAGCTCTCCGCACTGCATCCGCGCTACGAGGCGCTGGCGCGCACGCGTGTGCTTGCCGAGCTCGTGCCCAAGCTGCTTGCGCTTGCGCGCCACGCCAAGGCGTATCATCTGCATTGTGTCGTCGATGCCGAAGAAGCCGACCGGCTTGAGCTCTCTCTCGAGGTGATCGCGCGCGTTCTGGTTGATCCCTCGCTCGCCGGCTGGGGCGGGTTTGGAATTGCGGTGCAGGCCTATCAGAAGCGCGCGGGCGCCGTCATCGATTGGCTAGCCGACATCGCCAAGAAGCTCGACCGGCGACTGATCGTTCGCCTGGTCAAGGGCGCCTATTGGGACACCGAAATCAAGCGCGCGCAGGAACGCGGCCTAGCCGATTATCCGGTGTTCACCCGCAAGGCGATGACCGACCTTTGCTATCTGACCTGCGCGCGCCAGCTGTTGGCGGCCCGACCACATCTGCTGCCTCAGTTCGGGACCCACAACGCTCTCACGGTCGCGAGCATCATCGAAGACGCGGGCGGGGTTGAGGGCTACGAGTTCCAGCGTTTGCACGGCATGGGCCAGGCGCTCTACGAGGCGGTGCTCGCGGATGAACCTGATGCGCTTTGCCGGATCTACGCACCGGTCGGCGGACATCGCGATCTGCTCGCCTACCTGGTTCGCCGGCTGCTGGAGAACGGGGCGAATTCGTCGTTCGTGTCGGCCGCCTCGGACGCGAATGTGCCGGTCGCATCGGTCCTGCGGCGTCCACAGAGCCGGATCGGTGATCCAGAGCACGCACGCAATCCCGCAATTGCGCTGCCGAAGGATTTGTTCATGCCGATGCGACGCAACTCGTCGGGCATCGAGTTCGGCGACCGCGCGGAGGTGGAGTCATTGCGTGCCGATATCGCGGCGGCCGGGCTCGGCGAACGCAAAGCCGCGCCGATCATCGACGGGATCGAGGTGCAAGGCCATCATCGCGCGCTGACCTCGCCGGTCGACGGAGCTGCGATCGGCGAAGTGATCGAAGGGGATGCCGCGATCATCATTTCCACGATGGCCGCCGCGCAGGCCGGATTTCCGGCGTGGGACGCCACGCCGGTCGCGATGCGCGCGAGCGTGCTCGAGCGCGCCGGCGACGCGATCGAGGGCCACCGCGGCCGTCTCATTGCGCTTCTGCAATCCGAAGCCGGCAAGACTATCGACGACGCGGTGGCCGAAGTGCGCGAGGCTGCGGACTATTGCCGCTACTATGCGGCGCGGGCGCGCCGATCGCTGTCGCCCGACCCGCTGCCCGGCCCAACCGGTGAGACCGATACGCTGCGTCGCCGCGGACGCGGCGTGTTCGTCTGCATCAGTCCATGGAACTTTCCACTTGCGATCTTCACCGGCCAGATTGCCGGCGCGCTTGCGGCCGGCAATGCGGTTGTGGCCAAGCCAGCCGAACAAACCCCGCTCATCGCCGCGCAGATGGTGCGCCTGCTGCACGCCGCCGGTGTGCCGCCGACCGCGCTGCATCTGATCCCCGGCGATGGCGACGTCGGCGCCAAGCTGATCGGGGACAAGCGCGTGGCCGGCGTCGCATTCACCGGTTCCGTCGCCGTTGCGCAATCGATCAACCGGGCGCTCGCCACCAGGCCGGGGCCGATTGTGCCGCTTATTGCCGAGACCGGCGGAATCAATCCGATGATTGTCGATGCGACCGCATTGCCCGAGCAGGTGACCGACGACGTGATCGCCTCGGCGTTTCGCTCGGCGGGTCAGCGCTGCTCGGCGCTGCGGCTTCTTTGCGTGCAGGAAGATGTGGCCGACCAGTTGATCGAGATGATTGCGGGCGCGGTGCACGAGCTTGCGCTCGGCGATCCGCGCGCGTTCGCAACGCAGGTCGGGCCGGTGATCGATCTTGAAGCCAGGGAGCGGCTTGACGGCTGGATCGCCGAAATGGAGCGCCAGGGACGGGTGCGCTATCGCTGGGATGCCGAGCGCGCGCTGCCGGCTGCAGGCAGCTACGTCGCGCCGGTGTTGGTCGAGCTTGATCGCGCGCGCGACCTCAAGGAAGAAGTATTTGGACCGGTGCTGCATGTCGTGCGCTATCGCGCCGATGAGCTCGATCTGCTGCTCGACGATATCGCGGGCACCGGTTACGGGCTCACGCTCGGGATTGCGTCGCGCATCGAGGCGACGGTCGAGCATATCGTCGCGCGGCTGCGCACCGGCAACGTCTACGTCAACCGCAATATGATCGGCGCGGTCGTCGGCTCGCAGCCGTTTGGCGGCATTGGACTGTCGGGCACCGGCCCGAAAGCGGGAGGCCCCGATTATTTGCTTCGGTTCACCGCCGAGCAGACGGTGACGATCAACACTGCGGCGGCGGGCGGCAACGCCAGCCTGCTGACCCAGGAGGAATGACCGGTCACCCAGCGCGGCGCTCGATCTTGAATACCGCGTGGGCTTTACAGGCTCCCCCAACAGCGCGAAGCTGATTGCATGGAAGCTGACGGCTATCTGCCCTCAGCCGAAAGATCACAACAAAAGGGCGTATGGCCATTGGCAGCGCCCGGCATCAGGGAGGAACAAAATGCAGCGTCGTGATTTTCTCAAGGTCGCTGGCGGCGGGCTTGCGGCGTCCGCGGTGGCCGCGCCCGCGATTGCGCAGTCGATGCCCGAGGTCCGGTGGCGCTTGACCGCGAGCTGGCCGAAGTCGCTCGACACGCTCTACGGGACTTGCGACAGCTTCGCCAAGTACGTCGCCGAGGCAACCGACAACAGGTTTCAGGTTCAGGTGTTCGCGGCAGGCGAGATCGTGCCCGGACTGCAGGTGCTCGATGCCGTCCAGAACGGCACGGTCGAGATCTGCCATACCGCGACCTATTATTTCAGCGGCAAGGATCCGACCTGGGCGTTGTTCTGCGCGGTCCCTTTCAGTCTCAACACCCGGCAGCAGAACGCCTGGTACTACGACGGCGACGGGCTCAAGCTGATGAATGAGTTCGGCAAGAAGTTCAACGTCTACTCGCTGGTTGGCGGCAACACCGGGGCGCAGATGGGCGGCTGGTTCCGCAACGAGATCAAGACCGTCGACGACCTCAAGGGTCTCAAAATGCGGATCGGCGGCTGGGCCGGCAAGACCTTGGAGAAGCTTGGCGTCGTTCCACAGCAGATCGCCGGCGGCGACATCTATCCGGCGCTGGAGAAGGGCACCATCGACGCCGCCGAGTGGGTCGGTCCTTATGACGACGAGAAGCTCGGATTCTACAAGATTGCGCCCTACTACTACTATCCGGGCTGGTGGGAGGGCGGCACCGCCAACCACTTCATGATCAACCTGGACAAGTGGAACGCGCTGCCGAAGAACTATCAAGCCATCGTCGCCTCAGCCGCGGGTTTCTGCAACGTCGAGCAAACCGGCAGATACGACGCCCGCAACCCGGGAGCGCTGAAGCGGCTGGTCGCGGCGGGCACGCAGTTGCGCCCATTCTCGACCGCAATCATGGAAGCGTGTCTGAAGGCCTCGAACGAGGTCAACGCTGAGACCTCGGCCGTCAACGCGGACTACAAGAAGGTCTGGGAGTCGATCGTGCCATTCCGCAATGACGAGTACCTGTGGTGGCAGGTCGCGGAATTCACCTACGACAGCTTCATGATCCGCACCCGCACCAGGGCGTAAGTCCGAGTGCCCGGTCTCCGAAGTTCGTGATACCTGGCGGCGTGCTCTGACGCGAACTTCGGAAACAAACGGGCACTAGCAAGCATTTGTTCGCGCATGATTCGGCAAAGTGGCGTTCGGTTTGCCGAAAAGATCATGCGCCAACTATACTTAGCGCGCGACCGGACGCAAAACCGGAGCCCACTTTGCTGGTCGCGCGCGTGCCGCTTTTCGATTTGAAGTTCCTGGACGAAATTGCCGCAGACGCTGCAAGAACTTCAAATCGGCGGCACCGGCCCGTTAACCACTTCCCGGCGCAAGCACGGTATGTTGCGCCGAATGACCGATTCGATCGACCGCCTGCACGAAGCCGTGCTCGCCGCCCGCCAACTCGATCCGGCGGCGTCGCGGACGGCGCGGCTCCTGCAAGCGGGGCGGTCCAAGGTCGCCAAGAAGTTCGGCGAGGAGGCGTTCGAAGTCGTCATCGACGCGCTGAACGGCAGCCGCGAGGCGCTCGTGCGCGAGAGCGCCGACCTGCTCTACCATCTCGTCGTGCTGTGGGTCGCGACCGGCGTGTCGCCCCGCGATGTCTGGAAGGAAACCGACCGGCGCGAGGGTCTGTTCGGTATCGCCGAGAAGCTGCACAAGGAGCACAAGGCGCGCCGCAAGCTCGCCAGTGGGTTGCTTCGTCGCGCGCACAAGAGCCGCAGACGGGCGTGAGTGCCACGAGGCATTCGGCCAAAGCGAAAGACCCCCGCCATCGCTCTTGCATCGGCGGGGTCTTCCAAAATCGGCATAAAATATAACCGGGCATCGAACGCCGAATCATCGGCATCGACTAGTGCAGATTTACAACACCGAAAATAAATCTGCGGAGCCGGAAGTACTGCAAATGAAAAGCCCCGCGTGGGGGAGCGGGGCTGATCAAATCGGCGCCTGATGGAGGGTGGGGGGTCAGGCGCCTAAGGGCAAAGACACCATCTCACATCAGGCGCTGTCAGCCAATTATACGTTGGTGTGCGACAACGTTCCCCGACGGTGCGACAAGCTTCCCGATGCTGCGTTTTGACGCACAGGCAGCTTCGGTGCGGATTGCTGAGACACCGGCTTGCCCCGGCGCGGCGCTCCCGGCCGTGGACTTTGCGACGCGGCGCCGCTAAGCACACCCATGCTCCGCCGCGCGTATGACTGGTGCATCGCCGCCGCCGACAAGCCGTACGCGATGTGGCTGCTCGGCGCCATCTCGTTCGCCGAGAGCTCGTTCTTTCCGATTCCGCCTGACACCATGTTGATCCCGATGTCGCTCGCGCATCCCAAGCGCGCGTTTACCTTTGCGACCTGGTGCACGGTGACGTCGGTGGCGGGCGGCGTGCTCGGCTATGCAATCGGCGCGCTGCTCTACGACACCGTGGGACATTGGCTGATCTCGCTCTACGGCTATGGCGACAAGGTGGAGGCTTTCCGCGAGGCTTATGCGCGTTGGGGAACCTGGATCATCCTGCTCAAGGGCCTGACGCCGATCCCATACAAAATCGTGACGATCACCTCCGGCTTCGCGGGTTACAACATCTGGTTGTTCATCGTGTTTTCGTTCATCGCGCGCGGCATTCGGTTCTATCTCGCAGCATTTCTGCTCAACCGCTATGGCGAGCAAGCTCGCGCTACGATTGAAGAGCGGCTCGGGCTCTGGGTCACCATTGGTGTTATTGTGTTGGTCGTCGGTGTTGCTGTGGCGCTCTATCTGTTCTAGCCTTTTTGAGTCTCGGACATGGGGCGAATGATCGAGATCGGTCTAAGGCAAAGCGCACGAATTTCGGCCATAGCCGCGTCCTGTCTGGTGTCCGCGGCGCTCACAATCGCTTTGGCTTCGGCGCAAGTGCCGCCGCAGCGACTTGCCCCAGAAGGTGCATCGCCTCCGGTTGCAGCACCGCCGCTTAATCCGGTCGTGCCCCCGGCGCCCGCCCCAGAGCAACAGCCCGCCGCAACTCCTGAGCAACAGCCCGGTTGGTTCGACACGGTTGGACACTGGTTCGACGAATCGGTGACCAACATGAACAAGGGCTGGGACAATATGAACAACGGCTTGAAGTCGACGATCGGCGCCGTCGGCGGACAAGCCAGCGACACCACTAAATCTGCGGCCGAAGCCGCGTCAAACATGGCCAAGGGCGCGGCAAAAGGAGCCGTGGATGCTGCAGGCGCGGTTGGTCGGCTTCGCCTGGTGTCCGGCCAGTCGCTATGTGAGATCGCACCGAACGGCGCGCCGGATTGCCGTGGCGCGGCCGAAAGTCTGTGCAAGGCGGCCGGATTTACGTCTGGCAGCAGCGTCGACTACGTCACCTCGGAGAAATGTCCGTCCGAGGCCTACCTCGCCGGGCGCCATCCGGCGCCGGGCGAATGCACGACCGAGCACACGGTCACGCGCGCGCTCTGCCAATGAGAACCTATTCGGCCGCGTGCACCTGCGCCGGTGCCTGCTCCTCGCCGATGTGACGCAGGCGCGGCATCACCTCGCGTGCGAACAGTTGCATGCTCCTCACGGTCAGATCGTGCGGCAGCGTGCCGAACTGCGTCATCGCGATCAGCTTCCCGAACCCGATCTTCTTTTGGTAGGTCTCGAGCTGCCGCGCGACCGAGTCCGGTCCGCCGCAGATGATCATGCCCTTTGCAGAGAGATCCTCGATCGTATAGCCGCCCGCGGCCGGTCCGGATCGGATCTTGTCGGTGACCGCTGCCATTGAGGTCAGCGACAGATAGCCGGGCGGCAGCAGCATCTCGACCGGCATCCGTAGGAACTTGTTGTAGAACGCCTCGATGTGCGGCCGCGCTTCGCGAAGCGCGGCCTCGTCCGAATCGCTGACATAGACCGGCGTCGCCCATCCGAGCTGCTGGGGCGAGGCCTGATAGCCGTATTTTTGCGCTTGCTGCTGGTACATGGCCATGAACCGCGCGAGCTGGTCGACCGGACTGAAGGTCTGCAGGTAGGTGTACTTGCGCGACGGGTGCGAGGCCCACTCGATGGTTTCGCGGCTGCCTTGCGATGGGATCCAGACCGGCGGGTGCGGCTGCTGGACCGGGCGCGGCCAGGTGTTGACGTATTGGAAATGGTAGTACTTGCCCTCGAACGCGAACGGGCCAGGCCGGGACCATGCCTGCAAAATGAGGTCGTGGGCTTCATGGAAGCGGTCGTGCGACTCGGCAGGGTTGACCCCGGTCGAGTGATATTCGGCGCCGATTCCCCGCACGAAGCCGGCGATGAGGCGCCCGTTCGAGATGTTGTCGAGCATCGCGTATTCCTCGGCGACGCTCAGCGGATAGGTCAGGAGTGGCAGCGCGCGACCGAGCACGGCCACGTGACAACGCTTGGTTTCGCGCACCAGCGCGCCCGCAATGACGCCGGGAATCGGCATCAGCCCATAGGCGTTCTGGTGGTGCTCGTTGCAGCAGACGCCGTCGAAGCCCAATTCGTCGGCCAGCACGAGTTCGTCGATATAGCGGTTGTAGAGTTTGGCGCCCTTCTGCGGATCGTAATAGCTGTTGGGCAGGGTCACCCAGGCCGAGTTGTGGTGCTTATCGTAGGTGAGATCGAGGTCGGCAAACGGCATGAGATGGATCATGTAGAATTTCATCGCTTTGCCTCCTCGATGAACTTGACGACCGCGCTGGCAAGCTCGGCCGTTTTCTCGACGTGCGGCAGGTGCCCGCAATCCTTGATCACCAAGAGCCGGGCTCCTGGGATCAAATCGCGGAATGCGGGCCCATAAACCGGCGGAATTAGTTTATCGGAATCACCCCAAACGACCAGCGTAGGGCGGTCGATCCGATGCAGCCACTTGCGCAGGTTGGGATCATAAAGCCTCGGCTGCCAAGTGAGCTTGGCCAGCGTCAGGGCGTTTTTGGCCTGCCGTTTGCGTTCGTCATCGTCCGGGGTCTGCTTGAGCATGGCGTCGGCGAGCGCTTGATCGAAGAACAGATTTCGTACGAGTTGTTCGGGCGCCCACAGAAAGAGATCGCCCTTGGGCGCGCCCGGCACGTGGATGCCGGCCGCGGCCACAAGCGTGAGCGAGCGCAGCGCGCTGCTGTTGCGTACCGCGAGGTCGGCCGCGATCCAGCCGCCGAGCGACGTTCCGACGAGATTGACCTCGCGCAGCCCGAGCTTCTGCATGAACTCGAGATAGAAGTTGGCGAGATCGCCGACGTTGTCGAGCCACTCGGGCATATCGGAGCGGCCGAAGCCCGGATGCTCCGGCACAATCACCTCAAAGTGCTCCGACAGCGCCTTGAAGAACGGCAGCCACACGCCGGCGCCGCGCGCACCGTGCAAGAACAGGAGCGGCGCCCCCCTGCCGCCGCGCAGCACGTTAATCTTGCAGCCGGCAATCGTTTCCCAGGACTCTGTTGCTTCACTCATCGAACCGGCTCGTCCTCCCTGGCGACATCCGCCCCAAGACCTTGACCAAAAGATCGTCGCGATGGGTACGTCCTAGCGGGCTCGCTCGGACCCGTCAAAGCCCGCGCCCCTTCCGGGAGCGCATTCCAGTCCCAATGGCGAACGGCTAGCGCAGGTTCCCGAAATCCTCCATTGTGCCGCGCGATTGCTCGGACACCGGGAGGATATTTTGCGTCTTGGTCAATTTATGATGCCGCTGCATCCGACGGGCCGCCCATTGCATGCTTATCTCGCCGAGGACACCGAAAAGGCATTGTTGATGGACAAGCTCGGTTTCGACGAGCTGTTCATCGGCGAACATTTTTCGGCCGCCACCGAACCCTATCCGTCGCCGCTGATGTTCGCGGCGAGCCTGTTGCCGCGCACCGAGCGGCTGATCTTCGCGACCGGCGTGATCAACGCGCCACTGCGGCACCCCGCCTTGATCGCAGCCGAGGCAGCGCAATTCGATCACCTGAGCAAGGGTCGCTTCATCCTCGGCATCGGCACCGGATCAACGCCAACTGACATCGAGCTGATGGGCGTTTCCACCGATACCAAGGTGCGCGCGCAGATGCTGGTGGAAGCAATCCAGATGATCGAACGCGCCTGGTCGAGCGATCCGCCGTACGATTTCGATGGCAAGTTCTGGAAAGGCAAGATCAACGACACGATCAACCCGGGGTTAGGCTTCGGCTGGCTGCCCAAGCCGTATCAGAAACCGCGTCCACCGATTGCCGTTCCGGTCTCGTCACCGGACTCGGCATCGGTGCAGGTCGCAGGTCGCAACGGTTGGAGCGTGATCTCGAGCGCACTGCTGTCTGCGGAAGGCCTCGCCAACCATTGGGCGATGTATCGCAAAGGCTGCCAGGAGGCCGGCCGGGTCGCCGACGGCGCCAACTGGCGCGTCTGCCGTTCGATCCTCGTCGCCGGCACCGACGAGGAGGCGCGCGCGCGGGCATTTGGCGCGGACAGCGGTCACCGCCATTTCTTCGGCCACATGCACAAGGTCTACACCCAGCTCGGCCGCCTCGGGATCCTCAAGACCAGGCCGGACATGCGCGATGACGAGGTCACGGTGGATACCTTTATCGAGCAGCGGCTGATTTACGGTTCGCCCAAGACCGTGCTCGCCAAGTTGGTCGCGCTGCACCGGCAGGTCGGTCCGTTCGGTTGCCTGCTGTTGAGCACCGTCGACTGGGCTGGACCAAACGCCGCATGGGAGCGCGAGTCCTGGCGCCGGCTGGTAGACGAGGTGATGCCCGAATTGCGCGAGTACGCGGCCGCGGCCTGATTACGGCGTCTTTAAAAAGCCCCTGGCAGTCGCCGCGAGGTTCATCGGATCGAACGGCTTGGTAATGATGCCGGCCGCGCCGAGTGCCTTGAAGCGCTCGGTCTCCCGGGCCCGGCGCGTTGAACGCGGCGAGGCCAGCATTGCGCGCCGCCGCAACACCCACTCGGGCCGAGCAGCCACTTCAAACGAGCGTCGCGTTTGGACTCTTGCGCCAGCCAGCGATCGAGACCGTCGGTTGACTGATCGTCGATCACAACAATCTCGACGGTCGAGCCGTTGCTTTCGTATGCTATCGGCCGCGGTAGGCATATAGGGCAGGCAATTTTAACCGGGATGACGACGCTCAGTCGCGGGGCCATCGCGCTTTGTCCTCAGCGAGCGGGAGCGCTCGTCGCAACGTCTCTCCACTCTTCAATTCAGACGTGCCCGTCACTCATTGAAAGAAAGTGCCTCAAGTCCGGCGCCAAGTATAGACCGACGAAATTGCATAGTTCCACACGAGACCGACAGCGATTCCGGCAAGCCCTGACAGCCACCAAACATGTTGCCGCTGGAACACTGCGCTTGCAATGCCAACGTTGGCGACAGCACCGACGCTACAGATGGCGAAGAACGATAGCAGTCCTACAAAAAACTTGGCGCCGCGCAGCCGTCGATCGCGGTAGGTCAGAATATTGTTGGCGATGAAGTTGCTGGTGATGGCAACCGCGGTCGCCGCCGCCTGAGCCGGCGTGAAGTCCATGACGATCATCGCAAGACGCAGCGTGACCAGATGGACGACAACGCCGCTCGCACCGACAGCAGCAAACATGATCAGCCTGACCGGGACCAGCCACCCGATCAGCTTATCGAGCAGCAACATGACGTATTCCCATATGGCAAGGCTATCGAGCTTGCTCTCGCCATGCTGCCGTTCGCGGAACCTATACGGCAACTCCCGGAAACGAAACGGCTGCGAGGTCGACGCAAACAAATCCAGGAGGATCTTGAATCCCTGACCCGACAGGCGACGAACAGTGCGTTCGAACGCCGGCCGCGCGATGACGAAAAAGCCGCTCATCGGGTCCGAGAGCGGTTCCCGCACCACCAACCGCGCCAATCGCGTAGCCAGGCTGCTCATGGCAACGCGGCTACGGTCCCATTCGCCGACTGCGCCCCCCGCGATGTAGCGGCTTCCAATGACCAGGTCGAGCCTCTCGGCTTTGAGGGCCTTCAGCATCTCAGGCAGGAGGCGCTCGTCGTGCTGCAGATCGCCGTCGATGACCGCGAGGTATGGCGCGCTGGTGGCGAGCATACCTTCGATGACGGCGGTGGCGAGCCCGCGCCGGCCGATGCGTTGTATACAGCGCACGCGTGGATTGACGAGGGCAACGTCGCGGGCGGCGCGGGCGGTACCGTCCGGCGAATCGTCGTCAACAAAAATGACTTCCCACTCGATGCCCGCAAGCGCGTGCTCAAGTTTGTTGACCAGGATTTCAACATTGTTTCGTTCGTTGAAACACGGGACGATGACGGCAAACTCGATCGTCTTTGGGCGCGCTTCAAGACCGATGGACATACACGTAATCCGCTACGACATCGGGAGGATTATATCGTGGATAACAGCGCGGGGTCGCCTACGTCCGAGGCCTGCCACGCCTCGGCGCTTGCCCTTGGCGGCGGGCTCGCCGCAGAACAAAGTCCAGCGAAGCGTCGCGATCAGCACGCGCAAGAGTCGCTGCCCGTACTGTCCGATGCGGCCGGCAGACACTTATCCAAAAATTCGTTCAGGTTTCCCCCCGTGAACAGGAACCCCGGTATGCCGGCGCTCTGCGCCGCCGCGATGTCGCTCTCCTTGTCGCCGATGAGAAAGCTGCGGTTCTTGTCGATGTCAAGATCCGAAAGCGCTCGCAAGATCATCCCCGGGCCGGGCTTGCGGTCAACATGGGTACGGCGGAATTTCTCGATGCGTGCCTCGGGATGGTAGGGGGAGTAATAGAAGGCGTCGACAAAGGCACCATGTACTGCCAATCGATCGCTCATCCAGGCGTGCAGCGTGTGGACGGTGTCCTCGCCGTAGTACCCATGGGCCACGCCGGCCTGGTTCGTCACCACGACCACGCGATAACCGAGATCATTCAGTCGACGAACGCACTCGATCGCCCCCGGTATCCACTCAACCTGTTCGGGACGATGGACGTAGTTGCGGTCCACGTTGAGGACGCCGTCGCGATCGAAAAACGCCGCCGGCCGGCGGCGAAGGGCAAGCAACTCGTGCCGGCCACGCTCCAGAGTTTCTGGTAGTCCAATGTCGAGGAAATAGCCCTTCCGGACGTGGCCGGCGAGGCGGCCTTCTTGAGCGAGGGCGGGAAAGACATCACGTTCAATCGAACAGGGCAGGGTGTGGATGCGATCAAGGACGCAGGCGTCGAGAGCGTAAACCCCTGTGTTGATCAGGGCGGGCCCAGTGACTTCCGACGCTTTCTCACGAAAGCGAACGATGCGGCTCCCCTGAAGCTCAACGGTTCTATAACGCGAGGAATCGGAAACGCAGCGCAGGGCAATTACTCCGTCGATGTCCGTAGCTTCGGCTGCCAATGCTCGTATGTTGATGTCGAAGAAAGAATCGCCTTTGAGCAACAGAAATCGCGGCGCGATGACGTCGCGCGCGTAAGCGAGCGCGCCGCCAGTCCCCCGCGGCTCAGGCTCAACCAACACTCGAACCTGCGCAGGTCCAAACGTCCGGCCTTCATATCGCTCACGGACGAGGTGGCCGAGGTACCCAGCAAGCAAGAGCACGTCAGTGAAGCCCTGACGGGCGATTTGCTCAATGACAATATCCAGGAGCGAGATGTCGGGGGCGATCTCGAGCAACGGCTCTGGAACGGCGCACGTAATATCGTCGAGGCGGGTGCCCATTTCCCCGACAAGAATGCAGGCCTGACGGATCGGTTCCGGCATCGACTAACGACTTTCGTGGAAATAAGCGGATCTTCGATGATCAGCGGGAGCTAATCCACGCCTCGGCGCCGCCCTCGGTGAATTCACCGGGGGCCACGATCCCGCCGTCGTTCATGGCCGTGACCAATCGATGCCACTGCCCGGGGTCGGCCATGAACATGACGAACCCCCCGCGGCCAGCGCCCGACACCTTACCGGCCGCCGCGCCGTTCCTCAAGCCGAGTTCGAATCCGCGGACAAGCCCTACTTCCTGGAGTTCAATCCGCGCGCGACGCAGATCGTGCATCTCGGGGCATTGTTTGGCGTGGACCTCTGCGGCGCGCTAAGCTGCGTCCTCAATGGAGTGCCTGTACCAAAACCTAGGGCTTTGTCCTCTTCGTCGGTCGCGCTCTTTCCGCAGGATTGGCGCCGCGATCCAAGCGGGCGCGACCGTCCGGCCGACATGCTGGACATTCCCATGCGCGACCCGAAGCTGTTCAGGGCGCTGAGCAGGTTTCTGCCCCGAGGCGCCGTCGTGCCGGACGTGATTTGAAGCTTAGTTGTGCTGGAAGCAGGAGAATCTGCCAATCCGGCCGCGAGCAAGGGTGCGCCTCGGAACGAATGGCATGGGACGGCGTTTTCCCGCTCGAGGCTTGGACACGAGCGTGCAGACGCAATGGGCAGGGGACGATTTTCAGATGCTTGGTCGTTCGCGCACTCGACCAAACTCTTCGCCATCGCCGACCGGTGCACCCCTCGCGGATGGGCAGCCCACAAGTCCCGCGCGCACGCCTGGATCGGTGGGCGAAATCATCGAGAGTGATGTTCCGGCCCGTTTGGACCGGCTTCCGTGGGGCTCATTTCACAC
The DNA here is from genome assembly GCA_051985675.1 of Xanthobacteraceae bacterium. GTDB lineage: Bacteria > Pseudomonadota > Alphaproteobacteria > Rhizobiales > Xanthobacteraceae > JAFAXD01. The sequence goes on along the minus strand of JBPYFJ010000041.1, from coordinate 4,564 downwards.
GTTGGTCGTGACGGCTCTCGGCGTGACCTGGATTCTGGACGGGCTCGAGGTCACGCTCGCTGGGTCGCTCGCGGGGGCGCTCAAGCAGAGCCCCGTTCTGCACTTCAGTAATACCGACGTCGGATTTGTGAGCAGCATGTATCTAGCGGGCGCGGTGTCAGGGGCATTGCTGTTCGGATGGCTGACTGATCGATTGGGACGCAAGAAGCTCTTCTTCATCACCCTCGCCGTGTATTTCATCGCGAGCGCTGCAACCGCGTTTTCCTGGAACTTGCCGAGTTTTGCGCTGTTTCGATTTTTTGCCGGGGCCGGGATTGGGGGCGAATATGCGGCGATCAATTCGGCCATTCAGGAACTCATTCCGGCGCGCTATCGCGGCCGGACCGATCTCGCCATCAACGGCAGCTACTGGCTCGGGGCCGCGCTTGGCGCGGCGGGCTCGCTCGTTCTTCTCGATCCGATGGTCGTCGACCCCGAACTCGGTTGGCGGCTCGCGTTTTTTATTGGCGCCAGCCTCGGTCTCGTCGTCATCTTCATGCGCTTGTGGCTGCCGGAAAGTCCGCGCTGGTTGCTGATGCACGGCTACAGCGAGCGCGCACGCGCGGTGGTCGTCGAAATCCAAGAGCGCCTCCGCATCCGCGGGGTAAAAGTTGATGCCGACAATCTCCGGTCAGTGCGGTTGCACGTGCGCCGCGCCACGCCATTGCGCGAGGTGGCGCGCACGCTTTTTCAAACGTATCGCGGGCGCACCCTAGTCGGTCTCGCGCTGATGGCCGCGCAGGCATTTTTCTACAACGCGATATTCTTCACGTACGCTTTGATCTTGACAGATTTTTACGGTGTTGCGCCGGAGCACGTCGGCTGGTACGTGCTGCCGTTTGCGATCGGCAATTTCATCGGACCGTTGCTGCTCGGGCCTCTGTTCGACACCGTCGGACGCAAACCGATGATTGCGATGACATACGCGATCTCCGGCCTGCTCCTTGCCGGCATCGGTTATCTGTTCAGCCACGACCTCGTGTCCGCCCTGACCCTCACCATAGGGTGGGTGGTTGTTTTCTTCTTTGCCTCGGCAGCCGCAAGCTCGGCCTACCTGACGGTGAGCGAGATTTTCCCGCTGGAGATCCGCGCGCTGACTATCGCGTTCTTCTACGCGGTTGGCACCGGTGTCGGCGGCATTGTCGGCCCTTGGCTGTTCGGCGCGTTAATCGACACCGGTTCTCGCACCAGCGTTTTTGTCGGCTATCTGATTGGAGCGCTGCTGATGATTGCGGCTGCCGTCGTCCAAGCCCTGTTTGGGGTGGCAGCCGAACGCCGACCGCTCGAAGCGGTCGCACGCCCCTTGACGTTTGTAGAATAGCGCTGCGTTGGCTAAAAAAGCTCTCTAAAGCTCCCCGCCCAGCGCAAGCCACAAAACGAGCGCGGTCGCTGCAACGCCGAACACGAACCAGAGGCAGACGACCACCATATCGTAGGGCGTTTCGTCGGCATGCCGGCTTTGCGGACGCAGCAAGCGATCCTTGTGGTTTGCCGCAATCGTCACATCTGGCCTCCTCGGCTTGCCTGGGGCCCCTGGTATCAAAAACCCACCGGCCAGATAGCGATGTGATCTGGTTCACAGGACAAAACTCAAAATTTCGCGATTGAGATCTCGCGAGGCCTCGCGAATTCCGCGCCGACGAAGCGATTGATGCGATTGATTCGGCTTCGAATTTTGATGAATCCGCCGCCGCTCGCGCTCGCGATCCGATCAGGTCTCGTATTTGAATGAGAGTGCAACGCGGGTTCGAAACGCGGTCACCTTCCCGTTTTCGATCTTCATATCCATCTTAACCACCTCAGCAACACGCAGATCACGTATCGAGCTTGCCGCTGTTTCGACGGCGCGTCGGCCCGCTTCCTCCCAAGACGTGCTGCTCTCTCCGACAACGTCAACAATCCGGTAGACGCTCTGCGCTTGCCGCTTTGCCATAGCCTCCTCCCGTTGCAGGTTGTGTCGCCCGAAAGGGCGCGGCGCTCAGTCATGTTATCAGTATTCGGCCGGCCAACCCAGCACCCAAACCGAGCGGATTGAAGTCGCCCACTGCGGGCCGCCGTCACACGCGTGTCGGCAATACTTGCGACAAACTTCCTTCACCATCACGGTTCGATCAGAAGGCGGATCGAATGGCCACAAGCTACTTGGTTGCAATCCGATGGCACAACGGGCGCCACGAGGTCATAGCCGAGTGCAATGATGTCCGGTTTCCGGATTTCGATCGCTCAAAGCTGCGCGCGCCGTTTCGAGAATTGCCGCTCGCCAGCGGTGAACGCGAGCGCTGCGTGCTCGTTGTCCGAGACGAAGTCGAGCTCTGCGTAGGCGCCGGCTTGCGGTCTTGGTTTGAGGGTGACGCGAAGGACGCCCAATTTTTCATTCTGCGCTATGCGCAGGATTGGAAGACCATCTATCGACTTCTTGCCCATCCCGCCGTCAAATAGGCGGAGACAGGCACTTATTTGATGCCGGCGGCCTTGATGAGTCGTCCGTTTGCGACGATCTCGTCGGCCACGCGCTGGTCGAATTCCGCGGGCGTCAGGGGCATTGGGTCGACCGCGAGCTGCGTAAGCTTCGCGCGGGTTATTGGCGATTGCAGCACCTTCGCGGTCGCGGCGTAGAAAGTGTCAACGATTGCCTGCGAGGTTTTGGCTGGCATGAACACGCCGTACCAAACCGTGTAGTCGGAATCGGGGTAGCCGGCTTCGAGCGATGTTGGAACCTCCGCCAAAGCGTTCGCGCGGGTCGACGTGCTGACTGCGAGCGCCAGGAGGCGCCCGTCGCGCACAAGCGGGATCGCGGTCGAGATCGGGCAGTAGTAGAAGTCGATGCGTCCCGCCAGCACGTCGGCGAGCGCCTCCGGTCCGCCCTTGTAGGGGATGTGGGTCGCTTCGAATTTCGCGCTCAGCCGCAGCCGCTCGGCGCTGACATGGGTCGCGGTCCCGACGCCGGCCGAACCATAGTTGAAGGTACCCGGCTTGGCCTTTGCCGCGGCGACGAGGTCCTGCAACGTGCGCCAGCCTTTACTCGGCGAAACCACCAGCACGTTGGCGTTCTTGCCGAGTGCGACGGCTGCGCGCAGGTCGGTCGCGACATTGTAGGGCAGGTTTGGAACGATCCACGGCGCGATCGTATGCGCCGAGGAGTTGGCCAGGATTGTGTAGCCGTCCGGCGCCGCCGCAACAACCGCGCCCACCCCGATCGTGCCGCCGGCCCCGCCGCGATTCTCCACGACGATCGGCTGGCCGAGCTGCGTTGAAAGTTCTTCAAACACGACGCGGGGGATCACGTCGGTCGCACTGCCGGCGCTGAACGGAATGAAGGCCTTGATCGGCCTAGTCGGCCAGGTCTCCGCCAACGCCGTGGTGTTGATACCGACCAGCACAACCACAAATGCAAAGCATCGTCGCAGAATCATTTGTTTCTCAGTGGGGCTTCGCAAACCCCGCTCACAGCCGCCGGGAACGTGGCCGCAAGCTGGCCTTCGAAATGTGGCAGCGGCAACGTCCAACACCATCGTGTCGCTGGTGCCCTGGCCGGACTCGAAGAGCGCCCGCAACATCTTGATCTGACAACCAAATTTGTCCGGCTTGGGCGGGCGATACCAACGACAATACCAACAGATTTTTTGTGACGATGAGCCGGCTGAGTCAAGCCGCACCGCTTCCATCCGATGAACGCCAGGCCGCAATCGATGCCTGGCTATGGAAGGCCGGATCCTCTCGACGGCGCGAACTGGATCGGCTGCCCGCTTTGCCTCTCCTAGCGACTGGAGTATCGCGGATAGTTGTGCCGTGTAATGCGGTTCGCGGCATTCGGAGTCGGTTATGGCAGGCAGTCAACAGCGCCGTACACCGGTCGAGCCGTGGTCCCTCGCACAGGCGGCGACGTGGGTCGAGACGCGCGTCGACCCCTCGGATCAGCCGATCCACCGCCCGATCGCGTCAGCTGCCGTGGAAGAGCTGCATGAGGCCCTGAAAGCCGGGGCGATTACCGGATCGGGCTGCGTTGACGGTGTCGAGCGCCGGAAGATTTCGCCGGCAGAGTGGCATGACTATCGCCTGACCCTGAAGCAGGTCACGTTCGCCGATCATCATTACATGGGCTCGCCCGGCGTGCCGGTCATCGCCGTGTCGTCGATCCGTTCGTTTCCCGCCGGCGCCCTGAAGCATCACGGATACAAGTCGGGGGTACAAATTCCGTCCGCCCAGTCGCCCCATGGTCAACCCGGCTATCATCGCGTCATCGATGACGTGCTATTGCGACGCAAAGAGATCTGGCTTTGTGCGGCGGGGGCAATATTAACGACAATGCAGCTATGTCGCTGGTTATACGCGACCTCAAAAGGCTCGCCATCAGGTTCGATTGCGCCATCCTTGTCATCCATCACACAAGGAAGGGCGGAGAGCCCGGTAGCGCGGAGGCTATCAGCGGGGCCGCCTCCATCGTTAATCTGGCACGGCGCGCAATCATGCCCGTGACCATGACGGATGATGAGGCGACGAAGAATGGCGTTTGGCCGTCTCAAAG
>JBPYFJ010000040.1:0-36490 GCA_051985675.1 Xanthobacteraceae bacterium | reverse complement strand
CGCACCCGATCGCAAGGGTGCGTTCCGCGCCTTGAGCGCGGACAGAAATCTGCTTAGCGCCGTCTCGGCGCTCCACTCCCCTTATCGTGGGGACGGAAAAAGAGATCGAAGGGCGGCCCGGCGCCCGCTTTCACCGGGATGCGAAGCGTTGGCTGTCACCTGTCATGCGCGGGCGAAAAGGGCGCCGTCGGAACGCGACGCGACCGTTGATTGAAGATATTGATATTGCGCAATGCCCGCCGACGGGTCGCGAGAGAAACGTGAAAACCCGCTGATGTTACCCGGAGACCCAATTGGCTCGGCCGACCGACAGACCATTAGAACCGCAGACGATCGAGAGCGTCGAGCCCGACTTGTTCGGCAACGCTCCGCGACCTGTCCCAGCTCCAGTTACCGACACTCTACCGGTACCCTGGTTCGCGGCGCGCCGTACGCGGCGGCGGCGGCTTGCCCTGGGCCTCCTCCTCGTTTTGATCGGGGGCGGTGCGGGCGGCTTTTACTGGTGGAAGAGCGTTCAATCCCAGCTGCCCCCCGGGATCTATTGGGGCAACGGTCGCATCGAGGCGGATCCAATCGACATTTCCACAAAGTTCGCCGGTCGCATCGCGGAGATGTTGGCTGACCAGGGCGATATGGTCAAAGCCGGTCAGATCGTGGCGCGCATGGACACGCGTGACCTCGAGGCATCGCTCAAAAAGGCGCAAGCCCAGGTTGAGCTGTCACACAAGGCCATCGAGGAGGCCAACGCCAACGTCGTGCAGCTGAGCAGCCAGGAATTGCTGGCCCAGCAGGAGTTCGACCGTGCCTCAGCCCTTGCTCAGAAAGGCTATCAAACAAAAGAAGTGTTGGATCAGCGGCAACAACAATTGGACGGCGCCAAGGCAGCGCTACGCGCCGCGCAGGCCCGAGAAATCGCAGCTGAACATGCGCTTGATGCTGCCACCCAAGACGTTGAGCTCTACACGGTCAATATCGCGGACAACAAGCTGGTCGCGCCGCGCGACGGCCGTATTCAATACCGCATCGCCAACATCGGCGAGGTGCTGCCCGCCGGCGGCAAGGTCTTTACCATGCTGGATATCAGCTATGTCTACATGGACATCTATCTGCCGACCGAGGAGGCAGGCCGCGTGAAATTCGGAGCGGATGCCCGGATCGTGCTTGACGCCTATCCGAATGTTGCGATCCCGGCCAAGGTCTCGTTCGTCGCCAGCCAAGCGCAGTTCACGCCCAAGACCGTCGAGACCAAAGTCGAGCGCGACAAGCTGATGTTTCGGATTCGCGTGCGCATCGATCCGGAGCGGTTGCGTGCGCGCGGCGATGCGGTGCGGAGCGGGCTTCCCGGGGTCGCTTATATTCGCACCGATTCCTCGGTCGTGTGGCCCGAACGATTGCAAGGGAAGGCGGCGGCATGACCAGTCTGGGGCGCTCGGTTGTGCGCCTCGAAAACGTTACGCAACGTTATGGCGCGATCGTCGCGCTCGATGCGGTTACGCTCACGCTCCCGTCGGGTTGCATGGTCGGACTGATCGGCCCCGATGGTGTCGGAAAATCGACGTTGCTGGGTATCATCGCGGGTGCCCGCCGGGTTCAGTCCGGCGCCGTCGTCGTCTTCGACGGCGACATGGCCGACCAAATCCATCGAACGGCCGTATGTCCACGCATCGCCTACATGCCGCAGGGGCTGGGCAAGAATCTCTATCCCGATCTGAGCGTACGCGAGAATATCGAATTCTTCGGCCGCCTGTTTGGCCAAGCTCGAAGAGAACGCGAGTGGCGGATCGCGGAACTCCTCGACAGCATAGGACTCCAGCCGTTTGCCGACCGCCCAGCCAAAAAACTCTCGGGCGGCATGCGCCAGAAGCTCGGGCTATGCTGCTCGCTCATCCACGATCCGGACCTCCTGATTCTCGATGAACCGACGACCGGCGTCGATCCACTGTCGCGGAGACAGTTCTGGGACCTGATCGGACGGATCCGCGCGCGCCGCCGGCATATGAGTGTCGTGGTGGCGACCGCCTACATGGAGGAAGCCGAGCGGTTCGACTGGCTGGTCGCGATGAACGACGGCAAGGTGCTGGCGACCGGTACGCCCGCGCAGCTCAAGCGGGACACGGGCGCGCGCACCGTCGAGGAAGCTTTCATCTCCGCGCTCCCGCCCCGGCAACGCGCCGGGTATGGGACGCTGCGGATACCGCCGCGCCCGATCCTTGACGCCGAGCCGGTAATCGCAGCGCGCGATCTGACCCGCCGGTTCGCTGATTTCACCGCGGTCGACGGGGTGAGCTTCACCATCGAGCGCGCCGAGATCTTCGGCTTCGTCGGCTCCAATGGGTGCGGCAAAACCACTACCATGAAGATGCTGACCGGGCTGTTGCCGCCGAGCTCGGGCGAGGCGTTTTTGTTCGGCCGGCCAATCGATGCGCGCGACCTCGCGGCGCGTCGGCGCGTCGGTTACATGTCGCAATCGTTCTCGCTCTATACCGAGCTCACGGTGCGCCAGAACCTCGATCTGCATGCGCGCCTCTTTCATCTGCCGCCCGGCAAGGCAAAGGCGCGCATCGCCGACCTGGTGACACGCTTTGGTCTCGCGGATTACCTCGATCAATCCGCATCGGAACTGCCATTAGGGATTCGCCAGCGACTCTCGCTCGCGGTCGCGGTCGTGCACGAGCCTGAGATGCTTATTCTCGACGAGCCGACATCCGGGGTCGATCCGTTGGCGCGCGACCGGTTCTGGGAGCTGTTGATCGACCTGTCGCGCAACCAGGGCGTCACGATCTTCGTCTCCACCCATTTCATGAACGAGGCCGAACGCTGCGACCGCATTGCCCTGATGGATTCGGGCCGGGTACTCGCGGTCGCCGCGCCGTCAGCCTTGATCAAGGCGCGCAACGCGGCGACCCTGGAAGACGCATTCATCAGCTACCTCGAGGAGCCGACCGGAGTTCAGGTTGCCGCACCGAACCCGACGCTCATGTCGCAAGGTGATGTATCCGATCTTCAGGTCGGCGGGACGCCGGTGCCGGCATTCACACCATCCAGGTTCAGCCTGCGGCGCCTCTCCGCCACGGCGCTCCGGGAGGCACTGGAGCTCATGCGCGACCCGATCCGCCTGGGCTTCGCCCTGTTCGGTACGGCTCTACTGATGCTCGTATTCGGTTTCGGCATCTCAACCGATGTCAACAATCTCTCCTTCGCGGTTCTCGATCGCGACCAGACCTCCGACAGCCGCGCCTATCTGGAAGAACTTCGAGGCTCGACCTACTTCGTCGAGAAGGCTCCGCTTCTGGATTACGCTGATCTTGATCGGCGACTGGAGAGCGGGGACATCAAAGCGGCAATCGAGATACCACCGGGGTTTGGGCGCGACATCAAGCGCGGACGCCCGGCCTGGGTCGGTGCCTGGATCGACGGCGCGATGCCGTTCCGCGCCGAAACGATACGCGGCTACCTGTTGGGGATGCACCAGCTCTATCTGACCGATCCGGCTGTCAAGACCACGGTCGCGGGCGCACGTCCTGCGGCCAATATCGAGGTCAGATTCAAATACAACCAGGACTTCGTCAGCATCTACGCAATGGTGCCGTCCAGTATGGCCCTGTTGCTGGCTCTGTTCCCCGCGATTCTGATGGCGCTCGCCATCGTGCGCGAAAAGGAGTTGGGCTCGATCACCAATCTTTACGTCACCCCGCTGACCCGTATCGAGTTCCTGCTCGGCAAACAGTTGCCCTACATCGTAGTCGCCATGACGAACTTCGCCATGATGCTCGCGATGGCCGTAATGTTGTTCCAGGTCCCGCTCAGGGGCAGCCTCCTGGCGCTGTCGCTTGGAGCGCTCATCTATGTCACGGCGACGACGGCATACGGCATGTTGATCTCGGCCTTCACCAAAACCCAGATCGCCGCCCTGTTCGGCACCGCCATCCTGACGGTTCTGCCGGCAACTCAGTTTTCGGGGATGATGACTCCCGTGTCGTCGCTCACCGGCGTGGCGGCGATCATCGGTCGCGGTTTTCCTATGAGCTATTTTCTGCCGATCAGCCTTGGCACGTTCACCAAAGGCCTGACATTTCGGGATCTAACCACGAATCTGGTCGTGCTGGCGGTGTTCGTTCTGGCGCTGACGACGCTGAGCTGGTTGCTGCTTCGCAAGCAGGAAAGCTAGGAGCAGCCGGTGCTGAGCCTCAGTAATATATTCTGGCTCGGGCTCAAAGAGCTCCGTAGCTTCTCCCGCGACTTTGTGTTGCTCGGGCTCGTCATCTATGCCTTCTCGATCGCCATCATCAGCCAGGCCCAAAGCAATTCGCAGGAGGTCCACAACGGCTCCGTCGCCGTCGTCGACGAGGACCATTCGGAACTGTCCCGTCGAATTGTGCGTGGCTTCCTGCCGCCGTATTTCAAGCCGGCGCGGGAAATCGCCGAGCAAGACATTGTGCCGCTCATGAATAACGGCACATATACGTTCGTTGTCGATATTCCTCCCCACTTTCAGCGCGACGCGGTCGGCGGCCGCCGGCCCACTCTCCAGATCAACGTGGACGCGACTGCGATGGTTCAAGCTGGCATCGGCGCCAGCTACGCTCAGCAAATCATCACGAACGAGATCAACGATTTTATATCGCGCAGCGGAGATATTTCCCCGTCGCCGGTCAACCTGGCAGTGCGAATTGCATTCAATCCCAATATTAACACCGCGTGGTTCATCAGCGTCATGGCTATCATCAACAACATCACCATGCTGGCGATCATACTGGCAGGCGCCGCCATTGTGCGGGAACGCGAGCACGGGACCATGGACCATCTCCTGGTGATGCCACTGACGCCGTTCGACATCGCAATGTCCAAGGTGTGGGCCAATGGATTGGTGATCGTCGTGGCGGCCGGCTTGTCGCTCTACTTCGTTGTTCGGAAGGTGCTGGGCGTCCCCATCGCCGGATCAGTTCCGTTGTTCATGGTCGGTGTGGCGACTTATCTGTTCTTTGCGACGTCGATCGGCATTTTTCTCGGAATCGTGGCGCGTTCGATGCCGCAGCTCGGATTGCTCTTTATGCTGGTGTTCTTGCCAATGAACATGCTGTCCGGCAGCAACACGCCGCTTGAGAGCATGCCGCCTTGGCTGGCGAGGACAATGCAGCTGTCGCCCTCGACTCATTTCGTGTCATTCGCGCAATCGATCCTCTACCGCGGAGCCGGCTTCAGCGTCGTTTGGCCGGAATTTCTCGCGGTCGCAGTCGTCGGAGGCTTGTTCTTCGGCATCGCCCTGTGGCGTTTTCGCTCGGCCGCGGCGCAGACGATTTAGCGGTCATTTGGGCGCAACTGGCGCCATCTTGGCGCTTGATCCCTTGTTGTGGGCTTGCCGTCGCCAAGCGCGACGATGGTTCGTTCGTGCTGGACGAGACCACGCCGTTTGCCGACCTCGCGGAGCGCATCGGGCGCGACGATGCTCCGCCTGGCGATTTTGTGACCTTGGGCGGTTTCCCTGATGTGGAAGCTGAACCAAGTCCACCTCGGGGATCATGTTGAATCGGACGGCTGGCGGTTTGGAGTGGCCGACATGGACGGCCACCGCGTCAAGGCGGTGCGCGCAACGGGTGCCAGGACCGGTTGCCAAGGAGCAGGTCAAGGCCTGAGGGGATTCGAGCCTCACTCGGTGGCATGCTTTGCGGCGGCGGCCTGAAAATTGCACCTAGAGTCCCGAATTTGCAGCTAGGAATGCGGTCGAAACTACGGTTGCATGCCTAATAATCGGGCTTTCGGAATCCCGCGGGCGGCCCAAACTGGTGAGCTAGCTGCGGGGAAGGTGACGGTGGGGTAGCGTGCGATGTCGATCCTGGTCAGCCTGCATCACGCCACCCGCTACCACTATAGCCGTCCGGTCGGCCTCGGGCCGCAAGTCATCAGGCTGCGGCCAGCCCCGCATTGCCGCACGCGCGTTGCGAGCTACTCGCTCACCGTCACGCCGGCCGAACATTTCGTGAATTGGCAACAGGACCCGCACGGCAATTGGCTGGCCCGGTTCGTGTTTCCCGAGCGCACGTCCGAATTCTCGGTGACGGTTGACCTCCTGGCCGACATGGAGGTGATCAATCCGTTCGACTTCTTCATCGAGCCCTACGCCGAGACATTTCCGTTCGCCTATCCGGCGGAGCTGCGCCAGGAGCTCGCGCCTTATCTCGAGCTTGAGCCGATCGGGCCGCGGCTCAAGCAGTTCCTGGCCACGATTCCGCTCGAGCCGCGCAAGACCGTGGATTTTCTGGTAGAGCTCAACCAGCGGCTCTGGCGCGAGATCAAATATGTGATCCGGATGGAGCCGGGCGTGCAGACGCCGGATGAGACGCTCGACGCGGCGTCCGGTTCGTGCCGCGACTCGGCATGGCTGCTGGTGCAAGTCCTGCGCTATCTCGGCATGCCGGCGCGCTTTGTGTCGGGCTATCTCATTCAGCTGCGTCCTGACGTGAAAGCGATCGACGGGCCGTCGGGCACCGAGCACGATTTCACCGACCTGCACGCCTGGGGCGAGGTCTATCTGCCGGGCGCGGGCTGGATCGGGCTTGACGTAACCTCCGGGCTGTTGTGCGGCGAAGGCCATCTGCCGCTGGCGGCTACCCCGCACTATCGCTCGGCGGCGCCGATCACCGGCGCGGTCGAGCCGGCCGAGGTGTCGTTCGCGTTCGACATGAACGTCACTCGCATGGCCGAGAAGCCGCGCGTCACCTATCCGTTCTCCGACGAAGCGTGGAGCGCGCTCGATGCGCTCGGCAACAAGGTCGACGCCGACCTTATCGCCCAGGACGTGCGCCTCACCATGGGCGGCGAGCCCACGTTTGTGTCGATTGACGATTATCAGTCGGCCGAGTGGAACACCGCGTCGGTCGGTCCGACCAAACGCATCCTGGCCGACAACCTGGTGCGCCGGCTGCGCGACTATTTCGCGCCGGGCGGCTTCCTGCATCACGGCCAGGGCAAGTGGTACCCGGGCGAGCCGCTGCCGCGCTGGGCGTTCTCGCTGTTCTGGCGCCGCGATGGCGCGCCCGCCTGGCGCAACGCCTCGCGGTTGGCGGCCGAGGCCGGGATTAACGCCGCGATGCCCGACGACGCGCAGGCGTTCGCCGGGCAGGTGGCGCAGCGGCTTGGGATCGCGCCGCACTTCGTGCAGCCGGCCTATGAGGATCCGGTCGACCGCATGGTCAAGGAAGGCGAGCTGCCGGCGAACATCGATCCGTCCGACCCCAAGATCGACGATCCGCAGGAACGTGCGCGCATCATCAGGCTGATGGAGAGCCGTATCTCGCAGCCTGCGGGCTTTGTGCTGCCCGTGCAGCGTTGGACCTCGCAGGCCGCGCCCGGCTGGATCAGCGAGATCTGGCGTACCCGGCGCGGGCGGCTGTTCCTGGTCCCGGGGGATTCACCGATCGGCTTTCGTCTGCCGCTGCAATCGCTGCCACACGTCGATCCGGCGAGCTATCCGCACGTCATCGCGGCCGATCCGTTCGCGCCGCGCGAGCCGTTGCCGGCGCCGCGGACGCCCGCCATGGCGCTCGCCAGCGTCGGCCGCGATCGGCAGGGTGCGGAGCTCATCCCGGACGCTGCGATCCCGCAACCGGTCATGCGCGCGAGCACACCATCGGCAGCAGGTCCACCGCCGCCGTCCGGCGTGCCGGTGCGCACCGCGCTCACCATCGAAATCCGCGACGGCCGCGTGTGCGTATTCATGCCGCCGGTCGAGCGGCTGGAGGATTATCTGGAACTGATCGCGAGCGTCGAGGATACCGCCGAAATGCTCGGGTTGCCGGTGCAGCTCGAAGGTTATCCGCCGTCGCCGGATCCGCGTCTCAACGTCATCAAGGTCACGCCCGATCCCGGCGTCATCGAGGTCAACATTCATCCGGCGACGTCCTGGGGCGAGGCGGTGGATACGACGAGCAGGCTCTATGAGCTTGCGCGCCAGGCGCGGCTCGGCACCGATAAGTTCATGATCGACGGGCGCCACACCGGAACCGGCGGCGGTAATCACATCGTGCTTGGCGGGCTCAACGCCGCGGACAGCCCGTTTCTGCGCCGGCCGGATCTGCTCAAGAGCCTGGTGCTCTACTGGCAGCGGCGGCCGTCGCTCTCCTATCTGTTCTCCGGCCTGTTCATCGGCCCGACCAGTCAGGCGCCGCGCATCGACGAGGCGCGTCAGGACCTGCTCTACGAAATGGAGATCGCGCTCGGGCTCGTTCCACGGTCGTCGACAAACTCGTCGCCGCTGCCGTGGGTGGTCGATCGCCTGTTTCGCAACATGCTGGTCGATGTGACCGGCAATACCCACCGGGCCGAAATCTGCATCGACAAGTTGTTCTCGCCCGAGGGGCCGACCGGGCGGCTCGGCCTCGTTGAATTCCGGGCGTTCGAAATGCCGCCGGACGCGCGCATGAGCCTTGCCCAGCAGCTGTTGCTGCGCGCGCTGGTCGCCTGGTTCTGGCGCGAGCCGCTCGACGCCCCGCTGGTGCGCTGGGGGACGGCGCTGCACGACCGCTACATGCTGGAGCACTTCGTCTGGCAGGACTTCCTCGAAGTCTTGGATGACCTCGGCCGCGAGGGCTACCGCTTCGATCCGCTCTGGTTTGCGGCGCAGCGCGAATTTCGCTTCCCGTCCTACGGGGCGGTCAATCATGGCGGGGTGCGGCTCGAGCTTCGGCACGCGCTCGAGCCCTGGTATGTCCTCGGCGAGGAAGGTACGGTCGGGGGTACGTCGCGATTCGTCGATTCGTCGGTCGAACGGCTGCAGGTGAAGGTCGAGGGATTGAACTCCGCACGCCACGTCGTGACCTGCAACGGACGGCGCGTGCCGCTGATTTCCACCGGCCGGCCGGGCGAGTTCGTGGCGGGTGTGCGCTTCAAGGCGTGGAAACTCGCCTCCTCGCTGCATCCGACGCTCGACGTGGACGCGCCGCTCACCTTCGACATCATCGATACCTGGAGCCGGCGCTCGCTCGGCGGCTGCGTCTATCACGTGGCGCACCCCGGCGGACGCAACTATGAAACCTTCCCGGTGAATTCGTACGAGGCCGAAGCGCGCCGGCGCGCGCGCTTCCAGGATCACGGTCATACGCCCGGCACGATCGATCACGATCCGCCCGAGGAACGCAGCATCGAGTATCCGGTGACGCTCGACCTGCGGCGGCATTAGGGGCACTCGCAGGATGGTCATGTCTCTCGACGGCGTCCGCGATACGGATGTCCCGCTCGAACGCATGCTGTCGGGCTACAAGCCGCTGCCGGGCATCTTCGACGAGATGATGGGCTGCGATGGCCGCGTGCGGGCGCATTGGCGGCCGTTCCTGTCGATGCTCGCGGCGCTCGGCGATGAGGAAATCAACCGCCGCCGCGCGGTTGCGGACCGCCACCTGCGCGAGTCCGGCGTGTTCTACCGCGTCTACGAGGATCCGGCCGGCGCCGAGCGGTCGTGGCCGCTCAGCTACGTGCCGCTCCTGATCGATGCAGCCGAATGGGAGGCGCTCAAGGCCGGACTCGCTCAACGCGCCGCGTTGCTCGAAGCCGTGCTGGCCGACGTCTACGGGCCGGCCGAGCTGATCGGCAGCGGCCGCCTTCCTGCGTCGTTGATTGCCGGCAATCCGGAATTCCTGCGGCCGTTGGCCGGGGTTGTGCCGGCGGGCGGCGCGCACCTGCGCTTCTGTGCGGTCGATCTCGGCCGCTCGACCGAGGGCAAGTGGTGGGTACTGAGCGATCGCACGCAGGCACCCTCGGGCGCCGGCTATGCGCTGGAGAACCGGCTCGCGCTCGCCCGCGCGCTGCCCGACATCTACCGCACCTTGCACGTCGAGCGGCTCGCGCAATTCTTCCAGGCCCTGCAGGCCGAGTTCACGCGCCTCAATCGGCAAGACGATTCGCGCGTTTGCGTGCTCACGCCCGGCCCGCTGAACGAGACCTATTTCGAGCACGCGTACCTCGCGCGCTATCTCGGTTTCCTGCTGGTGGAGGGGTCCGACCTCACGGTGCGCGACGACGGCGTGTTCATTCGCACCGTGTCGGGCGTCAAGCGCACTGAAGTGATCCTGCGCCGGCTCGACTCGGATTTCGCCGATCCGCTCGAACTCAATACGCAGTCGCGGCTCGGCGTGCCGGGGCTGGTGCAGGCGGTGCGCGACGGCAAGGTCGTGATCGCGAATGCGCTCGGGGCCGGCCTCGTCGAAGCGCCCGGGCTGCTGGCATTCCTGCCCGCGCTGGCGCCCGCGCTCGCGGGCAGCAAGCTCAGCATCCCGAATGTCGCCACCTGGTGGCTTGGACATCCCAAGTTGCGCGAGGAGATCATCGGCAAGCTCGACCAGATGGTCATCGCGCCGGCGTTCTCCGGCGATGCCGGGTCGCATGGTCTGGGACAGGGCGTGCTCGGCGCCGCGCTCGACCCTGAGCGCCGCCAGCGCATCCTCAAGGATATCGCGATCCGCTCCGTGGATTACGTGGCGCAGGAAGCGGTCACGCTGTCGACCATGCCGGTCCTGCGCGACAGCCGCCTGGAGCCACGCCCGTTCATTCTGCGGCTGTTTCTCGCCAAAGTGGCCGACGGCTGGACCGTCATGCCGGGCGGATTCGTGCGCATCGCCGAGCACGTCGACGCGCGCGCTGTGAACTTGCAGCATGGCGCGTCGACCGCCGACGCCTGGGTTCTCTCGGACAAGCCGGTGGTCGAGACCACGCTGCTGCCGAGCCCCGAGCGCATCACGATCAGGCGCGCGGCCGGCGTGCTGCCGAGCCGCGCGGCGGACAACCTGTATTGGGTCGGCCGCTACGTCGAACGCGCGGAGGCGACCTTGCGGCTGGTGCGTGCCCTGATCCACCGCGTGACCGAGCACGACGAGGCGTCGGCACCCGCCATAGCCCGCATCACCGATCTCTTGGGAGCGTGGAGCGCCGGCCCCAACGATATCCCGCACGCCAAGGCAATGTTGATCGCACGGGCGGCGTTCATTCGCGGCAGTTTTGATGGCTCGCTGCCGCATCTTGCCGCCGCTGCGCGCTCGGCTGCCTCGGTCATCCGCGATCGGTTTTCGCCCGACGCCTGGCGCGCGCTCACCCGCCTGGTCGCGACCATCAACGTCCCGCTGCCGCCGGGGCCGTCGGAAACCACGATGCTCGACCGGGTCGACGCCGCGCTGCGCGTGATCTCGTCATTCTCCGGATTGGCGCAGGAAAACATGAGCCAGCTTGCGGGCTGGCGCTTCCTCGAACTCGGCCGCCGCATCGAGCGGTCGATGGCGACCTGCCGCTTCGTGCGGCAGTTCGCCGACGATGACGCGCCGGACGGCGCGCTCGACGTCCTGCTCGAACTTGCCGACAGCCAGATCACGTACCGGCAGCGCTATGTGATGGTCGCGGCGCGCGCCCCGGTCATCGACCTCGTGATGCTCGACCCGAACAATCCGCGCTCGGTTGCCTATCAGCTCGATCGCATCGAGCATCATTTGTCCGAGCTGCCCAAGCATCAGGCCGACGGCCGTCTGTCACCGCCGCAAATAATCGCGGTTGCGCTCGCCGCCAGCCTGCGCACCGCGGACGCGGCGGTGATCGACGACGCGGTCATCATGGGAATTGAAGACCGGCTGATGGCGCTCTCCGACGAGATCACCGCGTTCTACCTGACCCACAACGATCGATCCGATTCGGAGCGGGAGGCGCTCGCGTGATCTACGACATCCGTCAGACCACGTCGTACAGCTATGCCTCCAAGGTCAGCTACGCGCGCCATGTGCTGCGCCTTACTCCGGTCGATCGTCCCGGCCAGCGCGTGCACGCGAGTGCGCTCGACATCGATCCGGTGCCGATCGGGCGGCGCGAGGGCACGGATTTCTTCGGCAATCGCATGACCTGGATCGCGCTCAACGCGCCGCACGAGGCGCTGGTCGTCAAGGTTGCGGCCCGCGTGACGGTCGAGGACGTCGAGCATCCCGACCTGTTCGGTTCGCCGCCGTGGGAAGAGCTGCGCGACGCCGTATTCATGACCAGCGACTTCGGTCCGATGTCGCCGGCGCATTTCGTGTTTCCGAGCCGCCAGGTGCCGCTCGATCCGGAGATACGCGAGTACGCGCGCCTGAGCTTTCCGCCCCGGCGCCCGGTGCTCGACGGCGCGCTCGAATTGATGCAGCGGATCAAGGACGACTTCGTCTATGAGATCGGCGTCACAACGGTCTCGACCACGGCGCCGATGTCGTTCGCGCTGCGGCGCGGCGTTTGCCAGGACTTCGCCCACATCATGATCTCCGGGCTGCGCGGGCTGGGCATCCCGGCCGCCTATGTGAGCGGCTATCTGCGCACCGCGCAGGGTCCCGAGGACGTGACGCTGCAGGGCGCCAATGCCATGCACGCGTGGGTGCTGGTCTGGTGTGGCGGTTCGACCGGCTGGTACGGGCTCGATCCCACCAACGCGGTCCACGCCGGCACTGAACACGCGGTGCTGGCGATCGGCCGCGACTATGCGGACGTGGCGCCGATTGACGGCGTTGTATTTGCGTCGGGCGGCCAGAAGATCAGCGTGACCGTGAGCGTCGTTCCGGTCGGGTGACGCGCTTAATCGTCGATCAGGCTGTCGTGCATCGGCGGCGAGGCGATCTCAGGCGCGTTCTTGAGCGCACTCTCGCGGCCGATCGACGCCAGCGCGGTCCGCAGCCGGCCGCCGGCGCGATCGAGAATCGTCGTCGCCTCATCCGGGTTGCAACCCTGCAGCAGCAACACCGCGAGCTTGACGCTCCCGTCGGCCTTGCGCAGGGCGACCCGGACATCCTCGCGGTTGCGCCCGGTGAGACGCTGCAACATGGTTTCGCTGCGGCGGACGAGCTTCTTGTTGACCGCCTGCACGTCGACCATCAGCCCTTCGTAGACGCGGCCGAGCATGATCATGACCAGCGACGAGAGCAGGTTGAGCGCGATGCGCTGCGCGGTTCCGGCCTTCATGCGGGTCGAGCCCGCGATTGGTTCTGATCCGGTGTCGAGCCAGATCGGGTGGTCGGCCTCCTGCAGCAGCGGCGTATCCTGATTGTTGGCAATCCCGATCGTCAGCGCCGCGTTCTTCTTGGCTTCGCGCAGGCACGCGAGCGTGAACGGCGTGGTGCCGCTCGCCGCGACCGCGATCACGACGTCGCTCACCGCCACGTTGTGCTGGCGAATGAGCCGGACTGCCTGCTCGGTCTCGTCCTCGGCGCCTTCGACCGACTTGAGCAGCGCATCCTTCCCGCCCGCCATCAGCAGCAGCAACCGGTCCTGCGGCCAGCTGAAGGTCGGCATCAGCTCCGCGCCGTCCTGAACCGCGAGCCGGCCGGAGGTGCCGGCGCCCGCATAGATCAGGCGGCCGCCCTGCTTGAGCCGTGCCTCGGTGGCCCGGGCGGCCCGCTCGATTGCCGGCCGGACCGAGCGCACGGCCGCGACCGCGGTAAATTGCCCCTCGATCATGGCGTCCAGGATGTCGGACGGATCCCAAACGTCGATGTCCGAATAGCGGGGGCTGGCGCGTTCAGTTTCCATGGAACCCGTGATACCGATGAATCGCCCCGACAGCCAGTCTGCGATCCAAGTTTGTGGCGGTTAACGAGCCGAAAAAAGGGGGGCAACCGGCCAAAGCCCCGTGAAATGATTATATCACCTCCGCGACGGGATTCGTCCATGACCACAGTCGAAGCCGGGATGGCGGCCGATCTTCGGGAGGCTCCCGAGGCCGTGCGGCGACAGGCCGCGGCGCTTCCGGGCCCGCTCCGGGAGCTGGTCGACCGGCTGCGCCACCGGCCGCCGCAGGTCGTGGTGACCTGCGCGCGCGGCAGCTCGGCCCACGCGGCGACCTTCAGCAAGCACCTGATCGAGCGCTGCCTGGGGATCCCGGTTGCGGCGGCGGCGCCCAACATCGCCACGGTTTATCACCGGCGGCCGGAACTTAAGGACCAGCTGTTCCTGGCCATTTCCCAGTCCGGCCGCAGCGACGATCTGATCGAAACTGCGACGCTGGCAAGATCGGCCGGGGCGCTGACGGCCGCGCTGGTCAACGATACAGAGAGCCCGCTCGCGCGCGCGTCCGACATCGTGCTTCCAATGGCGGCTGGCCGTGAAGTCTCGATCGCGGCGACCAAGACCTTCGTGGCCTCGCTGGCGGCGCTGCTGCGGTTGATCGCCTGGTGGGCCGAGGACAAGCCGCTGACCGCGGCGGTCGACCGGCTGCCCGATCGCCTCGCCGGCGCCGCTGCGCTCGACTGGAGCGCTGGCCTCGATCTGCTGGCCGATTCCGACAGCCTGGTCACCATCGGTCGCGGGCCGACACTGGCGATCGCCCGCGAGGCCGCCCTCAAGCTCAAGGAAACCTGTGATCTCCACGCCGAGGCGTTCAGCGGCGCCGAATTCGTGCATGGTCCGATCGCACTCGTATCGGCGCGCTATCCGATTCTGATGTTCATGCCGACGGATCAGGCGGCGCATGGCTTGCGGACGCTCGCCGCGGACCTTCATCAAAAGGACGCACGCGTGCTGGCGACCGCGCCGGTGGGAGAACCAGGCTTGCCGATGCTTGCGGCCGACCATCCGGAGACCGACGCGGTCTGCCTGATCCAAAGCTTCTACGGGTTTCTCGGGCATCTCGCGGAGCGGCGCGGAACCAACATCAACCAGCCGCGCCATTTGCAGAAGGTGACGCGCACCCGATGAGCGTCGCCCGTCATGCCATTGCGGCCGGCCATGTGTTCGATGGCTCGGCGGTCCATCGCGACAGCGCGGTGGTGATTGACGGGAGCCGGATCGCCGCGCTGGTGCCGCGCGCCGACGTTCCGGCGGACGTTCCGGTTGCGGCGGTGCCGGAAGGCCTGTGGCTCGCGCCCGGTTTCATCGATACGCAGGTCAACGGCGGCGGCGGCGTCCTGTTCAACGATGCGCCGACCCCGGAGGCGATTGCGACGATCGTGCGCGCCCACCGCAGGTTCGGCACGACCGCGCTGCTGCCGACCTTGATCACCGATGCGCTGGCGACGACCGCAACAGCAATCCACGCGGTTGATGAAGCGTGCGCCAGCATGCCGGGTGTGATCGGCATCCATCTCGAAGGACCCTTCCTGTCGCCGGATCGGCCCGGCGTGCACGATCCGCGCCACCTGCGCCGGCCCGACAACGACGATCTCGCAATGATCACCGCCAAGCGGCGCGGGATCACGCTCGTAACGCTCGCGCCCGAGCAGGTGCCTGGCGGATTCGTGTCGGCGCTCGCGGCAGCCGGCGTGCGGGTCGCGCTCGGACATTCCATGGCGACCTACGCGCAAACCTGTGCCGCGATGGCGGAGGGTCTCACCGGCTTCACTCACCTGTTCAACGCGATGCGGCCGCTCACTAGCCGCGAGCCTGGGCCGATCCCGGCGGCGCTTGAGAATCCGGGCGCGTGGTTCGGGATGATCGTCGACGGCGTGCACGTCGATCCGGCGGTGCTGCGACTGGCGTTGCGCGGCCTCGCCCAGCCGATGTTGGTCACCGATGCCATGCCGCCGGTCGGCGCAAATGGATTGGCCTTCAAGCTCTACGGAGATGACATCACCGTGCGCGACGGCCGTTGTTTAAGGCGCGACGGCACGCTGGCGGGATCGATGCTCGACATGGCGAGCGCGGTGCGCAACTGCGTCGATCTGTTGGGCGTGCCGCTGACCGATGCGCTGCGCTTTGCATCATCCAATCCGGCGAATTTTCTGGGGCTGGGGCAGAGCCTCGGGCGATTGGCCCCGAACTATCGCGCCGATCTGGTCGCGTTCGATCCGACCAGCATCGAGGTCGTGTCAACCTGGGTCGCCGGCGGAAACGCCGGCTAAACGCCTCAACCGTCGTCATCCTCATCGCAATCGAAGGAGTTCCGCGTGCGATATCTCCGCCGTTCCCTGTTTGCGCTGAGCGTCTTGCTGATTCCGGTCTCGTCGGCTTCACCGCAAACGGCGGGCGGCTACGCGGCACCGTCCGAATTCATGAACTTGTTCTTCGATTTCACCGGCAGCGACGAAGCCGGCTATCCGGCGGGCCAGCCCACGCTCGGCCAGATGCTCACCCAGTCCGTCACCGCCAAGGAGCCGGCGAGCGCCGTGGCCGCGCCGCTGGTGCTGATCGCTGGATCCGATATTTACGTCTACGACGCCGCGAGCGGAGCCCGGCTCAGCCACGAGCAGTTTCGCGACGATCGCAGCAGCGGCTTCTTCGAGATGACCGCAATCAGTCATATCGGCCCGGCGCTTGCCTATCTGGCGCAGATCAAAGCCAACGGCGACGACCGTTGGAAGGCGCGTCTCGCCGCGCTTCAGGAGCACGTCGCGGAGGTCCGTGCGCTCAACCGCCGTGCCACCGACAACTGGCTCGATCGGCTCAACCAGCCGGCCTGGAGCACGCGCAAGGCGCAGATCCGAAACATGGTGGACTATGCATGTGCGCGGACGTTGAACTACATCGGCGCGCTCGGCAGCGGCGAACGGTTCACGGTCTCCGGCGTCAACAACGATTTCTTCAACGGCACCTCAGCCGAATATTTGATCCCATTCGTCAACGTGATGATCGGTACTTTCATGCTCGACGCGCTGCGCGGCGCCTCGAATACACAGGCCGCGTTGGCGCGCGTCAAGATCGACTGGCCCCACGCCATGGTGCTGGTGAGCAGCCGTGCCGGCAGCAACGTTTCGGCGGGGCTCACGGAAGGGACCAACTGGCTGGTGTTCTTTTTAAAGGCGATGTCCGGGTTCACGCTGCCGGACGATCGCATCAAGATCGTCCCCTATGCGCAGCTGCGGCCGTCGCTCGGCCAGGCGCAGCTGGCACCGGCAGATCTTGGCTATTACGTGCAGCGGGTGTGGGGTCCGCTGTTTTACCGCAAGGTGATTTCGGATCAGGTGTTCTCGGAAATTCCGACTATCTATCTGCCGGACCGACCGCTGCTGCCGGGCGATTACTTCGTGACCAAGGCCGGCGCGATCGACGAATTCATGATCCGGATGAAGCATTCGCTGCGCGATGCGCGCGAGATGTTGTCCAACACGGTCGCGTTTTGGATGGTGCAGGAATTGGCCAACAAAAACTGGGACGCCGGCGCGGTCGATGTTCCGGGCCTGACGACAGGGTTCCCGGCCGGCGTCGACGGTTATCCCGCAATGTCCCAAAACTAGGGCGGCGGCTAAACGGCCGCCGCTGCAAACGTCCGCCTTGTGGGTACCCGACGGGCTGCCCGTCACATTCCGGATTTGATCCACGCTTCGAGCTTGGTCTTGTGCGCCGCACCAACCTGCCGCGACGACAATGAGCCGCCTTTGAACAGCATCAGGGTCGGAATCGACGTCACGTTGTACTTGACCGCGGTGGCCTGGTTTTCGTCGACGTTGAGTTTGACGATTTTGACCTTGCCATCGAGAGATCCGGCGATCTCCTCCAGGGCCGGCGCAATCTGGCGGCAGGGACCGCACCATTCGGCCCAGAAATCGACGACGACCGGCCCCTGGGATTTCAAGACCTCGGCCTCGAAGGTTGCATCGGTAACTTTGCCAACGGTCATTGGACCACCTCGTGGGGTTGTGCGCTCGAGCCGGAATCGCTCGTGGAGAGGGCCTGAACGTAGGTAGAGGGGGCGACAGCGTCAAGCGTCGCTCACAGGCAGGTGAGCAATGCGATTTCGCGCTCCAGCGTGTCCTCGGAAAGTTCCATGAGATCAGGGACGTCGGTCCAGACCAGCGCGGCGCGGACAAATCGTCCTGGATAAATGCTCATCAGCACCGCGCGATAGAGCGCCAGCTGTCGCAGATAGCCGCGGGGCACGTCGTCGGGCCGGCGCGGCGCGGGCCGATCGGTCTTGTAATCGGCGATCAGCACCGCATCGGGCGCAACCGCCAGTCGATCAATCTGCCCCGACACGATCCGCGATCCCTGCGACGTCGCGAGCCGCCCCACGATCGGAACTTCCGCCCGACTGCCGGGAGCAAACAGCGGCCTAAAGCGAGCGTCTTCAAGCAGGCGCACGATCTGCGCGATGAGCCCGTCGTGCTCGGCGGCGAGGTCTTGCGCGCTGCGTGTCAGAAACTCGCGCGCCACATCGGGGCGTCGCTCGGGCGCAATATCGGGCAGCGATTGCAGTAGCCGGTGCACGACGCTGCCGCGCAGCAACGCGGCCCGGCGGGTCGCGGTCGCCACCGCGTCACGCGCACGTGGGACGTGCGCAGCCGGGTCGGACGGTGTGAGCACCGGGTCGACCACGGGTTCGGTCGGCAGATTGGTATGGAGCCAGGCCGGCGCGAACGCGAGCGCCATTTGTTTGGTATCCTGCGGTGCCGACGCGCTTGTCTGGCGTGGCGTGGCGCGAAAGCGCCGCACCGGTCTGTCGGCCTGATCGGCGGCTTCCTCAACGAGTAGCCCGCTCGCAGCCAGCCCGTCCTGCACGAGCTGGTACCAGCAGCCGGCCGGCATCGCCTGCTTGCCGAGCGCACCACAAACGACCAGCCGGTCGGCGGCCCGCGTCATCGCCACATACAAGAGCCGGCGATACTCGTTTTCGACCGCGGTGGCCGCGGTGGCGCGCGCCTGCGCAATCGGCGCGATCTCATCGTTGCGGTTCGGCATCCAGGCAAAAGAGGTCGGTCCGGTGCCGCCCTTGAGCGCCAGCAGTCGGGGTTGATACTGCGGCGGTCCGGTCGGCGGTGTCGTGGTGTCGGCCAGAACGACGATCGGCGCTTCCAGACCCTTCGCGCCGTGCACCGTCATCACCCTGACTTCGTTGCGCGCAATCTCCATGTCACGCTTGATGTCGGCCGAGGCGGTGCGCATCCAGGCGACGAAGCCCTGCAACGACGGCGTTTCACGGCCTTCGTAGTCGAGGGCTAGATTGAGAAATTCGTCGAGCGCGTCGTTGGCCTCGGTACCCAGCCGTGCAACAAAACGCCGACGTCCGCCGCGCGAGCCGAGCAGGCGCGCATAGAAATCGAATGGGGTTGTGCGGGCTGCGTCGGCTCCGAGCTCCTCGAGCATGTGCGCGATGTCGGGTTGTCGCTCGCGCAACGCTGCCCGCAGCGATCCGTGCCGGTTCCAGGCGAGATCAAACAGTTGGTTCTCGCTGAGCCCGAACAGTGGGCTCTTGAGTATGGTCGCGAGCGCGAGGTCGTCCTGCTCCAACAAGATCGCGTCGGCCAATACCAGCAGATCCATGACGGCGATATGTTCGGTCAGGATCAGGCGGTCGGCGCCCGCGACCGGTATGGCGGCATCTTTCAGGGCGCGGATGATCGCCTCGAACAGCGGCCCGCGCTGGCGCACCAGTATGAGAACATCGCCTGGCCGCACGACATGCCGGTCGCCGCCGCTGCCGACAGTCTCGCCGCGCGCCATCCAGCTCCGGATCGAGCCGGCGATCATGCGTGCGAGCTTGGCGCGCGGGTTCGTCTCCGACGTGGTGTCGAACGGCGCGTCCCAGGCTTCGACCTCGGGCTTGTCGTCGGGCTCGACGAGCTCCCAAAGTTCGACAAAGCCGGGACCCTGCTCGCGCACCGCCGTGTGAGCGGTCGGAGCCTCATCGGTGCTCAGCCCGGCAAACGCCTGCGGCCGGGAGAACACTTCGTCGACCGCGTCGAGGATGACTTGCAGCGATCGAAACGAATGTTTGAACTCGATCGGCAGAAACGGAAGACTTGCATCCTCGTGGGCGCGCCTGAACTCGTGTCCCACCTGGGCGAACGCTTCGAGCGCCGCACCCTGAAATGAGAAGATCGACTGCTTCTCATCGCCGACCGCGAACATCGAGCGTTCGAGTGTCCCGCGCGCCCCGACGCCGGCGGTAAACTCCGACACCAGCTGCTTGACGATCCCCCATTGCTCCTCGGACGTGTCCTGGGCCTCATCGATCAGCAAATGATCGATCCCGAGGTCGAGCTTGTAGTGCACCCACGCGGCGGCGCCGCCGCTGTCGAGCAGGGCGCGCGTCTTATCAATCAGATCGTCATAGTCGAGGAGGCCGCTGCGGTCTTTCTCGGCACGGTAGCGTGCGATGACTTCTACCGCGATCGCCAGGAGCGCGGCGGTGCGATCGCGCACCCTGGCGGCGTGCCAGCATGTGACCAGGGGAAGCAGCCTATCCTGCTCCGCGCATAGCCGTTCCGCCAAATCCGGATGCTTCTTGCGCAAAGCCGCGGTCATCACCGAACTGCGCTTCGCGCCATCCTCGGTGATAAAGACCGACAAGTAGCCGTCCAGGCGCTCTGCTCCGAAAACCGTCAAGGCGTCGCGCAACCGCCTACACTGGCGCTGGTCCTGCGATGAGCCCGACGAACAGATATCTGCAACCGCCGCCCACTCGGTCGCCGGCAGCAACGGTCCTTCGACAATCTCGCGCTCGATCTGTTCGATCGTCTGGCCAACGTCGACGCCAAGCGACTGCGAGAGTCGCGCCCGCACGCCATCGATGTCGCCGGCCGCGGCGATGAACGCCATGATCTCGTCGCGCCTGCCGATCGCCTCGTCGAGCGCGTCCTTGAAGGCAAAGTCGCTGGCGGCGATCGTCGCGTCGGCCAGCGCGCGACCGAGTGCGCTGTCCGGCTCGGCGGCGGCCTCCGACAAAACTGAGAGCCGCAACCGCTCCAGCAATTGACGCTGCTGCGTCTCCTCGAGCACGCGAAACCGCGCGGCGACTTTGGCCTCAAAAGGAAACTGCTGCAGCAGGCGCGCGCAGAACCCGTGGATGGTCTGGATTTTGAGACCGCCCGGGGTCTCCAGCGCGCGTGCAAACAGACGACGCGCCGCGGCTCGCCGCGCCGCGTCGCTGCGCGCCCCGATGTCGCGGAGCTCCTGGTCCAGCGCGGCGTCATCGAGCGTGGTCCATTTGGCAAGCGCCGCGAACACCCGGTTTGCCATGTTGGCGGCCGCCGCCTTGGTAAACGTCAGGCACAGAATTTTCCCGGGATCGGTTCCCTCGAGCAGGAGCCGGATCACGCGTTGCGCCAGCACGTGCGTCTTGCCGGAGCCGGCATTGGCCGACACCCACGCCGATACCGAAGGGTCGGAGGCCTCGAGCTGCACGGCCAGCACGTCGCGGGGGATCGGGCGGGGCGTGCTCATTCGCCGTTTCCTTCGGCGTCGTCGGCACCGCCCGAGAGCGACCATTCCTTCACGCGGGCCAGATGATCATAATCGCCGCCGCCGCGGCGCATGAACATGGGCCGCTCGCGCGAGCGGTAAGGGGTATCGTCCTGCTCGAACGCGCGCAGCACGTCGGTCAGGCGCCGTAGCGCCTTGTCGGCTTCCGCGTCTGGCGTGCGGTCATCCCAACTGATCTCTTTGCGTTCGCCGGCGGGCTGGCCTCCGCGCAGCAACACGTACAACAGTTCGGCGATCGAGCAGCCGCCTGGCAAATCTTTAAAACCGCCGGCCCGCAGGATGGCACCTTCAAGCGTGAGCTGCGGCGCGAGACCGGAGGACACCTGCGCGGGCGTGCGCGCCTGCCCGGTCTTGTAGTCGAGGATCGCAAAGCGGCCGTCGCGGCGGCGTTCGATGCGGTCCGCGCGCGCCGACAATTTGAACGTGCGCTCGCCAAGGTCGATGTCGAGCGTTCCTCCGATTTCAGCGCGCAGCGCCGCGATCTGCGGGCGGCGCCCTGCTTCGAATTCGGCAAACCAGCGGGCGATGCGTTTGAATCGCGGCCACCAGAAGGCACGCGCCTCGGGAAAATCGTCCAGACGGGCGAAATGCTTGTTGCCGAGGCGGAGCAACTCCGCGAACGAGTCGTCGGGCAACCGCTCCTGAAACAGCTTGGTGAAATCCCCGACCGCGCCGTGAATGACGATGCCGCGGTCGCGCGCACCGGGCGGCGTGTCGACCGGATCGAGCGGACGCAGGCGCAGGACGTGCTTGGCGTATATGCTGTAAGGATCGCGCAGCCAGTGCTCGATCTCGGTCACCGAGAGCGCCACAGGTCGCGCGGCGCGCGGCGGCTTGGGCTCCGGGCGCGTGACCGGAACGACCTTCTCGGGCCGATCGAGCGCGTGCGCCCAGGCAATATATTCGTTGCCGCGATCGAGGGCGGTCGTCCAATGCTCGTCGCCGGCGACCGCGGCGAGGCGCTGCAGGAACCGCGACGCGACCGTGGGTGCGCCGCCGAGCTTGGCAGCACGCGTCAGCACCACGCTCTTCGTTCCGAGCAACTGCGCGAAATCGTGGGCCGAAAGACCAATGCGGCGCTCCGGAAGGTCGAGCCCAAGTGCATGCCGCATCGGCCGGCTGAGCCAGGGGTCGCTGCGCACGTCCGGCGGCCAGACGCCTTCCACCAGGCCGCCGAGGACGACCCGATCGACCGACATCAAGCGCGCCTCTAGCGGGCCGAGGATGCGGATGCGCGCGCCAGGTCGTCCGGGCCGGCGTACCACGCGGCTCCTGATCGCGGCGAGGAACAGCTCGCCGTAATCGGCCGTCGTGACCTGAATGTCGGTGGCGGTCTGCAGCGTTATGTCATCGAACGCGGCCGCGAGCGCATTGCCATCGTGGCCCGCAAAGGCCAGAAGCTCGCCGCTCTCGTCTTCGGTGAGATTCTCGATCGCGGCCCGATGCTGGGCCGCGAGTTGGGCGAAGGTTTGCGCCGGCGCGCCGCGTTCGAGCGGCGCCAGTGCGCGCGCAAGGCGATTGACGAGATCAACCGCGTCGTCGAGTTGCGCGGGTGACAAGGCCGCGCGCGGGTCGGACCGGTGCAGGTCGGTTGATTTGCCGCCTCGCAGGTTCTCGAGCTCCAACCGCAGGCTCGCCAGCGCTTGCCGCAGACCGCCGCTGCCCGCACGAGGCCGCGGACCGCGCAGCACCGCGCGCTCCAGAACCTGAACCGGATGCGTGAGCGCATCGGCCTTCGCGCGAAGACGCAGCAGCGGATG
Source organism: Xanthobacteraceae bacterium (assembly GCA_051985675.1). Lineage (GTDB taxonomy): Bacteria > Pseudomonadota > Alphaproteobacteria > Rhizobiales > Xanthobacteraceae > JAFAXD01. Next base: position 13,607 of record JBPYFJ010000040.1, on the reverse strand, counting down.
CTTGAGCAGGGCCAGCACCGCAACGGGCGCCAAGCCGCTCAACGCGGCGTCGGCCACGAGGCGCGCGAACCGGCCCGCCGTCGTGTCGTCGAGCGCATCGCCGCCGGAATCGTCCGCCGAGATGTTCCAGCGGTCGAGCGCCGCCACGACCCGCCGCGCAAGGCTGCGGTCAGGCGTCACCAACGCCGCGGTTGCGCCTGGCGTCTCCAGCGCCTCGCGCAGGGCAATCGCTATCGCGAGCGCCTCCTCCTCAGCGTTGGCGGCTTCGATCACCGAAACTTCGGCGAGGCCGGACGCGATCTCGCCTGCAAGTCCGCGCCGGATCCGCTCGCGCCAGAGGTGGGTGGCGGCCGCCGGTCGCATGATCTCCGACACCACCGCCTCGCGCCCACGCGTCGGCGCCAGCGCCGTGACCTCATCGCGGCGAACGCCGAGGCGTGCCAGCAGCGCCTGCATGGCAAATTGCGGATGGCCTGCGGCGGCCGGCGTTTCGGCGTTACCGCCGATCAAGGTCCAAGCCTCGTCATCGAGAGTAGTGTCGAGGCCGGGAAGCACGACGGCTCCGTGCGGCAGACGTGCAATCGTTTCAAGCAAGGCCGCGGTTGCCGGCATTGAGCCGGTCGATCCGGCGGCGATCACGGGCCGGTCCGGCGATGCCACGAGCCGGGCGGCCTCGGCGGCGATCAGGCGGTCGCGACGCTCGGGCGGATCGATCGCGTGCCGTTCGGCGAGCAGCTCCGGCCAGCGGTCGCGCGCAATCTTCAGGAAGTTCAACGTGAGCTGCCAGTAGACGTCCATCTCGTCCGGCACGAGCTGATCGAGCCGGCTCCACGGCACTTGCCGGGTCGTCATGTCGTCCATCACTCGGGCGAGATCGTCGGCGAGTGCGTAGGCGGCGGCCGGGCTGTTGACGATCAGCGGCGGGTCGACGGCGCCCGCGTCTTGCAGTTGGCTCGACCAGCCCAGGATCAGCTTGGCCAGCAGCGCACGCCGCTCGAAGCCCTCGAGCGAGGGTGGCAATCCCAGCGCGTCGACGGCGGCGTCCCCGGTCGCAGCCTGCGCGAATACAATCTCGTCCTCATCGATGTCACCGAGTGCAACGATGCGTGGCAGCGTCGCAGCGTCGGTCTTCAAGGCACCCAGAAAGGCGTCGCGCGCGAGGCGGCAGGCGCGCCGCGTCGGCAGGTAGATGGTCGCCGCCGCCAAGGCCAGAGGATCCGTAAAGGTGAACCCCGGGATGAGTTCGCCCGCCACGAGGGCGTTCAGCAGGGTCGGCAGGAACGGGGCCGACGCGGGGATCGTGAACAGGCGGGGCGGGCGGTCCATGGTGACCTGCCCTAGCGCGAGTCTCCCGTCTTCCGGAAGGGACTTGAGCGCCCGCGATGAACCCTTAAGAGCACGCGATCAGGCCGCGCTGGCCATGATAGCGGCCTCGGCGGCGGCGACCGCTTCCGGGGTACCGACGTGCATCCAGACCCCTTCAAGCCGCATGCCGCAAAGCCGGCCGGCCTCCATGGCACGGTCGAACAGCAGGTTGAGCGAAAATGGTCCGTCCGGCGCCTCGGCGAACAGTTTCGGTGAGAGCAGCGCCGCGCCCGCATAGACGAAGGGCACGACGGCGCTTTCGCCGCGGCGGTGCAAGGCGCCGTCGGGATCCATGGAGAAATCACCGCGCCCCGCATAGCCGACGCTCGCGGTGGTCGCGGCCAGCAACAGGAGCGCGTCCATGCGCTTTTCGTCGAAGGAGCGCGCGAGCTGATCGAGGTTGCGCTGCACCCCATCGATCCACAGGGTGTCCGAGTTGAGCAGGAAGAACGGCCTCGGCCCGAGCAGCGGAAGCGCGGCGCGCACGCCACCGCCGGTATTCAGAAGCTGCTTGCGCTCGTCCGATATGACGATGCGCGGCGCCCGCCTCGCCTCGAGGTGCCGCTCGATCTGATCAGCAAAATAATGCACGTTGACGACCGCGGCCCCGACGCCGGCGTCCGCCAGCTTGTCCAGCACGTAATCGATCAGCACCTTGCCGGCCACCGGGACGAGCGGCTTGGGCATGCCGTCGGTGACCGGCCGCATGCGCGTACCGAGCCCGGCAGCGAGGACCATGGCGTGATCGGGAGATCGAACGGGAGACTTGCGAATCATATGAAGAGAGCGAGTTTGCCGGTGAAGTCTAACACGAACGTGACGCGGCGAGGGCTAGGCATCCGGGGGTGGGACATGTTGCTCATACCAGGCCGCAAGTTGCGCGAGCCCGGGGTGCCTGAGCGACCGCTGCAGATAGCCCCACACGCGCGGCATGTGGCGCAGATACTGTGGCTTGCGATCGCGCCGGTTGAGCCGCGTGAAGATCCCGAGAATCTTCGACGCGCGCTGCGCGGCAAGCGTTGCATAGATCGCCGCAAACTGCGGAACGTCAAAGCTGGCATCGGCGATGGAACGTCCGCGCACGTACCGGCCCATCAACTCGAGCTCGAGCCCCTCCGGCACGTCGACGCGTGCATCCTGAAGCAGTGACGCGAGATCATAGGCGGCCGGCCCGAGCAGCGCGTCCTGAAAATCAATGATGCCAAGACAGCCAAGACCGCGACGCTCCGGAAGCCAGATCAGATTGGGCGAATGATAATCGCGCAACACCCAGGTTTTTGGCTGGCCGAGCGCCGGTTCCAGCGCTTGCCGCCAGAGCCTGACATAGTCGGCGCGCGCCGCGGCCGACGGAGCGGTCCCGTAGTTGGGCAAATACCAATCGATCAGCAGTTCGCTCTCGATCAGGAAAGCGTCCATGTCGTACGTCGGCAGATGGTACTCCACTTGCGGAGCAACCGGCAGCCGCGCGGGGAGCTTCAGCTTGTGCAAAGTTCCCAGAATGTGCACGGCGGCTTCGTAGCGGACCCTGATTGGCGCCGGCGGATTGCCGGCCACCACCAACTCGGATCCGAGGTCTTCGAGGATGATGAAGCCTTCGTCGAGGTCAGCGGCAATCACCTCCGGAGCGGAGAAGCCCAGACCGCGCAGCGCCCGTGCGATCGCGATGAACGGCCTCACGTCTTCCGCCAGATGCGCGATCGCACTATACGGCTTGCCATCGCGCACCGGCGGCCCATCCGGGCGCCGCGGCGAATCCATCAGAATGAGGTTGCGCTTGCCCGACAGGATTTTTTGATAGGAGCGCGTGGATGCATCGCCTGCGAGCCGCTCGCAGAGCGCATCCTGATATCCGCACTCGCTCAGAAAACGCCGGCGTGACGCCAGCCGCGCGGTCCGCGCCGCATACTCGCCGAGGCCACTGACGCGCACGTCGCGGTGATTGGGCTCGGAATTGGCATCGAGTGCGAAGGCGATGTCCCAGCGATCCGCCGGCAGTGCGCCGGGCGCGCGCTCCGGCCATTCCACCAGGATGACCGACTGCGGCGGCAGGTCATCGAAGCCGATCTGGTCGAGTTCGCTCGCGTCCGCGACCCGGTAGAAATCGGCGTGTACGAGCGGGAAACGCGGCAACTCGTAGGTCTGCAGCAGCGTAAACGTCGGGCTCGGAACTTCCAGCGTCGCGTCGTCGGCAAGGTGCCGGATGAGCGCGCGCGCGAACGTCGTTTTGCCGGTGCCGAGATCGCCGGACAAACTTACGACGTCGCCCGGCTCGAGTGCCGCTGCGAAGTCGCACACGAACTGATGCAGCGCCTCCTCGTTTGGCACCGTCAATGTGAAGCTTGAATCGTCCACCATCAAACGTCTGTTGCCCGGAGGCGTCTATTGCCTGGCCGGCAACACGCATATCACGGTCGTGCCCCGTCCGACCTCGGATTCGATTCGGACAGTTCCGCCATGCAGGCCGATGAACGACCGCACCAGCGACAGGCCGAGACCGACGCCACGGTGCCGCGAACCGAACGGATGGCTCTCAAACCAGTCGAACACCTTGTCCTTCATCTCGGGCGGAATGCCCGGTCCCTGGTCGGCAACGGAGAGGACGAGGGCACCACCGTCGCGCCATGCCGAGAGCACCACCGTGCCTCCAGGCGGAGAAAATCCAACCGCATTCGATAGCAGATTGAACAGCGCCTGCCGGATCCGGCGCTCGTCCGCCAGGAAAGTGCCGATGTCGGGTGCCGCCCGCAACTCCAGATTGATTTGATCCTGCGCGAGCCGATCCTGCACCCCTTCGGCTGCGGCTTCCATCGTTCGCCGGATATCGATCGGTGCGAGGTCGAGCGTCATGGCTCCGGCCTCGATGGTGGCGAGGTCGAGAATGTTGTCGACAATGGCGAGCAGCGCATTGGTCGATGACGTGATGTAGCCAAGGTATTCGTGCTGACGCGGGTTCAGCGGACCGATGTTTGCATCGCCCAGAAAATGCGTGAAGCCGATGATATTGGTGAGCGGCGATCGCAACTCATAGGACATGTGCTGGACGAAGTCCTGTTTAAGCTTCTCCGCCGCCACCAGCGCTTCGTTGCGTTCGACCAGGGCGCGTTCGACGTTGACCGAGGCGGTCACGTCGGTGAACGTGACCAGCGTGGCGCCATCGGGCAGCGGGATGGTGGCGCAATCCACGATGGCGCCATCGTGTCGCTCCATGCGGCTCGCGACCGGCGTGCGCGCGTCAAGCGTCGTGACGGCACGCCGCAAAGTTTCCCATGTCGACTCGGCGCCGAGCGGCAGGCACAGCCGCAGCACCGCCTCGATGTGCGGGTTATCGGCGAGCGCAGTCGGCTCGATGTTCCACATGCGCCGGAAAGCCGGGTTCGACAGCCGCAGTCGGCCGTCGCTGCCGAACACTGCGACCGCCTCGCCGAGGTTATCGAGCGTCTCTCCGCGTACGCGGATCACGTCGGCGAACCGGCGTTCGAGATCGAGGCGTTCGGTCACGTCATCAAACAGGTAGGTGACGCCACCCTCGGGATTCGGCGTGGTGACAACCCGCAGCGTGCGGCCGTCCGGCAGATGCCACTCGTGCTGCTTGCCCTCCAGCGCCTGATAGGCCTCATGCAGCTGCGTGCGCCATTCGCGGAAATCGCGCTGCTCGGGCAGCTTGCGAGCGGCGCGCAGCACGTCGAGGATGGCCGCGTCGGTCGGCTCCTGATCGAGGAAGCCGCTGTCGAGGTCCCAGAGCGCCCGGTAGGCCGCGTTATAGAATGTGAGGCGGCGCTCGGCGTTGAACGCCGCGACTGCGGTGGCGAGCTGATCGAGGGTGCGGCGGTGAGCCTCGATCATGCGATCAACGTCGCGATGCAGGGTCTCGACTTCGGTCGCGTCGATGCCGATCCCGGCGCTGCCGTTCGGGGTCGGAACCGCGAGCACATCGAGGACGCGGCGTCGGCCGCCGACGATCGCGGCCCGTCGGGCACGGCCGCCGCCTTCGTCCGGACGCGCGGTGCCTGCGTCGAACAGCTCGATGCCACTGGCAACGACGGACGTCGGATCTCCGGCTTCGACCGCGCTGGCGTAGGCGCGGTTGACGAACACCAGCCGCCCAGACTGATCGCGCATCCAGACCGGCGAGGGCAGTGCTTCAATCAATGAACTCACTGCCGCAAGCTCGCGCTGCAGCTTGTGATGCTCGCTTGTGAGCGCGGTGAACTCGCGCGCCAATCCGCTGACATCGCGCAGCCGCAGCACGGCGCGCCCGCCGACCGGACGGCCGGATGCCTCGATCTGGCGGCCAAGGCGCGTGCTCAGCACGGTGCTGAATCCCTCGCCGCCGGCGCGCAAACGTCGCAGCGCCGCTTCGATCTCCGCGGCTGCCTGCGGCTCAAGCCAGCTGCCGAAGTCGGCGACGCTGTGCGGGGGCTCTTCGGGCACAAGTCCGCGGGCATCGCCGATAATCTCGGGATCATCGCCGTGCAGCGGCCACACCAGCAGCACCTGCGGTTCCGACGTGAGCAGCGCGCGGGCATCGCCGGCCGCCGACTTCAGGGCATCGATCTCGTTGCGCAGGCCGGCCGTTTCGATCGTGCTGCGCCGGCGCGTGCGCAACAGTGCAATGGCGCTGATGACCGCGAACAGGACGACACCCAATGTGAGCGCGAGGCCCGCGACGTCGTGCCAGGGAACGCGCGTGATCACGTCCCGGGCCGTAGCCGGGATGCCGGCGACGGTATTTTGCGCGCTTGCGGCGGCGGGCAGCAGGAGACCGGCGCAGACTATGGCAGACACCCGGCCGGCATGTCTTTGCGCGCTGTTCGCCCGGATCGCGACCGGCATTTCGGCTCGCCCCTCCCGGTCCCGATGCCGGGACCACATCGGCTGGCCGAGAGAAGCACATGGCCCCCGAATCGCTCCAATTTACCCGCAACGGGAGTCCCGCCAAAGAGTCCAGAGCGTGAACGCGGCTAGGTCTCCGGGTCCGTCCACGCCCGTTCCGGGCGGTGCCGGCCCGCTCAGCGGCCGGCGAGCTCGCGGCCCTTGTTGAGCCCGCCGAAGCTCTGCACCGGGGCACACATCAGGAAGGTGTAGCCTTCCTTAAGGATGCGTTCGGCGTTGTTGGCGTCGACGTGCGGATGTCCGACCGCCACCTTGTGCTTCTTGCAGGTCTCGACCACACGCGCCATCCATTTCAGCACTTCGGGATGTTCGTACTGACGTGGATAACCGAGCTCCTGGGAGAGATCGCCTTCGCCGATCAGGATGCAGCCGATGCCCGGCACCTTGGTCAGGATCTCGTCCAGATTTTCAATGCCTTGGGTGTCCTCCATCTGCAGGATGACCAAGATCTCGCCTTTGGGATCGAGCGGCCACACGTCGGCGCGCTCGTAATACTCCTGCTGGGTGAGCCCCCAGTAACGCACGGCCTGCGTTGGACCATCGCCGCGCAAGCCCGCCGGGTGGTAACGCGCCGCGCTCTTGAGCCGCGGGTAGCGGCAGGCCGACACCGCGCTGTAGGCCTCGTCCACGCTCGAGATGTGCGGCCACACGACCCCATAGGCGCCGATGTCGAGCACTTGCTTGGCGTGCCACTGCGCCTTCTCGCACCCGTTGGGTGGTATGCGCACCATCGGGGTGACGGCCGGAGCGAAACTTGCGCCCTGCACCAGCTGGCGGCGGTTGAGCATGTACTGCAGCGCATCGCGGAACGCGCGGATGTCATAACCGTTATGCTCCATCTCGAATACGACGCCATCGTACTTGGAGCCCGAAAGGTTGATCGCGCTGTTGACCTCGGTCGGAGAGAAACAGGTAAAGGCGGGCTTGCCTGCTTCGAGCGCTTTGATGACGCCATTCAGGCGCGGAATATCGGCCATGTTTTCCCCCTTGCGGTGCAGAGCTGGTGGCGCGCGGCGCGCCTTGCGCGGTGGATTTGAACGGAAGGCGCGCAATGTAGCAGAACGATCGATCCTGTCACGGTTGAAAGCGCTCGAGTTTCTGTGGTTCTATGCCGCCGCATCTCACCCCAACAGGCGGCGTTCCCATGATCATCGATTGTCACGGCCACTACACGACCGAGCCGAAGGGCCTGAAGAGCTACCGTGAGCAGCAAATCGCGGCGGTGAACGACAAAAAGCCGCTGCCGTCGTGGTCGCAGTTCAAGGTCACCGACGACGAGATCCGCGAGACGATCGAGGGCAACCAGCTCAAGAAGCAGCAGGAGCGCGGCACCAACATTACGATCTTCTCGCCGCGGGCGGCCGGCATGGGTCATCACATCGGCGACTTCAAGACGTCGCTCGAGTGGTCGCAGGCCTCCAACGAGATGATCTACCGCGTCACCGAGCTGTTCCCGGATAACTTCATCGGCGTCTGCCAACTGCCGCAGTCCCCCGGCGTCGAGCCGAAGACCGTCATCCCCGAGCTCGAGCGCTGTATCAAGGACTACGGGTTCGTCGGCTGCAACCTCAATCCCGATCCGTCGGGCGGCCACTGGAACGCGCCGTCGCTTACCGACCGATACTGGTATCCGGTCTATGAGAAACTGTGCGAGCTCGACTGCCCCGCCATGGTGCATGTGTCGATGTCATGCAATCCGGCGTTCCACACCACCGGCGCGCATTATATCAACGCCGACACGACGGCGTTCATGCAGCTGATCATGTCGGACCTGTTCGCTGACTTCCCGAAACTGCGGCTGATCATTCCGCACGGCGGCGGCGCGGTGCCGTTCCACTGGGGCCGCTATCGCGGGCTTGCGCTGCAGAACAAGAAGAAGCCGATCGAGGAGATGATCAGGAACAACGTGTTCTTCGACACCTGCGTCTATCATCTGCCGGGTATCGAGCTCCTGACCAAGATCGTGCCGATCGACAACATCCTGTTCGCGTCGGAGATGATCGGCGCAGTGCAGATTATCGATCCCAACACCGGCCATTTCTTCGACGACACCAAACGCTATGTCGACCAAGTGTCGTGGCTCAGCGCGGCTGACAAGCAGAAGATCTTCGAGGACAATGCCAGGCGCGTCTATCCGGGCGTCGCCAAGCGCCTCGCGAAGCGGGCATCCGCGAAAGCTTGAGTGGTGCAACTGATATATTCGTTGCCATCCTTCGAGATGCGTGACCTGCGGTCACGCTCCTCAGGATGAGGTCGGAGATTGTTGGATGGCCGCTTTATCCTCAGCCTCGTCCTGAGGAGCGCCCGCAGGGCGCGTCTCGAAGGACGGCCACACAGGGATCGACCGTGATCAGCAAGCGCCGTTTCCTGTCGGGGCTCGGCGGAACCGCTGCGGCGGCGCTGCTGACGCGCCCGGCGCGCGCCGCCTATCCGGAGCGTGCCATCAAGATCATCGTGCCGGGCTCGCCGGGCGGGCCGACCGACGTGATGGCGCGGCTCATCTCGCAACGCTTACAGCAGTCGCTTGGCCAAAGCGTGGTGGTGGAGAACCGCGCCGGCGGTGGCGGATCGGTCGCCGCCAAGGCCGCGGCCAGCGCTGAACCCGACGGCTACACGCTGCTGTTCTGTAACACCAGCATCATGACCACCATTCCGGCGGTCGCGAAGCGGCCCGAATACAATCCGGTGAAGGATTTTTCGCCGATCGCCAAAGTCTCGCAGAGCGAGCAGCTGCTGGTGCTGCATCCGGCGGTACCGCCGAACTCGATTGCGGAGTTCATCGGCTACTGCAAGGCCAATCCCGGCAAGCTCAATTGCGCGGCGACCGGCTATGGCGGACTGCCGCATCTCGTCGCCGAGTCGTTCAAGGCCAAGACCGGCGTCGACTACGCGATCATTCAGTACAAGGGTGGCGGCGATTCCGTCACCGCGGTGCTCGGCCATCAGGTCGACATGACGTTCGAGACGACCACGATCCTGCTGCCGCATATCCGCGAGGGAAAGCTCAAGGGTCTCGCGGTGACGAGTGCTGCGCGCAACCCGCAGGCCCCGGACATCCCGACCATGGTCGAGGCTGGCGTTCCCGATTACGTGGCGCCGAGCTTCAACGGCGTGGTCGCGCCGGCCGGAACGCCGGCGGGCGTGACCGAAAGGCTCAACGGGGCGATCAACGACATCCTCAAGACGCCCGATGTCGCGGCCGAGATCCAAAAACTCGGCGGGCAGATCAACGTGGGCTCGCCGGCGGATTTCGCCGCGTTCATCGCGGTCGAGGCCAAGCGCTGGCTCGACGTTGCGGATACAAACAACATCAAGGTGGACTGACGCATCCCAACCCGAGCAGCGCTGCTCTGTTTGCGGCGCGCTGGCCGGCCTGGCGAACGCGATGTAATATCGGCGCAAATGGAATTGGCCGAACTGGAGTGGTGCGATGACCATACAGGCGCTTGGTTATGTCGGGGTGCGCGCCAGCGGCGTGGAGGACTGGTCGACATACGCCACCAACCTTCTCGGCCTGCAATGCGTCGACAAGAGCCGCAGCACGCGTGCCTTCCGCATGGACGATCGCAAGCAGCGGCTCGTCGTCGATGGCACCGGCGGCCAGGGCATTGCGTTCTTTGGCTGGGAAGTCGCCGACGCGGCCGCGCTTGATGCGGTCGCGGGCACGCTGGAAGCGGCCGGCACCAAGGTCGCACGCGGTTCGCGCGCGCTCGCCGACGAGCGGCACGTGAAGGATCTTGCGGTTTGCAACGACCCGCACGGCAATCGGCTCGAGCTGTTCCATGGCGCGGAGACGGCATCGGATACGTTCAAGCCGGGCCGCTCGATCTCGGGCTTCCGCACCGGGCCGCTGGGCCTCGGTCACGCCGTGCTCAATGTCGAGAGCGAAGAGAGCATCGCAACCTTGCTCCCATTCTATCGTGACCTGCTCGGCTTCCGGCTGAGCGATTTCTACACCAAGCCGTTCTCGGCCTACTTCATGCACGTCAACCCGCGCCACCACAGCCTCGCCTTCATCAAGACCGGCAAGAACGCCGTGCATCACATCATGATGGAGCTGTACTCGTTCGACGACATCGGGCAAGGGCTCGACCTCGCGCTGATGGAGGAGGGTCGCATCGCGGTCACGCTCGGCCGCCACACCAGCGACTTCATCACCTCGTTCTACACCTGGACGCCGTCAGGCTTCATGGTGGAATACGGTTGGGGCGCGCGCTCGATCGATCCGCAGACCTGGCAGGCCTATGAGCGCACCGAAGGCCCGAGCCTGTGGGGCCACGAGCGCGGTTGGCTGCCCGAGCAGGAGCGCAACGCCGCCCGCGACAAGCGTTTGCAAATCGCGCGTGACGGCGTGCGCCAGCCCGTGCAGGTGATCGAAGGCAACTACACGCTCAATCCGGGCGTCTGCCCATGGTGGGATTCAATCCGCGACAAGCAGAAGAGCGCGTAGACCGGGCTACGCTTCGGCCCGCCCATCGCTGCGTCGCAGAGCCCAGCCGGCGCTCAGCCGCCCGATGCCGACAAGCGCGAGCACCAGACCAACGAATGCCGCAATCATGGCGCCGATGGTCATGAGCACCTGCGCGTAGCCGAAGCGAGCCACGTTGATGAACGGATAGGGATAGAAGCCGGTCACAGCACCGTGCACGAGCGTCCAGGCGACGTAGATGACCGGCAGAGCCAAGGCACCAAACAAGATCTTCCACGACAGATCGCGCTTTTGCACGAACGCCAGCCAGTCGATGATGAACAGCGGCGGGATCACGTAGTGCAGAATGATGATGCACGCCAACCGCCAGCCTTGTGGGTTGTAGAGGTTGCGCAGCATCAGGTGATAGACGACGCCGACGACGATGATGTAGGCGACGATCACGGTGCGCACCGACGGCCGCAGCAGCCATTGACCGAGCCGCGAACGGGGCGCGAGCCACGGCAGCGTCATCGCCAGCGCAACCAGGACGTTGCCGATGGTCGTGAAGAAGCTGAAGTAGTTGATCGTCCAGGCAACGAGCTCCGGCCCGCTCCTGGTGCTCGCGATCAACGAATACTGGAGAATGATCGCGAACCAGCCCAGCGCCGAGACGACCACCCGATAGCCGGTCTGCATGACGGTGCGACTTATTGTTTGGTCGAATTGGCGCCGCGCACGAACGCCGCCAATTCCTGATTGAAGCGAGCCGCATCCTCCCAGAACGGCGCGTGGCCGATACCGTCATAGAGCGACAGCTTCGCACCCGGGACGGTAGCCGCGGTGAATTTGCCGAGCGTCGCGAGCAGAATTCGATCCGCGGCGCCGTGCGTCACCAGGACCGGACAGCGAATGCCGGCGAGGACATCGCCGGGGTTCGGCGGACGGGCCATGATCGCCGCCCGCACCGGTGCGGGAACCACCATGTTGAAAGCGAGCATGATCTCGAATTCGTCCTCGGTCGGTTGCCGCTCGAAACAGGCGCGCAGAAATCCGCGCGTTGCGCCGATGTTGGCGGCAAGATCCTCGGACAGCATCCCGGGGAAATTCTGTCGGCCGGGACCGAAGAACGCCGGATCGGTCTTGGCCGCTGCCGCCACGAAATTGATGCCGGCGATTGTGTCGGTTCCAAAGCTGCGCACATAATCGCAGATCACGTTGCCGCCATAGGACCATCCCGTCAGCACCGGCCGGCGCAGTCCCGTTGCCCGGATCACGGCAGCGATGTCGTCGCCCCAGCGCGCGTGCGCATAGCGGTTCTTGTCGAGTGGCTTGTCGGACGAACCGTGGCCGCGCAGGTCGAGCGCAACCATCCGGAACTCCGAGGCGAGTGGTCCGTCCTCGACCTGCCGCTGCCAGGAGAGAAGCGACTGGTTGAAGCCATGGATGAGGAGAATCTCAAGGCCGCGTGGGTTCCCCCATTCCTGAACCGCGAGCTTGAACCCATCCGGGGCGGTAACGTGGGTCGCTTGCATGTCCTCATCCACCCGTTGATCCAAAACCCCCCGCGCCGCGATCGGTCTCGTCCAAATGCTCGGCCTCGCTGACGCTCGCGCGCAGAACCGGCGCGACCACTAACTGCGCGATCCGCATGCCGCGCGCAACCTCAAACGGCGCGTCGCCGTGGTTGATCAGGACGACCGCGACTTCACCGCGGTAGTCGGCGTCGATGGTGCCCGGCGCGTTGAGCACAGTGACGCCGTGGCGCGCGGCGAGCCCCGAGCGCGGCCGCACTTGCCCTTCGGTCCCGGCAGGTAACGCGACGGTGATGCCGGTCGGAATCGTGGCATACGCGCCGGGCGCAAGCACCACCGGACTACCCGCGGGAACGGCCGCATAGAGATCAAGCCCGGCTGCGAATGCGCTCTGATAGGCCGGCAGCGGCAGGTCGGCACCATGCGGCAAGCGCGCGATCCGCAGGTTCAAGATCATAGCGCCGCCGCGATGCGCTCAATCAGCATGCGCGCGACCTCGTCCTTGGATTGTTCGGGCCAGTTTTCGACGCCGCGCGCGCTGATGAGATGTATCTTGTTGCGATCCCCGCCCATCACGCCCGCTTCGACCGACACGTCGTTCGCCAGGATCCAATCGCTGCCCTTGGATTTGAGCTTCGCCTTGGCGTGCTCGACGACGCGCTCGGTCTCCGCCGCGAAACCGATGACCAGATTCGGACGCTTGGCTTTGAGCTTCGCAACAGTTGCCAGGATATCCGGGTTCTCGACCAGCGTGAGGCGAGGTACGCCGCCGGCGCCTTTCTTGATCTTCTGCTGGCCGGCTTCCGCGACGCGCCAATCGGCGACGGCGGCGGCGAAGATCGCGGCGTCGGCCGGAAGCGCCGCTTGCGCGGCGGCGAGCATGGCGCGCGCGCTGTCCACGTGGACGACGGTGACGCCGGCCGGATCGGGAAGCGACACCGGGCCCGAAATCAGCGTGACCTTGGCGCCGGCGTCGGCGGCCGCGCGCGCAATCGCAAAACCCTGCTTGCCGGACGAGCGATTGGCGATGTAGCGCACCGGATCGATCGGCTCGTGGGTCGGGCCCGAGGTGATGAGGATGTGCTTGCCGGCGAGCGGACGCGTTTGCGGGCCGAGCAACGCCAGCGCAGCATCGGCGATCTCGATCGGTTCGGCCATGCGTCCGGTGCCGGCTTCGCCGCGCTCCGCCATCTCGCCCGCGTTCGGTCCGATGGCGGCGATGCCATCCGAGCGCAGCTGCGCGACGTTGCGGCGCGTTGCGGGATGCTCCCACATGTGCGGGTTCATGGCGGGCGCGATCAGCACCGGCTTGTCGGTTGCGAGCAGCACGGTCGAGGCGAGATCGTCCGCAAGCCCGTTGGCCATCTTGGCGATCAGGTCGGCGGTCGCCGGTGCCACCACAATCA
>JBPYFJ010000039.1:0-13245 GCA_051985675.1 Xanthobacteraceae bacterium | reverse complement strand
CGTGGAGCGCCGAACGGCGCAGACGCACCCGATCGCAAGGGTGCGTTCCGCGCCTTGAGCGCGGACAAGAACTCGCTTAGCGCCGTCTCGGCGCTCCACTCCCCTTATTGTGGGGACGGAAAAAGAGAACGAAGGGCGGCCCGGCGCCCGCTTTCACCGGGACGCGGAGCGTTGGCTTGCTGCTGTTTGAAATAGTGAAACCTGTCGCCCATCCTTCGAGACGCGTCGCTACGCGACGCTCCTCAGGATGAGGCTGGTGTTTGCGGCTACGTTAGCGTGCCGTCCAACACACTCCGACCTCATCCTGAGGAGCCCGAGCGAGAGGCCGCCGCGCGCAAGCGCGCGGGGCGCCCCGTAGCGAGGGCGTCTCGAAGGATGGCGACAACCGGTCACCTGATGGCGTCGCTTGCGATCCCCGCTATAGTGCGAAAAAAGCCAGACGTCCGGAGGGAGAGAGCAATGCGATTCTTGCGTCACGCCTGCGCCATGGGCGCAGGAGCTGTCGTTCTCGCGTGCGTGCTGAGCGCAGGCCCGCTCCATGCCGGCGCGGACTGGCCGGCGCATCCGATCCGCATTCTGGTCGGGTTTGGCGCCGGCGGCGGCACCGATGTTGCGACCCGCATCATCGCGGACCCGCTCGGCGAGGTGCTCGGGCAGCGCATCGTGGTCGAGAACAAGGCCGGCGCCGGCGGCACCATCGCGGCCGACGCGATCGCAAAAAGCCAGAAGGATGGTTATAACGCCGTTATGGCGAGCCCGGCGCACACGGTCGCGGCGGCCATGATCAAGGCGCAGCCCTATGACGCCGTGAAGGACTTCAGCCCGGTCGGCGTGGTCGCCAATTCGGCCTTCGTCGTGGTGACCAAGAGCGACTTTCCGGCAAAGGATCTGCGCGAACTGATCGCACTCGCCAAGAAAGATCCCGGCAAGCTCAACTACGGCAGCGTGACCATCGGCTCGACCCAGCACATCACCGCCGAACTGCTGCGCCAGCGCGCCGGCATCGATGCCCAGCACGTTTCGTTTCGCACGACCCCGGAGGTTGTGACCGCGCTGATGCGCGGGGACGTGAGCTACGCGGTCGAACTCGCGCACGCGGTGCGCGGCCAGGTCCAGGCGGGCGACCTCAAGATCCTCGCGGTCATGACCGCCAACCGATGGCCCTCGCTGCCCAACGTGCCGACCGTGATCGAGTCGGGCATTCCGGATTTCGAAGTGCTCGGCTGGTACGGGCTGCTGTTCCCGGCGGGCATCGCGCCGGCGATCGTCGAGCGGACCCACTACGCGCTGTCGCAGGTGCTGCTGCGCGAGAATATCCGCAATCAGCTCGACAATATCGGGGCGATCCCGAATCTATCGACGCCGGATCAATTCAGGCAGCTGCTCGAAAGCGAAGTCGCCAGATGGCGCGCGGTCGCCCGGGACGCAGGACTGGAACCGAACTAGGCGCAGCGGGTCAGCTGCGCCGCGCCTTGCGCGACGTTGCGCTGATCGCTGTCAGCTTGTGCGGGCGCGTTGGGCCTCGGCGGTCTTGCGGGGGCGAGGATTTGAGCTCGCGGACGAGCTTCTCCCAGACCTCGACCCCCTTGGTGTCGCCCTTGCGCCGGAGATGCTGAACTCTGCTGTGGGCAATCCGCTCGGCACGTCCCCCATACCAAGCGTGGCAAAACCGCGCGTATATCGTTACTGCTTCATCAACGCTGACATTCATGGCCAACTCGTCGAATGAGCGGTGGATGACATTGGGGTGACAGCGCCGTTGCTCGTCGAGTCGACTGCCTACCTAGCACGCCGGAGGCGGCGGCCGCTACCGGGACGATTTTTCCGGATTTCGCTGTGGGTAACGGGAAACTTTTCTAGCTTTGCCCGCTCGCCTGGATGGTCTTTGCCGCGCGCGCATTCGCGCCGTGCGCCGGCGACCTTGCTGGCCGGGTTGCCCCGTGGTGGGATCGGCGACGATCGGGAGATCACATCGTCGGGGATGCGCCATGTCGACATTTTCGAGGCGGGAGTTTCTGGCCAAAACCTCGGCATCCGCGGCCGCCGCCGGGCTCGCGCGGCCAGCGCTAGCCGAGCCATATCCGGCGCAATCCATCCACTTTGTGACCGGCACCGCGGCGGGCAGCGGCGGCGACCTCATCGTGCGCTATTTTGCCGAGCGGATCCGCCCGATGGCCGGCAGGACGATCCTCGTCGAGAACCGCGTCGGCGGAAGCGGCAACCTCGCGATCGAATACGTGGCCCGCTCCAAGCCTGACGGCTACACGATGCTGCTCTGGGGCGGCAACGCCGTCGCCGGCATGATGAGCCTCCTGAAAAATCCGCCGATCGACGTGGCGAAGACCCTGCGGCTTGCGGCGACGATCAATCGGCAGGCCTTCATGTTCGTGGTCGACGCCAAGACGCCCTACCTGACGCTCGCGGACCTCACCAAGGCGATGCTCGCGAAAGGCGACAAGGCGAGCTATGCGACGAGCAACTTCGACGCCACCGTGATGGGCGAAATCTACAAGGCCAAGACCGGCGTCAAGGCGGTCGAAATCCCGTACAAGACCGCGGCCGACACCATCAACGATATGTTCAGCGGCGCGGTCGACTATGCGATCCACAACCCGGTGCTGGCGCTGGCGCAACAGCGCGAGGGCAAGATGCGCATCCTCGGCGTCGGGTCGAACGAGCGCCTGCAGGCCGTGCCGGATCTGCCCACGATGAGCGAGCAGGGCATCCCGATGAACGTCATCGGCTGGTGGGCCGTGACGGTTCCGGCCGACACCCCGCCGGCGGCGATCGCGACCATCAACAAGTGGTTCGTCGACGTCGTGAGCACCGACGAGACCAGGAAATTTCTCAATAACCTCGGCGGCGATCCGCTGATCACCACGCCGGACGAGGCACAGGCGTTGATGCTGAAAGACATCGACAATTGGCGCGAATACGTGCGCATCGCCAGGATCACGCCGCAGGGGTGACACCGGGCCGAATGCCGAGGGCAATGTGACCAAGAGCTTCGGCTTCCGCGAGCTGATCTTTTCGCTCAACTGCTTCATCGCAGCGATGCTGGCGCTCTGGGTCGCCTTCCGATTCGAGCTCAAGAATCCGTGGTGGGCGATGGTCACGGTCTATCTGACCAGCCAGCCATTGTTGACCGGCACCTTGCGCGCCAAGGCCGTCTATCGAATGATTGGAACGCTCATCGGCGCGATCGCCATGGTGGCCATCGTGCCGAATCTGGTCGATGCCCCCGAGCTCACGACCGCCGCCATCAGCCTTTGGGTCGCATTTTGTGTTTATGTGTCGCTACTCGATCGCACGCCGCGCGCCTATGCGCTGGCGCTCTCGGGCTACACCGCCGCCCTGATCGGCTTTCCCAGCGTGCTCAATCCGGACGGAGTCTTCGATACGGCGATTGCGCGCGCCGAGGAAATCATGCTCGGGACAGTGTGCGCGGCGCTTGTGCATAGCCTGATCTTCCCGCGCAGCATCCTGTCGGTTCTGTTGGCGAAGCAGGGCGTGGTGCTCGCCGACGCGCGCCGTTGGATATCCAAGGGCTTGACGCAGGAGGTTACTCCGGCGGCTGAGCAGGAACAGCGCCGGATCGCGGCCGATGTCACCGAGCTCGCGATTCTGGGCGTGAGTCTGCCTTACGACACGGCGTCCCAGCGGCCCAACCAGAACGTGATCCGCGCGCTCGACGAGCGGCTCGTTGCGCTTCTCCCGCTGCTGAGCACGATCGAGGATCGCGTCGCCTTTCTGCGCCGGAACGCCGCTATGCCGGACAACGTCGAGAAACTCCTGGCAGATGTGGCGGCCTGGATTGCGAATCAGGAGGGCGGAGATCGCAAGGAGGCGCACCGGCTGCGGCGCGGCTGCGCCACCGCGTTGCCGGAGGCGGGCCCGGCGTCAAGCTGGAACGATCTGATGCTGATCAATCTGCTGGCGCGCCTCAATGAGCTGATCGAGTCCTGGCAGGAGTGCCTCGAGCTCGCTGTGCTGGCGCGCGACCCCAGGGCACCGCAGGACCGCGTCCTGCACGCGATCCTCAAGCAGCGCGCGGCCAAGCCGCTGCACCGCGATCACGGCATGGCTGCGCTCTCGGCACTCGCGGCTTGCGTTGCGATGCTGGCCTGCAGCGCATTCTGGATCGCGACCGCGTGGCCGCAGGGGGCAACGGCGGTCGGCCTTGTCGCGGTCATCTGCTCGCTGTTTGCAGCGTTCGACGATCCGACGCCGGTGATGTCGACTTTCACCATCGGCACCATTGCGTCGATCCCCCTGGCCGGCCTTTACCAGTTCGGCATCCTGCCCGCCATCGACGGGTACACCGCGCTCGTGCTCTGCCTTGCGCCGGCGCTCGTTCCAATCGGCATTTTGATGGCAATCCCGCGCTACACGGTGATGGGCCTGGCACTCGCGGTGGGGTTGTCGCTCAATCTGGCCCTGCAAACGAGTTACAATGTCGACATGGCGTCGTTCCTCAACACCGCCACGGCGGTGGTCATCGGAGCCTTGACCGGTATCGCCGTCACCAAGCTGATGCGCACAATCGGCGCCGAAACCGGCGCGCGGCGGGTGCTGCGGGCGGGCTGGCGGGATCTGGCGGCGCTCGCGGATCGAAGCTTCCAACCGACGCGCGCCGAGTGGGCGAGCCAAATGCTCGACCGCGTCGGACTCCTGATGCCGCGCTTAGCTCGCGCCGGGCGCGATCCGGAGCTCGAAACCGCGGACGCACTGCGCGACCTGCGAACCGGGGTGAATGTGATCGAGCTACAAGAGATCATGCGGAACCTGAATGAGCGCGCACACGACAAGATGACGCGCTTGCTCGCGGGCGTGGCGGCGCATTTTCGCGCGCTCGCGCATGGCCGCCGCCAGCTGCCCGCGCCCGTGCTCGGGTATCTCGACCGGCTGATCGGCGATATACTTGCGATGAGCTCGCCGTCCGTCCGGCACAAGGGATTGGCAGCCGCCGTCGGCCTGCGTCGCAATCTCTATCCCGACGCGCCGGCCTTTGCGGGCGAACCGGCGTCCCACGACGAGGTCGCATGATCGCCGAATTCAACATCTACGGCGTGTTCGTTCCAGCGCTGCTGGTATTTGCGATCGTGGCCTTGCTGCTGTTGCTTGCGCTGAAGCGGCTGCTGGCGGCGATCGGCTTCTATCGCTTTGTCTGGCATGGTCCGCTCTTCGACCTGGCGCTTGGGATAATTCTGTTCGGGGCGGTTGTCGCTTACGGCGAGCCGGTCGTGCGCTTTCTGCGGGACTATGTTCCCTGGATGGTGTGATGAATCGCGTGCTCTCGTTTTTGCTGCGTTTTGGCGTCACCGCGGTCGTGGTGGCGATCGCGGGCGTCGTCGCCTGGCAACTCTGGCTCTACTACATGGTCGCCCCTTGGACGCGCGATGGGCGCGTGCGCGCCGACGTCGTGCCGGTGGCAGCCGACGTGTCCGGCCTCGTGAGCGACGTGTTCGTGCACGACAACCAGGTGGTCAAGAAGGGCGAGCCGCTGTTTCGTATCGATCAGAAGCGCTTCGAGCTTGCGCTCCAGCAGGCCAAGGCCGAGGTCGCAAGCCGCCAGGCGACGCTCGATCAGAACAAGCGCGACCTCGCGCGCAGCAAGGCGCTGACCTCGGTCGTGGTCACGGCGCAAAAGGTCGAGCAGGATCAACAGACGGTTGATGTCTCGACGGCGGCGCTGGATCAGGCGACCGTCAATCTCAATACTGCGAAGCTCAATCTCGAGCGCTCAACGGTGACCGCGCCCGTCAATGGGATCGTCACCAATTTCGGGCTGCTGCCGGGGCGGTATGTGACCGCCGGCGCCCCGATCCTCGCAATCATCGACTCCGACACGTTCCGGGTCGAAGGCTATTTCGAGGAGACGAAATTGCGCGGCGTGCACGTGGGCGACAAGGCGACGGTGCGTCTGTTGGGGGATTCGCGCATCCTCTCCGGCCGCGTGGACAGCATCGCGAGCGGAATTGAAGATCAAAGCCGCAGCACCAGCAACGACCTGCTGGCCTCGGTCAATCCGACGTTCAGCTGGGTGCGGCTCGCGCAACGCGTGCCGGTTCGCATCAAGCTCGACGAGCTTCCCGAGGACGGCCGGCTGGTGACGGGTCGCACGGCCACCGTTTATATCGGCGACGCCCGGTTCATGCTGCGCTGATCAACCACGGCCGGTCGCGTGATCGCCGGATCTAATGTTCACCACCGCGGTCGGAATCCATACTCCCTGCAATTATTTCGTGCGTCGAGAACTCGGTGGTTATGGGTCCCTCGCTGCGCTCGGGCCCCGAGACGACAACCGTACGTTCCGAACACAGCGATGCCGGTGACGGATCGGGGGATTACTTTTTCGTCAGGCTGTCGCGGAGCTGGGTGAGCTTGGCGAGTTCCGCCTCCTGGTGCGCGATCCGATCGGCCACCCTGGCTTCATCCCCGGCTCCCGAGAAGGCGGCGGCCTGTTCGACCAACTCGGTGAGATTGCGTCGGATCAGGGCGATGCGCTGGTCGAGTTCCGCAATTGATGGGTTGGCGCTCATCGTAATCTCCTGTCGAGGATACTTTTATCAGGGCGGGCGGTTCGTGGCGAACGAACTGGTATGCGGGGGCCGCCCGCGAGCGGTGCCGGATAACCGCTGCGATCAGGGATCGGGCAGCGTGCGGGGCAGCGCCGCCCCGCTGGGGCTTTGTCACCTCTTCGCTAAGGTGTTACAAATCCTCGCATCTTGGTATCCCTGGCGGGCGGTTGGAGAAAGCCATGCGGGTAGGGGGGGTGAAGACCATCGTCGTCGTGCTGTTCGGTGTCCTCGCGGGCGCGAGCAGCGCAGCAGCACAGCAGGCGCAGCCAGCATCGAAGAGCGACGCTCCGACGCAACCCTTTACGGTGAACGGGCTTGCGCTTGGCGCACGCGCGCCGTCCGGCAGCGCTGCGTACAAGGCGTTCGACTGCGGTCCGAGTTCGCTGTTCAAGGGTTTCACCTGGTGTCACCGGACCAGCACGGAAAAGAAGTCGGGCACCAAGATCAACACGTCCTATTCGCTGCTGCATTCGGCCGACGGCGCGGTTGTCTATGCCAATCAATCGTCCGAGCCGTCGTCCTACACGTCCAAGGAAGTGAAAGCGGAGCTGCAGCGCCTCAAGGACAAGTACGGCGCGCAACCGCGCATTCTCAACATGCCGCACAAGCCGGAATTCGCCGAAGGCGTGATCGCCACCTGGGGCGACGTCACGCTCGAGCCGCTTGATGCGGAGAGCATGAAGATACTGGCGACCGGAAAGAGTCCCGGCAAAGGTCTGCTGCTCGATTTCATCGGCAATTTGCGCCGCTCTGCGCAGGTCGGCCTGCCGGTCTACCGGCTGGCCGGCGGCGCGGGCTTCGTCTGGTCGGCGAGCTACGGCAAAAAGGGCGGCGGCGCGCTGCGCTCCGCGGCCGTCGACGCATCGGCGTTTTCGCCCGGAGCGGCGACGGCGACTGTAGCTCCCGCGCCATCGCCGGCGCCAGCCGCGGCGACCGCGCCGACGCCTGCTCCGGCTCCGGTGGCGTCGCGAGCGCCGAGTTCTGCGCCGGAAGCCTCGCCGGTTTCTCCTCCGGCAGCCGCGGCCGCGCCAAAACCTGCTCCGGCTCCTGCTACCTCGCAGACATCGCCCCCCGCGCCGGCGTCGCCAACGCCTCCCGCGACGGCCGCGCCGCAAACGCCGGCTCCAGCGCTCGCCGCCGCGCCGACGCCCGCTCAGGCTGCTGCCGCCGCGCCGCCATCAGCTCCGGCGCCGGCCGCGTCTTCGGCGCTTGGCGCAGCGCAGTCGCCTGCGCCCGCGACCGACAAGGCCAACGAGAAGGACGCAAATTCAGCCGAGTTGAATCAGACGGTTGAAAAGCTGAAAGCGGAGCTCGCGAGCTCTGCGACCAGGATTGCGCAACTCGAAACGGCGAAAGACCAGGCCGAGCGCGCGATGGCGCAGGCGCAACAAGCGCGCGCCGACGCCGAGACGGCCAGGGCACATGCCGAGCTGGCGATCAACGCGGACAAGCAAGCGCTCGAGGGCAAGACCCGCTGGTTCGAAATCCTTGCCTACGCGGCGGTTGCCGGCCTGATCGCAGTGTTGGCAATCAACGCGTTGCTCATGATGCGGCGGCGCGCGGGCGAGGCTACCGAGGAAGATGTCAGCGACGTCGATATCAAGCCGCTGTCGGCCCCTTCGTCGGCCGCCCAACTGGAATTGCTGCCAGAGCGTCAGTCGGAACAGTTGTTGGAATCCAAGCCACACGCCGGACCGCTCAAAGCGGAGGAGACGGCAGCGCAAGATCCCGGCGACCTGATCTCCGAAAATATCTTTGGTCGTGAGCTGGAGCGGCATGTCGCCAGGATTAACGCGTTGGACGACGAAACGGACGTGACCACGCAACGCGAAGCCCAGCCGGCTTTGCTAAAGCCAAGCTGAAGTTCTCAAGGCCATCGCCACAATCGAGCGCGGCCGGTCCTGTGCTGGCCGGCGCCGCGCCCATGCCGCGCTTACTAGTCCGTCAGGTGATAGCGCCGATACGCTTGGCGCCGCAGTTCCAACGCTTCCTGAAAGGACTCGTAGAGCACGATGATCAGCCTCCGGAGCGGGGGGCGACCGATCCGGCGCGCGTTACGCGTCGGCCAAGCGATAAACGGCGAGGGGACATCGGTGTTGCAAGACATCTCTCATCTCCATGCGGAGTGAGACAACGCTTGACTGCAAAGCAGCTGATCGGGCGGTTGTCGTTGGCCCGACACGATACCGCTGCCGGATTGGACCTCGGGGGATCAAGCATTCCGCCAACAGCCCTTGGCCCGGCGAGCGGGCGAAGTGCAGTGCTTGGGCGGATGCCTTGGGAAGCCGGGCGACTGCGATCAAGCCCGACATGCTGTGAATCTAGTCGAGGCCGCCGGCAAGTCAAGGCCGCCGGCCGACCGTGGCAACCGCGACGCGGGCGTCGCTGGTCATCGCTGCTGCCGTGAGGCAAGCTCAGCGGCGGCCGCAACGGCAAGGGAGCTGAACATGGATGTCGCCGCACTGTGGCGCAGCCTGCGCGCCGATCCCGCCAAAGCCCCGCACGTTGGAGCGCATCAGGCGAGCGCGGGAGAAGGAATTACAATCAACATTACGCAGGCCTGCCAGGTTGCTTTGCCTCCACGGCAAAGCCTGATCCCGGAGGTCAGCGTGACAGGGCCAGTTCACCGCCACCGGTTCGGAGGTCCGTACCGGCTTTGTGATTCTGCCGTCCGGCTGGCCCGTGCTGGGCGTCGGCGCTGAAGCCGTTTGGGCGGACGGGACGCCGCACGGTATCGCGCTGACCTACGTGCAAATCGCGTGCGACCCGTGGGTTTGGTGGCGCGGGTTGATGCCGATCGCCGGTGCCGTGAGCCGGATGCTTTCGCCGGGCTCTGGCCCGGCCGGATCCCGCTGATCGGGTAGGTGTCAGCGCGTGCCGAACATCCGGTCGCCGACGTCGCCGAGGCCGGGCAGAATGTAGCCTTCCTCGTTGATCGCGTCGTCGATTGCCGCGGTCCAGATGTGAACGTCGGGGTGATTGGCCCGCACTTTCTCGACCGCCTGCATGGTCGCCAGAAGGCAGGCGATGCGGACGCTCTTTGCGCCGCTTTCCTTGAGCCGATCGACCGCGGCGACCGCTGAGTTGCCGGTCGCCAGCATCGGGTGCAGCACCAGCGCAAGGCGCTCCGGCATGTCGTCGGGCGCCTTGAAGAAATATTCGACCGAGGCGAGCGTGCGCGGATCGCGATAGATCCCGATGTGCGCGACGCGTGCGGACGGCAGCAGGTTCAGCATGCCTTCGAGAAAGCCGGTGCCGGCGCGCCCGACCGGCGCCAACACCAGCTTCTTGCCCGTGAGCTTGGGCGATTGCATCTTCGCCAACGGCGTCTCCACCTCGACATTGGCGAGCGGCAGGTCGCGGGTCACCTCGTAGCACAAGAGCATTCCGATCTCGTTGAACAGCTCGCGAAAGACTTTGGTCGAACGACTCTTGTCGCGCAGCAGTGTCAGCTTGTGCTGCACCAGCGGGTGATCGACGATGGTCACGCCGTCCATGGCGAAATCCTTCGCTAAAATACCGAGCCGTCGCTGAGGATCATCAGCGGCGGGCTGCCGTCGCGGCGTTTCTGGGCGGCAAGCCTGCGGCCGGCAGCCCAGGTTCCGCCCTCCAGAATGCTCGCGAGCGGCATGGCGTCGCGCGCGACGCCGAGCGTATCGCGCACGAGCGGCGCGATGCGGTCGAGCAAGGCGACCGTGAGCGCGCGCCATTCGACGACCGCCTCGCTACCCACGGCGAGCGCCTGACTGGCAAGCGCGGGATCGCGGGCGATGAGCACGCCGGTGTCGATCAACAGGCCGCCGTTGCGATATTCGGCAAGCCCGGTCAGGCCATCGAGATCATGCACCGCAACGCCGGCGCTGCTCAGCGGCTCGATCAGCGAATACATCAGCCATTGCGACAGCTTGTGCAGCGGAACGAGGGTATCGGTTGCGTCCGGGCGCCGGATCGCATTGTGCTTCCAGGTATCGCCGAGCGGTATGCCGGCGAGGTTCTGGCGCGGCGGCCAGATCGCCGCGAGCTTGATCAGTAATTCCGTGAGCGCCACCGGCGCCGATACATTCTGACCGAAGCTTGCCGCGAAATGATCAAACAGGCCGCCGGGCCGCGCGGCGTCGCAACGGGCGAACACGTCCGGCTGCGCGAGCAGCGCGCGGCCGAGACGCGCCAGCAGAACCGCGCGGCCTTCCAGCCCCGCGATCGGATTTTCTGCGCCGACCTGAAAGCCGCGGGCGAGGTCGTCCGTGGTGAGCGCGGCGAGCCTGACTGCGTCGGCCCGCAACGGATCGCGCGGGTCAGATGAAAAAAACCCCGACGCGAACATGCGAAGGCTGGCAAGCGCCAAGCCCTCGGAGCGTCCGACCGTCAACCCAGTCGGTTCATCGTTGAACCGCCAATCGGCGCCGGCGCCGGCGTCGAGCAGAACCGAGACGATCGCGAGATCGAATTGCGCACGCGCCCGTGCCGCCGGGTTGGACCAGATTGCACTCTGCGCAATCTCCTGCCAGAGGTCGCGCCCTGCGAAAACGAAATGCCGCCAACGCGCATGCGGCGGCACGTGCAGGCCGGGATAGTTCTCGCGGATGACGTTCGCGACAAAATCTGCCGCCGGCTGCAGACGTCCGGCATCGACGCGGAAATTCGTCAGCGCGTTCGCAAGACCGAGCTCCAGCATCTCGTTCGCGCGTTCGCGCACCGCTTGGGCCGACAGCAGCGCCAAGGCGGCGCTCGCGTCAACGTCGTCGTGTCGGGCCGCCAGCAACATCAAAACTCTGTAAGTGCGCGCCCGATGGTTGACTTGAGGTCGGCAGCGCTCGGCGCGCCGTCGGGCGTGTAATAGCCGGCCGCCATCTTGGCCTTGAGTTCGACCTGCGCGTCGGGCGGAACGAGCCCGTCGGGGAGCGGGACGCGCTCGCCCACCTCGATGCCGGTCGAGGTAAGCGCTTCGTATTTCATGTTCGACATGGAGACGAAGCGATCGATGCGGGTGATGCCGAGCCAGTGCAGGACGTCCGGCATCAGCTGCTGGAAGCGTGCGTCCTGAACGCCCGCCACGCATTCGGTGCGCTCAAAATAGGTTGCGGCCTGATCGCCGCCCTCCTGCCGTTTGCGCGCGTTGTAGACCAGGAACTTGGTGACCTCGCCGAGCGCACGGCCTTCCTTGCGGTTATAGACAATGAGCCCGGTGCCGCCGTTCTGCGCGGACTTCACGCACTCGGCAATGCCGTGAACGAGGTAGGGGCGGCAGGTGCAGATATCGGATCCGAAGACGTCGGAGCCGTTGCACTCGTCGTGTACGCGGCAGGTGAGCGATCGCTTGGGATTCGCGAGCGCCGCGGGATCGCCGAAGATGTAGAGCGTGATCCCGCCGATCGGCGGCAGGAACACCGAGAGATCCGGCCGCGTGACCAGTTCGGGATAGATGCCGCCGGTCTGCTCGAACAACGTGCGCCGCAGCTTGTCCTCGCTGATGTGGAAGCGCTCGGCAATTCCGGGCAGGTGCCATACCGGATCGATGGCGGCCTTGGTCACTGCAAAGTCGCCGCCCGATCGAACGATCTCGCCGTCGATCCTGACCCACTGTTGGTCGCGGGCGCCGAATTCCGGAATGCTGAGCCGCGCCCTGGTCACCGCGATGGTCGGGCGGAGGTCGAGGCCTTCCGCAATCTCGCGCGCGAAATCAAGCGCGACGCGGTGTCCCCACGGGTCAAGCGAAACGATCCGGCCCGGTTCGCTCCATTGCGGATAGGGCCCGATGTCGACGACCGGCGCGGTGTTGGTCAGGTCTGGGCGCGCCATCGGGTTGAGCGCGCCGGACGACACCGCGAGCGCGCGGTAAAGCGCGTAGGAGCCGCCATGGGCGCCGATCGTGTTGCGTTCGGTCGGGGACGTGACGGTGCCGATCACGGGTCCGCGTTCGCGCGCGGCGGCGGCGTTCCAGCTGATCGGGTAGCGCGCGCGCGCGCCGCGCGCGGGGTGAGACGTCAGCCTGATATGGCCATCTCGGTTCGTGGACATCAAGTTTGCCCCACAAAAGCAAAAAGCGCTCTCCGGCGGACCGGGCGAGCGGCTTCAAAGAACAAATATAGGCGCTGATCGGAGTTTGTCGAGGGGCGCCAAGGTCTTGAAGGCGATCAAATGGTCGCGCCGTGTTGCCCTAGTCGCCCGGGTTCCGCGTCTTTACGGCGCAACCGGTTCATCGCCGCCGCGTTCAGCCCGTTCTAAGCCATGCCATGGTGCGCATGCACGTTCACCGGATCGGCCTGCTGCACTACGTTCACGCCCCCCGGCAACGAGGCGTCGCTGGCTGTTCCCGTCAGCAAATGATCGGGAGGAGCTGCCGCATCGATCAGTGTCTGCAGGTTATTCCCGTGGGCGCCGGCGTTGGGCTCGGGAACGTGGACATGACTGGAGTCAGCGCCACCTGTTTTCACATCCGGGAAGTGGAATTGATCAGCGGTGGTGTCGAGCAGCAGCCCTGTCTTGTCGAGCGGCCCGTTGGAATGTGCGTGCGAGACCGGCGAACTGTCGGCGCTGTCGCTGAGGCCAGGCGGCGAATTAAGCGCGGCTGTGTGCAGCGCGAATTGGGTCGGCAGCTCAATTGACTGCGGTCCGGATCCATCCGTGCTGGTGTCTGCGCCTGCGGCATGAAGGTGACCGTTCG
>JBPYFJ010000038.1:0-121387 GCA_051985675.1 Xanthobacteraceae bacterium | reverse complement strand
ATGAAGCGGCGCGCGTTTATCGCAGCGTTAGGCGGCGCTGCAGCGCAATATTCGAGGCTCTATTCCTATATCCAAAGGGATATTCACGAGGGCACGAGACTCGATAATGCTGAATGCGTGGGGCCGATGAGGCCATGAATGCCGATACTATTTTGGCTGCCGCTGATTTACGTAGCTGCGCTTTTTGAAATAGCAGCAGCAACCCCAACCAAAGGCGCGCCGAAACCGATCTGGTTTGAATGAGACGCCAATGGTCGCGTTTCTTCGCCGGTTTTCGCTGCATTACGGGATCTATCGGCGCTATCCGTTGCGTCCTTTCAAGGCGCTGAAAAACGCTTGGCGGATCGCACGCGACTGATGGTGTTCCGGGAGAAATGTCATCACATGGCGTGGACGCATTGCCAGCGATTAGAAAAAGCGTTCGCCGCGTTTCTGTGGACAGGTTTCACCCGCCATAGACGAAGCGCTACGGGGTTGAGTAGCCGTGAACCATTCTTTCGGGAATACAAATAGATGGTCATTCTAAAAGGGCATGAGATTGCATTCATCAAGGATATTGTCCAAAGGCCCCGGAGCCAGCGAACATGCGGAAGCGTAAAACTGTTTAAAATCGGCCGCTTGATTCCCGAGTACATCCACGTTCAACTCGCTAGCGTAGACACAAACATACTCACGCTCACGGAGAAGGGCCGGGAGCTTGCTCGAAAGTATCCACGCAAGTAGATCGCGTTAAACGGATGGCCACGCTACCAAGTAGCGAGGCTTGCGAGCTATGGGACCAGCCGCCCCGAGGGCGGCGGCTAGCACTTGGCATTACTGTCGAAATTGCTCCTGGGCAGCAGCGATCAGACGATTGTAATGCTCGGCGTGCTGCAAGTAGCCTTCAGCCGCAATTAGGTCGCCGGAGGCTTGCGCATCGCGAGCAAGCTGCAAATATTTTTCTGCGACGATGGCCGCTGGTCCGCGAACCTTCACATCAGGCCCATTAGACTCGTAGAAGCTCTTCAGCGGGTTGTGCTCTCGATTACCTTCAAATCGCTTGTTTTGGCGGCCGGGCTGCCTGTTTTTCCAATGTCTGCTTTGGTTAGATCTCATCTGTTTGTATTCGCTCACAATAAACACCAATGATGACTTGCGGCGTGTTCGACCGCCAAAATGGGACGCCATTGTTTATGACGCGTTAATTCTGTGGGCTTCGTTCGCAAAAAGAATCGTGTGCTCCAAATGCGGCAAGCATGGAGATGCCGCCAATCCGGAAAGAAACAAACCCAGACCTTTAGCGACGATGGCCTATGGCGATCCCTAAGCCCAGAGCTTTTTGTCGGATGGCGCCGGGTGTCCGTTTCATCAACTTTGATATCGTAGCGACAGGCGTCTTCTTCTTTGAATGTACCTTGAGATCGCTGACATGTTGTTTGGACCAAGCGACCCGTTTGGTCTTCCTATTTGTCTTTTTGCGCGTGACAGCCACGGTTTGATTCCTGTTTGGATGTTTCGGCAATCACAGGGATGCGTCGATCCGTCCGCATTGTCCTCAGGTTACCGCCACTGCCAGTTCTGCCAAGAGGTGTAGTAACGCTGTCCTCGAGATCGTGCCAGTTTGTGTTTTGGCTTGTGTTTTTTTACTTCTTTGGGCTTTCCGATCGACCCAATTTTCTCCGGCGGTCCGATGAAACGCAAGGTCTTCCATTGCGCCGGTTCATTATCGCAGGCTGGTTGCTGGCCGAAGATCATCAAGGCGCCAGTGTAATTGATTGTGCCCCGAACCTGAAACGGACACGCGCCGACCACGTCTCCGGTAAATTCCTCTGTCTCGTTGTCCCACCTGCCGCGGACAAAAATCTTCCCAGTTTCGTCTTTGATTTCGATCGCGTCGTCGGTGCCGGTCATTTCCATTTTCATGCCGCTGTAAGTCACAGTCTTGGTGACTGGCTCGCCGAGCGCTGGCCAAGCGGCCGCCACCGCGATCAAAAATGGCACATAGCGTGGCATGGCCATTTCCTCCTGGGTTGTACTAATCCCGTAACCCCCATGGCGGTTGGCCCTGAGCACAGCAACATCAGCCGGGGCCGCCTCGGCCGCGCGGTATGGGCTAGGCCGCCATAGCGTCAGCGTGCTGGGACATCTTCTCGACCAGTAGTGGCATTTTCATTTGGTCCAGCACTCTTGCAATCGCCGTGGCCACCCCAGCGATCGCGACGTTTGGCGCGTGGAAGTCCATGTGCCAGGGGCTGGCGTGGTCGAGCGCGATGAACGCAAGCGCCGCAGCATATGCATATGTCGGGGGAACCTGCTCACTCTTAATTGTCGGTGCTTCCTCATTCACTACCTCAGAAGTCGCTAAGTCGAGCTTCCCGAACCAAAACTCAAACATGTCCGGCAGGTCTTGAATTGAGGCAAGTGCTGGTTTCAGGAGCCGTACACGAAGCGTGGCCATCATGTCTTGTTCGAAGGATCCACCGAACTGGCGTATGCAGGCCAGTCGAAACAGCCAAGCGCAGTAGACCAATATCCACCCCTTAATCATCGGACGGAAATAAGGGCCAGCATCTTCCAAACATTCGTCAATAAGTTCTTTCGGAAGGTCCCAGCCGCGTTCAAGGAATTGCAATGTCATAAAACTCGCGAACAACTCTGGCTTGGAACCGAATGTCTGTTGTGGCGTCTTGAATAGCCGCCCGATCTTGCTGAACATCTTGCTGCCCCCCTGTCCCACCGGCGGAACACAATGCACGGCCCTTGGGCGGCAATGTGATCTCATCGTGCCGTCACCGTGAACTCATCCGTCCTGCACTTGGTAGACATGGTGGAATTCTGATCCAGTACGTCGACGACGATTCCAGCCCGATTTGAGCGTTCTGTTGCCAGGTTGTTGCCATAATCGGCCGTACGGCTCCCGATGACTCAGAGAAGCCCGCTGGTGAGTCCGCGGCAGCGATGGCTAGGGGGATAGCGGCTAGGTTCTGTTGACTCACCGGCAGCGTTCGGTGCTGGCGGGTAGGCCGGCCCCGGCTTTCGCGGGGTTAGGCTCACCGGGGCCGTCAATTTCCTGGCTGGGGCGGCCACGCCCGAGCCCTAGGAGCCTATCGGCGACTTTAAGTTCGCTTGGCTACGTTGGTTCCAGCAAGGTCCAACGTCTCTGCTGTTTGCGCCTGAGTGTTGCCTTCCTGCACTAGTGCCGCAGGGACGACTCAGTTTTGTGTTGGATACCCATTTGACCTGCCTGATAGCCCCGTCATCCCTGTGGCGGGGCTTTCTTCGTCGATGAGGAAAACTCGCGAGTCCCCTCTGCGCCGCTCGCAAGGACGCGATAGTGGTCGAGGATGAAAAGGCGCAGCACCGATGTCAGATTGGCGTGGTGACGGTCGCGCGGGAAGGGGGCCCGCGCCTGAACCAGTTTGCCGCAAGCTCGGCGAACCTCGTGTGCTGGCGAATCCATTCGAGGTCGATCCTGAGCGCGCCCCGCGAGCTCGGACGCAGGGTGCTAGGCAGCAGCGGTACGAGCAACGCTAATGCTTCGAGGCTCCTAACGAGGCCGATCCGCCGTCGACGATAGCATGATGCGCATGTCCGGCTGCGAGCACGAACAGCAAAGCAGCAATAGCAATAACCATTGTGCGTTTCATTTAGTGAGGCCGCGTCGTGACGTAACCATGCTTAGCCATGAGATCATGATCATATCGAACGATGTAGTTCTTCGTAAGCACAGTGGGTGGTCCCGCGAAATCTTTTAGTGGCGAGGCTCCACGCTGGTTTAGTTAAGCCAGCCGTGATCCGTTATTCGGACAGAGTCAAAAGTAATCCATTCAGGTTTAATCTCAGCTAGTGCTTGCGCGATAGCGTACTTAATGCGCTCCCGTTCATCGGGAGTTGCGTGATTAATACAGATTTCGATATCGATTTGCTGTCGACGCTTATTGACTTGTCGTCGAGCGTTCTTACCGCGCATTTTGTCGTGTCCCTAAGCTGAATTTATTGGAATAGACGGTTTGATTTTTTACGTGAATCTATCGGTCGATATAAATATCTGGTTACCTAATCATGACGCCGGGAATTGCCCTGTGATAGCCTGACCATGCGAGCTTGGACGAGCGGCGACGCGAATTGAACGTCGTCTATCAAGCCAACCTTAACGGCGAGAGCAAACGGGCCTGCGAGATTATGCAGTTCGACGCTTCAGGATGACAGATTAGGGGTGAAGCTCTCTATGGGGCGATCACCTGAGCTTTGCTTGTCCTTGAACAAACAGTACCCATCAGGTGGGGCGGCAACCGCGAAAAGGACGCCCGCTATCTCGGCCTCTCGGCCGCCGTCGTTGCAAAGGGCAGCTTAGGTCAAAAGCGGAAGACCTCGCACCGAGCATTTCATGTCCGCTTTTCACCGAATAGCGGACTTAATGGCAGAGGTTTGGGAGGTCCGCTTTGTGCCGATAGCGGACTCATGCACCGCAACAATAGCAGCAACTATTCGATCACCTCGTCGGCACGCTGCTGGAGCTGGGGCGACAGCTCAAGGCCCAACGCATTCGCCGCTTTGACGTTGATCACCAGCTCGTATTTGGTCGGCGCCTGCACCGGCAGATTAGCAGGCTTTTCGCCCCTCAAAATGCGATGAACGTACACTGCTGCTCCCCTCAGCTCTTCGACCTGATCAAACCCGTAGGAGACCAAACCTCCATCCTGAGCGAAGTAGCGATACGGATAGATTGCCGGCAACTTCAGCCGTGCCGCTAACGCGATGAGCTCTGCGCGATTATCTGCGTTGAACGGGTTTGGCCCTACGATGACGCCGCCTTCAGGCTCCCGGGAAAATTTGGTAAATGCCGGTTCGATATCGGCAGGCTTCTGAAGATCGATTGCGGTCACCATCTTGCCTAAGGAGCGAGACGCACCTTCAGCGGCGTGCATCAGCTCGACGTTGGCGGCGATGTTTTGATTGTATATAAACCCGACCCGACGAACCGCGGGCGCAACCTCCGTAAGCAACTGCAACCACTTCCCGCCCATTTCGGTTTCGAAGTTTTGGAATCCGGTTACATTTTGGCCAGGCCGAGCGAGATTATTGACGAAACCGCTGCCAACCGGATCGGATACCAGTACGAACACTACGGGGATCGTCTGCGTCGCCTGCAGCACGCCCGGCACTTCTAGATTTGTAAACGGGACAATCACATCCGGCGCGGCTGCGACCAGTTCCTTAGCCGCGATACGGATGTTTTCGGCATTTTCGCCTGTTGAGCGGTATTCGAACCGGATATTGCGACCTTCAACCCAACCAAGTTCCTGAAGGCGCTGTTTGAACGGCAGCCAATTGGCCTGAGCCCGAGAGTCACGCTCACTACTATATGGAAGCAGCACGCCGACGCTTGGCGGACGCGTCGACTGCGCCCGCGCCACCACCGGCCACGCCGCCGCGCAACCGATCCCCGCGATGAATTCGCGCCTCTTCATTCGATCACCTCGGCGGCGCTGGCGAGCAACGCACGTGGTAGGGTGAGGCCGAGCGCCTTTGCCGTCTTCAGGTTGATCAGGAGCTCAAACTTGATGGGCTGATAAATCGGGATGTCGCCCGGTTTGGCCCCTTTGAGGATTTGGTGCACGTCATCGGCCATGCGCCGGAGCAGCTCCGCGAGATCGACCGCGTAAGCCATCAATCCACCGGCCTCCACGTAATCGCGGTATGGACACATGACCGGCAAGCGGTGCTTCTCGGCCAACTCCGCGATGAGCTGACGGTTCGCGTAAAGGTCTCCTTCCCCACTGACCAACACTGCGTCAGGCTGCTGCTGCTCCATCGCGGCGAACACGCCCTCAATCTCCGAGGGAGTCCCTTTTTGCGGAAGCATCAAAACCAGTGAAATTCCCAATCGGGTGGCGGCGTCTCGCAACACTTGCTCAGAAGAACCCTCCCACCCCTCCCGCATACCCAAGAACGCAGCCGTGGTAGTCGAAGGGATGGCTTCCTTTAACATCTCAAGGCGCTTACCCCAGATCTCGATTCCGGCATCAAGGGTGATGCCGGTGAGGTTGCCGCCTGGTCGGCCCAGGCTGGTCACCAGCCCCGCTTTCAGCGGATCTAACATGAACGCAACAATTGGAATTGTGCTGGTTGCGGCCTTGAAGACGACTACAACGGGGTTCGTTCCGGTGACGATCACATCCGGATTACGGGTCACGATTTCCCTGGCGAAATCAGCATAACGTTCGTGATGCCCTTCGGCGGAATAGCGTTCAATGATCAGATTTTCTCCTTCGACGTAACCCAAGCGGCGTAGTTCGGAGAAAAACGCTCGCCAAGCGCTCCCGCCACCAGTTTCGGTAAGAAGCGTAGCGGGGATTGCCGGATGGAAGATCGCTATCCGGCGCTGCGTTGTGGGCTGCTGCGCGCCTGCCCCGAGCGGCCACACCGATGTAGCGCCAAGCCCTCCAATGAACTCGCGCCGTCGCATCCATCCCTCCCGAACAACGGTGGCAGGGTAGCACTACGGACCACGGCCCGTCAGGAGCGCGTTGCGGCAGCCGCGGCGGGGGTCCCCGGCCGGGGGACTCTTTCTTAGCTGCCCGTCTCCCCGCGAAGACTGAGTTGCTGGTGATCATTGATTTCCATCAGCGCGAGCCAGCGATGTCATGGCCGTGGCCAAGTTTCTCGCATGCGTTCAAAATGGCGGCCTTCATCCTGCTGATGTGTGCGGCGGTCTCTGGGTCGGTCGTGGCGAATACTTCATAGTTCGCAACGTAGTGGCTGCCCTGCTTGATCACCGCACCAGACGCCGCCAACTCTCGTAGTTTGTGTACGACCGTTCGCTTGGGTACGCCAAGTAGCTGAGCGAGCCGCGACACACTGGTGGGGTGCGAAGCTAGCTGGGTGAGCACTACCGCAATCCCGACGATCATGGTCTCCAGTGACGAGCCGAAATGCCGTTTCAGGTGCGTCTCGTTGTGCTCGAATATCGCGAACAGCAAGTTGAGCAGCAATGTGCCTACTATCCGCCGCTCATGCGCGTGTGCGATGTGCTGGGGCATCATCGTTTCCTCTTCACTTAGTCATTCGATCACCTCGTCGGCGCGGGCGAGTAGCGTGGGGGGTACGTCTAGGCCGAGAGCCTTCGCGGTTTTGAGGTTCAACACCAGCTCGAACTTAGTTGCTTGCATGACCGGCATGTCGATTGGCCTCTCACCATTGAGAACGCGGCCAGTGTAGGAGCCGGTCTCGCGATATTGGTCGGCAAGGCTCGATCCGTAACTTATAAGTCCACCGACCTCTGCAAATTCGCGGTCGTAGTACATTGTAGGTACGGCATATCGTGCTGCGAGCGATGCGAACTCTACGCGATTGCTGAACAATTGACCTGTGCTTACTAAGAGCGCATCGAGACGCTTTTGCGAAATAGCTGCAAAGGCTTTCTCAAGCTCGTCGTTCTTGCTAGCGCGGAATATTTCGACTTGCACCCCAATGGACGAGGGCGCTGCCTCCAATTCGGCGGTTGTCGTCGCTGTAGCAATAGGATTGTCCGGATTTACCAGTACTGCAAACCTTGTGGCTCTTGGCAGCAGTTCGTGCAGAAGTTCAAGCTGCTTCGCTGCAAGTTGCGTCTGCATGTAGTTCACGCCCGTGACGTTGCCGCCCGGTCGATTGAGGCTGGCGACAAGGCCCGCTTGAACCGGGTCCACGCCAGTGCTGAAAACTATCGGTATCGTTGTGGTGGCAGCCTTGGCGGCGAGTGCGGCTTGAGTGCTGGCTGGCGCGACAATTACGTCAACGCGCCGACGAACGAGATCCGCCGCTAGTTTCGGAAGCTGATCGAGTGCATTGTTCGCCCAGCGGTACTCGATGGCAACATTCTTGCCTTCGGTACGGCCTGTATCACCCAAACCTTTGCAGAAGGCTGCTAAAAGCAGCGGGCTAGTCGCCGAACCAAAGTAGAGATAGCCGACAACCGGCACCTGTTGTGCAGCGGTTACGAGTGGCCACGCCGCCGCACCGCCGAGCCCTGCGATGAACGCGCGCCTTCGCATCCATCCTCCCGAACAACGGTGGCAGGGTAGCACTACGGCCGGTCCGCCGTCAGCATTTCGGTTGGGCTATATCCGTCTGGAGCGCGGCTATTGGCTTTCTTTCGTCCGGTTTATGCGATCCTCCACACGCAATGCGATCCGCTTAAATTCAGTTGCAAGTTCGCCCAATCTTTTACGTGCCGCGTTATCATTCACCCATTTAGCCAGCTCGCGCGTCTCTTCCGCGCGCTTGTGCCAGTGAATGGGGTCATTGATAAAATCTTTGGGCATGAGATTTCGCCACCTTCAACCCTCAATTAGTCTAGTCGCCACCGGCGCGTCCGGGTTCTTGACCTTGATCCAGTCCGGCGAGCGCCCGGATCGCGATATGGCCGGTCGCGACCCTTTGGCGACGATGCCATCGAGCCCTACAGCGCAGGCGTGACGGAACACGTGAACATCTGCCCTCCGCGCCAGTGAAAGGCCGGAAAATGACCAGATATCGCGTAAAGATATGCAAGAGCCCGGAATGGCGGCGGCATAGGGCCGCGACGCTCGGAGTGAGCGTGACAAGCCAAAACTGTCAGGGCGAGAAATTTGCGGCGATCCTCGCTTTTGCGGCCGCTCACTTCGAGACCATTCGAATTGGTGTAACGGACGCGCTTTACCGGCACAACTTCATGGCCGAGGGCGCAGCTCAGCCCGAGGCCCGAGCCCAAGCTGACGCGCTCGGCGCGATCTGGCTCGCGAGACATCAGAACATCATCGATGGTTGCCAGGTGAAGCCGCGGGTCGTGCGTTGGGCGGAGTGGTATGCCCACAGCGATTACACCGAGGTCATGGAAGGCTTTCAGCAGGCGTACAGGGCCAGCCGTACTTTACGCGAGGCGGTTGATGCGGATGTGTCGAAGTTCTATCAGCGGCAAGGGCGGAAACCGTCGTCCATGGAGTTCGACCACCGCAGGGACTTTCCACTTGAAGAAGCGGCCGTGCTTACTCTTCAGGCACGCGCGCTTCCCGGGCTGAGGATCTATCCCGGCACGGAACTGCAATCCTTGCGTCTGATGCGTGCCGGTCTTGTGCCGGAAGCACCGCGCGGCCTTGAGCAGGAACAATTTGCTCGCGTCCAATTTGAAACCCGCAAGATCGCGGCAAAGCCCAGAGCTTCGTTCGGCTAATACGTTTGCGGATCGCCCGCAATCAACGGCACGTGAAGCCGGAATCCGTCAATCCTTCGCGAAACGCGGTGACAAGATAGTCAGAATCCGCTTCCGACCGGCCGCTCATGAAACCGACGGCAGGCATCATCGGCTGCTGCGCCCGCGCCATCACCGGCCACACAGCGGCGCCGCCCAGGCCCGCGATGAACTCGCGCCGTCGCATCCATCCCTCCCGAAAAAGAGGGCTAGGCTAACATGGGAGGCGTCAGCCTTCGATCACTCTCGTAGCGGCCGGCCTTCTCCATATCCTTTCTGATCTCCGCAACTTGAGCGGTCGAGGTCTACGTATTTTTTGAACGGGCCCCCTAGCGTACACCTCACCCCTAGCACCCACCGCCACTGACAGTGAGCGTATCGGGGTGGCGCGCGGTGCGAAGGGGCCAGCGAGTTTTAAGGCCCCAAGCCTCGCTGGCCTTCGCTTTCGAGAAACCGGATTATCGGCGGAACGGCGGGCTTGCTCCTACCGACGAGCACAGCTGCGCGCTATATTTAAGTCAGCACCCCGGCTGTTCTTGAGCCTCCACTTGACCCGTTGGCCCCGAGAGCGCCGCGCGGTGTTAGGGGCTGCCTCCCCCCGGTGGTGGCCCCGCTTGCGAAGGTTCAGCACCAGCACCGTCGAACTAGGAAGGTACGGCGCGCGGTGTTGCGAGGGGCCAGCGAGTCAGAGGATGCGCTCGCTGGCCTCCGCTCTCGGCCAACCCTGCTGCGCGCAATGTTTATGTCACGGGGACGGCTATGAAGACGACGACGCTTTGCGGGATGCTGGTGAGTCTAACGCTCACTCCGTGGCCGGTTCAGGCCCATGACATCTACGGCAATCTCGTAGGAACTCATGGCGAGTTCTGCTGCCACGGCACCGATTGCCGCCCCGCGCCTTGGCGCATCGTCAACGGTGGCGTCGAGATGTACGTGAATGGCAAATGGATTAGTGTTCACGACGAGGCCATCCAATATCGCACGCTGGAAGGCGACGATGGCAAGACCAACGGCGGGCACTGGTGCGGCGTTCGATTGGAGCCTGATATATTCGTGACGTTTTGCGCGGTGCTGCCGCCGCGAAGCTCTGGTTTAAAATGAAGCCCATCGCACCCGCGCCATCTTTGAGCCAGCGGTTCCCCGGTGCGCTGTGCAGGGGCCAGCAAGGAAACAGCAAAACCCGCCGCACGCCGAGATGGCGCATGTTGCCGAGTGTCATTGGCGAGCCGGGTGGGTGTTTGGGATTGCTCATAGCCTGCAAATCTCTTTTGTCGCTACAATCACGGCTTGGGTCCAATAAAAGAAAACCCTCTCGTCCAGCGCCAATGCGAGCCGGGTGACATCCAACCCGTTCAGCATACCAGGCACGTCGCAAAGCCGTAGAGGCCCTGAAAGGCTCTGCCGAGCAATTCGCGGCCAACGTTCTACCGATTATTCGATCACTTCAACGGGATGGCAGTAGCAACAACGCCATCGCCGCCCAACTCAACGCGCGCAATGTCAAAACCGCGCGTGGCGGAAAATGGACCCACGTACAAGTCGGCAATATCCTTGCGAGGACTAGCTAGGATGAGATTCATGCCGTCGAACGTACCGAAGTCCGAAATGCGCGAACCAGCACCCCGGGAAAAAGGTGATCCCCTTTGCGAATTCTGTCGTCCTGCGACGATTAACTTACCGCACTTAGTTCTAGCCGAGCGCAGGCTTGCAATTTCAGAACTGAGGGCGACAGGTGAGTGGCTGCAGATCAAACATGTTTTTGAGGCCGTGATCAAAAAGCAGAAAGCCAGATTTGACGACGCCAAACGAGCATCAATCGAGATAACAGTACTCAGAAATATCGTATCGGATTCCGCTGAAGGCGGCCTCGGCACAGAACAATCACCAGCTTTAATGGTGCTAAGTAACGATTATTTTAAAACCCTTCTGGCGCCATCGGCGTTTGCCGAATTTCTGCACACCTTTGACAATCTTAATGGCGACGACAAGGATTGCGCGATTATAAATTTTCTAAAAGATCATTGTTGGATTAGACGCGCAGTGGCCGCGCAGTGGCTCGGTAAAGACATTCCGTTGCCGCGTCCTGTTCCGCTCCTAGAACGTCCTGCTATTGTCGGATGCAAGAAATGGCTGATATCGGAAATGAAAGCCAACAAAGAGAAGCCGAAGCCCTATGAAGCATACCAGAATGAGGCCAAGCAAAGATTTGGCGTGGGCCCCCAGCCGTTCCGCCGCGCTTGGCGTGAGGCGATTAAAGTGACTGGGCGCGCTAGCTGGCAGAACCCGGGCCGCCCTAAGAAATCCTAACGATGAAAAAATACGGATCGCGCTGTCTAAAAAAACAAAAACTCCTTGATATCAAACACAGAAAATCCTAACGGCAAAATCCTCACACAAAGTAAAGCGTCAGATATTTTTTTCGGCGCCGCCTCACCCCATTCTCCTGATCATCCTGGCGGAACCTGTCGGGACAGAACTCAGGAGACGAAACGTGGTTATCGATACTGTTGAACATCTAAATACTGGTGAAGCGCTGGCTGTTCCATTGGAGCACGTCCCGCATCTCACGGGGCTTTCCCGGACTCGAATTTTCGGTGCAGCGAAGGAAGGCCGACTCACCGTTCGCAAGGACGG
The DNA here is from genome assembly GCA_051985675.1 of Xanthobacteraceae bacterium. Taxonomy (GTDB): domain Bacteria; phylum Pseudomonadota; class Alphaproteobacteria; order Rhizobiales; family Xanthobacteraceae; genus JAFAXD01. The sequence continues at coordinate 109,563 of JBPYFJ010000038.1, read as the reverse complement.
GAAAAGGTCAATTGTCGAGCTGGCGGAGGTTCGCCGTTACATTCGATCGCTGCCGACGCGCGGGCGCGAACCCGACGCGGCGACGGCGTAAATGTCTTTCATCCTTAAATTCCAAACGAAAAACCCCGCCGCGCGCTGGCAAGCGAACCGCGGACGGGGCCAAGGAATACTTAAATGCGAGATTTACACACCGGCGCGATTGCGCGCAACGAAATTCCTTTGGCTCCCTATAGGGGCCACGTATTTGAGAGCTTCACACGAGCGATCGTCGGCGCCTCGATACAGAACAGACGCGCTGTCTTTCACCTGATAGCCGTCGATTGCTATCGCCGTTGTGTCGAAGACCTTCGTGCGCTCGCCGAGGCGTCCGGGCTCGTTGAGACGTTCGGCGCCGTCACCGTCGAGGACGATTTGTCCGCCGCGCTCGGATGGAGGCGGTTGTGACCGTTATCCCCACCGACGACTACAACGACGTCAGTCCAAGCTTCGCGGCAGCATGTCGCAAGGCTGACGCGCAGGCTAAGAAAGGGAACGGCGCGGGCGACAAATGGTCGGACCCCGACTGGTCGATCCTCGACGACAGGCGCGGCTCACTGCCTGACTTCCCGCTCGACGCGCTGGCGCCTGCTGGCCGGAAGTGGGTCGAGCTTGCCGCCCACGGCGCAGGTGTCACGCCAGCGCATGTTGCCGTTCCGTTGCTCGGCATCGCATCCAGCTTGATTGGAACGTCGCGCCGCGTTCAGGCATCAAGTTCGTGGTCGCAGCCGATGACATGCTGGACGTCAATCGTGGGGTTCTCCGGCAGTGGCAAGACCCCCGGCATCGACGCGACCAGACGCGCGCTGACGCTGGTCGAGCGCAATCGCAAGGAAAAGATCGCAGAGATGAGACGCGCGCATGAGACCCGGCGCGAGACCGCCAAGGCCATGCGTGATGCGTGGGGAAAACAACTGAAAGAAATGGCCGCCGAGAGCGTCGTGGACCTTCAGAAGTATCGCAACACTGCGAAGGCCGAACCTACGATGCCCCACGAGGCCGAAGACCCCGGCCAGTTCATCGCTCCCCGCCTTCACATATCGAATGCGACGATTGAGAGGATCGCTCAATTGTTGGAGGTGCAGCCACAGGGCGTCCTGTTGCTGTCCGACGAGTTGGCCAGCCTGTTCCTCAACATGAGCCGGTATTCCAGCGGCCAGGACAACGAATTCTGGCTAGAGGCGTGGAACGGGGGCGCCTACGTGGTCGAGCGCATGTCGCGCGCGGCAATCTCCCTCGACTACTTGCTGGTCGGTCTCGTTGGGGGTCTGCAACCAGACAAACTCGCGAGGTCGTTCGAGGGCGACCTCGACGGCATGTACGCGAGAGTTTGCTTCGCATGGCCGCTTGAGCCGACCTACAAGCCCCTCGCCGATGACGTCGCGGAGGTCGAGCCGGAGATCGTGAACGCAATCACGCGGCTCGTCGAGTTGGAGGGCGGCCAGGAAGTGTTCGCCCCCCGCGCCGTGCGGCTCTCTGCCGAAGCAGTCGAGAGGTTTGAGCAGTTTCGGCAGTTTGCGCACGCCGGAAAGAAAGCCCTCGACGGTCGCGAACGTGAGTGGTGGTCGAAGATGCCCGCTCACGTCCTTCGCCTTGCCGGTACGCTCTGCTTCCTCGACTGGTCATTCGTCGGCGGCCCTGAGCCGACCCAGATCGGTGTTCGACACATCGAAGCTGCCATCAAGCTAGTCCAGGAATTCTTCTGGCCTCACGCGCGGGCCTGCCTCCGGCAGATCGGGCTGAGCGACCGCCACAAGGAGGCTCGGCGCACCCTCCGGTGGCTTCTCGCTAAGCGCAAGACCGAGGTCAGCCGCGAAGACATCCGTCGCGATGCTCTCGGCCAGAAACTCGACGCCGAGGAGACCGAGAGATTGTTGCAAGACCTTGAGAAGGCCGGTTGGGTCAAAAAGGACGTCGAGCACCACGGCCCCCAGGGTGGCAGGCCGACTACCCGGTGGCACGTAAATCCAGCACTCCTAGCCACTGCGGAAACTACGGAAACTGCGGAAACCTAATTCAGGGTGCGGTTTGCGCAGTTTCCGCACCCCCCCCATAGCCTCCAAAAGGATCGATCATGAAACCCTACGGCGCGAATGACGAGATGAAGAAGTTGGCCGAGCGAAGTGGCCTGCGATATTCACCGAACGGCTTTTGTCTGCACTGGCTTAGTAAGGGGCGTTGCGGTGTCGATGTTTGCTTCGAAGGCAGGCACGGCCACTGGGACTGGATGGATCACGCCTCCGGCTGGATCGATAGCGACGGGAAGCGCCTGCTGCTGTGCCAGCCGTACCAAATCCACGACGTCCAATCACTCGTTGCCGCCTGCAACAAATTCGGCCTGGAGTACGGGCACGGCACGGTCGCCATAGAACTCCGAAAGGCGACCTGATCTCACATGACACGTCGTCGCCGCCGACCGGAGCAGGACGTCCAAAAGGCCGTTGCCGAGCATCTGCGGCTACGGCGGGCTCCGGGCGTCTATTGGTTCCACCCTGCCAATGGCGGCGCCAGAACTGCAATAGAGGGTGCAATTCTCAAAGCCTGCGGCGTCCGGGCAGGCGTGCCCGACCTGATCTGCATACGCGACGGCAGGGCGTACGGCCTCGAGCTGAAGGCCCCCAACGGCCGCCTCAGTGACGCGCAACGCCTCGCCCATGAGGAGATGGCGCGGGCCGGCGCCGAAGTCGCGGTTGCGATCGGCATCGACCAGGCGCTCGAACGACTTGAGGGCTGGGGGTTGCTGCGGGGGCGATCGCAATGAGCCGTGGCCCGCAGAACTTCTGTCAAAGAGACGTGACCAAGGCCGTAAAAGCCTTGGCCGCAGCTGGAAAGTCTGTGGCTGAAATCCGGGTGGATAAGACCGGGGCGCACATTGTCGTCGCTGGGGAGGCGATCGAAGCTAAGGCAACAGCCGAGGAACCTAACGAATGGGACCGCATTTAACCCGCCTTCCCAAGTACGTGCACGGTTATATCGACCGACACGGCCGGCCGCGCTTCTACTTCCGCCGTGCTGGATTCAAAAAAGTGCCCTTACCGGGGCTGCCCTACAGTCCGGACTTCATGGGGGCATACGCGGAAGCAATTGCCGGCCAGGGGAGGGGACCGCCGGGCGCCAAGAGGGTATCCCCGGGTTCGATGCGCGCGCTCGCAGTGTCCTATTTCCAGTCGCTCGATTACCTCAAGATGGAGCCGAGCACACGAGGCGTCCGTCGCAACATTATCGAGGCGTTTTGCCGTGAACACGGCGACAAACGCGCTGCCACGTTGCAACGGGAGCACGTAATCAAGTTGATGGCCGACCGGGCCGAGAAGCCTGAAAGCGCCAACGGGCTACGCAAGGCGCTCCGCGCGTTGATGAAATATGCAATCGAAATCCGGCTACGGTCAGACGATCCGACTCAGGGCGTGAAGGCGCTCCGGCCAAAATCGCGCGCGGGCTTTCATCGCTGGACGGAGGACGAGATCGCGCTATTCGAGGCGAGACATCCGCTTGGCAGCAAGCCTCGACTCGCTCTCGCTCTTGGCTTGTTCACCGGGCAGGCGAGGCAAGACGTGGTCGCGATGGGGCCTCAGCATGTCCGTAAGGAGATCCTGGAATGGGTTCGGGGTAAAACGAGCCGCTCTACAGGCATAGAGCTTTCAATCCCAGTTCACCCGGTGTTGCGCGCTACGATCGACGCCACGCCGAGCGGTCACATGACTTTTCTCGTTACGGAATTGGGCAAGCCATTCACCGCGGCGGGATTCGGTAATTGGTTTCGCGAACAGTGTGACATGGCCAACTTGCACCATTGCGCTTTCCATGGGTTGAGGAAGGCAGCATCAGTGCGTTTGGCAGAATCCGGTTGCACGCCGCACGAGATTGCCGCGATCACCGGACATGCCAGCTTGAAGGAGATTGAGCGCTACACCCGGACGGCTGAGCGCAAGCGCCTCGCGATAGCGGCAATGGCGAAGGTCAAACCGGAAACAAAAATTGGCTAACCTTGCGAGCGGTTAGCCAATTCGGGCGAAAAACGCAGCAAAATCAAATTGAGTTTTAACTGATGGCTCCCCGGGCCGGATTCGAACCAGCGACCAACCGGTTAACAGCCGGTTGCTCTACCACTGAGCTACCGGGGACCACGCACCAAGCGGCGCCTATAACAAACGCGCGGCGGCTTGCCTAGCGCGAAGTCGCGGCAGGCGTGAAGCGCCAATGTATGCGCTCCTAAACGCGCCCGAGCACCGCAAAGCGGACGATGGTGCCGCGCGTCAGGCCGCGCTTGCGCAGCTCCGCATCCGACATGCGCGAGAGCTCGTGACAGGTCGTGGCGATCTGGCGCGCCTCCACGATCGCGGAGACGACGAGGTCCGGAAGCCGCACGACGGACCGCGCAAACCGCGAAAGCCCGCTGCCGCGGCTACCGCGCCCGGACGGAAACTGCAAGGCAACGGACGGCATGACGATCTCCTCGAATCGGTAGCGCCTGCCTTCATATAGGAAGATTAGTGTTGCAGTAACATGAACTTGCTGCATGGCAATAATTCTATGTTGCATAGCACAATTCAGCCCCGATGCTGCGCAACATGGCTGCACAACGATGAATGACAACGTGCGGACTGCGAGGGCAGAGCGTGCCGACCGGCCGAGCGCGGCGGGCCAGCTCAGGCGAGATCGATCACGATCTTTCCGAAGTGCTGCGCGGATTGCATATGGCGGAACGCGGCCGGCGTGTCATCGAAGCCAAACACTTTGTCGATCACCGGCTTCATCTTGGCGACAGCGATGGCGCGGTTCATCGCCTCGAACATCTGGGTCGAGCCGACCGAGATCCCTTGCACATTGGCGCGCTTGCCCATGATCAGCATCGGGTTGAGATCGGCGGCTCCGGACAGCACGCCGATCATGCTGATCTTGCCGCCCATGCGCAGCGCGCCGAGCGATTTTGCAATCGTGCCGGCGCCGCCAACCTCGACCACCTGATCGACGCCGACGCCGCCGGTGAGCTCGACCGCGGCTTTGTCCCAGTCCGGCGTCGTCTTGTAGTTCACGCCGTGCGCGGCCCCGAGCTTCTTCGCCCGCTCGAGCTTGGCATCGCTCGATGAAGTCGCGATCACGTCGGCGCCGAAGATTTTGCAAAACTGCAGCGCGAGCATCGAGACGCCGCCGGTGCCCTGTACCAGCACGGTCTGTCCCGCGATCAGGCGGCCGTGCTCGACCAGCGCGTTCCAAGCGGTCACCCCGGCGCAGGGGAGGCACGCGCCTTCCTGATGGGTGAGGTGCGCGGGCAGCTTCACGACGCCTTCTTCTTCGAGCACAGCGTATTCGCGCAGCATGCCGTCGATGCTGCCGCCGAGCGCGCTCGCTTGGGTGTCGGCGCTGGCGTGGCCGCCCGGCCAGCGCTGGAAAAAGTTGCCGGCGACACGGTCGCCGACCTTGACGCGGGTGACGCCGAGGCCGACCTCGACCACCTCTCCGGCGCCATCGGAGAGCGGCACGACGTTTGGTTTGGTCGGCATGCGATAGCGGCCGAGCACGATTGCGAGGTCGCGAAAATTCAGCGAGCACGCGGAAACCTTGACCAGCACCTGGCGATGCGCCGGCTTGGGCTGCGCCACGTCGACCTTGGTCAGAGCCTCGATCCCGGTGCCTTGCGGCAGTTGGAAGGCGCGCATGGAGTTACTCCCTTGGGCAAGGTGTTGCGGACGGGATCTGACGGAAGTTCCGTTGGAATGGAGGCCACGGCCGGAATTGAACCGGCGTAAACGGTTTTGCAGACCGCTGCGTAACCACTCCGCCACGTGGCCCTAATAGTCAGGAACCCCTATCGGTCAACGCAAGGGGCGTCAACGCCCGGAGTGTGCCTGGAACGCAACCTCACGCTTGGGCGTTAACGCAAAGCATCAACAGGATGTCCCAAGATGGGCGCCGCACGTTCGCGCCGTAACGAACACGCCTGGAGCGTCGAGCACAAGGATCGGCAGCGCATTGAAGCGGCGCTGGCCGAGCGGCCGAACGACCAGCTCTCGCAGGCCGACATCGACGAAAGCCTGGAAGAAACCTTTCCGGCCAGCGATCCCCCGAGCTGGGCTGCGGTCGGGCGCATCGGCTCGCCACGCCGCAGCCACGACGCCTGACCGGGACACTAATCCCGATCCCGTTCATTTGGAGGCAAACCCTCCAATCGTCATGGCCGGGCTTGTCGGGGTCCCCGCGCGCGAGCGCGCGGGGTGGCCCGTCCCGGCCATCTCGCTTGTGAGGGCACGGCCGTGCCAGACGGATCGGGATCGCCGGGACAAGCCCGGCGATGACGAGCGGAGAGTCGAAATCAGCTTTGGTCCCGATCGGCTTGTGTTTTGAATGATCCTGCCGCAGAACCGTGACGCATTGCGGGACGAGCGAAGGGGTCGGTCATGGATTTTGCGCTGGCGCGTCGCATGATGGTCGATGGCCAGATCCTCACGCGCGACGTGTTCGACACCGATCTGCTGGCGGCGATGCTCGAGGTGCCGCGCGAACAGTTCGTACCGGCGGATCAGGCCGGGCTTGCCTACCTTGACCGCAACCTCCCGCTGACCGCGGACGGATCGCGCTGCCTGCTGCAGCCGATGGTGCTGGCGCGGCTAGTACAGGCCGCCGACATCACTGCGACCGATCGCGTTCTCGATGTTGGATGCGGCACCGGATACTCCTCCGCCCTCCTAGCGCGGCTCGCCGGCTCGGTGGTGGCGCTGGAGGAGGACAAGGATCTGGCAAGCTTCGCGCGCCGCGTGCTGGCCGAGCTCGCACCGCACGTCGAGGTGGTGCAAGGACCGCTCAAGGCCGGCTGGCCGTCCGCCGGTCCCTATGACGTGATCGTGCTCAACGGCGCGGCCGAGGTGATTCCTCAGCCATTGTTTGCCCAGCTCAAGGAGGGCGGGCGGCTGGTGGGAATCGGTGGGAAAGCACCGGCGACCAAGGCGCGAATCTATCGTTCGATCCGCGGCGACATCAGCGATCGGGAGATTACCGAGGCGGCCGCACCGTTGCTGCCGGGGTTCGCGCGCCCGCCGGCGTTCGTTTTTTAAGGCGATATTCGGGCTTTTTGCGCGACGCATTCGGGCAGGTGTGGCCCGGGGGACCCACGTCGCAACTTTCGATGCCTCCAAAGGCCCGCCAGGGTTCCCAAAGTTCCTTTTAGACCGATATGTTGGCGCGGGGAATGGGGGATTGTGCTCGCGGCGGCCCGGAGGGGGTCCTTCGAACACAGGCCTGCTTTGAAGGTGGTGGGGGATGAACCAGAGCAGACCGGGCCGCGGTACCATCGCGCTTGCGATTGTCGTCGCGCTGTGCGGGCTTGTGGATCAGCCCTTAGCAATCGCCGACACGCTGCCGGGCGCGCTCGCGCAAGCCTACGTCAACAACCCAACCATCAATGCCCAGCGCGCTGCGCTGCGCGCCACCGACGAAAGCGTGCCGATCGCGTTGTCGGGCTATCGCCCGACCATCAAGGGTACGATCGTCGGCGGCTCGAACGATCAGTTCCAGAGCACCAAGGTGATCCCCTCGGGCGCACGCGGGACCCCCAACGGAAACCCAGAGTATCCTGGCCGCTGGGACATCTTCGCGAACCAGTCCTACGGCGTCGCCGCGACGCAGACGCTCTACAACGGCTTCCAGACCGCCAACCGGACGCGCCAGGCCGAGAGCCAGGTCTCCGCGGGACGCGAGACCTTGCGCCTCACCGAGCTCAATCTGCTGCTGCAGGCGGCGACCGCCTACATGAACCTGCTGCGCGACACCGCGCTCCTCGACCTCAACAAGAGCAACGTCGTCGTCCTGCAGGAACAGCTGCGCCAGAGCCGCGATCGCTTCAACGTCGGCGAAGTCACCAAGACCGACGTTGCCCAGGCCGAGTCCCGTCTCGCGGCGGGCCGCTCGCAGCTCGCCGCTTCGGAATCGCAGTACATCACGTCGCGCGCGGTTTACCGGCAGGTGATCGGGATCGAACCCGGCAAGCTCGCGCCGGGCGCGCCGGTCGACAGCAAGTCGCCGAACACGCTGGCTGCATCGATCGTCCGCGCACGGCAGGAAAATCCGAACGTGACCGCTGCTGCGCTCGGGGTCGACGTTGCGGCCCTGCAGGTCAAGATCAACGAGGGCGCGCTCTACCCAACCGTCGTCGCGACCCTTCAGGCGACCCAGGCCTATAACCCGCCGCCGACGCCGTTGCTGGAGCGGTCGCTACAGATGCAGGCTTTCGGCACCGTCACCATCCCGTTCTACCAAGGCGGCAGCGAGTACGCGACCATCCGGCAGTCGAAGGAGACGCTCGGACAGAACCGCATCCAGCTCGACAATCAGCGCGACACGGTGCAGCAGCAGACCACCCAGGCGTGGGGCCAGCTTGACGCCGCCAAGGCGCAGATTCTCGCGACCCAGGCGCAGGTGCTCGCCGCCGAAACCGCGCTCAACGGCGTGCGCGAGGAAGCCCGCGTCGGACAGCGCACCACGCTCGACGTCCTCAACGCCACGCAAGAGTTGCTGAACGCGCGCACGGCGCTGGTAACGGCGCAGCGCGATCGCGTAGTCGCTTCCTTTGCGTTGCTGGCCGCGACCGGACGCCTGTCGGTCGTGACGTTGGCGCTCGCGGTCAACACCTACGATCCGATGGTCCACTACCAGCAGGTACGCGACGTCTGGATCGGCGTGCGCACCCCGGATGGCCGCTGAAGGCTCCCTTCACTCCTAGCGCTGGCGCAGGCGCCACCCGAACCAGAACCCCAACCCTGCCAGCAGAATTGCCGCCGCAATGAACACCGGCGGCGCGCCGGCGCGGTCCACCACCGGCGCCATCGCGGCGACGCCGGCCGTCTGCCCCAGGTAGAGCGCCGCCGAGAACAGCCCAACCGCCGTGCCGCGCGCATCCGGCGACATCTGCGTCGCGTTGGTCTGCAGCGTGTTGTGCAGCATGTAGAACCCCAGTCCGACGAACGTCACCGCCACCGGGGCGAGCCACCAGACCGGAATCAGCGCCAGCGCCAGATAGGCGCAGCCGAGCATGATCCCGCCCCACGTCGCCAGGCCGACCTGTCCAAACCGGGCTACCAGATTGGGCGCCAGCGCCGCGTAGATCAATCCGCCGATCGCAAAGGTGCCGATCGAGAGACCGACCAGCGAGAAGCGCAGGCCGAAGCGGGTGAACAGATCGGCGCCCACGTAGGCGAACGCGCCGAACATCACGCAGTATTCGAGGCCCGCGGTCAGGATCACGAGCCGCGCCCACGGGTTCGTCAGCACGATCGCATTCTCGCGCAGGAAGCCGCGTGAGCGCCCCTTGTGTTCGGGCGGCCGCGTCTGCGGGTTGATCGCGAGTTCGCGTGCGAGTGCGATCGCCGCGATCCCGAGAAACCCCGCCAGCACGAAGAACACCGCGCGCCAGCCGAGCCAATCGCCGAGAACACCGCCCGCCGCCTGACCGAACAATTGTCCGGTGATCTGACCGGTCAGAAAGCGCGCCAGCACCTGTTGCCGGCCCGCGTAGGGCACGACGTCGCCGATGTAGGCCATCCCCATCGGAATGATCCACGCCGCGAACGCGGCCGATGCAATCCGAGCGATCGTCAGCGCGGTCAGACTCTGGGTCACGCCGCACAGCGCAACGAACACGCAGGCGCCCGCGCACGTGACGACGACCATCGGATATTTGCCGAAGCGGTCGCCAATCGGTCCGATGAAGAGCTGCATCGAGCCGTGCACGAGCGAATAGGCCCACACCGCCACCGAAGCGACGCCGATCGTCACCGCGAAGTCCTGGGCGATCTGCGGCAACAGCGAGTCGGCCGAACGCACCATGGCCTGGCTAGCAAAGCCTCCGATCGCGAGCAGCACGATTGCGCGGGTATACGACGCTTGTACTGAGGGCGGAGGTGAACGCACGGGCGCTTTCTCTTGCATTCGTGGATCGGCCCGATGCTCTGGTGAAGAGACAACCCGCAGCGCGAGGATCAGTCTATATAAAGCCTTCGCCGGCTGCCGAGGCGTTCGGCCGCGCGGGAGCCATGCGGGACGTTGACAGCGTCGCGACGTCGGGGTTTTTAGCCGCCCACATGATCGAAAAAACCTACCAGCCGTCCGAGATTGAAGGCCGAATCTATGCGGCCTGGGAAGCCGCGCAGGCATTTCGCGCCGGTCGCCCGGACCGCCGCGACGCCAAGCCGTTTGCGATCGTCATCCCGCCGCCGAACGTCACCGGCTCGCTGCATATGGGCCATGCCCTCAACAATACCTTGCAGGACGTTCTGTGCCGGTTCCACCGCATGCAGGGACGCGATGTGCTGTGGCAACCGGGGACCGATCATGCCGGCATTGCCACCCAGATGGTGATCGAGCGTCGACTCATGGAGCGCCAAGAGCCGTCGCGGCGCGATCTCGGGCGTGAGAAGTTTCTGGAACGCGTGTGGGCTTGGAAAGCCGAATCGGGCGGCACCATCATCAACCAGCTCAAACGACTCGGCGCCTCCTGCGACTGGTCGCGCGAACGCTTCACCCTGGACGAAGGTCTCTCGCGCGCCGTCATCAAGGTATTCGTGGAGCTCTATCGCGCCGGCCTGATCTACAAGGACAAGCGGCTCGGCAACTGGGACCCGAAGCTGCTCACCGTGATCTCCGATCTCGAGGTGCAGCAGGTCGAGGTCAAGGGTACGTTCGCGTGGTCGCGCGCGAGCGGCGAGGCTCTCGACATCGAGGCGCTTGGCAAGGCGCTCAAGCGCAATCCGAACGGGCACCTCTATTATTTCGACTATCCGCTCGCCGACTCATCCGGCCGCACCATCACGGTCGCGACTACGCGCCCAGAAACGATGCTGGGCGACAGCGCGGTCGCGGTGCATCCCGATGACGAGCGCTACGCCGACCTGGTCGGCCAGCAGGTGATCCTGCCGCTGGTTGGCCGTCGTATGCCGATCGTCGCCGACACCTATTCGGATCCCGAGAAGGGCACCGGCGCGGTCAAGATCACACCGGCGCACGACTTCAACGACTTCGAGGTCGGCCGCCGGCATGACCTTCCGCTGATCAATGTATTTGATGCCGAAGCGGCGCTCGATCTCCTCGACAACGACGAATTCATGGCCGGGGTGCCCAAATCCGCTGAGCTCGACGCAACGCTTGCCATGCACGGCGTCGACCGGTTTGCGGCGCGCACCAAACTGGTCGAACGTATGGCTGCGGCCGGACGGCTCGCGAAGATCGAGCCGAGCGCCCACACGGTCCCGCATGGCGATCGTTCGGGCGCGGTGATCGAACCCTATCTCACCGACCAATGGTACGTGGACGCCAAGACGCTGGCCGCCGGGCCGATCGCGGCGGTGCGCGAGGATCGCACGACGTTCGTACCCAAGACCTGGGAGAAGACCTACTTCGACTGGATGGAGAACATCCAGCCGTGGTGCGTGTCGCGCCAGTTGTGGTGGGGGCACCAAATTCCCGCCTGGTACGGCCCCGACGGCAAAGTCTTCGTCGCCGAGAGCGAGGACGAAGCGCTCGCCGATGCGCTCGCCTATGACACGGTCAATGGCGCGATCACTGAGGCCGAGGCCGACGCGATCGCGCGGGATCCGGCGCGCCGGTCGCAATATCTCACGCGTGACGAGGACGTGCTTGACACCTGGTTCTCGTCCGCGCTGTGGCCGTTTTCCACCTTGGGCTGGCCGGACGAGACGCCGGAGGTCAAGCGCTACTACCCGACCGATGTGCTGGTGACCGGCTTCGACATCATCTTCTTCTGGGTCGCCCGCATGATGATGATGGCCCTGCATTTTATGCGGGAGGTGCCGTTTCGCACGGTCTACATCCACGCCCTCGTGCGCGACGAGAAGGGCGCCAAGATGTCGAAGTCGAAGGGCAACGTCATCGATCCGCTGCACCTGATTGGCGACTACGGCGCGGACGCGCTGCGCTTCACGCTTGCCGCGATGGCGGCGCAGGGGCGCGATATCAAGCTCTCGACCCAGCGCGTCGAGGGCTACCGCAACTTCGCGACCAAGATCTGGAACGCCTGCCGCTTTGCGGAGGTCAACAACTGCGCGACCGTCCCGGGCTTCGATGCGACCGCCGCCAAAGAGACGCTCAACCGCTGGATCGCGCACGAGGCCACCCGCGCGGTGCGCGAGGTGACGCAGGCGATCGAGGCCTACAAATTCAATGACGCAGCCGGGGCGGCCTATCGCTTCGTGTGGAACGTCTACTGCGACTGGTATCTCGAACTGGTCAAGCCGGTGCTGACCGGCCCCGACGGTGCGGCCAAGACCGAAACCCGCGCGATGGTCGCGTTCGTGCGCGATGAGATCCTCAAGCTGCTGCATCCGTTCATGCCGTTCATCACCGAGGAGCTCTGGCAAGTGACGGCCGTCGGGGCGAGGCGCGACGATCTCCTCGCGCTGACCTCCTGGCCGGCCGGCACGGGTCTGGAAGACGCCAACGCTGAAGCCGAGATCGGCTGGGTGGTTGATCTGATCACCGCGATCCGCTCGGTGCGCGCGGAGATGAATATCGCCCCGGCGACGCAGTTGCCGCTGGTGCTGGCCGATGCGTCGGCTGACACGCGGGCGCGGGCGCAGCGGTGGCAGGAATTCGTGCAGCGCCTAGCGCGGGTCGCGGGCATCTCGTTTGCGGATGCTCCGCCGGCGGGCTCGGTCCAGCTGTTGGTGCGCGGCGAGATCGCCGCGCTGCCGCTCAAAGGCGTCATCGATCTCGCTGCGGAGCGAGCGCGGCTGGAGAAGGAACGCCAGAAGGTCGAGGCCGACATCAAGCGCGTCGATGCCAAGCTCGCCAACGCCGATTTTCTGGCGCGGGCGCCCGAGGAGGTGGTCGACGGCGAGCGCGAGAAGCGCGAGGAAGCGCAGGCCCACCAGGAAAAGATCCTGGAGGCGCTGGAACGCCTCAAAGCCGCGACTTGACGCCGCCCGCCCGCGCTGCCACATCCCGCGCGCCATGCATATGCCAATCCGTCCGCCGGCGGCCGACATCGCGCTTTCGCCGCTGGCGAGCGAGATTTCGCGTCGCCGCACCTTCGCCATCATCTCGCACCCCGACGCCGGCAAGACCACCCTGACCGAGAAGCTGTTGCTGTTCGGCGGCGCCATCCAGCTCGCCGGGCAGGTGCGCGCCAAGCGCGATCGCCGCAGCACGCGCTCCGACTGGATGTCAATCGAGCGGGAGCGCGGGATCTCGGTCGTCACCTCGGTGATGACGTTCGAATACGACGGCCGCGTGTTCAACCTGCTCGACACGCCGGGCCACGAGGACTTTTCCGAGGATACCTATCGCACCCTGACGGCGGTGGATTCCGCCGTGATGGTGATCGACGCCGCCAAGGGCATCGAGGCGCGCACCCGCAAGCTGTTCGAGGTCTGCCGCCTGCGCGATATTCCGATCGTGACGTTCATCAACAAGCTCGATCGCGAAAGTCGCGACCCGTTCGAGCTGCTGGATGAGATCGAAAAGACGCTGGCGCTCGACACCGCACCGGTCACCTGGCCGATCGGCCGCGGCAAGGATTTCGTCGGAACGGTCGAGATCGGCTCCGGCCGCGTTCGGCTGCTGGAGGGCGACGCCGGCAAGTCCGGCACGGCGCGCAGCATGGAGATCGCCGAGGTCGCTGCGCTCAACCCGAACCTAAATGCCGGCGTGATCGCAGACGAGCTCGCGCTGGTGCGCGAGGCTTGCAAGCCGTTCGATCTCGTGGCGTTTCGCGAGGGTCACCTCAGTCCAGTGTTCTTCGGGAGCGCGCTCAAGAATTTCGGCGTCGGCGATCTCCTGGACGCGCTCGCCGCGTTTGCGCCGCCGCCGCGCGCGCAAGCCGCCGACCGGCGGACGGTCGAGGCCAGCGAGAACCAGATGACCGCGTTCGTGTTCAAGATCCAAGCCAACATGGATCCCAACCACCGCGACCGCATCGCGTTTGCGCGCCTGTGCTCCGGCCAGCTCACGCGCGGCATGAAGGTCCGTCAGGTCCGCACCGGCAAGACCATGAGCCTCAACATGCCGCAGTTCTTCTTCGCGCAGGAGCGCGCGCTCGCCGACCAGGCATTTGCGGGTGACGTGTTCGGCATCCCCAACCACGGAACCTTGCGGATCGGCGACACCCTCACCGAGGGCGAGGCGCTGAACTTCGTCGGCGTACCGAGCTTCGCGCCGGAAATTCTGCGGCGCGTCCGTCTCGCCGACGCCATGAAGGCCAAGAAGCTGCGGCAGGCGCTGCAGGAACTCGCCGAGGAGGGGGCCGTGCAGGTTTTTCGCCCGCTCGACGGCTCGCCAGCGCTGGTCGGGGTCGTGGGCCAGCTGCAACTCGACGTGCTGGCGGATCGTCTGGCGCGCGAATACGGCATCGACATGGGATTTGAAACAAGCGAATTCGCATTCGCGCGCTGGATCTCGTGCCCCGACAAGACCCGGCTTGCCGACTTCATCGCCGCGCAGCGGAGCGCCATCGCCGAGGACGTCGACGGCGATCCGATCTGCCTGTTCCGATCGGCGTTCTACGTGGACTACACGACGCAGCAATGGCCGGGCGTCGCGTTCACCGACGTCAAGGATCCGCACGCCAAGCAATAAGCGGAAGGACATTCCGGATGCGAATTCTGCTTGCGGGCGCCACCGGCGTGATTGGACGCCCCCTGCTGACCCTGCTGGCCAGGGCCGGCCACACGGTAACCGGGACCACCCGCTCGGCGGCGCGGGCATCGATCATTTCGGACGCCGGCGCGACCCCAGCCGTGGTGGACGTGTTCGACGCGGCCGCGCTGCGCGAGGTCGCGTACGCGGCGAGGCCCGAGGTTGTGATCCACCAGCTGACCGATCTCCCCGCCGCGGCCGACCCGGAAAAGATCGCGGCCTCGCTCGCCGCCAATGCGCGGATCCGCACGGAGGGCACGCCCAATCTCATTGCGGCCGCAAAGGCGGCGGGAGCCCGGCGCATGATCGCCCAGAGCATCGCCTTCGTGTACGCGCCGGGGCCCGAGCCGCGCGCGGAAAGCGACCCGCTGCTGCCCGCGGCAAGCTCGGTCTCGGCGAAGGGCGTGCACGCGCTCGAGGACGCCGTGACCGGAACGCCGGGCCTCGACGGGATCGTGCTCCGCTACGGCCGGCTCTACGGCCCCGGCACCTGGACGCCGGTCGCGCAGGGGCGGGGGCCGCTACATGTCGATGCCGCCGCGCAGGCAGCCCTGCTCGCCGTCACCCGTGGGGCGCCCGGCATCTACAACATCGCCGAGGATGACGGCGCGCTCACGATTTCCAAGGCCCGTAAAGAGCTTGGCTTCGACCCCTCATTTCGATTGTGAGCGCTGCCGAGGCCACAACCGGGGTCGCTTGGCTGCCCGGAACGGCTTGCTCAGGAAACGCGAGCCCGCAAGCCCGTAGCGCCACGGCAATTCGACCGCCTTGGTCAAGCCGATGCGGACCCCGAACACCACATCCACCGGCTGATCGCGTGCACGCAGCTCGAACGGCTGCTGGTCCAGCGCCAGGCCGTTGTGGGCCCCCGCGATGGCGAGCGCCTCGCACAAGCGCCCGGGGCCTGAGCAGAGCAGGCGCGCCCCGGCGAGCCCCCGGCGCCGCCGCATGGTCGGCAGGCCGTGCCTGGGCTCGATCGCCCGGATCAGCACCGCGCTCGCGCTTCCTTTTGATTCGCATACGAAATTTACGCACCAGTGGATGCCGTAGGAGCGATAGACGTAGGCGTATCCGGGCGGACCAAACATGACCGCGTTGCGTGGTGTCTCGCCCCGAAAACTGTGCGCGGCCGGTTCGGTGTGGTGATAGGCCTCGACCTCGACAATGATCCCGCCGACGCCGTCGACCAGCAGGGTCGCCCCGATCAGATCGGGGGCAACCAGGTGGACGCTGCGATCAAAGAAGGCCTTGCGGATGCGCTTAGACGACACGGCGGTGGAGCGGGTTTGAGATGGCTTAGGGTCATTTCCTAATGCACTGCAACAGCCGCCCGTGTCTGTGGCGTCGTGGTAACATCCCTAGAAGTATCAACAAATTTCCTCGGTCCGACAGACCTGCGCCGCTATTCCGCCACAGCGCTCCCCGAGACCGTTACATCAGTTAGAGTGGGCCCGCCGGTCCACACGTTGGACCAGCCCGGGCGTAAACGACTCCATGGACGCGAAGACAGCGCTCAAAGGTACCCTGCCGAGCCGGTTCGTCACCGAAGGCCCGGAGCGGGCTCCCAATCGCGCGTTCTACTATGCGATGGGGCTCACCACTGAGCAGATCCATCAGCCGTTTGTCGGCGTCGCGTCGTGCTGGAACGAGGCGGCACCCTGCAACATCGCACTGATGCGCCAGGCGCAGGTGGTCAAGAAGGGCGTCGTGGCGGCCGGCGGCACGCCGCGCGAATTCTGCACCATCACGGTGACCGACGGGATTGCGATGGGTCACCAGGGCATGAAGGCCTCGCTGCCGTCGCGCGAGGTGATTGCGGATTCGGTCGAGTTGACGATCCGCGGCCACGCCTATGACGCGCTCGTCGGCATCGCCGGCTGCGACAAGTCGCTGCCCGGCATGATGATGGCGATGTGCCGTCTGAACATTCCGTCGATCTTCATCTACGGCGGCTCGATTCTTCCCGGCACCTTCAAAGGCAAGCCGGTGACGATCCAGGACGTGTTTGAAGCCGTCGGCAGGTTTTCGGTCGGTGACATGTCCGCTGAAGATCTCGACGATCTCGAGCAGAACGCCTGCCCGTCGGCGGGCGCGTGCGGAGCGCAGTTCACCGCCAACACCATGGCGACGGTATCGGAAGCCATCGGCCTCGCGCTGCCGTACTCGGCGGGGGCGCCGGCGCCGTACGAGATTCGCGACAAGTTCTGCATGACGGCGGGCGAGCAGGTCATGGATCTGCTCAAGCGGCGGATTCGTCCGCGCGACATTGTCACCCGGGAAGCGCTGGAGAACGCGGCCGCGGTCGTATCCGCGTCCGGCGGCTCGACCAACGCCGCGCTGCATTTGCCAGCGATTGCAAACGAATGCGGTGTGAAGTTCGACCTGTTCGATGTCGCCGAGGTCTTCAAAAGAACACCATATATCGCGGATTTGAAACCGGGCGGCCGCTATGTCGCCAAAGATTTATTCGAAGCTGGCGGCGTTCCGTTGCTGATGAAGACTCTGCTCGATCACGGTTATCTGCACGGCGCGTGCATGACTGTGACCGGGCGCACTATCGCCGAAAACCTAAAAAGCGTCCGATGGAACGACGATCAGGACGTTGTGCGGCCCGCCGGCAAACCTCTGCTGGCGACCGGTGGCGTAGTGGGACTTGTCGGCAACCTGGCTCCAGATGGCGCGATAGTTAAGGTTGCGGGTATGTCGAAGTTGACGTTCTCAGGTCCGGCACGCTGCTTTGACGGAGAAGAAGCGTGCTTTGAGGCCGTCAAGAACCGGGCCTACAGGGAAGGCGACGTCCTTGTCATTCGGTACGAAGGTCCGCGCGGGGGCCCGGGTATGCGTGAGATGTTGGCCACCACCGCCGCCCTTTACGGGCAGGGCATGGGTGGCAAGGTCGCGCTGATTACGGACGGACGCTTTTCGGGCGCGACCCGCGGCTTCTGCGTCGGCCACGTTGGTCCAGAGGCTGCGGTCGGCGGACCGATCGCGCTGATCAAGGACGGCGATCTCATTCGGCTCGACGCCGAGCGCGGCACGCTCGAGGTCGAGCTCTCGCAAGCCGAGCTCGAGGCCCGCAAGGCGCGCTGGAAGGCGCCGGCGTCCGAGTTCACCTCCGGCTACATTTGGAAATACGCCCAGCAGGTCGGGTCTGCGCGTCTTGGCGCCGTCACCCACCCTGGCGCGCAGGCCGAGACGTCGTGCTATGCGGACATTTAACCGCATCGCAGTCGGAGCTTTGGCGCTGGGCGCGCTGGCGCTGCCCGTCGGCTCGGGGTCGGCCTTCGACGGCGGCTCGCCGAACAGCGTTGCGCCCGTCAATGTCGAATTGCCGCCACCCGCCGCATCGGCGTCCGAGCCGAGCGCCGCGGCGGTCGAGGCGTTCCGGTCCGGCACCGCTCAACTGCGCGCGGGCGACGTGAAAGCAGGCTTGAGTTCGCTGCAATACGCGGCGGCGAACGGCCACGCCGTAGCGCAATGGAAGCTCGGCCGCATCTATGCGGAGGGCGCCGGCGTTGCACGTGATGACGTTCGCGCGTTCGAATATTTCCGCGGCATCGCCAACGCCCATGCCGAGGACAATCCCGGCACGCCGCAAGCCCGGTTTGTGGCGAACGCCTTCGTGGCGCTCGGGTCGTACTATCTCGACGGAATTCCGAACGCGCTCAAACCCGATCCCGATCGCGCGCGCGAGATGTTCGCCTATGCGGCGTCCTACTTCGGCGACGCGGACGCGCAGTACAATTTGGGCCGCATCTACATCGAAGGAACCGTCGGCCCGAAGGATGCGAAGCTTGCGGCGCGCTGGCTCGGGCTTGCGGCCAACAAGGGCCAGTATCAGGCGCAGGCGTTGCTCGGCGACATGCTGTTCAAAGGCGAGTTGGTACCGAAGCAGACCGCGCGGGGCCTGATGTGGCTCACGCTCGCCAGCGATGCGGCCGGCCCGCAGGACGGATGGATCAAGGAGTTGCACGCCGCCGCCTTCAAGCAGGCGTCGGATGAAGATCGCTCGCAGGCGCTGGTCTACATCGAGCGCTGGATCAAGGGACGCCGCGAATAGCCGTTCGCGCCGACTCCCGCATTAACCATCTTTGAGATCAATCCACACCGGCACGTGGTCGGAGGGCTTTTCCCAGGCACGCACGTGCTTGTCGATGCCGGCCGCGGTCAACCGGTCCGCCGCTGCGGGCGAGAGCAGCAGATGGTCGATGCGGATGCCGTTGTTCTTTTGCCAGGCGCCCGCCTGGTAGTCCCAGAACGTGTAGAGGTTCGGCTCGGCGCTGACCGCGCGGATCGCATCGGTCAATCCGAGATAGCTCAGCGCGCGAAACCGCGCGCGCGTTTGCGGCAGAAACAACGCATCGTTGACCCAGAGTTCCGGGTTGTGGGCGTCGGCAGGCGCGGGGATGACGTTGAAGTCGCCGGCCAGAATCAGTGGCTCTTCCAACTCGAGCCGTTCTCGCGCGTAGTGAGAAAGCCGCTCCATCCAATTGATTTTGTAAGAATATTTTTCAGTCCCAATCGGGTTGCCGTTGGGCAGGTAGATGGACGCGACACGAACCGCGCCCGCCGGCGTCGAGAGCGTCGCCTCCATGAAGCGTGCGTGATCGTCCCCGTCATCGCCTGGCAGCCCGGGCTTGACGTCCTCCAGCGGCAGTTTCGACAGGATCGCCACGCCGTTGAAACTCTTCTGGCCGTGGATAGCGACGTTGTATCCGAGCTCCTCGAACGGTTCGCGCGGAAACGCTGCATCGAGGCACTTCGTCTCCTGCAGGCACACCACGTCGGGCTTGGTCGCGGTTAACCATGCGACCGCATTCTCGACGCGTTGCTTGATCGAGTTGACGTTCCAGGTTGCGATACGCATGGCGCGTTTGTGCGGGAAAGGATGCATAATGTCCATGATTGTGTTAGAAAAATCGCTTATGCAAACGGGCCAGGAATACCACCCCTGGCGCGGCGTTTTAGATTGACATGGGGCGGCGACAGGGAGGACGTCCGGGCGTTGATAGCGTTCGGCCAACAATGATCAGACGCATTTTTTTATTGGCTTGCGTTGTGGCGGTTGCCGCGGCGGGGGTGTGGCTGGCCGCGTTCGGGCTTCCGGGACGCACCGCGGCGCAGGCGCCCAATCAGGGGCCGCGGCCGGTCGCGATCGAGGTCGCTAAAGCCGTCAAAAAGAAAAACGCGGTCACCTTGAGTGCGATCGGCAACGTGTCGCCGATCGCGAGCGTGGCGGTGCGTCCGCGCATCGACAGCGAAATCACCGCGGTGGAATTCGCCGACGGCGCCATGGTTCAGCAAGGCGACGTTCTGCTCCGGCTCGACAGCCGCTCGATCGACGCGCAGATCCAGCAGGCCGAAGGTAATCTCGCGCGCGATCAGGCCCAGCTCGAGGGGGCCGAGCGCGACGTGCGGCGCTACGGCGAGCTCGTGACCAAGGGGGCGACCCCGATCCTCAACCTCGATAACGCCAAGACGGCGTCCGGCACCTTCGCGGGCGCCATCAAGGCGGACCAGGCGCAGATCCAGAACCTCAAGGTCCTGCTGAGCTACTGCACCATTCGGGCGCCGATCAGCGGACGCATCAGTGCCGCCGCCGTCAAGGTCGGGAACTTCGTTCGGATCGCCGATATTCAACCGATCGCGACCATCATCCAGATCGCGCCGATCTACGTCACGTTCGCGGTCCCGCAGGCGAGCCTGCCGGACATCCGCAAGGCGCTGGCGTCCGAATCCGCGACCGTCGAGGCCATTGCGCCGGGCGAAAGCCGGTCGGCCAGCGGCGCCGTCACCATGATCGAGAACACCGTCGACATGGCCACCGGGCTCGTGACCATCCGCGCCACGATGCCGAATACCGATGACCTGCTGTGGCCGGGAACGCTCGTCAACGTGCAACTGACATTGCGCGACGAGGACGCCGTCGTGATCCCTTCCGCCGCCGTGCAGATCAGCCAGCAGGGCACCTTCGTGTTCGTCGTCAAGAACGGCAAGGCAGTGGTTCAGCCGGTTACGGTGGCGCGGCTCTCCGGCAAGGAAACGGCGCTTGAAAGCGGTCTTGAGGGCGGCGAAACCGTCGTCACCGACGGCTTCCTGCTGCTGACCAATGGCGCGCCGGTGGCGGTGCGCGGCAACAAGCCGGATGCCTAAGGCGCGCCGATGAACATTTCCGAGACCTGCATCCGCCGCCCGGTGATGACGACGCTCATCACGGCGGCGCTGATTGTGTTCGGCGTGTTCGGTTATCGCCTGCTGTCGGTCGCCGCGCTCCCGACCGTCGACTTTCCCACCATCCAGATCACCGCGACGTTGCCGGGCGCGAGCCCGGAAACCATGGCCGCATCGGTCGCCGGCCCGATCGAGCGGCAGCTCTCGACCATCGCCGGGATCACGTCGATGACCTCGACGTCATCCCTCGGCCTCACGCAGATCACCATCCAGTTCGATCTCAACCGCAATATCGATGGCGCCGCCCTCGACGTGCAGACTGCGCTCACGGTTGCGCAGCGTAGATTGCCGATCGAAATGACCACGCCGCCGTCGTTCCGGAAGGTCAATCCGGGCGACTTCCCGATCATGTTCATCAGCCTGGTGTCGTCGACGCTGCCGCTGTCGACGGTCGACGACTACGGCGAGATCACGCTGGCGCAGCAGATTTCACAGCTCCCCGGCATCGCCCAGGTGCTGGTCTACGGCGCCCAGAAGTTCGCGGTGCGGGTGCAGGTCGATCCGATCGCCGCCGCCCAACGCAATATTTCCCTCGACGACATCCGCAACGTCGTCTCCAAGACCAACTCATCGACGCCGGTGGGGACGATCTCCGGTCCGCAGCGGGACGTGACGCTGGCCGCGACCGGCGCCATGACCAAGGCCGAGGATTACCGGAAAGTCGTCGTCGCTTATCGCAACGGCACCCCCGTGCATCTCGACGAGATCGCGCGGGTCATCGACAGCGTCGAGAACAACAAGATCGCAAGCCAGTTCAACGGCGAGCGCGCGATCGTGCTCGCCATCCAGCGGCAGCCCGACGCCAACACGGTCGCGGTCGTGGATTCGATACGCGCACGGATGCCGTCCTACCGGGCGCAGATTCCGGCCGCGATCAAGATGCAAATCCTCAACGACCGTTCGATCTCCATTCGCGCGGCCGTCGAAGACGTCCAGTTCACGTTGTTGATCGCGATCACTCTCGTCATCCTGGTGATCTTCCTGTTCCTGCGCTCGATCCCCGCGACCATCATTCCAGCCTTGGCGGTGCCGGTGTCGCTGATCGGCACCTGTGCGGCGATGTACGCGTTCAATTTCTCGGTCAACAACATGACGCTCTTGGCGCTCACGTTGTCGGTCGGGTTCGTGGTGGACGACGCGATCGTGATGCTCGAGAACATCGTGCGCCACATGGAAGGCGGTATGCGGCCGTTCGAGGCCGCGCTCAAGGGCTCGCGCGAAATCGGATTCACCATCATTTCAATCACGTTCTCGCTGATCGCGGTGTTCATCCCGGTGCTGCTGATGGGAGGCATCGTCGGTCGCGTGTTCCGCGAGTTCGCGGTCACGATCGCGGTCGCGATCGTGCTGTCGGGCTTCGTTTCGCTGACGCTGACCCCGATGCTGTGCGCGCGCGTGTTGCGCGCCCATCGCGAGGGCGAGAAGCAGTTTTTCGTGCTGCGCTGGTTCGAGACGATGTTCAAGGGCATGTTGCGCGCCTACGAATGGTCGCTCGACAAGGTGCTGGCCTACAAGGCCACGATGCTGGTGGTGACGTTCGCGACCATCATCACGAGCGTGGCGCTCTACTACTACGTTCCCAAGGGCTTCTTCCCGGTCGAAGACACCGGGTTCATCTTCGGCTCGGTCGAAGGCCCCTCGGACATCTCCTTCCTGGCCATGTACGAACGCCAGCAGAAGATCGCCGCGATCGTGCAGGCCGACAAGGCGGTGGATTACGTCAACTCGACCGTCGGTGTCGGCGGGCCGAATATCGCCAACAATCAAGGGCGGCTGTTCATTGCGCTCAAGCCGCGGGGCGAGCGCAAGGAAAAGGTGCTCGACGTGATCCAGCGGCTGCGCCGCGAGGCCAACGTCGTCACCGGCATGCGCACCGTCTTCTCGCCGGTGCAGAACATCAACATTACGGGACGAATCTCGAAGGCGGATTGGCAGTACACCCTGCAATCGAGCGACACCGAGGCGCTCTATCGGTTCGCCCCGGAGATGCGCGACCGCATCGCAAAAATCCCGGGAATCGTCGACGTTTCGAGCGATCTCTATATTTCCAATCCCACGTTGACGGTCGACATCGACCGCGAGATGGCGGCGGTTTACGGCATTTCCATCGACCAGGTTCGCCAGGAACTGTTCAACGCATTCGGCAGCCGCCAGGTCGCGACGATCTACACGCCGTCCAACGACTATCAGGTGATCCTCGAGAACAAGCCGGAATTCCAGATTGATTCGACCGATCTATCGCGGATTTATCTGAAGACCAACGCACCGACCAGCACGCCCGCTCCCGGCGGCGGCGTGAACGGCGTCGGCGTTCTTTCCGGCACCGCAATCCCGCTCAGCGTCGTCGCCAAGCTCAAGCCAACGGTGGGCCCGCTGCAGGTCAATCACCAGGGCCAGCAGCCGTCGGTCACGATGTTCTTCAACGTGGCGCCCGGGTTCTCGATTGGGCAGGCCACCGACGCCATCAACCAGCTCGCCCGCGACATGAACATGCCGGCCTCGATCACCCCCGGGTTCCAGGGCGGCGCGCAGGTCTTTCAGGATTCGTTGAAGGGGCAGGGCATCCTGGTGCTCGCCGCGATCTTTGCCGCCTACGTGGTGCTCGGCATTCTCTACGAGAGCTTCATCCACCCGATCACGATCATTTCGGGGCTGCCGTCGGCCGGTGTCGGCGCGCTGCTGGTGCTCATGCTGACGGGGCTGGATCTGTCGGTGATTGCGATGATCGGCATCGTGATGCTGGTCGGCATCGTGAAGAAGAACGCCATCATGATGATCGACTTCGCCATCGAGCGCCGCCGGGTCGGGCTCAATGCCGAGGCGGCGATCCGCGACGCCTGCCTGCTGCGTTTCCGTCCGATCATGATGACGACGTTCGCGGCCATCTTCGGCACGCTGCCGATCGCGCTCGGCACCGGCGCCGGCGCCGAGTTGCGCCAGCCGCTCGGCATTGCGGTGGTGGGCGGGCTCATCGTCTCGCAGCTGCTGACGCTGTTCATCACGCCGGTGGTCTACGTCTATCTCGACCGCATCGATCGCGTGTTGCGGCGGCGGCTCGAGCCGCAGCTCGAGGCGGTGGCGGAGCCGTCGCGTCCCGCAGTCGCGGCCGAATAGGACAATTCGTGTGAAACAACCGCCGCTGCGCCGGACCATGCCGGCAGCGGTCAATCTATACCGAGAAGCTGGTCCCGCAGCCGCATGACGCGGTCGCGACCGGGTTATTGATCTTGAACGATGCGCCGATCAGGTCGTCGACGTAGTCGATCTCCGCGCCCGCCATGTATTGCTGCGAGACCGCATCGATCAGAACGACGACGCCGTCGCGCGCCAGCACGAGGTCGTCCTCCGCCCGGGTCTGGTCGAAGTCGAACTTGTATTGAAACCCGGAGCAGCCGCCCCCCTCGACGCTCACGCGCAGCATGGATCCGCTCGGCTCGCGCTTGAGGATCTCGCCGATCCGGCGCGCCGCCCGCTCGGTCAGGGTCACTGCTTCCATGCTCGCGTCCATATGCGCCTCGCCTGCAACTCTGATAGGTATGCAGCAGCGCGGCCGCGGTCAACCCGCGCTCGACTGTAGTCATTCCAAGGTGGAGAGGGCGGCATGGCGAGCAAAGGCCCGCGTTCGCCTTATGCGGCCGACCCCAACGCTACGCGCGGCCGGCTTTGGCCGGAGCCGCCGAGCGCGACCCGGAGCGATTTCCGCCGTGATTGCGACCGCCTCATCCATTCGACCGCGTTTCGCCGGCTTGGCTACAAGACGCAGGTGTTCGTCTATCACGAAGGCGACCATTACCGGACCCGCCTGACTCATACGCTCGAGGTCACCCAGATCGCGCGCTCGATCGCGCGCGCCCTTAAGCTCGACGAAGACCTGGCGGAAGCATCCGCGCTCGGCCACGACCTCGGGCACCCGCCGTTCGGACACGCCGGCGAGCGGGCGCTTGCGAGCTGCCTCAAGGAATGGGGCGGCTTCGACCACAACGGACAGACGCTGGCCGTCGTCACCCGGCTGGAACGGCGCTACGCCGCCTTCGATGGCCTCAACCTCACCTGGGAAACGCTCGAAGGGCTCGTCAAGCACAACGGACCGCTGATCGATCGCACCGGGGCGCCGACCGCCCGCTATGCCGAACACGGAATTCCCGGTGAAATTGCCGGGTTCAATGCCCGCCAGGATCTCGAACTGTGGAGCTTCGCCAGCACCGAAGCCCAGGCGGCGGCCATCGCCGACGACATTGCCTACGATGCGCATGACATCGATGACGGCCTGCGCGCCGGCCTGTTCGCGCTTGACGATCTCGCTGGCCTCCCGCTCGCCGGCGATATCCTGCGCGAGGTCGACCGGCAGCAGCCGACTCTCGACGCGAACCGGCGCGCGCACGAGTTTCTGCGCCGCCTGATTACCCGCATGATCGAGGACGTCATCGCCGAAGCCCAAGGTCGGCTGATCGCACTCGCGCCGCAATCGGCGGGCGACGTGCGGGCCGCATCAAAGAGCATCGTCGCGTTTTCGAGCGCAGTCGCCGACGCGGACCGGGCGATCAAGGCATTCCTGTCGCCGCACATGTATCGGCATGCGCGCGTGATGCGGATCATGACCCATGCCGAGGATCGCCTGCGCGAGCTGTTCACCCGCTACCTCGAGCGGTCGCACGAACTGCCCCCCGAGTGGCGGCCCGCCGCGGCGGACGACGTCGCCGTGCGGGCGCGCCAGATCGCGGATTTCATCGCCGGGATGACCGATCGATTTGCCTTGATGGAGCACGCGCGGCTTTTTGACTCGACCCCGGAATTACGTTAGGCCGCGCCGCTGATGACGACCAGAGATGAAGCTCGCGGCGCAGCGACGGTGCGTCCGGACGATGGCGACGTGTTTAAGATCGTTCTGGACAAGGTCAAGGCCGCCAACAACGCGTTGATCGCCGAGGGCGTGCTGCCGGCCGGCATCGATCAGTCGCGCGTCGTCGTTGAACCGCCGCGCGATCCGACGCACGGCGATGTTGCGACCAATAGCGCCATGGTGCTGGCCAAGGACGCTGGTCGTAAACCGCGCGAGCTCGCCGAAGCCGTTGCGGAACGTCTGCGCGCCGATGCGCTGGTCGCAAAGGTCGACGTTGCGGGGCCCGGCTTCATCAACCTGACGCTCAAGCCGCAGGCCTGGGCGTCGGCGCTGCGCGCCGCCATCCTGTCAGGTGCGGACTATGGCCGCAGCCGCATCGGCGAAGGCCGCCCCGTCAACGTCGAATATGTCTCGGCCAATCCGACCGGCCCCATGCACGTCGGGCATACGCGCGGCACCGTGTTCGGCGATGCATTGGCCAATCTCCTGACGTTCACCGGGTTCGCGGTGACGCGCGAGTACTACATCAACGATGCCGGCGCACAGGTCGATGCGCTCGCGCGGTCCGCGTTTCTGCGGTACCGCGAGGCCCTGGGCGAGGATATCGGTGCAATTCCCGAAGGCCTCTATCCGGGCGATTACCTCAAGCCGGTTGGAGCGGCGCTTGCCGCCGAGTTTGGCGATCGCCTCAAAGGGCAGCCCGAGAGCGCGTGGCTGCCGGCGGTGCGCTCGCGCACGATTACAATGATGATGGACGGGATCCGCGATGACCTTGCCGCGCTCAACGTCCGGCACGATGTTTTTTTCTCCGAACGCTCGCTGATCGAGGGTGCGCAAGGCGACCGCGTGGCTGAGACGATCGCGCAGCTTCGCCGCGAGGGCCACGTCTACGAGGGGCGCTTGCCGCCCCCCAAAGGCGCCCCGGTCGAGGATTGGGAGGATCGCGAGCAGACGCTCTTCCGTGCGACGGCGTTTGGCGACGATGTCGATCGGCCCCTGAAAAAATCCGACGGGAGCTATACCTATTTCGCCTCTGACATCGCCTATCACAAGGCGAAGTTCGATCGCGGGTTCCGCGATCTGATCGACGTGTGGGGCGCCGATCACGGGGGCTACATCAAGCGCGTCAACGCGGCGGTCAGGGCCGTCAGTCATGACCAGGCGGCGCTCGACGTGAAGATCGTTCAGCTGGTTCGGCTGCTGCGCGCAGGCGAGCCGATCAGGATGTCGAAGCGGGCCGGGGATTTCGTCACGCTGCGCGAGGTCGTCGACGAGGTAGGACGCGACGCCGTCCGCTTCATGATGCTTTATCGCAAGAACGACGCCGCGCTCGACTTCGACCTCGCCAAGGTGATCGAACAGTCACGCGACAACCCGGTGTTCTACGTGCAGTACGGCCACGCCCGCGGCCAGTCGGTGTTCCGCAACGCCCGTGAGGTGCTCGACCTGCCGGCCGACCCGCAAGCGCGGGCACGCCTTTTGGCGACCGCCGATCTCGACCGCCTGGACGATCCGGCCGAGCTCGCGCTGATGCGCAAGATTGCCCAATTTCCCAGGGTGATCGAGGCCGCCGCGCTCATCCACGAGCCTCACCGAATCGCATTTTTCCTCTATGAATTGGCCAGTGAGTTCCATATCCAGTGGACCCGAGGATTTAATTCGCCTCATTTACGCTTCATTATGCAGAATGATCCCACTATGACGCTGGCTCGCTTGGCGCTGGTTGCCGGCGTGGTAAACGTGCTCGCCGTGGGGTTGGGGTTGCTCGGCGTGGAAGCTCCGGACGAAATGCGCTAGGAATCGATTCCGGTAGGCTGAACACGGCCGGTGGCTGCGATCACACGACATCGCACTCAGAAATGGCAGGATCTGGATGGCCGACAATAGTTTGCGGTATCGGACAAATCCCGTGTTCCCGCGGAGCCGCCCGTCGAGCGACGACAACGCCTTCGATCCAGGACACGAGTCCGGCAGCGACTTGATCAACGCACACAGCGACGACCCGTTGGCGGAACTCGCCCGCCTGGTCGGCGACGTCGATCCCACGGAGGAGCGGCACACCACGGCGCACCCCGGCCGCGATCCATGGGACACCCGTGACCGGTCGATGCCGGACGCTTCAACTCACCACCTGCACGCACCGCCGCTCGCCGATGACGGCTACGGCGAGGAACACGACGCGCAGCAGGCCTACGTCGAAGGCCGGGGCGAGGAGTGGCAGACCGGCGAGCAGGGCGCCTACGAGGGGGCGCCGCATGTCGATGGGGCTTATTACGCGGACGACGATCGTGCAGCGCAGCCGCAGCAGTATGCCGACGGCCAATATGCGCACGACCAATACGCCGAGGATCAATACGCCGACGAGCACTATGCGCGTGCTCAGTATGCCGACGGGGAATATGCCGACGAACAATACGCCGACGATGAGTACGCTTCCTATGAGCGGCTGGAGAGCCCGCCCGCGCGGCGCGGCAAGCTGATCACTGTCGGGCTCGTGCTCGGGCTGGCGGTGATCGGTACGGCGGGTGCCTACGCGTTTCGGACCGTGTTCAGCGGCGGAGCGCCGGGAACGCCGCCTGTGATCAAGGCCGATACGACGCCGACCAAGATCGCAGCGGCGCCGAGCGACGCGAGCAACAACAAGCAGATCTTTGACCGGCTCGCCGATCGCGGTCAAAACGAACGCATGGTTCCACGCGAGGAACAACCGCTCGATGTCAAGTCACCCGCGCCGCAAGGGCAGGCGGCCGCCGCGTGGCCGGCGCCGCAGGCCGCACCATCGCCGTCCGCGGGAGCGCGGCCGCTGACCGTGACTGACCCGCGGCCGGTCAAGACCGTGACGATTTCTCCCGGCGCCCAACAGGCAACGCCCCCGGCGCCTTCGCCGGCCGCCGGCGCAGGCGCGGTTGCGGCCCGCACGCCGGGCCCGCGCGCGGCGGCGCCGCAAGTCGACCCGAACGCCCCGATGGCGCTCGCGCCCGAGACGCAGACCCGGCCGGCTCCGCCGGCGCACGCTGCGACCCACTACGTGGTGCAGCTATCTGCTTCGAATACGCGGGAGGAGGCGGAAGCTTCTTTGCGATCCGCGCAATCGAAGTACGCCGAACTGCTCGGTGGACGTCAGCGGCAGGTCCGCGAGCGTAAATCGGCCGACAAGCCGACGATGTACGCGGCCCAGATCGGCGGGTTCACATCGCGCGATGATGCTGTGCAGGTTTGCCAGCAACTCAAGTCCGCCGGAGCCAAGTGCTTCGTGCCGTAACAGCAGGCGCGCGTCCGCGCCTGAACTGCCGGGACCAAGCTGACCTGCAGCCCTTAATCCGCTGCCGACCGCGGTAGCGACGGCCGACCCCATGGCGCGCGCCTTCATCACCGGCCTGAGCGGTATCTCGGTCTCACCGACGGAGCGGCGATTTCTTCGCGAGGCCGATCCCTGGGGCCTCATCTTGTTCAAGAGGAATATCGATAACCCGGAGCAGGTCGCGCACGTCATTGATGATTTCAGGGCGTGCGTGGGGCGCCAGGATGCCCCGGTCCTGATCGATCAGGAAGGCGGGCGGGTGCAACGGCTGGCCCCGCCGCATTGGCCCGCCTATCCGGCGGGCGCGGTCTTTGGCGAGCTCTATGACCAAGACCCGGCGGCCGGGATCGCAGCCGCGAAACTTGGTGCGCGGCTGATTGCTGCCGATCTTGCGGCGCTGGGCATCACGGTCGACTGCCTGCCGCTCGCCGACCTGCGGCTGCCCGGCGCGGATGCGGTCATCGGGGACCGCGCCTACGGGACGAGCCCCGACAAGGTCGCCGCGATCGCGGCTGCGATTGCCGCTGGCCTGCTGGAGGGTGGCGTATTGCCGGTCCTCAAGCACATCCCCGGTCATGGCCGGGCCACTGCGGACAGCCACAAAAGCCTGCCGATTGTGCGCACCGACCGTCCGACCCTAGAGACGACGGATTTCGCTCCGTTCCGGGCGCTGGCCGCGCTGCCCATGGCGATGACCGCGCATGTTGTGTTTACGGCCGTCGATACGCTTCCCGCCACCACGTCGAAGACTATGATTGCCAATGTGATTCGCGGCTTCATCGGGTTTGACGGCCTGCTCATGAGCGACGATGTGTCAATGGGCGCGCTGGCGGGCTCGATTGCGGAGCGAACCGCCGCAGCGCTCGCCGCCGGCTGCGATGTCGTGCTTCATTGCAATGGAAAAATTGAAGAGATGCAGGAAGTTGCGGAGAAGAGTTTAGAACTGACCGGAGCGGCCGAACGGCGCGCGGCAGCGGCGCTGGCGGCCCGGCGGCCCGCCTGCGCCATTGATCTCGCGGCGGCGCGGGCCGAATTTGCGCGCCTGTTGGACCAGCGTTCGTTGCTAAGTGGTGCAGACCCGACGGCCACGTCCTGAACCTCCGTCGACGCGGACACGAAGAACACAAGACCATGACCGACACCCACGGCGCCCAGATCACGGCATTCGCTCCCGATCCCGAACGAGCCGCGGACGAGCCGGCGCTCATCGTCGATGTGGAGGGCTTCGAGGGACCGCTCGACCTGCTGCTGGGGCTCGCCCGCGAGCAGAAGGTCGATCTTGCGAAAATCTCGATTTTGGCGCTGGCCAATCAGTACCTCGCGTTCATCGAGGAGGCGCGACGGCTGCGGCTGGAACTGGCGGCCGACTATCTGGTGATGGCGGCGTGGCTGGCTTATCTCAAGTCGCGCCTGCTGCTGCCGGAACCGCCGGGAGCGGCGGGAGAGAGCGCGGCCGACTTGGCCAATGCGCTGGCGCTGCGGCTCAAGCGGCTGGAGGCAATCCGGATTGCGGCCAAGCGCCTGACCGAACGACCGCAGCTCGGCCGTGACGTGTTCGAACGCGGCGCGCCGGAGCCGATCAACGAGATCAAGCGGCCGCAATGGTCGGCGACCCTCTACGATCTGCTGACCGCTTATGCGAACGAGCGTCAGAAACATGCGCTGGCGCGCGTTCGGCTTACGAGCCGCAAGGTGTGGTCACTTGCCGAAGCCCGCGCAACGCTGGAACGGCTGATCCAGATGTCGACGGACTGGACGGCGATCGACCAGTACTTGATCGCGTATGTGGTCGAACCCTCGATGCGCGCGACCGTCCTGGCGTCAAGCTTTGCGGCGACCCTGGAAATGGCACGCGAGGGTCAATTGGAAATTCATCAGGACGAGGCTTTCGCCCCCGTTTATGTGCGTCGGCGCGGCGAGCCGGGCTCTGGTGGGGCAACGAGTTGACATTGGGGAAGGGCACAAGGATGTCGAGTTTGGCTGAGGAACTCACCCACATCGAGGAGGACGTGGTGGACGCCGACGCGCGACCCGAGGAGTTGCGCCTGCTCGAAGCGCTGCTGTTTGCGGCCGGCGAGCCGCTCGATGAGAAGACGCTCGCCGCGCGCCTGCCACCCGGGACCGACGTGCGATCGGCACTGCGCCGGCTGCAGACCGAGTACGCGCCGCGCGGCGTCAATCTGGTCCGCATCGGCAACAAGTGGGCGTTCCGCACCGCCAACGATCTGGCCTGGCTGCTGACGCACGAGGCGATCCAACCGAAGAAGCTGTCGCGTGCCGCGCTCGAGACGCTGGCGATCGTTGCCTACCATCAGCCGGTGACCCGCGCCGAGATCGAGGAAATCCGCGGTGTCACCGCCGCCAAGGGGACGCTCGACGTGCTGCTCGAGGTCGGCTGGATCCGTCCGCGGGGGCGCCGCAAGGCGCCGGGCCGGCCGATTACCTACAGCACCAACGAGGCGTTCCTCTCGCATTTCGGCCTGGAGACCCTGTCGGATCTTCCCGGCCTCGACGAGCTCAAGGGTGCCGGCCTGTTCGACGGCAACCTGCCCGCGGGTTTCAGCGTGCCGGCGCCGTCCGACGATCCGGCGCTGCGCGAGGACGAGGACCCGTTGGAGGACGGCGACCTCGATATCGGGCTGGCCCCGCGACCCGCGTCCGAGGACTCATCGCAGGATTAGCCTGCGCGGATTGGCAGCGCGTTCCGCGCCGCGCTGGTCCTTGTTTTTGCCGTTCCCGGCGCCTAGGTTCAGCGCAAAGCCCCGGCGGGATTGCGCGCGGCGCGCGATCCGGGGGCGGAGGATAAGCCAATGGGTGGCCTGAGTATTTGGCACTGGATCATCGTGATCGGGGTGGTGCTGCTGCTGTTTGGGCGCGGCAAGATTTCCGAGCTGATGGGCGATGTCGCGCAGGGTATCAAGGCCTTCAAGAAAGGCATGGCCGAGGACGACACCGCAAAGTCGGCGGCGCCCGAGCCGAGCCTCGCGCACAAGACGATCGACCATCAACCGGGTGAGCCCAGCCTCAAAACGCGCGCGCAGACCGAAGAGAAGGCCGAGGGCAGCAACGTCTAGCCGACAATGCATCGTCGCCCGTAAGCGCGCTCGCCCACAGGGCTGTGTCTGCCGCCCGTTGACGCACGCGAGAGTATCGACAGGGGGCGCCGGCCGCGGGGTTGGGCGCCCCTTGGAGTTTTAAGATGTTTGATATCGGGTGGAGCGAGCTCCTCGTGATCGCTGTGGTCGCGCTCATCGCGATCGGCCCGAAGGAATTGCCCGGCGTCCTGCGCAACGTCGGACACTGGATGGGAAAAATCCGCGGGATGGCGGCCGAGTTTCAGAGCCAGTTCCGGGAGGCCATGCGTGAAGCCGAAATGGAGGACCTCAAGAAGCACGCCGACGACCTCAACACTGTGGCGCGCACGCTGACGAAGCCGCTTGACCCGACCGAGTACCTCGGAAAGTTCGACGCGTCCTCGACGGCTTCGGCCGAGACCGCACCTGCGGCCAACCCGGAGACCGCCACGCCAGCGCCGGCAACGACCGAAACCTCTGCCGCGCCAGCTGCCCAGCCCGATCAGCCGGCGCCGGAACCGGAAGCGGTCGCACCGGCTACGGACACGAAGCGAGCCGGGGGCGGCTCGCCATGAGAACCGAAGAAGAAGAAAAGGAAATCGAGGCCACCAAGGCGCCGTTGCTCGAACATCTGATCGAGCTGCGGGCGCGGCTGATCAAAGCCCTGATCGCGTTTGCGGTGGCGTTCGTCGCCTGTTTCTTCTTCGCCAAGCAGATCTACAACGTGCTGGTCTGGCCGTTCGTTTGGGTGGCCGGCGTCGAGCACTCGAAGTTCATCTACACCGCACTGCTGGAATATTTCGTGACCCAGCTCAAGGTCGCGATGTTCGGCGCGGCGTTCATCTCCTTTCCGGTCGTTGCGTCGCAGATCTACAAATTCGTCGCGCCCGGCCTCTATCGCAACGAGCGCCAGGCGTTCCTGCCGTACCTGGTCGCAACCCCGATCTTCTTCGTCATGGGCGCGGCGCTTGTCTACTTCGTCGTGATGCCGATGCTGGTGCGCTTCTCGCTCGGCATGCAGCAGGGCGGCGACGGGCACGCCGAGATCGCGCTCCTTCCCAAGGTCGGCGAGTATCTGTCGCTGGTGATGAGCCTGATCTTCGCGTTCGGGGTCGCGTTCCAGCTGCCGGTGATCCTGACCCTGCTCGGCCGCGCCGGCATCATTACGTCGGACCAGCTCAAGTCGAAGCGCCGTTACTTCATCGTCATCTGCTTCATCATCGCCGCCGTGCTCACGCCGCCGGACGTGCTCAGCCAGATGTCGCTCGCGGTTCCGCTGCTCGTTCTCTATGAGGGATCGATCTTTGCGGTGCGCGCCGTGGAGAAGAAGGCAGCCGCGGCGGCGAGCGCGGCGGCGGCCCCCAAGCCGGCGGAATAGGCACGGCGTTCCATGCACGACATTAAGTGGATCCGCGAGAATCCCGCAGCGTTCGATCGCGGCCTTGGGCGCCGCGGCCTTGCGCCGGCCGCCGAACGCCTGCTCGCCGTCGACGAGCGCCGGCGCGCGCTCATCCAAAAGCTCGAAGCCGCGCAGGCGCGGCGAAATTCAGCCTCCAAGGAGATCGGGCAGGCGAAGGCCAAGAAGGACGAGGCAACCGCGAATGCGCTGATGGCGGAGGTCGCGGACTTAAAGAACGCCATCCCGGCGATGGAGTCCGAAGAAAAGGCGGTGTCCGGAGATCTCGACACGGCGCTCGCCGAAATTCCCAACCTGCCGCTCGACGAGGTGCCCGATGGCGAGGATGCCGACGACAACGTCGAGCATCACCGTTTCGGTGCCAAGTCAAACTACGCCTTCGCGCCCAAGCAGCATTTCGAACTTGGCGAAGCGCTTGGCCAGATGGATTTTGAGACCGCGGCAAAGCTCTCGGGCGCGCGCTTTGTGGTGCTCAAGCAAGGATTGGCGCGGCTTGAGCGGGCGATCGGGCAGTTCATGCTCGACCTCCACACCGGCGAACACGGATATACGGAGGTCAATCCGCCGTTGCTGGTGCACGACGCCGTTATGTTTGGCACCGCGCAGTTGCCTAAATTTGCGGAGGATCAATTCCGCACTACGACGGATCACTGGCTGATCCCGACCGCCGAAGTCCCGCTCACCAATCTGGTGCGCGAGTCGATCGTGGACGAAGCCGAATTGCCTATGCGGCTCACCGCCCTGACCCCGTGCTTTCGGGCCGAGGCCGGCGCGGCCGGCAAGGACACGCGCGGCATGATCCGCCAGCATCAGTTCACCAAGGTCGAGCTCGTCTCGATTGCCACGCCGGAAACCAGCAAGGACGAGCACGAGCGCATGCTGTCGTGTGCCGAGGAGGTGTTGCGCCGGCTCGACCTGCACTACCGGGTGATGACGCTGTGCGCCGGCGATATGGGGTTTCCGTCGCAAAAGACCTACGACATCGAGGTCTGGCTGCCCGGCCAAAACATGTATCGCGAAATTTCCTCGTGCTCGGTCTGTGGCGAGTTCCAGGCCCGCCGCATGAACGCGCGCTATCGCACCCGGGAAGGACGCGCGGTGCGCCACGTGCACACGCTCAACGGCTCCGGTGTCGCGGTCGGCCGCGCGCTGATCGCGGTGATGGAAAACTACCAGGAGGCCGACGGATCGATCGCCGTGC
The DNA here is from genome assembly GCA_051985675.1 of Xanthobacteraceae bacterium. Taxonomy (GTDB): domain Bacteria; phylum Pseudomonadota; class Alphaproteobacteria; order Rhizobiales; family Xanthobacteraceae; genus JAFAXD01. The sequence continues at coordinate 74,823 of JBPYFJ010000038.1, read as the reverse complement.
CGAAGGTGCTGCAGCCGTATATGGGCGGACGAGAGAAGATCGAGCGCGCCGCTTGATTGTGGCCTGTGCTTTTGTGCTAGGTCATGCCCGGCCAGGGCGAGACTGACATGCGCATCCTGATTACCAACGACGACGGCATCCATTCGCCGGGGCTCGACGTCTGCGCCGAGATCGCGCGCGCGTTCTCGGACGACATCTGGATCGTCGCGCCGGAAAGCGATCAGTCCGGCGTCTCGCACTCGCTTTCGCTCAATGATCCGCTGCGCCTGCGCCAGGTGGAGGAACGACGGTTTGCCGTGAAGGGCACGCCGACCGACAGCATCGTGATGGGGGTGCGCCATATTCTCAACGGCAAGGGCCCCGACCTCGTGCTCTCCGGGGTCAACCGCGGGCGCAATGTTGCGGAGGACGTGACCTACTCCGGCACGATCGCGGGCGCGATCGAGGGCACCATTCTGGGGATTCCATCATTCGCGTTGTCGCTGTCGTTCAGCGCGACGACGCGTCAGAAGCCGTACTGGGAAACGGCCGTGCGGTTCGGTCCCGAGGTGATCCGCAAGGTGCTCGCGGCCGGAATTCCGCGCGGCGTCCTGATCAATGTGAATTTCCCGGATTGCGCGCCCGCGGAGGTGAGGGGGGTTGCGAGCTGCACCCAGGGTCACCGCGGACAGGCGGCGCTGCTGAAGGTCGAGGCCCGCCACGACGGCCGCGGTAATCCGTACTACTGGATCGCCTACGATCGACGTGAGCGCCCGACGCCTTCGCTTGGAACCGATCTGTCGGCGCTGGGCGACAACCACGTCTCGGTGACGCCGCTGCGGCTCGATATGACCGATGAGCCGTTTCTCACCAAGCTCACCGACATTCTGGCCTGACGTGCCGACGCGGCGCCGGCGCGGCAACCGCCGCTTCTTTGGCGGCTTATTTATTGAGAACGTTAATAATTGCTTGCGTATGATGGTACGCCGGCTCGGTCCTCAAGTCCGGGGACCGGGCGCGGCGCGACGCTTCAAGACCGTGATGGCGAGGGCGCACAGCGACGAGCATGTCGGGCGCATGGAGTTCCAGCTCCAGATGCGCCAGCGCGGTATTTTGGACAAATCGGTGATGCGCGCGCTCGACGAGGTCCCGCGCGAGTATTTTGTCCCGCCTGACTACAGCGCCGACGCATACGCGGATCACGCATTGCCGATCGCGTGCGGGCAGACCATCAGCCAGCCCTACATCGTCGCCTACATGACCGAGCAACTCGACGTGCGCCCGCACCATCGGGTGCTCGAAATCGGCACGGGCTCGGGCTACCAGGCCGCTGTGCTGTCGCGGCTCGCCCGCGAGGTTGTCACCGTCGAGCGTTATCGCACGCTGGCGGAAACGGCGCGGGCTCGGATCGAGACGCTCGGCTACCACAACGTCGAGATCGTCGTGGCGGACGGCGTCGCCGGACTGCCGGATCGCGGCACGTTTGACCGCATCATCGTAACCGCGGCGACCGACCGGGTTCCCGAGCCCCTGCTCGATGCGCTCAATGAGAATGGCGTCATGATCCTTCCGCTCGGCCCGCCGAGCGGCACACAGCACCTCGTCAAGCTCACCAAGACCGCCGAGGGAATTGTGCGCCGGGAGCTGATCCCGGTGCGCTTCGTGCCTTTGGTCCCCGGCAAGGCGCGCGAGCTTTAACCCATCGGCGCGCGGCGCCGGGCCTGCGCCACGACTCGTTCGGATTAACCCTTAAGGCAATATTTACTCGGCGTGTGTTTAAGTCGAACCCTACGTGGGTGCGTACGGGTGGGTGAGATGCGTATCGTTGTGATGATCGGTCCGCTGGGGCGGGCGGCCGTTCTGGCGGCGCTCGCGGGCGCTGTCGCCGGGTGCAGCTCCGACACTGCGCGGTTTGAGGAAGGTGCAACTGGCGCGCAATACAGCCAGATGCAGCCGACGATACCTTCACCGCCGGCGCGGGTTGAGACCGCGCAGCTGGCCGCTCCCAGCGCTGCGGCGCGGCCGCCGCACGTTGCCGAACAAGTTTCCGAACACAAGAAGACAGTCGTGGCGCACAAGCCGCCGGAGACTCCCAAACAGCAGACAGTCGCGCTCGCCTCAACGGCGAAGCCCGCTCCGGCACCCGCCCCGAAGGCGGCGCCGGCACCGGCGGAGCAGCAAGTGGCGATGGTGAGCCCGCCGGCTGCGCAGGTGGTGACGCCGGACGCGAGCGCTGCCGCCAAGGCCGCGGACGCCGCCATGCCGTCGTTTCGGTGGCCCGCGCGGGGCCGCGTGATCTCAGGCGCGGGCGCCATGGGCAACGGCCAGCAGAATGACGGTATCAACCTGGCGCTGCCGGAAGGAACTCCGGTGCACGCAGCCGAGGACGGCGTCGTCGCCTATGCCGGCAGCGAACTCAAAGGCTACGGCAACCTCGTGTTGATCCGCCACAGCAATGGGTTTGTGACCGCCTACGCGCACACCAGTGAGATACTGGTCAAACGCGGGGACCAGGTTCGTCGTGGTCAAGTGATCGCCAAGTCGGGCCAGACCGGCAACGTCACGTCGCCACAGCTGCACTTTGAAATCCGCAAGGGCTCGGCGCCGGTTGATCCAACCCAGTACCTGCCGGGCGCGTGAGGCCAACGCAGAGCGGAAGCCACATCAGCTTCCGCTGATCGCAACCCCGAGCCGGCCAGCCAGATCCTGCACATATTGCCAGGCGACCCGGCCGGAGCGTGAACCGCGGGTCGTCGCCCATTCCAGCGCTTCGCGCCGCACCGTATCGGCCTCGGCCGGAATCTTGAAGTGTTCGACGTAGGCCGCAACCATCGCCAGGAACTCGTCCTGGCTGCAGCGGTGGAAGCCGAGCCACAGCCCGAACCGATCCGACAGCGATACTTTTTCTTCGACCGTTTCGCCCGGATTGATGGCGGTGGAGCGCTCGTTCTCCATCATGTCGCGCGACAGCAAGTGACGCCGGTTCGACGTCGCGTACAGGATCACGTTTTCGGGCCGGCCTTCGATCCCGCCTTCGAGCACCGCCTTGAGCGACTTGTAGGATGTATCCTCGGCATCGAACGACAGGTCGTCGCAAAAGACGATGAACCGGTACGGCACGCCGCGCAGCGCCGCCATCAGATCGGGAAGGCTCTCGATGTCCTCGCGGTGAATCTCGATCAGCTTGAGCCGCCCGGCCTTGGCGCCGAGTTGCGCGTTGATGGACGCGTGCACCGCTTTTACCAGCGACGATTTCCCCATGCCGCGCGCGCCCCACAGCAGCGCGTTGTTGGCGGGCAGGCCGCGTGCGAAGCGGTCGGTATTCTCGACCAGGATATCGCGCATGCGGTCGATGCCCTTGAGCAGCGCCATATCAACGCGGTTCACCCGCTTGACGCTGGCAAGCCGGCGTCCGGACGGATGCCATACGAACGCATCCGCGGCGGAGAAATCCGGCGCGTCCGGGGCCGCGGGCGCCAGCCGCTCGAGCGCGTCGGCGATGCGCCCCAGCAGATCGCCGTCGGGGGACACGTGGAGTTTTCGGGCTTCTGACATTACGGGACCTTCGTTGCGCCGCTGGCTTATCGCGAAACGCGCGCGAGTGGTATGGGATTTTGCCTCATCTGCGGCGATTGGCGCGTGAGTTAAGGCGAATGGCCCGTTTTGCCTTAGATTAGCCCATTCTGCCGACGGTTGAGCCGGCCTCGTGTCACGTTGCAATCGGGCTCGCGGCCGCTATAGTCGCGCGCGATTTGGGGCCGCATCCGGCGGACCGGGGCCCGTTTGCACAGCGGCAGCGCTCCACCGAATAGAGGGAAACTCGATGTTCATCACGCCCGCATTTGCCCAGGGCTTCGGGGGCGGCAACAGCGACATGTTCATGTCGTTGCTCCCGTTCGTGGCAATTTTCGTCATCATGTATTTTTTGATCCTGCGACCGCAGCAAAAGAAGGTGAAGCAGCATCAGGAACTGGTGAAGAACGTGCGGCGCGGCGACACCGTGGTGACCTCGGGCGGGCTGGTCGGCAAGATCACCAAGGTGGTCGATGACGATCAGATCGAAGTCGAGATCGCCGACGGCGTGCGGGTGCGTCAGCTGCGCCAGATGATCTCGGACGTGCGCGCCAAGGGCGAGCCAGTGAAGGACGAGGCGAGCTAAGTCTCATGCTTTATTTCTCGCGCTGGAAGGCGATTGCGATCGTGGCGATCGCGGTGATCATCTGCCTGTGTGCGGTCCCGAATTTCTTCAGCCCGCAGACTGTGGCGCGCTGGCCGGAGTGGGCGCAGCGGCACGTGGTGCTCGGGCTCGATCTGCAGGGCGGCTCGCACATTCTGCTCGAGGTCGACGCCAACGACGTGCGTCAGCAGAAGCTCGATCAGGTGCGCGACGACGTCAGGCGCGTGCTGCGCGACGCCAAGATCGGCTACACCGGACTGGTGATCCGCGGCGACACGGTCGAGGTGCGGATTCGCGAGGGCTCGGACTTTCAGACCGCCTACAGCAAGCTGCGCGAGCTATCGGTGCCGTTGGGCGGGCTGCTAGGCGGAACCGGACAGCGCTCGCTCGCCGTGAGCGACACCGGCAACGGCCTCGTTCGGCTGACCGTCACCGAAGCCGCCATGACGGAACGCATCCGTCAGGTGGTCGAGCAGACGATCCCGATCATCGAGAAGCGCGTGAACGAGCTTGGCCTGGTCGAGCCGACGGTGCAGCGCCAGGGCATCGATCGGATTCTGGTGCAAGTGCCGGGCCTGGGCGACCCGGAAGCGCTGCTGCGCATCCTCGGCAAGACCGCCAAGCTCGAGTTTCGCCTGGTCGATGTGTCCAACTCGCCGCAGGACGCGGTGCAGCAGGGCCGGGTGCCGCCGGATGACGACCTGCTGTACGAAACGCGGGGAGGACAGAAGTATCCGGTGCTGGTGCAAAAGCAGGTCATGGTGTCGGGCGCGGATCTGACCGATGCCCAGCCGGGGTTCGATCAGCGCAGCGGGGAACCGATCGTGACGTTCCGGTTCAACACCGCCGGCGCGCGCCGGTTCGCGCAGGTGTCGCAGGAAAACGTCGGACGGCCGTTCGCCATCGTGCTCGATGGCGAAGTGATTTCGGCGCCGGTCATCCGCGAGGCCATCCTCGGCGGCAGCGGGCAGATTTCCGGCAGTTTCACGGTTGAAAGCGCCAACGAGCTCGCGATCCTGCTGCGCGCCGGCGCGCTGCCGGCAAAGCTGACGCCGATCGAACAGCGTGTCGTCGGCCCCGGGCTCGGGCAGGACTCGATCCAGAAAGGCAAGCTTGCCTCCTACGCGGGCGCCGTCCTGGTCGTCGTGTTCATGTTCGCAACGTATGGATTGTTCGGGCTGTTCGCCAACATCGCGGTCGCGATCAACGTCGCGATGATCTTCGGCGTGCTATCGCTGTTGAACGCGACCCTCACGCTGCCCGGCATCGCTGGAATCGTGCTCACCGTCGGCATCGCGGTCGATTCCAACGTGCTGATCTACGAGCGCATCCGCGAAGAGGTGCGCAGCGGCCGCTCCGCGATCTCGGCGATCGACGCCGGCTTCTCGCGTGCGTTAGCGACGATTCTCGATTCCAACATTACGACCTTCATCGCGGCCGCGGTCCTGTTCGTGATCGGGACCGGGCCCGTGCGCGGCTTTGCGGTCACGCTCGGGATCGGCATCGCGACCAGCCTGTTCACCGCGTTCACGTTGACGCGGTTAATCGTTGCGAGCTGGGTGCAATGGCAGCGCCCGAAGACCGTGCCGATCTGACTAAAGCGACCGAACAACAACGAGAACACATCCAGTGCGCCTGCTACGTATCGTTCCGGACGACACCAAATTCGATTTCATGCGCTTTCGGCGCATCAGTTTTCCGATGTCTGCCGCGCTGTCGATCCTGGCCATCGTGCTCTACTTTACCCATGGCCTCAATTTCGGCATCGACTTCCAGGGCGGCACCCTGATCGAAATCCAGGCCAAATCCGGAACTGCCGACCTGCAGAGAATGCGCACCACGCTGAGCGCGCTCGGACTGGGCGAGGTGCAGCTGCAGCAGTTCGGCGGGCCGGCCGACGTGCTCATCCGCATCGCCCAGCAACCAGGCGGAGAAACCGCGCAACAAGCCGCGGTGGAGAAGGTGCGCGGCGCGCTCGGATCGGACGTCGACTACCGGCGTATCGAGGTGGTCGGACCGCGGGTCTCCGGCGAGCTTTTATACAAAGGCATTCTCGGCGTTTTCGCCGCGATCGCGGCGATCCTGGTGTACCTGTGGTTCCGGTTCGAATGGCAGTTCGCGCTTGGTGCGATGATTGCCAACGTGCACGACCTGGTGCTCACGCTCGGATTCATGTCGGTGACCCAGATCGATTTCGACCTGACCAGCATCGCGGCGCTGCTTACCATCCTTGGCTATTCGCTCAACGACACCGTCGTGATCTATGATCGTATTCGCGAGATGCTGCGCCGCTACAAGCGGCTGTCGATGCCGGACCTCCTGAACGTCTCGATCAACTCAACGCTGTCGCGCTCGATCGTCACGCACGTAACGGTCGCGATGTCGTTGCTGGCGTTGTTGCTGTTCGGCGGTCCCGCGATCCACAGTTTCACCGCCACCATGATGTTCGGCGTCGTGCTGGTCGGCACCTATACGTCGGTGTTCATCGCCTCGCCGATCCTGATCTACCTCGGGGTCGGGACCGGGCGCACCGAGCACGTCGAGACGCCGGCGCCGGCGACCGATACCCCAGCGCCGCCCGCCAAGGCGTCCCCGCCGGCCGCCGCCAAGGCGCGGCCCTGAGCGGGCGTGAGCGAGGACTCGGCCCAGCGTCCGCATCTTCCCAGCGCCGCCCCGATCGATGCCTACGGCATGGGCGGGTTTCGGTTTGCCGGCATGTCGCATCGCGGATCGCTATTGTGTCTGCCCAACGGGATCTGGGCGTCACCGGTCGCGGCTCCGGCCGAGATCAACGACGAGGCTCTGCAACTGGTCTTTGCCAACGCCGCGTCGATCGACCATTGCCTGATCGGTACCGGCGTGGACATGGTTGCGCTTGCACCGGCGTTGCGCGCAAGGTTCCGCGAACATCGGATCGTGGTCGAGCCAATGACAACGGGGGCGGCTGTGCGTACCTACAATATTCTGCTGGGCGAACGGCGGCGCATCGCCGCGTTGCTGATCGCGGTGCCGTGAGCGAGCGATGGGTGAGGCCGCCTACGCGCACTGCGAAGCGCTGGTGAGGGCATCCGACAAGGATCGTTTTGTTGCAACCTTGTTCGCACCCGCCGAAAGCCGGCCGCATCTTTATGCGCTCTATGCCTTCAACCTGGAGATTGCCCGGATCGCGGAAGTTGCTCATGAGGCGCTTGCGGGCGAGATCCGCCTGCAATGGTGGTACGACGCATTGACCGGCACCGGCGCCGGCGAGGTCGCGGGCCACCCTGTGGCCGGCGCGCTGCTCGACACGCTTGATCGCTGCCGGCTTTCGGCGCAACCGCTGCTCGATCTGATCGAGGCGCGGCGATCGGATCTCTATCAGGAGCCGATTGCGACGCTCGCGGAATTCGATGGCTACGTGCGCCGGACCTCGAGCGTGCTGTTTGCAACGGCCGCCCGCATCATCGCCTGGAACGGGCAAGAGTTCGCAGGTGCGGCCGACGCGGCCGGGCTCGCCTACGGAACGACGACGCTGCTCGCCGTCGCACCACTGCATGCGGAAGGCGGCCACGTGTACGTGCCGTCCGACGTTCTGATCCGCCACGGCGCCGGTGCGGCGGACCTGCTTGCCGGCAGCGCGACCGAGCAGGTCAGCGCGGCGTTGGCCGAATTGACCGACCGCGCGGAGCAGCACTTCGACACCTTTTTGAAACGCGCGGCTCAGTTGCCGGCGGACGCGCGGCCGGCGCTATTGCCGGTCGCGATCGTGCCCAGCATGCTCAGGCGATTGCACCGCCGCAGACCCGGCGCGCTCGCCGCAGTCGAAATCGCACCGATCGCCCGCCTGATAGCGCTCCTGCGCGCCGCCTGGTTCGGGTTTCCGTTGCCTTGATGGCCCGCGTTAGGGCTCCAGGATGACGATGTCGGGGTGCAGCTCGCCGTTGGTCACACGCACGCGCGCGAGCGTCACCGGCAGGCTGAACCGGCGCGGCCCGGCGCTGCCCGGGTTGAGGAACAAAACGTCATCGCGCGTTTCGACCGCCGGCTGATGCGAGTGGCCGTAGATCACCGCGGCAAAGCCGGCCGCCGCCGGATCGAGGTCGAGTTCGGCGACATCATGCAGAAGATAGAACTTGTGCGCGCCGACCGCGACCACCGCGGTGGCGGGGAGACCCGCCGCCCAAGGGCCCGTGTCGACGTTGCCGCGAACCGCGAACGTTGGTGCGATGCGACCGAGCTCTTCGATCAGGCCGGCGGTTCCGATATCTCCCGCATGAACGATCAGATCGGATCCGCTCAATTCCGCGAGCGCCTCCGGACGCAGCAGGCCGTGCGTGTCCGCGATAATGCCGACGACGATGTTGTTGTGATCCATCCGCGTGTTACCCTGCGCGCCGTCGCGGCCCGCCTGTGAAGCGAATTCGCCAGAAAATACAACAGGGGAAATGTTGCAGCCACATGAAACACTCCACCGAGCGCTTCCTGACCACGCACACTGGCAGCCTGCCGCGGCCGGACGATCTGGTCCGCATGATGTATGCGAAGGAGGAAGGGGTGCCGGTCGACGCTGCCGTGCTGGCGGCGCGGGTGCGCGCGGCGGTCGCGGAGGTCGTTCGCAAGCAGCGCGACGCCGGGGTTGATCTCGTCAACGACGGCGAAGTGTCCAAGCCGAGCTATGCGACCTACATCAAAGATCGGCTCGACGGGTTCGGGGGCACCGGCAATACGTTCGTGTATCAGGATCTGGCCGAATTTCCGCGCCTCGCTCAGCGCGTGTTCGGCGACCCGGGCCGGTCACGCCGCAAGACGCCAGCCTGCAACGCGCCGATCGGCGTGCGTGATAAAGGAGCCGCGCTGACCGACGTGGACAACCTGACCGCCGGGATCAAGGCCAGCGGCGGCGGCGAGGCCTTCATGAGCGCCGCATCGCCCGGCGTGGTGTCGCTGTTCTTTCGCAATGATCACTATCCCAGTCAGGAGGCCTATCTCGACGCCATCGCCGAGGCGATGCGGGTCGAATACGAATGCGTCGCCAACGCCGGCGTGGTGTTGCAGATCGACTGTCCCGATCTCGCCATGGGGCGCCATATTCAGTACGCGGACCTGAGCCTTGCTGAGTTTCGGAAGCGGGCACGGCAGCATATCGACGCGCTCAACCATGCGCTCCGGAATATCCCGGCCGAGCAGCTGCGCATTCACCTGTGCTGGGGCAACTACGAGGGGCCGCACCATCGCGACGTCGCGCTGGCCGATATCATCGACGTCGTATTGCTGGTGAAGCCGCACGCGATCTCGCTCGAAGCCGCCAATCCGCGTCATGCGCACGAATGGCAGTTGTTCGAGAACGTCAAGCTGCCCGACGACAAGGTGCTGATCCCAGGCGTGATCGAGTCGAAATCGAACTTCATCGAGCATCCAGAGCTGATCGCCCAGCGCATCGCGCGCTATGCCAACCTGGTCGGCCGCGAACGGGTGATCGCCGGCAGCGATTGCGGCTATGGCACCTGGGTCGGGCAGGCGGCGGTCGATCCCGACGTGGTGTGGGCCAAGCTCGCCGCCATGGCGGAAGGCGCCAGGATCGCGTCGGCGCGGTTCTGGAAATAAAGCATGGTGGCCATCCTTCGAGACGCGTCGCTGCGCGACGCTCCTCAGGATGAGGACCGAGTGTGTTGCGAGGTTCGAGGAGTGGGCCACAACCACGGCCTCATCCTGAGGAGCACGCTCCGCAGGAGCGTGCGTCTCGAAGGATGGCCCTAAATGACGCCTGGCTCACGCCGGCGCGAGTTGCGTCACGATTGATATTTCCGACGTCAGCGTCCTGTGCACCGGACACATGTTGGCGATCTCCAGCATGCGCTTGCGCTGGTCCTCATCGAGTGATCCTTCGAGCACGATCTCGCGCTCGATGCGGTCGATGAAGCCCGCCTTGGTCTCGCAGTCGGCGCAGTCCTCGGCATGGATGCGGGAGTGGCGCAGCCGCACGGCGACGCGGGTCAGCGGCAGCTGCTTGCGCCGTGCGTAAAGCCGCAGCGTCATCGACGTGCAGGCGCCGAGGCTCATGAGCAAAAGCTCGTACGGATTGGGACCGGCATCCCCGCCGCCGACCGCGCGCGGTTCGTCGGCGACGAGCCGATGCCGGCCGTTGAGCAGGTCCTGCCCGAACAGCCCCTTGCCGTTTTCCACAACCACGACGGTATCGGGGGACACCGCCGACTGGGTGCGGGCGGCTGCGGTCTCGCTCATCTGGCTCCTCCAGGCGTGAACGCTGGCGCGATCCTATTCCGAAATCGCAGGACTGCCAGTCGGCAGGTGACTTGCATGATGATAGTTACAAGGTCAAATAGGTAGGATGCACCACAAGAGCTTCGGCAACATGACATGTCCGGTCGCCCGCAGCCTGGAACGGGTTGGCGAGTGGTGGAGCATCCTGATCCTGCGCGATGCGCTGCGCGGAATGACGCGCTTCGACCAGTTCCAGAAAAGCCTCGGCATTGCGCCCAACATGCTGACCCGCCGACTCAACGCGCTGGTGGCGGCCGGACTACTGGAGCGGCGCCGCTACAGCGAGCATCCGCCGCGCGATGAGTACGTGCTGACCGCGCGCGGGCGCGATTTCCGGATGGTGACGGTGGCATTGCTGACCTGGGGCAACCGGCATTTCGCCCCCGAGGGGCCGAGCGTGCTGCTGGTCGACGCCGAGAGCGGTGTGCCGGTGGATCCGGTGCTGGTTGACCGCAAAACCGGACGCCCGATCACCGACGCCGAGCACCGCTATGTGGCGGGGCCTGCCGCGAACGCGCGCGTACGCAAGCGCTATGGCGCGATCCCGCCCGAACGGGCCGCAACATCCAAGCCGCCGGCACGCCGTCGATCGGCCCGGCCACGGACGACGCGATGAGCATCGCGGCCCTCGACCAGAGTGCCAGCCGTCGTGAGCCGGTCGTTTCCGAGCCGGGCAGGGCCGCATTCAACCCGCGCACCAGCCGGCTGCTGACCGCGCCAATCCTATCCACCTTGCTGCTGCTGGCCTGGCCGAACGTCCTGGTCATGCTGGCGCAGGCGTCCACCGGCCTGATCGAGACCTGGTTCATCTCGCGACTGGGTACCGATGCGCTTGCCGGCATGGCGCTGGTGTTCCCCGGGGTCATGTTGATGCAGATGATTTCCGCCGGCGCCATGGGCGGGGGGATTTCGTCGGCGATCGCGCGGGCGCTCGGCGCCGGACGCCGTGATGACGCGGACGCACTCGTTCTGCATGCGCTGATCATCAATATGGGGCTCGGCGCGATCTTCTCGATCGTGATGCTGGCGTTCGGCCGGCCGATCTACCAGGCGCTCGGCGGTCGGGGCGGAGAGCTCGAGGCGGCGTTGCTTTATTCCAATATCGTGTTCGGCGGCAACGTGTTGCTGTGGGCCATGAACGCGCTCGCGAATGTGATCCGCGGCACCGGCAACATGCTGGTGCCGGCGCTGGTGACCTGCGCGGGCGTGGTGTTCCTGGTCCCGCTTTCGCCCTGCCTGATCTTTGGCATCGGGCCGTTTCCGGCGCTCGGAATTGCCGGCGGCGGCGTGGCCGTGGTGTTGTTCTACGCCGGCGCGACCGCGGTCATGGGCTGGTACATTCTGTCCGGGCGCAATGTCGCCCGCTTGCGCCTCTCGCGGCCGCGCTGGCCGTTGTTTCGCACCATCCTGGCGGTCGGCTTTTTCAGCTCGATCTCCGCGGTGCTGACCAACGTGATTGTCGCATTCACGACGGCGCTGGTCGCAAGCGTGGCCGGTGCGAGTGCGGTGGCGGGATTTGGCACCGGTGCCCGGCTCGAATATCTGCTGGTACCGATCGTGTTCGGCTTGGGCGCGCCGCTGGTGGCGCTGGTCGGCACCAACATCGGCGCCGGTCAACGCGACCGCGCGCTCCGCATCGCCCTGATCGGCTGCACGATCGCGTTCGCGGTCACGGAGACGATCGGTCTTGCCGCCGCGATCTGGCCGGGCGCCTGGCTGACGCTGTTCAGCTCCGATCCGCAGGTGGTGGCAGCCGGGAGCGCCTATCTGCGCGCGGTTGGGCCGTTCTATGGATTCTTTGGGCTCGGACTTGCGCTCTACTTTTCGTCGCAAGGCGCCGGGCGATTGTTCTGGCCGCTGACCGGCGGCTTCCTGCGCCTGTTCATCGCGGCGGGCGGCGGGTGGGCGGTCCTGCAACTCACCGGCTCGCTCAGCTGGCTGTTCGCCGCGCTCGCCGCCGGGCTCGTGGTGTACGGGATCACGATATTCGCGGCCGTGATGGCGGGAACCTGGTTTCATCATCCACCGCAGGCCAAGGCAAGCCGTGGAGGCAACAATGGGTAGACCGACCGCTGTCGTCGTCGGTGTCGGCGCCGAGCGCGGGCTTGGCGCCGCGCTGTGCCGGCGCTTCGCCGCGGAGGGTTATCAGGTGCTGGTGGCCGGCCGCACGCCGACCACGATCGAACAGGTGGTCCGCACGATCACGACCAAAGGCGGCGCGGCCGCACCGGTGCCGACCGATACGACCCAGGAAGCCGACGTCATTCGCCTGTTCGACCGCGCGATGGCGCCGGGGGACGGCTTCGACCCCGCCGACCTCGTCGTGTTCAATGCCGGCAACAATCGCAAGATCGATTTTCGCGAGCTCTCGGCCGACCTGTTCGAGGATTTTTGGCGTGTCGGCTGCTTCGCCGGGTTCCTGGTCGGTCGCGAAGCGGCGCGCCGGCTCGTGCCGCTGGGGCGGGGAACCGTGATCTTCACCGGCGCGTCCGGAAGCCTGCGCGGCAAGCCGGGTTTTGCGCAATTCGCCGCCGCCAAGGCTGGCCTGCGCATGGTTGCGCAGAGCATGGCGCGCGAGTTCGGGCCGCTCGGAATTCACGTCGCCCACGTCGTGATCGATGGCGGCATCGAGGGCGATCGGCTGTTGAGCCGCCAGCCGGACCTCGTCAAACAGCGCGGCGAGGATGGTCTGCTCGGCATCGACGCGATCGCCGATACCTATTGGCAAATCCATCGCCAGCAGCGTTCGGCCTGGACCCAGGAAGTCGATCTGCGGCCGTTCCGGGAAGCGTTCTGAAACGAGTGCCGGCACACAAGCGCGCGGCGTCAATCGCCGACCAGGTTCTGGCGCTGGAGCTCGAGTTCTTCCGAATAGCGCCGCAACGTGTAGGTTTCCGACAACAGACCGATCACGCGCCGGCTCTCGGGTGAATCGATGACTGCGAGCGCTTCGGCTTCAGCTTGATCGAACGCCTCGACCGCCTCCTTGACGGTCATGTTCGGCAACAGGGCGATATCGCTGTAGCGAACGACGTCTTTGACCGGAAGCGCCGGGTCGAGTTCCGAAGCGTGCACCTCGGCGACGATCGCGATGCCCGCATAGCGCCGGTGCTCGTCGACCACGACGGCCTGTGCGGTCGATCCAAGTGGATAGACGAGACGAAATCGGCCGACGGTCGTATGGGCGGCGACCGTGCGCACGTCGGCGCGCATCATCCGGCGGACGGTCAACTCGCGCAGCCATCCGATGTCGGCTGCGCTGCGGATGGTCTCGCCGCGCAAATGGAAGCGCCACGTTGCAAACGAGTATCCGAACAGCTCCCTGGTCACTTGGGTCGAGATGATGACGGCGATCAAAACGGCCGCCGTCAGCCAGAAATCGCCCGTGGTTTCGAGCGCGATGAACGTCATTGTCAGCGGCGCGCCGATCACCGAAGCCGACAGGGCCCCCATGCCGATGATCGCGTAGATGTGCGGGTCGAGCCCCAGCGAGGGCCATACCGCCGACACGACGTTCGCAAACAGCCGGCCGCCGAGCGCGCCGATGAGCAGCGACGTAAAGAACAATCCGCCGCGAAAATTGGTGCCGAGCGACACAATCGATGCCAGGCACTTGAGCACGAACATGACCGCGACCACGCCCATCGGCTGATCGATCATGGCGGCGATGTGGATCGCGCCGTGTCCGGAGCCGAGCACATGCGGGGTGACAAGCGCCATCAGCCCGACCAGCGCGCCTCCCAGCGCAGGTCGCAGCCATGGTTTGATCTTCAGCAGGTTCAGCAACGGCTCGCTCACACCGACGCCGCGCATCACGGCGATGCCAACGGCGGCGGCCGCGAGCCCGACCGCGGCCGCGATACCGAGGTCGGATACGGTGACGTGCGAGACATAGATCGTCTCAATTCCGAGCGACGCGGGGTCGATCCAGTGCACCACCATATAACCGGTGAGCGCGGCGATGCCGACGGACGTGAGACCGGCAACCGAATAGGTCCCGATGACAAGCTCGAAACCGTAGAAGGCGCCGGCAAGCGGTGCGCCGAACGCGCCGGCAATCGCGCCGGCCGTGCCGCAACCAACCAATATGCGCAGGTCTTGCCGACGCAGATGAAACGCCTGGCCGATCCGGGACGCCACGCCGCCGCCGAGCTGGGTGTAACCGGCCTCAAGGCCGACCGAAGCGCCGACGCCGCACGACCAAACCGTTTGCAGCACGACGTTGAGGCTGCCGCGTAGTGACATGCGGCCGCCGTGGAGCGCATTCGCCTCGATCGGATCCACTTCGCGCAAGGGCCGCCAGCGGGCGACCAGCGCGAGGCCCAGCCCGAACAACAAGCCGCCGGCGGTCGGTACGGCGATCGCGAGGGTCGGATCGACCCAATCGGCCGCCGAGAGCCGCTGGCCCCATGGAACTCTGAACAACAACCAATGCAGCACGTTGGTCGCAAAGCTCATCGCCACCACGCCGAGGCCGGCGAGGCAACCGACGGCGGCGGCAACGACAACGAGGCTCGACTCACGCGCCCGGACGAAGGCGCGCAGCGCGCGTGGGATTTCGAGCGCACGCTCTAGACGATGTCGGAAGTCCGCTTCAGGCGAAGTTTGCATCGAGACTTATGGCGGGCCGGGACACTAGGAGCAGGATCATCGATTTATAGCGATCCTTACGACACTTTTCAGTGGAAAAGCTTGTCTCCCGATGGTGAGGGGCCGACCAACGCAAAGGGGACGGCTCATCGCCGTCCCCTTAGCACCACCAGCACAACGGCTGGCAGCGTCAACAGCCCGTCAGGTCACCCGTGATGGGCAAGCGCGGCGTTGGCATGCACCGCCGGTGCGCGCCTGACATGGACCACCCGCGTGCGCTGGCCGGCCCGAGAAGCCTGGCTTGGCTTCTGGCTGCTGGCCGTCGTCGTCGGATAGCGCGGCGCGGCGTTGTTGTGATCCATGATGCGCTGATCGGTGTAGTGTTTATTTGGGTTGCTGGTCACCGGATAGCGGGGAGCCGCGTTGTTGTGGTCCATGATCCGCTGATCGGTGTAGTGCTTGTTGGTGGCCGTGTTCGGGTACTTGGGCCCGTCGTTGGGGCCGGCGGCCCACGCACCGACGCTCACAACCATGAAAGCTGCAGCGACGCCCATTTTAAGAAGTGTTCTTGTCATTCTGCTCTCCTTGCTCATTCCCTCATTCCATCCTGCGCCAACTTGTCCGCGCGCCTTGGTGCAACCGGACACGCGGCGCTTTTGTTGATTAACGACTGCCGATCGCGTGCGTTCATCCTGATACGGTACGGCGGCGGACGGTTTGCGCGACGGCGTCGACGCCGAACCATGGTTTGATGTGGAGGTGCGACCATGCAGCGCACCGTGTTGCCGAGACGCGAAGCCGTCCTTGACGTCTACATCCTGATTTTGGGCGCGATGCTGTTGCTGTCACCGTGGGTGATGGCGGTGGCGCGTGGGCCCGCGCGGGCCGATGCCTGGGTGAGCGGCGCGGTGATTGTCGCGTTGTCGGCGGCGGCGCTTCTGCTGTTTGCCGAATGGGAAGAATGGATCGTTGTCGCCTGTGGCGCCTGGCTGGTGGCATCTCCGTGGCTGCTGGGTTTCGTCCACACCTCCGCAATGCGCATTGACGTTGGAGTTGGCCTCCTCGTCATGTACCTCGCCGCATTGGAGCTTTGGCTCATCCACTATGAACCGACGGACGCCCCCAAGTCGTAGAGGCCATCGGCTCGTCGAGGCGCCGTCTGGATTCAGAACGCGAACCGATCGCGAAAATTCTGTCGGCCCGCGATGATCCGGGACATGATGTCGCGCTCGCCCTGGTCCCGCAGCAGGGGTTCGATCAGATCGACCTGGTTCATGGCGACAAGCTGGAGGATTTCGGCACGCACCCGGCCGGATGGGTCGCGCGGCATCGCGTCGACCACCTGGGTGCGCTCGGGCGGCCTTGCCCCGCAGCCCGCAACGATATCCTGGATCTGACGCTCCGAGAGCGGCTCACCGGATTCGATGAATGCGTAGAGCGCGGTTCCGGCGCGCCGGTCCGGAAATGCAACTACAGCCGCATCGCGCACCCGCGGGTCGCGCTGCAGCGCAGCCGTAATCAGCGGAGCATCGCGCACAAGGCGCGGCCCGCCGCCTTCACGATCGGTGAACCCGAATACGCCGCGCGTGACGAGGCGATAGACGCGTTTGCCGGTCGCCATCCATACACGGGTGGGAAGGCTTTTGCGCGCCAGCACGCGCCGTTCCGATGCGGTGAGCGCATCGGGCACGTAGCTGCGCTTGTGTTTGAGCAGATGACGCAGGTCCTCATAGGCGGCGAGCCGGAAGATCTTGCTGCGACGGTGGAACACGAACGCGAGTTGAAAGTCGGTGAGATAGGGCTTGCCGTCCGTGCCTCGCAGCCAGTTCTGTTCCTTGGCGAGGTCGTTGTGGCAGACCCCGGCGTGATGAAGCCGGCGCAGCGCCGATTTGGCGGCGGCAAAATACGCCCGATCGCCGTACGGACGCGCGACATGCAACGCCACCCCGTCGATGAATCCGCGGACCAGGAAACTGTCTTCAGCCAACAACAGCCGCGGGCCGACATCGAGTGAATCGGCAGCCGCCAGCGCGCGCCGCTCGCGATCAAACAGGTGCCGGGCGATCGGCCGCGTCCACCACGGAATCTGATCGAGCCGGCGCAGCACCGCATCGGTCTCGCCCGCCGGCGTCGCGAACCGGCCGCGCTCGACCGTTGAGAAGATATCGCGCTTGAGCACCAGCGTGCTGCGCCATCGCTCGTTCAGGGAGGCTGGCAGAGTCATCCGATCGGCCGTCAAGGACTCAAGACACCGGAGTCAGGCGGTCGACGTCCTGATGCGCCTGCCCGATCTGCGACGACATCGGCCCGCTGCGCGACCACCCGTCAAGGTCGCGCAGCGCCCGTGCGGTCAACTCCCGTTTCTTGGCGATGGTCTTGGCAGGTCCCCTGAGCCTTGCGCCATCGGCGGCGCGCACCGCGACGTCGAGGGGAGGGAACAAACCAAAGTTGACGTTCATGGGTTGAAACGAACGCGGGCCGGCGTCGATCGTTTCGACATGGCCGCCCGTGATGTGGCCAAGAAGCGCCCCATGCGCGGTCGTGGGCGGCGGCGGCACGAGGCGCAAACCGCAACGCTCCGCGGCCGCAAAGCGGCCGGCCAGCAATCCGATCGCCGCCGACTCGACATAGCCTTCGCAGCCGGTGATCTGACCGGCGAAGCGCAGCCGCGGCTCGGCCTTCAACCGCAGCGTGGTGTCCAGCAGCGTCGGTGAATTGAGAAACGTGTTGCGATGAACGCCGCCCAGGCGCGCGAATTGCGCGCCCTCGAGCCCCGGGATGGTGCGGAAAATGCGAACCTGCTCCGCGTGCTTGAGCTTGGTCTGAAAGCCGACCATGTTGAACAGCGTGCCGAGGCGATTGTCCTGGCGCAGCTGCACCACGGCATAGGGCTTCTGCGGCGTGTGCGGATCGGTCAGGCCAAATGGCTTCATCGGTCCGTGGCGCAGCGTCTCGCGCCCGCGTTCGGCCATCACCTCGATCGGCAGGCAGCCATCGAAGTAGGGTGTGTCTTCCCACGTGTGGAAAAAGGTCTTGTCGCCGGCCGTCAACGCGTCAACGAACGCGTCGTATTGGGGGCGCGTGAGCGGACAATTGATGTAGTCCGCGCCGGTGCCGCCGGGTCCCGCCTTGTCGTAGCGCGATTGAAACCAGGCGACGTTCATGTCGATGCTGTCGCGATCCACAATCGGGGCGATGGCATCGAAGAACGCAAGCGCATCTTCGCCGGTTCGCTGCCGGATGGCGTCCGCGAGCGCCGGCGACGTGAGCGGACCGGTCGCGATAATGACGCTGTCCCAATCGGGCGGCGGGAAACCGATCTCTTCGCGCCGAAGCGCGATCAGCGGGTGGTTTTCGATCGCTGTCATCACCGCCGCGGAGAACGCGTCGCGATCGACCGCGAGCGCACCGCCCGCCGGCACCTGGTTGACGTCGCCGGCCCGCATGATGAGCGAGCCCAGCCGCCGCATCTCCTCGTGCAGCAAGCCGACCGCATTGGTCTCGGAATCGTCGGATCGAAACGAATTCGAGCACACGAGTTCGGCCAGGCCCGCGGTTTTGTGCGCGTCGGTCATGCGCACCGGGCGCATCTCGTGCAAAACGACGGAAACGCCCCGGCCGGCAAGCTGCCAGGCGGCTTCGCACCCGGCGAGGCCGCCCCCGACGATATGAACCGGTTGCATCCGCAAGGTGGTCGTGAAAAATGCCCCGGAAGTCAACGGGGGCTGCTCATGGGGGCCTGCGTCAGAATAGGCTTTGCGCTCCTCGCTGCCGCCATGCTGGCTGGCGCGACCGTGGACGATACGGCCTCCGAGCAGATTGCGAGCCAGTTCGCGGCCCAATCGCTGCCGGTTCCGAGCACCGAGCGCGTCGTCATCTGCCACGGCTTTGCGTGCAAATTTCGCACGCTGATCGGCTTCGGGGCCAACGATCACGCCGAGCTCAGGAAGATCATTGGAAAGCCCGCGAATGCCGAAGCCGAACGAGCCGCGGTGGCCAAGGCCGTCGCCTGGTACGGCAAGCGGATCGCGCCCGAAGCCGGCACCGCGGGCGCCCGGGCGCGGGCGACGGCCAGTTCGTCGGGGGATCCCTCGCAAGTCGACTGCGTCGAGTCCTCGCTCAACACGACGTCGATCCTGCTGATGCTGCAGCAGCTGGGGCTGCTGCACTATCACCGCGTCGAGCCGTACGTGTCGCGAATGACGTTTGACTGGGTGCACTCGACCGCCGTGCTCACGGAGGTCAAGACCGGCCAGAAATGGGCGTTCGATACCTGGGTGCGCAACAGCGGCGAGCTCCCGGAGGTACGGCCGCTCGCGGATTGGTACCGGGGCGATTAATACGCAAAAACGCCCGCCATAGGGGCGGGCGCTTTCGCGGAAACAGCGCTACGTGAGCCGGGGAGGAGCAGCTCAGCGTTGCGCGTTCTCCCAAGCAATACGTGGAATATCCGACCGGGAAATACCGATATCCTGGAGCTCGCGGTCACCGAGCTGATTGAGTTCGCGCATGCTGGCGTTGTAGCGGCGCCAGGAGCGCAGGAGACCAAGAACATTGGCGATAAACATGTCGCCCTCCGTAAAGTTGCACTGCAGCAGAGGCTGCGGTTGTCGATCTGTTGCGCTGCAAATAAGTATTTGAAATGACGATTTAAATCCATAATGCTGCGGCGCAGATATGCAGAAATGCATAAGATCGTTAAGATGATTATTAAGTTTTGCCCGCTTGGGAAATTCCGTTTCTCGCCGAAGGCAATTTCGAACCGTTCTTGGAAGAATTACACGTTTTCGTGACCGGTCATGCCGGCTTTATTCACATGTAGCTATGCGCGCAGGCTATCCAAGTCGGTACCGGGGTTCGAGGCGCGCAGGCTCCTGCCAAGCGATGCGCAGGTCCATAGAATGACAGCCGGCCGCGGGCACGAGACCGCCGGCCCAACAGGAGGACCGCCATGGCATCACCGCTTCCACTCGAAGGGGTGCGGGTGGTCGAGTTCTCGCACATGGTCATGGGACCGACCTGCGGGCTGGTGCTCGCGGATCTGGGGGCGGACGTCATCAAGGTGGAACCCCCGGGACGCGGTGACAACACGCGGCGGCTGCCGGGGGCGGGGGCCGGCTTCTTCATCACCTTCAATCGCAACAAGCGCAGCGTCGCCCTCGACCTCGCCAATCCCGCAGGGCTCGCCTTCGCAAGGGAGCTGGTGGCCCGCTCCGACGTGGTGATCGAGAACTTCCGCCCCGGCCGCATGGACGAGATCGGGCTTGGCTACGGTGCGCTCGCGCCGCTCAATCCGCGCCTCATCTATTGCTCGCTGAAGGGCTTTCTTGCCGGTCCCTACGAGCACCGCCCGGCGCTCGATGAAGTGGTGCAGATGATGGGCGGGCTTGCCTACATGACGGGCCCGCCCGGCCGGCCGTTGCGCGCGGGTGCTCCCGTCAACGACATGATGGGCGGCATGTTCGCAGTCATCGGCATCCTGGCGGCCCTGCACGAACGCGAGCGGAGCGGTGCTGGGCAGCACGTCACAAGCTCGCTCTACGAGAACGTCGCGTTTCTGGTCGCGAGCTCCATGGCGCAGTTCGCCGTCACCGGAAAGCCCGCGAACCCGATGCCGGACCGGATTTCCGCCTGGGCCGTCTACGACGTATTTGAAACACGCGACGGTTTGCAAATCTTCGTGGGGGTGGTGACCGACACCCAGTGGCGGACCTTCTGCGAAGTGTTCGATCAGCCGGCGTTGGCTGCCGACGTGGCGCTTGCGACCAATCCGCAGCGGGTTGCCGCGCGCGAACGCCTGATCCCGCTGCTGCGCGAGCTGTTCAAGACGTTCACCCGCGACCGGATGGTCGCAATGTGCGAGCAGGCGAAGCTGCCCTATGCGCCGATCCGGCGTCCCGATGAATTGTTTGACGATCCGCAGCTCAACGTGCCGGGCGGGATGGTGGAGGTGTCGCTGCCGGACGGCCGGGTGACGCGCATCCCGGCGCTGCCGCTGCAATTCGGCGATCAGCGGCTGGGACGTCGCCGCGATATTCCGCGCGCCGGCGAACACAGCGTTGCGATCGCACGAGAACTCGGCATGGACCGCGCCGCAATCGAGGCGTTGATCGAAAGCGGCGTGCTCAGCGTCGACACCTTGTAACGCGCTAGCGCATCGCGGCCGCGATATTTCCGCCGTCGACCGTGGTGACGTCCGCCGTCGTCTTGAGCGCGAGCGCCTGGGCCAGAAACGCCTGGGCAACGTCGTCCGCCGTCACCTCGCGGCCTAGCAGATTGCCGCTCATGTACTCCTGCTCGCTGACCCCGCGCGACTTGGAGCGCGCCGCGATCATCTCTTCGGTGAGCAGCCCGGAGCGGACGCGGTCGGCGTTGACCGCATTGGCGCGGATGCCGTCGGCGCCGTAGTCGAGCGCGTATTGGCGCACCAGAAACAGCGTTGCCGCCTTGGGCAATCCGTAGGGACCGAAGTTCGGTCCCGGATTCACCGCCTGCTTGGAGACGTTGAACAACAAACAGCCGCCGGTTCCCTGCGCCAGCATGATCTTGACCGCGGCCTGGGCGACGCGCTGGTGGCCGTAGAAGTTGAGCTCGAAGCTTTGGCGAAGGACAACCTCATCGACGTCGCCAATGCGTCCCTGCCAGGCAGCGCCGGCGTTCGATACGACGATATCAACGCCGCCGAAGGTTTCGGCCACTTTTGCAAAGGCGGCGGCGACCGAGGCGGGATCGGTGACGTCGCAACGAACCGCGATCGCTCGGCCGCCAAGGCGGTCGGCGAGGGCGCGGGCCGCGGGCTCGTTCACGTCGAGGAGCGCAACTTCCGCGCTGGCCGCGGCAAACGCCCGGGCGGTCGCGCTGCCGATCGCTCCGGCCGCGCCGGTGATGGCCGCGATCTGGCCTGCCAGCGGCTTTTCCGGCTCCTTTCCGAGCTTGGCTTGCTCGAGCGACCAGTATTCGACGTCGAACATGTCGGCTTCGGAAATCGACTCGAAGCGTCCGACCGCTTCGGCGTCCGTGATGGCTTCGATTGCGGCTTCGGCGAGATCGGCGGCGACGCCGGCGTCCTTCTTGCTGCGGCCCAGCCCGAACAATCCGAGCCCGGGCACGAGCACGACCCGGGGGAGGGGATCGAGCATGCGCTTTTGGCCGTTGCAGCGCGCGTTGTTGCGCTCGAAGTAGGCCCGGTAGCGCGTCGCGAACTCGGCGACCGCGCTCCTCACACTGTGCCTGAAGTCGTCCTCCTCACCGTCCTGCGGGGCCGGAGCCACGAGCGGCCAGTTCTTGGTGCGTATTGTGTGATCGGGGGTCACGACGCCGGCCTGGCTGTAGCGCATGACCTCCGCGCCACCGACGTAGTTGAGGATCGCGGCGTTGCTTCGAAACTCGAGCACGAGGCGGCGGTAGGCGCCGGCAAGCTTCGGGTCGGGCTCACTGCACGCGCCGCGCACGATCGGAGCTACCCGCGCCATCGGACTGACGCGCTGCGGCAGTTGCGCGGTTGCGAACACGCTGCGACGACCGCGCCGCAGATACGCCTCCGCCAGCGTCACCATTTCGATCATGCGTTCGTAAGCCTCGCGGGCGCTCGCTCCGAAGGTGAAGATCCCATGCTTGTGCAGGATGAGGCCCTCGGCGCCCGGCGTTGCCTCGAACACTTCGGCCGCCTTCTTGGCCAGCGCGAAGCCCGGCATGATGTAGGGCACGATCCCCATGCGGCCGTCATAAAGGTCGGCTGACCGCGCCTCGCCGTCGGGCTGGTCGATCAGGCTCAACACGGCGGTTGCGTGGGTATGGTCGACGAACCGATGCGGCACAAATGCGTGCAACAAGGTCTCGACCGAGGGGTTGGGAGCGGTCGGGTCGATCAGGTTGGCGCGCTGAACCGCGATCATCTCTTCATCGGATAGGGCATCGCGCGCGCGCAGCCGGCGCAGCGGTTCGAGCCGCACCGCCGGCAGTCCCGGCGGCTCGATGTGCCCCATGTCCCAACCCGAACCCTTGACGCAAAGCACATCGACCTCATCGCCCATGAGATCGGCGACGCGCAGCTTCACCGACGTGTTGCCGCCGCCATGCAGGACGAGTTTCGGGTTTTGGCCCAGCAGCCGGGTCGTGTAGACCCGCAACGCCAGATCACGTGCCACACCGCGCGCAGCGTAGTGCGCCACCATGGCGGCGGCGTCAGCTTCGACAAACCGGCTTTCCATCGCGCGCGTCCCAGCTGCCGCCGCGGCGTGCGGCGGTCAGCCTCTGTCACCCAGCAAGCGCTTGGCCCACCAACCGGTCCGCCGCGGCCTGTCCGCGTCCTCGGCGGCTGGATGGTCCGGGACCGATACCGGTGCATGCTCGGTTATTTCTGCCGCCGGGACGGGAGCCGGGGTCGATCCGCTGCTGCCACCGTTGGTCGGGAAGCTGACCGGTTCGCGCACCGTTGAACGCCGGCGCGGCGGTTCGGGCGCCGGTGCCTCGGCGACGGGCGTTTGCGGCTGCGGCGGCGCACCGCCGAAATCCGCGACCGCGCTGACAAGCTCGGGCTCAACCGGCGCGACGTGCTCGACGGGCGCGACGTGCTCGACGGGCGCGACGTGCTCAGCAGGCGGAGCGAATGGATCGTCAGCTTCGTGCGACACATGGTCGATCAGCGGCGGCACGGACTGCTCCTCGTGCGGACCTTGCCCTTCCATGCCGCGTCGATTGCGACGGCCGCCCCGGCGCCCGCGCCGCCTGCGCCTGCGTCCCTCACCGCCGGCATCCTCGGCTTCGCTGGCAGCATGCGGGGCGTCGGCGGCGTCCGCCTCCTCGGCGGCGTCCTCACCGGCGTCTTCTGCCTCGTCGGCAGCCGCTGCCGCCGGAGCGTCTGCTACGGGTGCGGTTGCAAACCCGTCCGCGGGGCGCCCTTCGCCGCCGCGACGACCACGTCGGCGTCGCCGGCGCCGTCCGCGACCGCCTTCGCCGGTCTCGCCGCGGGCCTCCTCGCGCTGCGGCTCGAACGCCGGCACCTCGCCGGCGTCTTCGCTTTCGTCCACGGCGTCCTCGGCCTCGGCATCCTCTTGGGTTGCGTCCGCCGGCTCCTCGGCTTCCTCGGCGTGCACCGCGGTCGGCTGCTGCGCGATCGCACGCGCCTGTTCGACCGTGAAGACCTGCTCGCCCTTCTCGATCGCGAACGGCTGTTGTCCGCCCATAGCCGCATCGGCGTTGATGGTGATGGCAATCTGGAAGCGCTGCTCGAGGTCACGCAGGTGCGCGCGCTTGTGGTTGAGGAGGTAGAGCGCGATGTCGGTGCGGGTGCGCACGATCAGATTGTGGGTTCCCCCCTTGAGCAGCGTCTCCTCGATCAGACGCAGCAGCTGCAGCGCCACCGACGAGACCGATCGGACGTGACCGGTTCCGCCGCACAGCACGCACTTGTCGGTCGAGCTTTCAAGCACACTGGCGCGAATGCGCTGGCGCGACATTTCCATCAGGCCGAAATGCGAGATGCGGCCGACCTGGATGCGGGCGCGGTCGTTCTTGAGCGCGTCCTTGAGGCGGCGCTCGACCGCGCGGTCGTTACGCTTCTCGTCCATGTCGATGAAATCGATCACGATCAGACCGGCCAGATCGCGCAACCGCAGCTGCCGCGCGATCTCGTCGGCGGCCTCGAGGTTGGTCTTGAGCGCGGTATCCTCGATATGATGTTCGCGCGTTGCCCGGCCGGAGTTGACGTCGATCGACACCAACGCTTCGGTCTGGTTGAGGACGATGTATCCACCAGATCGCAGCTGCACGACCCGGGAGAACATCGCGTCGAGCTGGCTTTCAATGCCGAAGCGCGAGAACAGCGGCTGGCTGTCGCGATAGAGCTTCACGTTGCGCACGTGACTCGGCATCAGCATGCGCATGAATTCACGAGCTTCCTCGGAAGCCTGCCCGCCTGCGACGACGATCTCGTCGATGTCCTTGGTGTAGAGGTCGCGGATCGATCGCTTGACCAGCGACCCTTCCTCATAGACCAGGGTCGGAGCGGTCGATCGCAGGGTCAGATCGCGAACCGTTTCCCAGACCCGCAGCAGATATTCGAAATCGCGCTTGATCTCGATCTTGGTGCGCGAAGCGCCGGCGGTGCGCAGGATGACGCCCATGCCCTCGGGCACTTCCAGATCCTGGGCGACTTCCTTCAACCGCGAACGGTCGCGCACGTCGGTGATCTTGCGCGAGATACCGCCGCCGCGCGCCGTGTTGGGCATAAGCACGCAATAGCGTCCGGCGAGCGACAGGTAGGTCGTGAGCGCCGCGCCCTTGGTGCCGCGCTCTTCCTTGACGACCTGAACCAGGAGCACCTGGCGGCGCTTGATCACTTCCTGGATTTTGTATTGCCGGCGCGGCCGCGCAGGACGATCCGAGACCTCTTCGAGAGCGTCGGCGCCGCCGACCGACTCGACGACCTCGTCCTCTTCGGTGACCTGGACATGGTCGGTGTGCGCTTCCGGCTCGCCCTCGGCCGCCTCGCTGGCCGGCACCGCTGACTCGGCCGGCAACGCATCGGACGCGTGCTCGTGGGTGGACGGCTCGTCGCCTATGGTCGGTTCAAACGTTTCCGGCGCCTCTTCAGGGGCGCCGTCGAGGTCGGGACTAGCTTCAACCGGCAGTGCTTCGACATCACTACCCGGATCGAGGGGAGGCGGCTCTTCGCCACCATGGTGGTCGTCGACCTCGTGTTGATCGAGCTCGGTGAATGCGCTGGTTTCGGTGGCGTCGCCGGCAAACGCCGCTTCTTCGGCGGCGGCTTCCGCGACCTGGGCATCGAGCAGCAGGGCGTCTTCCGAACCCGCCTCCGGCTCTGCCGCGGGCTCACTTTGAACGGCGTCCGAGCGTCGCTCCGCGCCGCGTCCACGTTGCCAGCGCGGACGGCCGGCGCGCCGTTCGATCTCGGCTTCTGCGGCCCGGTGGGCCCGCTCTTCCTCCTCGATCAGCGCCTGCCGGTCTGCGACCGGGATTTGATAGTAATCGGGATGAATTTCGCTGAATGCCAGGAACCCGTGGCGATTGCCGCCGTACTCGACGAACGCCGCCTGCAGGGATGGCTCTACGCGCGTTACTTTGGCGAGATAGATGTTGCCGCGTAGTTGTCGGCGATGCGCCGACTCGAAATCAAATTCCTCGACCCGATTTCCGCGCAGCACCACCACACGAGTCTCCTCCGGGTGGGCCGCGTCTATGAGCATTTTGTTGGCCATTGACTTGTCTCTGTGCGGCGGATCGGGCGCGCACGACGTACCGGTGACACCGGACCTCGCGCGATGCGGGACGCGCCGAATTGGGGTTGATCAGTAAAAGACGTGCGTCTTCCGATTGTCGGATGACCCGAGGCGTCGAGCACCGGCGCAGCCCGTAGGCTGCAACACGGTCGATGCCGCTCGGGAGATAAGCCTGCGGGGACCTGAAATCCTGGCAGGATCCGGAAACTCGAAAATCCTGCTGGTCTGTCCTCTTCACTACCTACGCCCCTTGCTGGCGGCGTTACGCGCCGCCCCGGGTTTCTTGTTGCTGACGGCACGACTTGAGCAGGCTGGCATCAAGCGCGACCCGTAATCCGGTTCCGGCCGACCGATGGCGCCGGAGCCTGCGCACTCAGGTATCCGCGAAGGGGGACTTGCCAGCCGAGCGCCTGTAGCGTCGATCTGAGGTCTCTCAACCGCCGGCTAGCTGCCTGAGTGCGGCAAAACCAGAATCGGGAACCGTCAACAACCCTAAATAGGGCCAGCGCAGCCCTATTGGCAAGTCGCCTTGCGGCGTCCACCGCGATCCTTCCGGGCGGGCGAGGAGTTTGATCCAGTTTAAATCTTATACCTTAGTTTTTTACCGTAAATATATGAAATATCGCAACTTATGAGATGACCTGGCTGCGTCCATCCCGGCGTCCAGCCGTGCCCGCGGACGGACCGTGTTCGCGCGGTTCGACCCGTCGTCAACGCCTGATTTGTGCGGTTCAACCGGTTTGAGCGTTACCTTGGCGCCGGGCGTAACCCAGACATCACACCCCCCGGCAATCCGGCGGCGGCGACTTAGGACACGATTAACCGGCGCGGGCTATTGGAGTAAAATTGCTGCAACGACTGCTCTTTCGGCCCGAGCCGCTGCCAAGAGCGGGAGAATCCCTGGATTTGTGGCTTCTGTTCGAACTTCACCACGTCCTCAACGGTTGAGGGGCTCGCGTGATCATTCGGCTGACCGGGGTTGTGGTTTGGGCGGTCTGCTGGATCGGTTGCGCGTCGACGTGGGCGCAGCAGGCGGATGCCCCTGGCGTAACTGCCAAAGCCGCCGTTGCGACGACACCGCCGGCTTCGGCGGCCGACACGCTCGCAAACCGGTATCCTGTTGCCGTCGATCCTTATCCGGCCGTCACCGGTGTCCGCCTGGGCGGGGACGAGCACCAGACGCGGGTCGTATTCGACCTCAGCCGCGGCCTTGCAGCGCGGGTGTTCACGCTCACGGATCCCTACCGGCTCGTCGTCGACCTGCCGCAGGTGAATTTTCAGCTTCCCGCTCGCGCCGGCGAAACTGGCCATGGGCTGATCAAGGCGTTCCGCTTTGGCTTGATGGCGAAAGGCGGCTCGCGCATCGTGCTCGACCTGGCGGGCCCGGTCCGGGTGGAAAAATCCTCGGTGCTCGAACCGGCCGGCGATCAGCCGACCCGACTCGTTCTGGAGCTGGCGGCGATCGGCCGGGAGCCGTTCCTGCACGCCATTGCGCTCGACAATCGCGTGGATCCGAGCCGCGACGCGAGCCGCAAGATCGAACGCGACGCGCCCCCGCCAAGCAACGACCCGCGCCCGGTGGTCGTGCTTGATCCGGGCCATGGCGGCATCGACGAAGGGGCGCACGCGCCGGCCGGCGAGGCCGAGAAGACAGTGGTGCTCGATTTCGCCCTGATGCTGCGGGACAAAATCGAGCGGATGGGCAAATACCGGGTGGAGATGACGCGCAGCGAGGACACCTTCGTGGCGCTCGCGGACCGCGTCCAGATTGCGCGTGCGCGCCGGGCCCAGTTGTTCATATCGCTGCATTGCGACGCGCTGGCGCGGGGCGAAGGGGATGCCCAGGGCGCGACCGTTTACACGCTCTCGGACGATGCCTCCGACGCCGAGGCGGCCCGCCTCGCCGAAACCGAGAATCGGGCGGACATCATCGCCGGCGTCGACCTGTCCCGGGAACCGAACGCGATTGCCGACATTTTGATCGACCTCGCGCAGCGCGAGACCCGGGCGTTCTCAGCCCATTTCGCCCGCGGGGTGGTCGACGACCTCAAGACCTCGGTCCGGCTGCACAAGCCCCCCCTGAAATCGGCCGGTTTTCGCGTCCTCAAGGCCGCCGACGTGCCGTCGGTCCTCATTGAGCTCGGATTCGTTTCGAATCGCGCCGATTTCAAGCAGATGACGTCGGAGACCTGGCGCGCGCAGGCAACCGATTCCGTCGCTCACGCCGTTGACGCCTATTTTGCGACCCGGATGGCGGCCTCGCCGCGCACGGGGCACCCGGAATGATGGGGTTTTGGCCTCAGTTTAAACATAAAACGGCGCGACGAAGCGTTCGGGTGGGGTATAGCGGCATCTGGTTCGCGGAGCCGCAAAAATCACCGGTTCATTGTGAGCACAGGCGACGCGATTTACGCGCGTCGGCCAGATGGGATGGCTCATGAAACTGCTGTTCCGCTTCTTCGGGTTCCTGTTCGCGGCGGGCACGATTTTCTTTCTGGTCGGCGTGGGGGCCGCGGCCGGTCTGCTCTGGCACTTCTCCAAGGACCTGCCGGATTATTCGCAACTGCGCGACTACGAGCCGCCGGTGATGACGCGCGTGCACGCGACGGACGGTTCGCTGATCGCCGAGTATGCCCGCGAGCGCCGGCTCTACATTCCCATCCAGGCGGTGCCGAAACTCGTCACCAACGCGTTCGTCTCCGCTGAAGACAAGAATTTCTACGAGCACAACGGTCTGGACTTCTCTGGCATCATTCGCGCCGGCCGGGTGTTCGTCGAGAACTACGGCACCCACCGGCGTCCACAGGGCGCCTCCACGATCACCCAGCAGGTGGCCAAGAACTTTCTGCTGACCAACGAGGTCTCGCTCGAGCGCAAGATCAAGGAAGCGCTGCTCGCGCTCAAGATCGAACGCACCTACTCGAAGGATCGCATCCTCGAGCTCTATCTCAACGAAATCTACCTCGGCTTCGGCGCCTATGGGGTGGCGGCCGCCTCGCTGCTCTATTTCGATAAATCGGTGAACGAGCTGACGATCTCGGAAGCCGCTTATCTGGCGGCACTGCCGAAGGCTCCGACCGAACTGCACCCGTTCCGCAATCGCGACCGCGCCATTGAGCGCCGCAACTACGTCATCGATCGCATGCGCGAGGACGGCTACATCACCGCGGCCGAGGCCGAGAAGGCCCGCAAAGAGCCGCTGAACGTCACGGTTCGCACGCGCGGCGCGCACATTTTCGCCAGCGAATACTTCGCCGAAGAAGTGCGTCGCACGATCATCGAGAAGTACGATGAGAAGCGCCTCTACGAGGGCGGCCTGTCGGTGCGCACCACGCTCGATCCGAAGCTGCAGGCGATGGCCCGCAAGGCGCTGGTCGACGGCATCGTCGGGTTTGACGAGCAACAGGGCTATCGCG
Organism: Xanthobacteraceae bacterium; assembly: GCA_051985675.1. GTDB lineage: Bacteria > Pseudomonadota > Alphaproteobacteria > Rhizobiales > Xanthobacteraceae > JAFAXD01. The sequence continues at coordinate 45,160 of JBPYFJ010000038.1, read as the reverse complement.
GCCCGATCTCGAAGATCGACATTGCCGGCGACTGGGGCGTGAAGCTCGCGGATGTGCACGCGCTCAACGATGTCGCGCCGTGGCGGCTTGCCGTCGTGCTCAACGTCAGCGATCAGGCAGCGCGAATCGGGCTCCAGCCCGGCCGCGAGCCCGGTGGCGCCGTCGTGCGCGATCGTCAGGTCGGCAACATCGCGCTCGACGGCGTGAAATGGGCCAAGCAGGCGTCCGACAAATTCAAGCCGGTCGCGCGCGTCAGCCAGGTCCTCAATCCCGGCGATGTGGTCTATGTCGAGCCAAGCGCCCAGGACGCGACGCAGTTCCGACTGCACCAGGTTCCGGAAATCTCGGGTGCGATGGTGGCGATGGATCCGATGACGGGCCGCGTGCTCGCGATCGTCGGGGGGTTCTCGTTCGACCAGAGCCAGTTTGATCGCGCCACCCAGGCGATGCGTCAGCCGGGGTCCTCGTTCAAGCCGATCGTCTACTCGGCGGCGCTCGACAACGGCTACACGCCGTCGACTGTGGTGCTCGACGCGCCGCTCGAAATCGACCAGGGCCCCGGCATGCCGGTATGGCGTCCGGAAAACTATGAGGGGCATTTCTACGGACCGCGCACCCTGCGGTTCGGCATCGAGATGTCGCGCAACGTGATGACGGTGCGCCTCGCCCAGGATGTGGGCATGCCCATGATCGGCGAATATGCCCGCCGGTTCGGGGTCTACGACAACCTGCCGAATTATCTGGCGTATTCGCTCGGCGCCGGCGAGACGACCGTGATGCGCATGGTCGCGGCCTATTCGATGTTCGCCAATGGCGGCCGGCGCATTCAGCCGACCCTGATCGATCGCATCCAGGATCGTTACGGCAAGACCATCTACCGGCACGATCAACGCGAATGCCGCGGATGCGATGCCAAGCAATGGAGCAACCAGGCGGAACCCACGCTGGTCGACCACCAGGAAATGGTGCTCGATCCGATGACCGCCTATCAGATGACGTCGATGTTGCAGGGCGTGGTGCAGCGCGGCACCGGCACTGCGCTCAGGGCTCTCGGCAAGCCGGTCGCCGGCAAGACCGGTACGACCAACGACGAAAAAGACGTGTGGTTCGTGGGCTTCACCCCCGAAATCGCGGTCGGCGTCTATCTCGGCTATGACAAGCCGCGGCACATCGCGCGCGGCGCCACCGGCGGACATCTTGCCGCCCCGGTGGTACGTGATTTCCTGAAGCTGGCGCTTGCCGACCGGCCGGCGCTCGAGTTCCGCGTGCCGCCCGGCATCAAGCTGATCCGGATCGATCCGAAGACCGGGCTGCGTGCGCCGCCCGGCGCGCCCGGCGCGATCCTCGAAGGGTTCAAGCCGGGCACCGCTCCGCCGGACTACAACGCAGTCGCCGGCGCCTACAATCCGGATGGCTCGCCGATCGCAGTCAGCCCGGAGGCCGATCGCGCGGTGCGCACCGGATCGGGACTCTGGTAGCGCGCCTCGCCGCGTCGCGGGGCGCCGCGGCTTAACTCAGCCAGTTACTGAACCGCGCGACGGACCAGCGGCACGCCGAACAGGCTGCGGTTGGTCGTCGGAGGCGGGACCGCGGGCGCGATCACTTCGTCGGTCCGCACCGCAAAACGCTTGAGCGTGTTGGCCCCGAACGTCGTGCTGATCGCAACGTCGGCCGCGTCGCGACCGCGCGCCACCAGCACGCGACCAATACGCGGGGTGTTGTGGCGCGCGTCGAACGTATGCCAACGGCCGCCCAGGAACACTTCGAACCAGGCGCTGAAATCCATCGGATCGGGATCGGGCGGCACACCGATGTCACCCAGATAGCCCGTGCAGTAGCGCGCCGGGATATTCATGCAACGGCAGAAGGTCACCGCGAGGTGCGCGAAATCGCGGCACACGCCGCGCTTCTCCGTCAGCGCATCAGTGGCCGCCCGTCTCGGAGCGGCGTGCTGGTAGCCGAATTCCATATGCGAATGCACGAAATCGCAAATTGCCTGCACGCGGCGCCAGCCGCGCGGCGTCTTGCCGAACAATTCCCACGCCTTCCCCATCAGGCGGTCGGTTTCGCAATAGCGACTGGCCAACAGGAACACCAACGTGTCATGCGGCAGGTCGGCGATCGCATGCTCCTCGGCGTTGAGATCGACGTGATCGGGAACACCACTGTCCTCGACGATCGCATCCGAGATGACGCGCAGCTCGCCGGCGGGCGCCAACATCCGCGTACATTTGTTGCCGAAGCCGTCGATGTAGCTCGTGATCGCGCGCGCGGGCGTTATCCGCAGCGAGTCGGGCGTGACCAGATCGGCGGCGCGCGAGGGGTGCACGTTGACCATGAAAATCATTGGCGTGGGTTGCGGGCAATCAAACGCCATGTCGAAACCAACATGAATTTTCATGTCATCCGTTCCTTGAAATCCGACGGCATCCATGGTCCGCGCGCGGGGGCGCGAACAATCACGCCATCTAAGGCAACACTGTGGTGGCGCCTGCCCAAATAAGTAGCGTTTTGAATAATTTAGTAGTTAAAAGCGGCCGTTAAAGCCGGTGCATAACCGGATTGCATAGTCATTGCGCATCCCTTACATGCGGTGTCGCATCGCACAATCGCCGAGGCGGGACATCCATGCGGGCTGAGGCTCAAAATCTCGTTGACGACATCAAGCAGTCGCTCGGACTGCTGAGGAGGCATCTTTGACGTCGACAAGGCGCGCGCGCGACTTGCCGAGCTGAACAAGCAGGCCGAAGACCCTAATCTTTGGAACGATCCGCAGCGCGCCCAGCGTGTGATGCAGGAGCGCACACAGCTTGACGATCAGCTGACATCAATCGAGCGCGTCGAACGCGAGCTCGACGATCAGGTCACCTTGATCGAGCTTGGCGAGAGCGAGAAGGACAACGCCGTCGTTGCCGAGGCCGAAGCCGCGCTCCGGATGCTCAAGACCGAGGTTGCGCGCCGCGAGCTCGAAGCGCTGCTGTCGGGCGAGGCCGACGCCAACGATAGCTACCTCGAGGTCCATGCCGGGTCGGGCGGCACCGAGAGCCAGGACTGGGCCAACATGCTGCTGCGCATGTACACGCGCTGGGCGGAGAAGCACGGCTACAAGGTCGATTATCTGGAGGAAACCCCGGGCGAAGAAGCCGGGATCAAATCGGCCACCGTCGAGATCAAGGGACACAATGCGTTCGGTTGGCTCAAGACCGAGGCCGGCGTGCACCGGCTTGTGCGCATCTCGCCGTTCGATTCAAACGCGCGGCGGCATACGTCGTTCGCCGGCGTCACCGTTTATCCGGTAGTCGACGATCGCATTGTCGTCGACATCAAGGAGGCCGACGTGCGAACCGATACCATGCGGTCGGGCGGGGCAGGGGGGCAGCACGTCAACAAAACCGAATCGGCCATTCGCCTGACGCATATTCCGACCGGCATCGTCGTCGTCTGTCAGAACGACCGCTCGCAGCATCGCAACCGCGCGCAGGCCTGGCAGATGCTGCGCGCCAAGCTCTACGAGGCGGAGCTCAAGAAGCGCGAGGAACAGGCGGCGGCCGAGCAGGCCGCCAAGACCGACATCGGCTGGGGCCACCAGATCCGCAGCTATGTCCTGCAGCCCTACCAGATGGTCAAGGATCTGCGCACCGGCGTCGCGACCTCGAACACGGGCGCCGTGCTCGACGGCGATCTCGACGAGTTCATGGGCGCGACCCTGGCGCAACGGGCATTCGGGGAGGCGCCGAAGGACGTCGAGGACGTCGACTGATCGGCCCGGGGCACTGGCGGATATCAGTCATCGGGTGCTGTGGGTTGACGCTGAACGCCGACACCTGATTACTGATCCGTGACTGCCAAAATCCGGTCTGGAGGACGCCCATGTCGAAACTCGTCGCCGCCTTTGCGTCGTCGCACAGCGTCATGCTGACCTGCACGCTGCATGACTGGCAAAATGGCTTCAAGGTGCACGACCTCAAGGGCCGCTACTTCGACCGCGAGGGCAACTCGTGTTCGTACGAGGAGCTGCTGGCGCGGGCGCCGGCCAACGCACCCGATCTCGTCACCGACGAAGCCGTTGCCCAGCGCTACAAGGCCGTGCGCGAGGCGATCGATCGCATGAAAGCCGACGTGCTGGCGGCCAAGCTCGATGTTCTGATCATCTGCGGCGACGACCAGCACGAGTTGTTCAACGACGACCTGATGCCGCCGATGGTGATCTACTACGGCGACACCATTCGCAATCCGGCCCGCAAGGAGGTGCCCGCCGACGCCTGGTACAAGCAGGCGCAGATGCGCCGGTTCGAGGACAAGCAGGATGCGCATTACCCCTGCCACCCGGCGATGGCGCTGCACCTGATCAACGGGCTGGTGGAGCGCGAGTTCGACATCACCACCATGAAGGCGCTCAGCAAGGATCAATACGAAGGACATGCGTTCTCGTTCATGCACCGCTTCTATCTGGCGGAAGGCATGGTCCCGATCGTTCCGATCATGCTCAACACCTATTACCCGCCGAACCCGCCCACGCCGGCGCGCTGCGTCGCGCTCGGAAAAGCCATCGGCGAACTGATCAAAACCTTTCCAGGCGATCTGCGGGTCGGCTTCATGGCCTCGGGCGGACTGAGCCACTTCCAGGCCGAGGAGGATCTCGACGACGCCGTCATCGAGGCGATGCGCCGCAAGGATCTCGATTTTCTGTCCAAGCTCAATCCCAAGCGGTTACAGGCCGGAAGTTCGGAGATCCGCAACTGGCTTGTGCTCGCGGGCGCGGCCACCGATCTGACAATGACCTGGGTGTCCTACACGCCGGGCTATCGCACGCCCGCCTTGACCGGAACCGGGCTGGGCTTCGCGACTTGGAAACCTGCCGCCGCCGCATGATCGCGCCGCACGCGTCGGGTCGCGTCTCTGAAACGCAATTGCGCCCGGCGATCGGATCGATGAAGATGCGCGCCAACGTGACGCCCGCGAACGGACGCCTGAATGGGAGGAACGCATGCGCGCGATGCGCATCATCGCTTTAAGCTTGCTCATTGCCGTCCTGGGCGCTGCGACCTCTGCGGCGGCGGAGGACTACCCGTCGCGCCCGATCAAGTGGGTCGTGCCATATCCGGCCGGCGGTACCACCGACATCTTGGCGCGGTTGATCGGACAGTGGCTTTCCGAACACCTCGGCGCGCAACTCATCATCGAAAACCGGCCCGGCGCCGGCAACAACATCGGCACCGAAGCGGTGATCAACGCGGCTCCGGATGGCTACACGGTGCTGCTGGTCAATCCCGCCAACGGCATCAACACCAGCCTCTATCGCAAGCTCAATTTCGATTTCGTTCGTGACATCGCGCCGGTCGCAGGATTGACCCGGGTCCCCAATGTGATGGAGGTCAATCCGGCAGTGCCGGCCAAGACCGTGCAGGAGTTCATCGACTACGCCAAGGCCAATCCCGGAAAGATCAACCTGGCTTCGTCCGGCAACGGCACGTCGGTGCATCTCTCCGGTGAGATGTTCAAGATGATGACCGGGGTGGACCTGCTGCACGTGCCGTATCGCGGCGCGGCGCCGGCGCTGACCGACCTGATCAGCGGCCAGGTGCAGATCATGTTTGACAACATGCCGTCGTCGATCGAGCACATCCGCGCCGGCAAGCTGCGCGCGCTCGCGGTCACGACGGCAAAGCGTTCGCCCGCGCTTCCGGACGTGCCGACCGTTGCCGAAACCGTGCCAGGCTACGAAGCCAGTGCCTGGTTTGGCATGGGCGCACCGAAGGGAACACCGCCTGAGATCGTGAACAAGCTCAACAAGGCCATCAACGCCGCGCTGGCCGATCCAAATATTCAGGCGCGCCTCGCCGACCTCGGCGGCAACGTGATGTCGACAACGCCGGCCGAGTTCGGTCAAGTCATCGTCGATGAAACCGAAAAGTGGGCCAAGGTGGTGAAAGCCGCGGGCGTATCGGTCGAGTGAGAGCGCGCCGCACGGCCCCGTGAGTGTCGCTCACGGTGCAAGATGCGTCGTTGAACAGGGAAGGGGAGCGGAATGCGTGTCGCTCGTTCTCTTGTCATTGTGCTTGCCATTGCCTGCCACCATGTTTTCGCGACCGATCTTGCCGCGGCCGGCGAGAACTATCCGAACCGGCCGGTGCACTTTGTGGTCGGGTTCACCGCCGGCGGGCCCAACGACACCGTGGCCCGGATCCTGAGCGAGTGGCTTTCGGAGCACCTCGGCCAGCAGTTCGTGGTCGAAAATCGCGCCGGTTCGGGCGGAATGATCGCCGCCAACTCGGTCATCAACTCGCCGCCCGACGGCTATACGATCATGTTCGTCGCGCCCAACAATGCGATCGGCGCGTCGCTCTACAAGAACCTGCCGTTCGTGTTTCTGCGCGATACCGTGCCGGTCGCCGGCATCATGCGGCTCACCAACATCATGGTGGTGCCGCCGTCGCTTCCGGTGCGCACCGTCGCCGAATTCATCGACTACGCCAAGTCCCATCCCGGGGAACTGAGCTTCGCGTCGTCGGGCAACGGCACGTCGGTCCACATGTCGGCGGAATTGTTCAAGGCGATGACCGGCGTCAACATCGTGCATGTGCCGTACCGCGGCTCCTCGGCCGCCGCGCCGGATCTTTTGACCGGCAAGGTGCATGTCATGTTCGACAATCTGCCGGGGGTGATCGAGTTTGTGCGGAGCGGCAAATTGCGCGCGCTCGGCGTGACCACGGCGATGCGCTCCGATGCGCTTCCCGACGTCCCCGCCATCGGCGAGACCGTGCCGGGCTACGAGGCGAGCGTCTGGTATGGCATCGCGGCGCCAAAGGGTACGCCGCAGGACGCGATCGACGTCCTCAACAAGGCGATGGCGGTCGCGCTTGCCGATCCGAAAATGAAAGCTCGCATCGCTGAGCTCGGCGGTGTGCCGATGCCGATGTCGCCGGCCGAGTTCGGCAAGCTGGTCGCCGACGAGACCGAAAAATGGGGCAAGGTGGTGAAGTTTGCCGGGATCTCAGTGGAGTGATCAAAGCACTCCAAGCTTCTGGCCCGCGCGCAGGAATTTCTGCGGATTGACCGCCTCGCCGTCGATGCGGGTCTCGTAATGCAGATGCGGACCGGTTGAACGGCCGGTCGATCCGATCTCGCCGATGACCTGGCCGATCTTGATGCTCTGCCCGACCTTGACGTCGATCTTGGAGAGATGCCCGTAGCGGGTGGCGAAGCCGTTGCCGTGGTCGATTTCGACCATCCGACCATAGCCGCCGCTCCAGCCGGCTTCGACGACAGTGCCGGCGGCGGTTGCATGGACCGGATCGCCGCTGTCGCCGCGAAAATCAATGCCCGTGTGCATGGCCGGACGCCCGAGGAAGGGATCGGTGCGCACCCCGAACACCGACGACTCGTCGAGATCGCCCTCCACCGGCTTGCGCACCGGCACCATCGCGAGCGTCCGCGTCAGGTGCTCGACATGCGCGCGCGCTTGGTGGATGCGCGCAACCTGGCGCTCGAAGCTCGCTTCGGTCGGCGGCCGCACCGGAACAAACGGGCCGCCGGTGGCGTCCTGCTTTCCGACCCGCATGCCGATATCGCCAAGCGCGGTACGCATGCGCCGTGCCTTGCCTTCGAAATTTTCCTCGAGCGCGGCCAGCATCGCAGTCTGCCGCGCTTCCACGCGATCGAGCGACTCATAAAGGCGCGCCAACGTCGCCTGTGGGTCGGGCTTGCGCCCCATCAGCCGTGCAAAGATCGCCGACAGGCCGCGCGGTTCGAGGCTCGCGCCACGATCGGGATTTGCGGCTCCATTCGCGTTGCGCGACTTGCTTCCGGGGTCCGTCAGCGTGCCCAACGTGTTGGCGCGCCCTTCGAGGATCGACTGACGGCGCACCAGCTGCTCGAGTTTCTGCGCCAGCTGTTCCTGATCGAGCATCTGACGACTTGCTGAACGGTCGATGCGCGCCCGCATCTCCGCAATCTCATCCTCGTAGGAAGACCTTACCTCAGCCTGATGCTTAACCAGCCGTTTCAGCACGTCGTCGTGGAACGCAAAGTAGGTCGCGCTCACGGTGGTCCAGCCGGCGAGGACGATCAGCGTGCCGACGGCGGCCCAGAACGCTACGCGCCCGATGCGCACCTTGCGGCCGCCGTGCGAAACGGCGCTGCGGCGCTTTGGCACGTCGCGCTTGGGGCTCTGGCTCGGCGCCGGGGCCCGGCTGCGCGCGTGGCTCACGGCATCGGGCTGTGACCGGGCGTAATGGTGCGCATAGTGCTGAGAATAACGGTCTTGCCCATAGCCGTCAGCCGCACGGACAGCGGACGCGTTCGCGACGTGGTGGGACTCCGACCGGTACATCAACGCTTCCGCGGCGGTCGTGTCCCGCCCCCCAATCCCCAGGGCGCCGATTGGACCAAACCGGCGTTAAATAATTCCAAACACGCGGTTCATTCTTTGAGCTCGCGCGCGGCCGCGAGCACCTCTTCGGCGTGCCCATCGACCTTCACCTTCGGCCAGATGTGGGCGATGCGCCCGGTCGGTCCGATCAGAACGGTGGTGCGCGTGATCCCCTGAAAGGTCCGGCCGTACATGGATTTTTCACCCCATACCCCGTAGGCTTCCAGCATTGCGTGGGTCTCATCGGAGGCCAAGTCGGTCTTGAGACCGTGCTTCTTTTTGAAGGCGCTTTGGGCCTTCACCGGATCAGCGGATACGCCGACCAGGGCGGTATTGGCCTTGGTGAAGGCGGGCTTAAGCGCCGAAAACGCGATCGCTTCCCGGGTGCATCCGGGGGTGTTGGCCTTGGGATAGAAGAAAAGGACGAGGTTCTTGCCTTTGAAGTCAGCGAGCATCACCGTGCCGCCGTCGCCGTTCGGAAGCTTGAAAGCGGGGGCTTTAGCGCCTTCGGCCAGTTTTGCGGCCATTTGTGCCTTCCTTTCGTCTCTTTCCCACGCTCATTTTGAGGACTTACGTCAGCATCTGCGGGGCGGAGCGTCGAGGGTCGCATGGTTTCGCGTCGTTTTCGAACCGGCAAGGCGAATCACTCGAAATCCTAAGATCATCGACCGACTGGCGTAGAGGGGACGCCCAACCGGAATGGCGGACAACAACCTTGGTCCGAAGCTCGCCGGCTTGCGTAATCTGCAGGCGAGCCTCGATCAGCACCGGACCAAACCTGTGGCCATCGCTGCCTGCGAGACCCGGGGCCGGCTGGGGTTGGCCGCTCGGCGATTGCTGCGGTCCATGGGCCGCGTCCGGGTGCGATCGCGCATCGCGTGGCGGGTCGGCATTGCGTGCGCGGTCCTGGTTGCACTCATTCCGGTCGCGCTCGCGTTGCTGTGGTGGAGGCTCTCCTATGGGCCGGTCCCGCTCGACATTGCGACGCCCTGGATCTCTGCGGCCATCAAGGAGAATTTCGGCACCCGTCACCGGGTCGAGGTGGGCGGCACGATCCTCGAGCGCGACCAGGCGGGGCGCACAGCCGTGCGCATCGTCGATATCGTGGTGCGCGATCCCGACGGGAAGGTCGTCGCCAGCGCGCCGCGCGCCGAGGTCGGGATCTCGGGATCAAGTCTTCTCACCGGACGTCCGCATGCGGCGAGCCTCAAGCTTGTCGATACCGCGCTGACGGTTCGGATCGGAGCGGACGGGCAGTTTACATTGCTCCCGCACAGTGAAGCGCTGCCGCCGACTGCCCCCGCGCCGAGCGCGGCTGCCGGCTCCGCACCGGCAGCGGCGGGCGCAGCTCCTGCCGACGCGCTATCGAAATCGTTCCTGAGCGACGGACCGCGCAATTTCAACGCGCTGCTGGCCTGGATCGACAGCATGCGCGCGCTCGGGCTCGACGGCTACGACCTCAACGAGATCGGCCTCAAGGACGGCCGCATCGTTGTCGAGGACGAGCGCAACGGTCAACGCTCGGTGTTCGACAACATCAACGTCAGCGTCACGCGTTCGAAGGCGGGCGAGGTTGTGTTCAGCATCGGGTCGGATCGTCCCGATCACCAATGGCAGCTGCTCGCATCGGTCAAGGCGAATGCCGATGGGGTGCGCGTCCTGAACATCGACGCGCACAAGATCGCGTTGCGCGACTTGTTGCTGGCCTTGCGTGTAGCCGACGGTCAGCTCGAAGCCGAGATGCCGTTTTCGGGCAAGATGCACGTTGAAGTAGCGCCGGATGGCGTGCCGCGCAGCGCCGAAGGGCAGCTCGTCTTCGACCACGGGGTGATCCTGACCGAGCCCGGCAACAAGTACAGCCGCATGACCATCGATCGTGCCGAGGTCAAGCTCGACTGGGACAAGGCGCGTGGAATATTGGTGGTCCCGCTGAAGGTCGTGTCCGGGGACAATCGCTTTGATCTCGTCGCCAACGCGCAGGCGCCGAGCGCTCCCGGCGGGGTGTGGACGTTCGGCCTGTCCCGCGGCAGCATCGTGTTTGCGCCGATTCCTCCGGGCCGCGATCCGCTGCTGCTCGATCGGATCGTGGTGCGCGGACGGTTTGATCCGGCCAAGCAGCGGATCGATCTCGACCAGGGCGAAATCGGCGGCAGCGGGCTCGCTCTTACCGCGACCGCCAGTCTCGATTTTTCCGGCGAGCCGCATCTCGCCATGAACATGACGGCGACCCCGCGGGTCTCGTTCGCAAATTTCAAGCAGCTCTGGCCGGTGCCGGCCAACCCCGGCGTGCGCGCATGGGCGCTCGAGCATTTCGACGCCGGCACCGTCGAGCACATCGAGGTGATGACCAACGCGCCGTTGAAATCGCTGCAGCCGAACGGACCGCCGGTCGCCGACGACGGCATGGTGATCACCGTGGTCGCGAGCGGCGTCAGTGTGCACCCGGTCGATGAGCTGCCGCCGATCACCGAGGCCGAGGTCGTCACGCGGATCGTCGGCCGTTCAACCACGATGACGCTCGCACGCGGCGTCGTCGACGTCTCGCCCGGGCGCCGGATGATCGTGACCAATGGCGTGCTGGAGATTCCGGACGGCTACGCCAAGAAGCCGCCGGCACGCGCGCGCATGCGCGTCGAAAGTCCGGCGCCGGCTGCCGCCGAACTGCTCATGAACGAGCGCCTGCGCGAAGCCGCAGGGACGCCGCTCGACCCGGCGGCGACGCACGGCAACATGACGGCGCAGGTCGCGCTCGCGTTCATCATCGACCCCGACGATCCCAAGGGCCCGGTCAACTACAGCATCAACGCCGACGTGACCAACTTCGCGATCGACCATTTTGTCATGTCGCGGAACATCGAGGCGCAAACGCTTCGGGTTGCCGCCAATAACCAGGGCTACCAGGTCAAGGGCGATGTGCGGATCGGCGGCATGCCGGCCGCGATCGATTATCGCAAGCTCACCAGCGAGCCCGACGCACAGTTCCGCCTGCAGGCGAATTTCGATGACGCCGCGCGCACCAAGCTCGGCTTCGATCTCGGCAACACCATTTCCGGTTCGGTCCCCATCAAGCTCGCGGGCCGCATGGGAATGACGCCGGATCAGGAAAGCCGCTTCACCGTGGAAGCCGATCTGACGCAGGCCAAGATCGACGGTCTCATTCCGGGTTGGCTCAAGGCCCCGGGTCGCCCGACCCGCGCCTCGTTCACCGAGATCGCGCGCGGCAAGTCGTTTCGCTGCGAGGACCTCGTGATCGAGGGGTCCGGAACCTTGGTCAAGGGCACCATCGAGTTCGACGACAAGGGCGACGTCGCGTCTGCCAATCTGCCGACATTTGCGCTCTCTGACGGTGACAAGGTCAACGTCAAGGCCGACCGCGGCAGCGACGGCCAGCTCAAGGTCGTCTTGCGCGGGGAAGTCTACGACGGTCGCAGCTTTGTCAAATCGCAGCTCAGCTCATCCTCGCGCGATCAAAAATCCCGCAGCCAGGGTCCCGACTTCGATCTTGATGTCAAGCTCGGCGCGGTCGCCGGCTTCAACGGCGAGGCGATCCGCGCGCTGGACGTGCGCGTATCGCGCCGGGCCGGGCAGATCCGCGCGTTCAAGCTCAACGGCAAGCTCGGCGTTGACACGCCGCTGACCGGCGATCTACGCGGCCGCGATAGCGGCGCCCGCCAGGTGGTCTATGTCGAAACCAACGACGCGGGCTCCTTGTTCCGCTTCACCGACACCTATCCGAAGATGTTCGGCGGACAGCTGTGGATGGCGATGGATGCGCCGACCGGCGATCAGTCCCCGCAGGACGGCTTGCTCAACATCCGCGATTTCGTGGTGCGCGGCGAGGCCGGGCTCGACAAGGTGGTGAGCGGCGCGCCCGGCGGCGTCCCCAACGGGGTGCAGTTCACGCGCATGCGGGTCGAGTTCACGCGCAGTCCCGGCAAACTCGCGCTGCGCGACGGGGTAGTGCAGGGGCCGATCGTTGGTGCGACCATCGACGGCACGATCGATTATACGGGCAACGACGTGCGGCTGCGCGGCACGTTCATTCCGCTCTACGGGCTCAACAACGCGTTCGGACAAATTCCGCTGTTCGGCTTGTTCCTGGGCGGCCCGAAGGAAGGCCTAGTAGGCATCACCTATCAGGTGATCGGCGCGCCCGGACGCTCGGTGCTGCAGATCAATCCAGTCTCGGTGGTGGCGCCGGGCATCTTCCGTAAGCCGTTCGAATTCCAGGACTGGAGCGCCGATCGGGTCCCGCTGCCGGACCGCTAGCGCACTGCAATCCACCTCAGACACAAAGCGATGCGACCTGTGGGCGCCGCGCGCCTAGTGCCCGGGTTCCGAAAAAGGGCCTTTGGCGCGGCGGAGCTTGGATTTACGCTGCTTGAGCGGGTTGGGTGAGGCAGCGAGGGCGCGTCCATGTCCAAGCGGTTCACGTACTGGATTGTCGGCGGAATGCTTCTGGGCGCCGTTGTCGGTTACATCCTGTACACGGCTATTCCGGATCCCAAAGCGGCGGCCCTGGTCGGGGGCTATTTCTCCATCATCACCGATCTGTTCCTGCGGCTGATCAAGATGATCATCGCGCCGCTGGTGTTCTCCATGCTCGTGGTCGGCATCGCCCACATGGGTGACACCGAGTCGATCGGACGCATCGGGCTCAAGGCGATGGGCTGGTTCGTTTGCGCCTCGCTGGTGTCGCTCACGCTCGGCCTCGTCATGGTCAATATCCTGCGGCCTGGCGACAACCTGAACCTGCCGCTGCCGGATGCCAGCACCTCCACCAACCTGAAGGTGTCCTCGCTGACGCTGAAGGAATTCGTCGTTCACATGGTGCCGCGCTCGATCGTCGAGGCGATGGCCAACAACGAAATCCTGCAAATCGTGGTGTTCTCGATCTTCACCGGCGTCGCGGTGACAGCGCTCGGCGAGAAGGGCCGGCAGCTGGTCACGGTGGCGGACGAGGTCGCGCACGTGATGCTCAAGATCACCAACTATGTGATGCTGGTGGCGCCGCTCGCGGTGTTTGCAGCCGTGGCCGGCACCGTCACCACGCAGGGGCTGGGCATCTTCGTCACCTACGGCAAGTTCATCGGCGAGTTTTATGCGTGTCTCGCCATCCTGTGGGTGGTCCTGATTGCCGCCGGCTATGTGTTCTTCAGCCCGCGGGTCATCGACCTGATGCGCTACATTCGCGAGCCCTTCCTGCTCGCGTTCTCGACAGCGAGCTCGGAAGCCGCCTATCCGAAAACAGTCGAACAGCTCGAACGCTTCGGCATTCCAAACCGCATCGTCAGCTTTGTGTTGCCGCTCGGCTATTCGTTCAATCTGGACGGCACCATGATGTATACGACCTTCGCGACCATCTTCATCGCGCAGGCGTATGGCATCGAAATGCCGCTCGTCACCCAGATCGGCATGCTGTTTCTGCTGATGGTGACGTCGAAGGGGATGGCGGGGATTCCACGCGCCTCGCTGGTGGTGATCGCAGCCACGCTGTCGACGTTCAATATTCCGGAGGCCGGGATGCTGCTGATCCTGGGCATCGACCACTTTCTCGACATGGGGCGCAGCGCAACCAACGTGATCGGCAACTCGATTGCGACCGCGGTGGTGGCCAAGTGGGAGGGCGAATATGACCCCAAGGCCGTCCACGAGCCGCTCGAAGACCCCGCGCCCGTGCACGGCCCGGCGGTGGCGTGACGAACATCGCATTATTGAGGAGGATCGCGTGCACGTCGTCATGAGGACGCTGGTCGTGGTCGGCGCGCTGCTGCTGAGCGCCAACGCGGCGAGCGCCCAGGACATTCCGGCCGAACGGCTCAGCGGCACGCTCGCGAAGGCGCGCAATTCGGGCGTCATTACGCTTGGCTATCGCGAGGCGTCGTTTCCGCTCTCCTACGTCGACGCCGACCACCATCCGCTGGGCTACTCGCTCGATCTGTGCAAGTCGATCGTCGAGGCGATTGCGCGCGTCATCGACGTGCCGCAGCTGCGTACGGAGTTTGTGCTGGTGACGCCGGAAACCCGGATACCGGAGCTGCTGTCGGGGAGGATCGACCTCGCTTGCGGCTCCGCCACCGAAACCGTCGAGCGCAAGAAGCAGGTCGCGTTCTCCCCGACCATGTTCGTGACCGGCACCAAGTTGATGGTCAAACGCAACTCCGGGATCAAGTCGATTGCGGATCTCAAGGGCAAGACCATCGTGGCGACGGCCGGCACCACCAATCGGCAGGCCGTCGAAGCGCTCAACGACAAGCGCAAGCTCGGAATCAATCTGGTGACGGCGCCGGATCACGAGCAATCCTACGGCATGGTCGCGGACGGCAAGGCGGACGCGTTTGCGAGCGACGAGGTCCTGCTCTATGGCCTGATCGCACGGCACGCGGCGCAGCGCGAATTCATCGTGGTCGGCGACTATCTCTCCTATGACCCGTACGGGATCATGTTCCGGCGCGACGACCCACAGCTCAACGAGGTCGTGGTGAGCACCTTCCGGGAGCTTGCCGACAGCGGCGATCTCGCCGAGATCTACCACAAATGGTTCATTCGCCGCACGCCGACGGGCGAGCGCCTGAACCTGCCGATGAATACCTCGCTGCAGGAAGTGCTGCGCATGCTCGGCACGAGCGAATGAGGTTGTGGCCGCCTCGGGTCAGACCGCCTTCAACAGCACGTGGCGTTTGCGGCCGAGCGAGAGCTTGATCACGCCCTCGGGGGTGAGGTCGCGTGAGCTCAGCACCATTTTTTCGTCGCTAACGGCCGCGTCGTTGACGCGCAGACCGCCCGCCTTGACCTGGCGACGGGCTTCGCTGTTCGAGCTCACCAGCCCGGCCTTGGCGAAGGCGGCGAGCACGCCGATCCCCTGCTCGAGGTCCGGGCGCGCAATCTCGATTGCGGGCAGCGTCTCGGCGATCTCGCCTGCCTCGAAGGTCTTGCGCGCGGTCTCGGCCGCCTCATCGGCTGCGGCGCGGCCATGCACTAGTGCGGTCGCCTCGGTGGCGAGCACTTTCTTCGCCTCGTTGACGTCCTGGCCTCGCAGCGCCGAAAGCCGCGCGATCTCGGGCAGCGGCAGCACCGTGAACAGCTTGAGGAAGCGCTCGACGTCGCTGTCCTCGGTGTTGCGCCAGTACTGCCAGTAGTCGTACGGGCTCACCATGTCGGGGTTGAGCCAGACCGCGCCGGCCGCGGTCTTGCCCATCTTGGCGCCGGAGGACGTGGTGATCAGCGGCGAGGTCAGGGCGAACAGCTGCACGTTGTGCATGCGGCGGCCGAGCTCGATGCCGTTGACGATGTTGCCCCACTGGTCCGACCCGCCCATCTGCAGCACGCAGCCGGTGCGCTTGTTGAGCTCGACGAAGTCGTAGGCCTGCAGGATCATGTAGTTGAATTCGAGGAACGACAGCTCGTGCTGGCGTTCAAGCCGCAGCTTGACCGAGTCGAACGCCAGCATGCGATTGACCGAGAAATGCCGGCCGACGTCGCGCAGGAAATCGATGTAGTTGAGCCCGTTGAGCCAATCGGCGTTGTTGGCCATCACGGCGTCGGTCGGGCCATCCCCGAACTTCAGGAATTTCGAGAAAATCGCGCGAATACCGGCGAGGTTCTGGTCGATCGCCTCGTCGGTCAGGATGCGGCGGCTCTCGTCCTTGCCGGATGGATCGCCGACGCGGGTGGTGCCGCCGCCCATCAGCGCGATCGGCCGATGCCCGGTCTGCTGCATCCAGTACAGCATCATGATCGGCAGCAGCGATCCGACGTGCAACGATGGCGCGGTGCAGTCAAACCCGATATAGGCGGTAATACGCGAGGACTTCGCGAGCGCGTCGAGCACATCGGGCTCCGATACCTGATGTATGAACCCGCGCTCTGCTAGTGTGCGCAAGAAGTCCGATTTGTAGCTACTCATGGGGCGCTGGTGTAACAGGTCCGGTGCCATATTCAACCGAGGGACGGCATGGCGGCGGTGCAAGCCATCGGGTTGATGAGCGGAACCTCGCTCGACGGCGTCGACGTCGCCGTGATCGAGACCGACGGCGAACGCGTGTCTGCGTTCGGGCCGACCGGCTATCGCGCCTACACCGAGGGCGAGCGGGCGCTGCTGCGCGAGGCGCTGACCGATGCGGTCGCGATGCGCGCGCGCACGGAGCGGCCAGGCGCGCTGGCGCAGGCCGAGGCGCTGGTCACGCGGGCGCATGGCGACGCGATCGAGGACTTTCTCAACGACAACGGGCTGGCGCTGACCGCGTTCGAGATCATCGGTTTTCACGGCCAGACCGTGCTGCACCGGCCCGAGCGCCAGCTCACGGTCCAGATCGGCGACGGCCGCGCGCTCGCGCGCCGTTTCGGCGTGCCGGTCGCCTTCGATTTCCGCGCCGCCGACGTCGCGGCCGGCGGGCAGGGCGCGCCGCTGGTGCCGGTGTTCCACGCCGCGCTCGCGCAAAGCCTCGACCGGCCGCGGCCGATCGCCGTGCTCAACATCGGCGGCGTCGCCAATGTGACCTATTGCGACGACGGCGACCTCATCGCCTGCGACACCGGTCCGGGCAATGCGCTGCTCGACGACTTCATGCGCGCGCGCACCGGCCGTGCGTTTGACACCGGCGGCGCCAAGGCGGCTCGCGGTCGCGTCGACGAGGCCTTCGTCGAACGCGTGCTACGCCATCCATTCTTCGGCCAGCGGCCCCCGAAGTCGCTCGACCGCAATGCCTTTGCCTCCGCGTCGGCCGGCCTGTCCCAGGCCTCGGTCGCCGACGGCGCGGCGACGCTCGCAGCGCTCACCGCGGCCAGCGTGGCCCGGCTGGTGCCGCTCTTGCCGCGCCCGCCGCGCACCTGGATCGTCGCCGGCGGCGGCGCGCGCAATGCGGCGATGTTTGCAATGCTGACCGAGCGGCTGGCGCCCGCCATGGTCGAGCCCGCCGACGCCCTGGGCTGGTCGTCGGACGCGCTCGAGGCCCAGGCCTTCGCCTACTTGGCGGTGCGCACGCAGCGCGGATTGCCGATCACCTTCCCGTCCACCACCGGGGCGCCCCAGCCGATGCCGGGCGGGCAGATCGTCACCGCGAGCGGCGCGTAATCACTGGTCATGGATGCCCCATGGATGCCCAAATTCGGCGACTCCGGGCATCCATGACAACATGTTGAATAGATGCGAATTTTATCGCTGATTTGACCATGGATGCCCGATTGTGAGGGAGAGGCATCGATGGCGACGCGAGCCGCTGGAAATGAAAGCTCCGCCAGGCCGGTTCAGCCCGCGCCGCTGCGCCGGCCGCGCGGCTCCGGCCGCGTTTCGCCGGCCGCGATCCGCTTGTCGAGGTAGGTGCCGACCTCGTTCATCAGCACCTCAATCTTGCCGTCGAAGAAATGGTTGGCGCCGGTGACGACCCTCTGGTCGATCACAATACCCTTCTGGGTCTTGAGTTTCTCGACAAGCCCGGTGACGTCCTTGTGCGGCACCACCGCGTCCTTGTCGCCGTGGATGATCAGGCCCGAGGACGGGCAGGGCGCCAGGAACGAGAAATCATAGAGGTTCGCCGGCGGCGCAATCGAGATGAAGCCCTCGATCTCGGGCCGCCGCATCAACAGCTGCATGCCGATCCAGGCGCCGAACGAGAACCCAGCGATCCAGCAGCTGCGGGTCTCCGGATTGATCGCCTGCGCCCAGTCGAGCGCGGAGGCCGCGTCGGAGAGCTCGCCCATGCCGTGGTCGAACGTGCCCTGGCTGCGGCCGACGCCGCGAAAGTTAAAGCGCAGCACCGCGAAATTGCGGTGCGCGAACGCGTAATAAAGCTGATAGACGATCTGGTGGTTCATCGTGCCGCCGAACTGCGGATGCGGATGCAGCACGATTGCGATCGGCGCGTTTTTCGTCTTCGCCGGATGAAAGCGGCCTTCAATCCGTCCGGCCGAACCGGTGAAGATAATTTCGGGCATTCATAACCTCGATGAAGTCTAAGCCAGCCTGAGTGCGCTCCGCTGCGACACACGGCTGCGGAGGCCCGAGCACACCTGATCTTGGACGATTCTGAGCTCTGCTGGTCCGATGGCTGCAGATTAAGCGCACGGGACGCCCGGCGCGCGGACTGCTTTCTATCATGATCGGCGGGGCCGAAAGCAAGATTCATGATAGGGTTCAAGCCGCCGTTTTGGACGGAATCTTGCGGTGTTTTGACCCAATAAGCATCTCAACGGCGCGCCTGATTGAGGTTTAAGTGGCGGTATGATGGGAGTTCGGGCCTATCTCGACTGGAATGCGACGGCGCCGCTGCGGCCGCAGGCGCGCCGCGCGATTGAGGCCGCGCTCGATCTCGTCGGCAACCCGTCATCGGTCCACGCCGATGGGCGCGCCGCGCGGGCGCTCGTTGAAGGCGCGCGCGAAAACGTTGCCGCGCTCGTCGGCGCGCAGGCCCGCAACGTGATCTTTACGTCCGGCGGCACGGAAGCAAACGCGCTGGCGCTGAGCCCCTCGCTCACCGCGGGCGAGGCGCGCGGGCGCGGCCCTGCGCTGATCTCCGCCATCGAGCATCCCTCGGTGCGCGGCGGCGGCCGCTTCCCGCGTGAGCTGCGCGAGGACGTGCCGGTCACACGCGAGGGCATCGTCGATCTCGGCTGGCTCGCCGAACGGCTCGCCGCGCTCAACGGGAGCGCGCCGCTCGTTTCGGTCATGCTGGCCAACAACGAGACCGGCGTGATCCAGCCGGTCGCCCAAGTGGCCGAGCTCACCCACGCCGCGGGCGGCCTGCTGCACGTCGACGCGGTCCAGGCGGTGGGGCGGATTCCCTGCGATATCAAGTCGCTGGGGGCAGATGTTCTCACACTGTCTGCGCACAAGTTCGGCGGCCCCAAGGGGGTCGGCGCCCTGGTGCTGGCCGACGAGGCCCTGCACATCGGGGAACCCCTGATCCGGGGCGGCGGGCAGGAGCGCAGCAGCCGTGCCGGCACCGAAAACGTCATCGGGATCGCGGGCTTTGGCGCGGCCGCGCAGGCGGTCCTGGCTTCCCTTGCGGACGAGGCGATCCGCATGGCGGGCGCGCGTGACCGGCTGGAGGCTCGCTTGCGGGACGCCGCGCCGTTGGCGGTCATTTTCGGCGTGACGGCTGCGCGGGTGCCCAATACGACCCTTGTCGCCATGCCAGGAATCAAGGCTGAAACCGCGTTGATTGCGCTCGACCTCGCAGGGGTGTCGGTCTCCTCCGGTTCGGCCTGCTCGTCCGGAAAGGTTGCCCCCTCGCATGTGCTGGCCGCCATGGGGGTAGCGCCGGAGCTTGCATTGGGGGCCGTGCGTATCAGCCTCGGGCCGAGCACGACCGAGGAGGAGATTGAAATCTTTCTAAACGCTTGGACTAAGCGTGTTATGGGACTATCTAGGAAGGGACAGGGCCTTGCCGCGTAGCGCCCGCCGACGGCTGCTGAGGGGCCCTGAGAGCTATCGCGAGCGCATCCAAATTTGGCTGGTGTGCTCAAACGCTTGAAATCGGGGCGCTTTCCAAGGGAAACGCGTCCCAGGAGGTGGTTACCGGACACCGCCATAGATCCAACCCGCGGTCCTTGAAACCGCAGCGGAGGGAACAAGATGCCTGCCGTGCAGGAAACCGTCGACCGCGTCCGCGGCATCGACGTCGACCAGTATAAATACGGCTTTGCAACCGAGATCGAAACCGAGCGGGCCCCCAAGGGTCTCTCGGAAGACGTGGTCCGTTTCATCTCGGAGAAGAAAGGCGAGCCGGAATGGATGCTGGAGTGGCGGCTTGGCGCCTACCGGCGTTGGCTGACCATGCACGAGCCGCGCTGGGCGCGCGTCGATTATCCGGCGATCGACTATCAGGACATCTACTACTACGCCGCGCCCAAGGCGTTCAAAGCGCCGAAGTCGCTCGACGAGGTCGATCCCGAAATCCTCAAGACCTATGAGAAGCTTGGCATTCCGTTGCGCGAGCAGGAGATTCTCGCAGGCGTCGAGCGCATCGACGGCGAGCGCTCGCGCGTCGCGGTCGACGCCGTGTTCGACTCGGTCTCGGTTGCAACCACCTTCAAGGAAGAGCTCAAGAAGGCCGGCGTGGTGTTCATGCCGATCTCGGAGGCGATCCGCGAGCATCCCGACCTGGTGAAGACCTATCTCGGCTCGGTCGTGCCGGTGTCGGACAACTTCTTTGCAACGCTCAATTCGGCGGTGTTCTCCGACGGCTCGTTCGTCTACGTGCCGCCCGGCGTGCGCTGCCCGATGGAGCTGTCGACCTATTTCCGCATCAACGAAAAGAACACCGGCCAATTCGAGCGCACGCTGATCATCGCCGACAAGGGCTCGTATGTGAGCTACCTCGAAGGCTGCACCGCGCCGCGGCGCGACGAGAACCAGCTGCATGCCGCGGTGGTCGAGTTGATCGCGCTCGAGGACGCCGAGATCAAATATTCGACGGTGCAGAACTGGTATCCGGGCGATAGCGAGGGGCGCGGCGGCATCTTCAATTTCGTAACCAAGCGCGGCGACTGTCGCGGGGCGCGCTCCAAGATCTCCTGGACGCAGGTCGAGACCGGTTCCGCCATCACCTGGAAGTACCCGAGCTGCATCCTGCGCGGCGACAATTCGCGCGGCGAGTTCTACTCGATCGCGATCTCCAACGGCCACCAGCAGGTCGATTCCGGCACCAAGATGCTTCATCTGGGCAAGAACACCACCAGCCGGATCATCTCGAAGGGCATCGCGGCCGGCCGCTCCAACAACACCTATCGCGGGCTCGTCTCCTCGCACCGGCGCGCCACCGGGGCGCGCAACTTCACGAACTGCGACAGCCTGCTGATCGGCCATCACTGCGGCGCGCATACCGTGCCCTACATCGAGGCCAAGAACGCCTCGACCGTGTTCGAGCACGAGGCCACCACTTCGAAGATCTCCGAGGAGATGCTGTTCTACTGCATGCAGCGCGGGCTCTCGGCCGAGGAGGCGACCGCGCTCGTGGTCAACGGTTTCGTTAAGGACGTATTGCAGCAATTGCCGATGGAGTTCGCGGTCGAGGCGCAGAAGCTGATCTCGATTTCACTCGAAGGCAGCGTTGGTTGAGGTGACGACATTGGCAATGCTTGACGTGAAGAACCTGCAGGTGAGGGTTGACGACCGTCAAATCCTCAACGGCCTCGACCTCACGGTGAATGCGGGCGAGGTGCACGCCATCATGGGCCCGAACGGCTCCGGCAAGTCCACGCTCGCGCACGTGCTGGCGGGTAAATCAGGCTACGAGGTCACCGGCGGCGAAGTCTTGTTCGAGGGCGAGAACCTCCTCGACCTCGGTCCGGACGAACGCGCGGCGCGCGGAGTTTTCCTCGCCTTCCAGTACCCGCTGGAAATCCCCGGCGTCGCCACCATGACGTTCCTGCGCACCGCCCTCAACGCGCAGCGCAAGCAGCGCGGCGAGCCCGAGCTCTCGACCCCCGAATTCATGAAGCGCGTGCGCGAGGCGGCCGCCAACCTCGACATCAACCAGGACATGCTGCGGCGCGGCGTCAATGTCGGGTTCTCCGGCGGCGAGAAGAAGCGCAACGAGATTCTGCAGATGGCGCTGCTCGAGCCCCGGCTGTGCGTGCTCGACGAAACCGACTCCGGCCTCGATATCGACGCGCTCAAGATCGTTGCGGACGGCGTCAACCGCCTGCGCGCCCCGGGGCGCGCCATGGTGGTCATCACCCACTACCAGCGGCTGCTCAACTACATCGTGCCCGACGTCGTCCACGTCCTCTCGCGCGGCCGCATCGTAAAGACCGGCGGCAAGGAGCTCGCGCTCGAGCTCGAGGCCAAGGGCTATACCGGCTACCAGGACGAAGCGGCGTGATGAGTCTGGAAGCGCGCAAAATTCTCGGACCTCGTCCTGAGGAGCCGGCGCTTCAGCGCCGGCGTCTCGAAGGACGGCCAAGTGCGAGAACTGTTCCCTGTGGCCATCCTTCGAGACGCGCGCTGCGCGCGCTCCTCAGGATGAGGCCCGAGCATGTGGCGGAGGCAATCGCATGACTGCCGAAGTCACGATGATCAAGACGGCGGCCGAAACCGCGCTGGCGGACGCTTTCGCGCGGCGGCGGACGTCGCTGCCGGGCGGACGCGAGGTCGCGGCGCGGCGGGAGGCGGCGTTCCGGCGGTTCGAGCGCGCCGGCTTGCCGCACCGGCGGGTCGAGGATTGGAAGTACACCGACCTGCGCGCCCTCATGCGCGAGGGCAAGCCGCTTGCGGAAGCACCCGACGCCGGTGCCAGGACGGCGGCCAAATCGGCCGGATCGATCCTCGCGGGCCTGCGCGCCCACCGCATCGTGATCGTCGACGGATGCCTTGTGCCGGAACTCTCCGATACCGCGATCGACGGCGTCACGGTGACGTCGTTCGCCCGCGAGACCGCCGAGCGCGCTGATGCGCTCACCGAGCCCGCAAACGACGACGTGGCGCTAGCGCTCAACACCGCGTTCGCGGCCGACGGCGCGGTCGTTCGGGTGAACGCCGGCGCGATCGTGCCGCGCCCGATCCAGCTCGTGTTCGTCCACAGTGCCGGCAAGGCAACCGCCGTGTTTGCGCGCTCCCGGGTGAGCGTCGGCGCGGGCGCGCAACTGACGCTGGTGGAAAGCCACGAAGGACCCGACGGTATTGACTACCAGATCAACACCGCGCTCGACCTCGAGGTCGGCCGCGGCGCCAAGGTCGACCACGTCAAGGTCACCTGCGAGGGTAACACGGCCCTGCACGTCGGAACCTTGAGCGCCGAGATCGGCGAGCGCGCGGAACTGCGCGATTTCACGTTTACGCTCGGCGGAGCCGTCGTGCGCAATCAGCTGTTCGTCGCATGCCGGGGCAAGGACGCGCAGCTGTTGCTCTCCGGCGTCAACCTGCTGCGTCATCGCCAGCATTCCGACACCACCCTCGTGCTCGACCACGCGATCGGCGGATCGACGAGCCGCGAGCTCTACAAGTCGGTGCTGGACGACGAGAGCCACGGCGTGTTCCAGGGCAAGATCGTGGTGCGTCCCGACGCCCAGAAGACCGACGCCCGCATGATGACGCGAGCGCTGCTGCTCTCCGAGCGCGCCGAAGCCGACAACAAGCCCGAGCTCGAGATCTTTGCCGACGACGTGCAGTGCGGCCATGGCGCGACTGCCGGCACCCTCGATGAGAACCTGAAGTTCTATCTGATGGCGCGCGGCATCCCTGAAAAGGAGGCGGAAGCGCTGCTGATCCAGTCGTTCGTTGGCGAGGCGGTCGAGACCCTCGCGCACGAGGGCGTGCGAGCCGACCTGATGTTCGCGGCCGTGCGCTGGTTGGGAGCACGCGGAACATGAGCGCACACGCCGCACTCAGCAACGGCGCTTATGACGTCGCCCGCATCCGCGAGGATTTCCCGATCCTCGGCCTGCAGGTCTACGGCAAGCCGCTGGTCTATCTCGATAACGCCGCTTCGGCGCAGAAGCCCAAGGCGGTGCTCGATCGCCTCAACCAGGCCTACACCGGCGAATACGCCAACGTGCACCGCGGCCTGCACTATCTCGCCAACGCGGCGACCGAGGCCTACGAGGGCGCGCGCGAGACCGTGCGCGCGTTCGTCAACGCGTCCCGGCCCGAAGAGATCATCTTCACCCGCAACGTGACCGAGGCCATCAATCTCGTGGCCTATACATTCGGGCGCGAGCGGATCAAGCAGGCGGGCGACGAAATCGTGCTCTCGATCATGGAGCACCATTCCAACATCGTGCCCTGGAATTTCCTGCGCGAGCGGCACGGCGCGGTGATCAAATGGGCGCCGGTGGACGAGGAGGGCAATTTCCTGCTCGACGAGTTCGAGAAGCTGCTTACTCCGCGCACCAAGATGGTGGCGATCACCCACATGTCGAACATGCTGGGCACGGTCGTACCGGTGAAAGAGGTGACGCGGCTCGCGCATGCGCGCGGCATTCCGGTGCTGATCGACGGCGCGCAGGGCGCAGTCCATCTCGACGTCGATGTCGCCGGTCTCGATTGCGATTTCTACGCGTTCACCGGCCACAAGCTTTACGGCCCGACCGGAATCGGGGTGCTCTACGGCAAGCACGCCCACCTCGCGGCGATGCGGCCGTTTCTGGGCGGCGGCGAGATGATCCGCGAGGTGTTCGAGGATCGCGTCACCTATGGCGACCCGCCGCACAAGTTCGAGGCCGGCACGCCGCCGATCGTGCAGGCGATCGGGCTGGGCGCCGCCATCGACTACGTCAATTCCATCGGCAAGGCGCGCATCCGCGCGCACGAGCAAAAGCTGATCCACTACGCGCACGAGCGGCTGCGCGAGATCAACTCGTTGCGCATTCTCGGGACCGCCAAGGACAAGGGGTCGATCCTGTCGTTCGAGATGAAGGGCGCGCATCCGCACGACGTCGCGACCGTGATCGATCGGGCCGGCGTGGCGGTGCGGGCCGGCACCCACTGCGTCATGCCGCTGCTCGCCCGCTATGGGCTCACGGCAAGCTGCCGGGCGTCGTTCGCCCTCTACAACACGCGCGAGGAGGTCGACAGCCTTGCGCAGGCCCTGGTCAAAGCGCAGAGCATTTTCGCATGATCGACGACACCACCGCACAAAAGCCCGCGGCAGCCCCGGCCGAAACCGATCAGGCTGCACCCGTCGCGCCGGCGCCGGGGGCGGACGACCTTACACGCCTGACCGACGACATCGTGCAGGCGCTCAAGACCGTCTACGACCCGGAGATTCCGGCCGACATCTACGAGCTCGGGCTGATCTACAAGATCGACATCGACGATGACCGGGGCGTGAAGGTCGACATGACGCTGACGACGCCGAATTGCCCGTCCGCGCAGGAACTGCCCACCATGGTCGAAAGCGCGGTGGCGAGCGTGCCGGGCGTGCGCGAGGTCAAGGTCGAGGTCGTGTGGGATCCGCCCTGGGATCCGAGCCGGATGTCGGACGAGGCGCGGGTTGTACTGAACATGTGGTGAGACCGGAGCTGGTCCCAGTTTTGAGCAATGCTGAAGTTGGCTGCCGACCCCGGCCTTCATTTTGCGGGAATCGTCGCTATCTTTATGGGTGACGTCTGCCAGGGTTGACCTGGGAACGAGGGACTTAAATGGTGAACGCGCGTCCACGGCCACAAGTCATGCGCCTGACCGACGCTGCGGCGTCGCGCATCAAGGACATCCTCGGCCGCGCCGAGGGACCGATCGCCGGCGTGCGCGTCGGCGTGAAGAACGGCGGCTGCGCCGGCATGTCCTACACCATGGAATATGCCGATAGCGCC
Source organism: Xanthobacteraceae bacterium (assembly GCA_051985675.1). Classification (GTDB taxonomy): domain Bacteria; phylum Pseudomonadota; class Alphaproteobacteria; order Rhizobiales; family Xanthobacteraceae; genus JAFAXD01. The sequence continues at coordinate 19,539 of JBPYFJ010000038.1, read as the reverse complement.
AGGCCGACCGACGAGGTCGTGGACGACAAAGGCGTGCGCCTGCTGATCGACCCGAAGGCGGTGCTGTTCCTGCTGGGCACCGAGATGGACTTCAAGGTCGACAAGCTCTCGTCCGGTTTCGTGTTCAACAATCCGAACCAGACCTCGGCCTGCGGCTGCGGCGAGTCGGTCGCGCTCACGCCGGCCAAAGAACATTCCGCCTAACGCATGTCCCGGAAAAGTGGCTACCGGTTTTCCGTCTGCGCGAAGCCTTGGGCGCGGTTAAGTAGTGGCTTGATGCTTCGGCGGGCGAAGCCAGGTCCGAAAAGGACATGCACAAAAGCAATCCAGCTTGACTCCTGACCATATCAGCGAACTGTTCGCGCAATTCCGTCCCGTGAGCGTGCGCCGCCTGTTTGGCGGCGCCGGACTTTATGCGGACGGCGTGATGTTCGCGATCCTGTCGAAGGACGTGGTCTATCTGAAGGCGGATGAGGAGACGCGCGCCGCGTTCGAGCGCGAGGGCTGCGCACCGTTCAGCTACCAAGCCAAGGGTGGCCGACGCGCGAGCATGTCGTATTGGCGGATGCCGGAGCGGCTTTATGACGATCCGGACGAGCTTGCGACCTGGGCCGCGCAGGCGCTGGCGGCCGCGCGGCGCGCGAACGCGCCGAAGGCAAAACCGGAAAAGGGAAAGGCTGCGCAGCGCGGGACGCGCAAGCCGCGACGCTGAGGGTTACGCCTTCACCGGCCGCAGCAGGAACGCCGGGAGATGAAAGCCCTCGCTGTCGCGCGGACGGCTCGGCTCGGCGCGCGGCGCTTTGGTCTTGGCGGGGGCTGCTGCTGGACGTTTCGCGGACGGTGCCGCGCTCGGCTGGCGCTTGGCCTGCGGAACCGACGCGCGCCGCTCGTGGCTGCGCGCGTGACGATGGCGTGGGCGCTCGATCGCAGCCGCCGCGTCATCGGCACTGTCCGGGGCCGGGGTGCCGCCCCAGGGAATTGACTGGCCGATCAGCTTCTCGATCGCAGCGACCGACTTGCCGTCAGCGGGGGCGACCAGCGTGATCGCGGTACCGCTGCGGCCGGCACGGCCGGTGCGGCCGATCCGGTGCACGTAGTCGTCGGGATGATGTGGGACGTCGAAATTATAGACGTGGCTCACGTCCGGAATGTCGAGGCCGCGCGCTGCGACGTCGGAGGCGACCAGCAGCGTGACCTCGTTGCGGCGGAATTTTTCCAGCGCGGCCATGCGCGAGGCCTGGTCCATGTCGCCGTGCAGCGCCAGTACCGAAAAGCCGTGGCGCACCAGCGAACGATAGAGCGAGGCGACCTCGGTCTTGCGATTGCAGAAGATGATGCCGTTCTTCAATCCTTCGGCGGAGCGGATCAGGCTGCGCAGGGTGGCGCGCTTCTCGTGCGCCTCGCGGCCGGTCTTCACCAGGGTCTGGGTGGTGGTTGCGAGCGTGGTGGCCGGGCGAGCCACCTCGACCTTCACGGGATTATGCAGGAACTGTTCGGTGATGCGCCGGATTTCCCCCGGCATGGTCGCGGTGAAGAACAGGGTCTGGCGGGAAAACGGTACCAGCTTGCAGATGCGCTCGATGTCCGGGATGAACCCCATGTCGAGCATGCGGTCGGCTTCGTCGATCACCAGCAGTTCGACGCCGGTGAGCAGGAGCCGCCCGCGTTCGAAATGATCGAGGAGCCGCCCGGGGGTCGCGATCAGCACGTCGACGCCGCGCACGAGCTTCATGTCCTGGTCGTCGAACGAGACGCCGCCGATCAGCAGGGCGACGTTGAGCTTCTGATTGGCGCCATACTTGGCGAAACTTTCTTCAACCTGCGCGGCGAGTTCCCGGGTCGGCTCGAGGATCAGCGTGCGCGGCATGCGGGCGCGCGCGCGGCCCTTCTCGAGCTTGGTGAGCATCGGCAGCGTGAACGCGGCGGTCTTGCCGGTTCCGGTCTGAGCGATGCCCAGCACGTCACGGCCTGCGAGCACGTGGGGGATGGCCTGGTCTTGGATCGGGGTCGGAGTGGAGTAGCCGGCAGCGGCGACGGCGGACAAAACTTTTTCGGACAAGCCGAGATGCGAAAACGACATGAACCCTCAAGTCTGGACGGCCCGGGTTTTTTCAGGGGCGCGACGGCTTGCTCAAAAATCAGCGGTCGGCGGAAGGGCAGTCCTGAATCGTTGCGCGAAACATAGTGGCGAACCGCCGGAAGTCAATGCTTCGCATTGCAACAAGTGGCCATTTACCGCGGTTTTTGCGCAATCTATAGACAGACTCCAGCATTGGATCAGGCGCGCACCGACTTTCGGTGCCTAGTGCCGCCGATTTGAAGTGGGGCGGAATGACGGCGTTTCTGTGGGTCTGGCTCATCACGCAGGCGGTCGGCGTCGCGCTAGTGTGGCTGTTCACGCTTGGATTAGGCCGGAGCGCGCGACTCACCGCGACGCCACGCGTGGCGGTCGTCGTCGCCGTGAAGGGCCATGACGAGGAATTCGACGAATTCCTGGTTCGGCTGTTCGAGCAGGACTATCCGGCGTTCCGCGTCATCTTCTCGGTCGAATCGACCGGCGATGCGGCTGTGCCGGCGATCGAACAGTGCCGCGCGATCGCGCCCGAGCGGGTCTCGCTCGTGGTCGCCGGGACGCGCCGCGACGAGGGCCAGAAAACCACCAACCTGCGTGCGGCGGTCGCGACGCTCACCCCCGACGATGAGATTCTGGTGCTCGCGGATGCCGATATCTGGCCGGAACCGGATTGGCTCGCGCGCGTGGTTGAGCCGCTGGTCGCCGACGAGGCCGACGTAGTGTCGGGCTTTGCGTGGCTCGTCGTGAAAGACCATCATCTCGCGAGCTTCGTGCTGACCGCGATGGCGGCCTCGCTTGCGACGCTGCCGCGCCTGCCGCGGCTCAACCCGGCGTGGGGCGGCTGCATCGCGATGAAACAGGACACTTTCCGCGACCTCGGCATTGCCGATGCCTGGAGCGGCACGCTGAGCGACGATCTGCAACTCACCAACGTGGTGCAGCAGGCCGGCGGCCGCATCCGGGCGCCGCGCGAGATCCTGCTGCGTACCGCCGTCAAGACCGGCGGGTTTGCGGCCGTCACCGCCGAAGCGCGCCGCTGGTTCATGCTGGCGCGGGTCTACATGCCGTTCGGCTATTGGACGACGGTCGCGGCGATGTCGTTCTCGGCGCTCGGCTGGATCGCGAGCGTTCTGGGCACCCTTGCGTTGCAGCGCGACGCCGCCGCGGTGCTGGCACTGGCGCTGGCGCTCGGCGTTGTCCGCTCGTTCGGCCGGGCACGTCTGGTCAGACGGCTGTGGGGACTCTCCGGCCGCGCGGAGAATGCGCGCTACCTGCGCATCGATTTCCTGGTCTCGCCGCTCGCGACGGTGCTGAACGCGATCTACGGCTGGTCGGCGCTCACGCTCACGCGAACGACCTGGGCCGGCATCACCTATGAGGTCATGGGCCCGCAGGAGGTTTTGGTCGTCAGGCGGGAGTAGGGCCGGGGGCGCACGGTCATCTCGGCCTACGCGTCTTTCAACGCCTGCCGCAGCGGGCGATTGCACAGCACGATCATCACGGCCGCCGCAGTCGCGATCGCGGCGAGCATGAGAAAGAAATCGCGCTTGTCCATGCTGCTCCAGAGGCTGCCGAGCCATCCCGCCATGAAGTTGCCCGCAAAGCTTGTCGCGAGCCACACGCCCATCGTCATCGACAGGTAGCGCGCGGGCGCAACCTTGGTGACGAGCGATAACCCGATCGGCGACAGATAGAGCTCACCCAACGTGACGATCACGAAATAGCCGGCAAGCCACAGCCAGCTCACGGCCGCGGCGACTTGCGTACCGGCGAGCGCGGCGGCGGCGACCAGCACCAGATTCGCCAGCGCAGCAGCGAAACAGCCGATCGCCATCTTGATCACGGTCGAGGGCTCGCGGCCGTGCCGGGCCTGCCGGGCCCACAACGCGACGACGAACGGGGTGAACGCGAAGATCAGGAACGGATTGACCGACTGGAACCATTCGGCCGGGATGGCGCCGCGCCAGAACCCGAGGTCGACCGCCCGGTTCGTGTAGTCCTCGGCCCACAACGCGATGGTATTGCCCTGCTGCTCGTAGGTTGCCCAGAACAACGTGACCGGCACGAACAGGATTGCGATCGCTGCGAGGCGCCGGCGCTCCTCCCGGCTCAGCGGCTGCCTGCGCTGTCCGCGGCGGCTCGCAAGACTGTCGACTGGCAGCAGCGGGGCGGCTGCCAGATAGGTCGCAAGCCCGATCAGCATGCCGACGCCGGCGGCCGCAAAGCCGAAGTGCCAGCCGAAGGCGACTGCGAGCGTGCCGCAGACGAGCGGCGAGAAGAACGCCCCGATGTTGATGCCGACGTAGAAGATCGAAAACGCCCGGTCGCGGCGCGGATCGCCCGGCGGATAGAGCGTGCCGACCTGGGTCGAGATATTCGGCTTGAAAGCGCCATTGCCGAGGATCAGCACCAGCAGGGCGATGAGCATCAGCCGTTCCGATGCCATCATGAAATGGCCGACCGCCATCAGGGCGGCGCCGATCAGCACGGTGCGGCGCTGTCCGAGCACCCGGTCGGCGAGAAGTCCGCCCAGGATCGGGGTCAGATAGACGAGGGCGGTGTAGTCGCCATAGACGTAGGACGCGAACGGCTGCACGCCGAGCGGGCCGACCAGGACTTCGTGGGCGCTCTTGAGCCACGCGTACCCGATCACCTGCTCCGTGCGCCCCGGCAGGAACAGATATTTGACCATGTAGAGCGTGAGCAGCGCGCGCATCCCATAGTAGGAAAACCGCTCCCACATCTCGGTCGCGAACAGGAATGCGAGGCCGCGCGGGTGGCCGAAGAGCTCGCGGGATGCAGCCTCAGCGGGCGTTGTGGTCACGGACATCGGGTTATTGTAGCAGCCGCGACGACCCGCACCTCAACACGTTACCGCCGCGGCCTGCTGCCGCGCTGCCTTTGCGACGTCGCGGCATCGGAGTAATGTTGTTGACGCAAATGATTTGCGTCGCTGACCGGCAACATTCAGGGGGAAAGCATGGCTTATCACCTGGAAGGGCGACTGCTGGAAGTCTGCAATTGTCGCGTTCTCTGCCCGTGCTGGATCGGAGAGGATCCGGACCGCGGCACCTGCGATACCATCGTAGCTTGGCATTTCGACAAGGGCAGCGTCGACGGTGTCGACGTCGGCGGCACGACGATCGCGGTGCTGGCGCATGTGCCGGGCAACATCCTGCAGGGCAATTGGCGCGCCGCGGTCTATATCGACGACAAGGCGAGCCCGAAACAGGAAGAGGCGCTGCTCAAGGTCTATACCGGCAAGGCCGGCGGCCCGGTGGCCGACCTAGTCAAGCTGATCGGTGAGGTCGTCTCGGTCGAAAAGGTGCCGATCACGTTCGAGGTCCAGGGCGGCAAAGGCACCATCCAACTCGGCGACAAGGCCTATGCGGAACTCGAGCCCTACACGGGCTCGACTGGAGCCGCAACGACGCTCACCGACACGATCTTCTCGACCGTGCCGGGCGCGCCGGTGTTCGTCGGTAAGTCGCCGCGCTACCGCGCCAAGAATGCGGCGCTCGGCATCGACCTCGAGCTCTCCGGTCACAACGCGCTGCAAAGCGTGTTCGTGTTCGACGCTTAGAGCGGGAAATCATCCCGCTCGATCGTTCGGTTTGAGCGTGTCTGGCGACACCCTCAAAGGGCGATCGTGCTCTGAGGAGACCGTGCCGTGGCTAGCGCGTTGTCCCGGTACCGTTCGTTTCTGCCGGTCCTGGGCGGCGTGATCGCGGTTGCCTGGATCACGCTGATCCTGTGGGAGCAGAGCCCCTACGGCCGTTATCTCGATCACGGCCAGTGGACCCAGATCGGGCTCGCGGCCTCCCTGTGCCGGTATTTGCCCGCCGGCCCGCTGCTGCTGCCGGCGCTGCTCTACGTTACCGGCTTCGTGCTGATGATCACCGCCATGATGCTGCCGACCACGCTCCCGCTCATCGACACGTTCTCCCGGCTGATCGAGGCGCGGCACGATCGCGGGCGGCTGATCGCATTGTTGATCGTCGGCTATCTGGCGATCTGGACGCTATTCGGCGTCGCGGCGCACCTGCTCGACGGCGCGCTCCACGTTCTGGTCACGGCGAGCCCGTGGCTGACGTTCAATGGCTGGATCATCGGTGCTCTCGTGCTCGCGCTCGCCGGCGCGTTTCAATTCAGTTCGCTGAAATATCACTGCCTCGATCGCTGCCGCACGCCGCTCGGCTTTGTCACGGAGCATTGGCGCGGTCGGGCGGAAGCGCGCAACGCGTTCGGCCTCGGGTTGCACCACGGTCTCTACTGCGTCGGCTGCTGCTGGGCGATTATGTTGCTGATGTTCGTGGTGGGCACCGGCAGCGTCGGCTGGATGCGCGCGCTCGGCGCACTCATGGCGATCGAGAAGAACGCGCCCTGGGGTCGTGTGCTCAGCGCGCCGCTCGGGGTTGCGCTGATCACACTTGCGGGGATCGTTGTCGTCGCCAATTTATGGATTATGCGGGAGTTCTAATGGTCGGGCACGACCTGATTGACGCTTCGTCAGACAGCCCCGGCGTCGTCGCGCCGCCGCCGGTGATCTATGCGGCCGCGGTCGCGATCGGCCTCGCTCTTGACTCGCTTGTTCCGGTCTACGTGCTGGCCACGCTGCTCTACGGCGCCGACCGCGTCATCATCGGGATTGCAATTGTCATCGGCGGCGTGGCGCTCGCGGTTTCGGCTTTGCGCACGTTCCGCAGCATCGGCACCAATCCGGAGCCCTGGAAGCCGGCGCTCGCGCTCGCGACCACGGGCGTGTTCCGTTACCTGCGCAACCCGATGTACGTCGGCATGACCCTCGTGGTCATCGGCCTGGCCATCGCGCTCGCCTCGGACTGGATGCTGGTTGCGCTGATCCCGGCGGCGTTGATCGTCCACTACGGCGCCGTCCTGCGCGAGGAGCGCTATCTGGAGCGGAAATTCGGCGAGCCGTACCGTCAGTTCAAGGCCAGCGTGCCGCGTTACGGCTGGCCGGGGTAGGGAGGAAGTGGAGCAGCTTCGGCCGGCGCCGCGCGTCACACGTCCAGAAGCTCCTCGCTCGCGAACTCCGCGCGCTCCTGGATGAAGTCGAAGCGCGCCTCGGCCCGGGTCCCCATCAGCCGCTCGACCGACTTGGCGGTGTCGCCGCGTTCGTCGCCAGCGAGCACGACGCGGAGCAACGTGCGCTTTCTCGGATCCATGGTGGTTTCCTTGAGCTGGTTCGCCATCATCTCGCCCAGGCCCTTGAACCGGCTCACCTCGACCTTCGCGTTGGCGTGAAACTCCTTCTTGAGCAGCTCGTCCTTGTGCTTGTCGTCGCGTGCATAGACCGTCTTGCCGCCATGCGAGAGCCGGTAGAGCGGCGGCACCGCGAGATAGAGGTGGCTCTCCTCGATCAGCTTCGGCATCTGCCGATAAAAGAACGTGATCAATAACGACGCGATGTGGGCGCCGTCGACGTCGGCGTCGGTCATCACGATCACCTTGCCGTAGCGGAGATCCTCCTCGCGGTAGTGGGTCCCGGTCCCGCAGCCGAGCGCCTGCACCAGATCGGCGAGCTGCTGGTTCTGGGCGAGCTTGTCCTTGCCGGCGGATGCGACGTTGAGAATCTTGCCGCGCAGCGGAAGGATCGCCTGCGAAGCGCGGTCGCGCGCCTGCTTGGCGCTGCCGCCGGCGGAGTCGCCCTCGACGATGAAGATCTCGGAGCCTTGCGCCGCCGTATTGGTGCAGTCAGCGAGCTTGCCGGGGAGCCGCAGCTTCTTGGCTGCGCTCTTGCGTGAGATTTCCTTTTCCTGGCGCCGGCGCAAGCGCTCGTCCGCCTGCTCGACCACGAAGTCGAGCAGCTTGGTGGCCGCCAGCGGATGGCCCGCCAGCCAATGATCGAACTGATCCTTGACGGCGGATTCGACGATCCGCTGCGCCTCGGCGGTGGCCAGCCGGTCCTTGGTCTGGCCCTGGAACTCGGGCTCGCGGATGAACACCGACACCATGGCGGCGGCGCCGACCATCACGTCGTCGCTCGTCACCGGCGCGGCGCGCTTGCCCTGTCCGATCCGCTCGGCATGATCCTTGAGCCCCTTGAGCAGGGCGCTGCGCAGCCCCGACTCGTGGGTACCGCCATCGGGCGTCGGGATGGTGTTGCAGTAGGAGGAGAGAAACCCGTCGGCGTCGGCCACAAAGGCCACGGCCCATTCCACGCTGCCGTGACCGCCTTCCTTCTCCGACTTGCCGGCGAAGATATCGGGGTGAACCAGCGTGGCGCCGTTGATGCTGACGGCGAGATAGTCGCGCAGCCCGTCAGGAAAATGAAACGTCTGCTCGGCCGGGACGCCCTCAACCCCCTTCAGCAGTTCCTCATCGCAGCTCCAGCGAATCTCCACGCCGCCGAACAGATAGGCCTTCGCGCGCGCCATCTTGAACACGCGCTGCGGGTTGAACTTGAGCTTGCCGAAGATCTGGTCATCCGGCTTGAAGCGCACCTTGGTGCCGCGCCGGTTTGCGATCTTGCCGAGCTTCTCGAGGCCTGCTTTCGGCTTGCCGCGCTGATAGATCTGGCGATGGAGCTGACCGCCCCGCGCGACCTCGACCTCGAGCCGCTCCGAGAGCGCGTTGACCACCGACACGCCGACGCCGTGCAGACCGCCGGAGGTTGAATAGACCTTGCCCTCCGGATCGAACTTTCCGCCCGCATGCAGCGTGCACATGATCACTTCGAGCGCGGATTTCTTCGGCGACTTCGGGTGCGGATCGACCGGAATGCCGCGGCCGTTATCGGTCACCGTCATGAACCCATCGGCGCCGAGCTCGACTTCGATGAAGGTCGCGGAGCCCGCCAGCGCCTCGTCCATCGCATTGTCGATCACCTCGGCGAACAGGTGATGCAGCGCTTTCTCGTCGGTGCCGCCGATATACATGCCGGGGCGGCGGCGCACCGGCTCGAGCCCTTCGAGGACCTCGATGTCGCGCGCCGTGTAGCCGCTCTCGCCCGCGCTTGCGCGCGCGGGCCTGCTCGCGCTGCCGCGGCGCGGCTCCGGGAGCGCTGACAACAGATCAGGTTGCTTGCGTGCGGTGCTTTTCTTGCCCATGCGGCCCGTGCGGATCATGTTGATTTTGTTCGCGCTTATCTAGGCGATGAGTTAGCCGACCAAAAGGCGCGAATCAGGCGCCACTATGCCACGCCGAGGGGGCAAGGTCTCGCCAAGCCCGGCAGCGGTTTGTTAACGAATATGGTGGCCCCGAGGTGGCGGTCGCGCTATGGGCGAGCGCGTAGTCGTCCCGCTTACGCCGCCGATGGATCTCCAGCAGTACATCGATCTGGTCATCGCGTTCGTGCGCACGCATGCCGCGTGGGCGCCGTTGATTGTTGCTGTGCTGGCGTTCGGAGAGTCGCTCGCGTTCATCTCGCTGGTGTTTCCGGCGACGACCACGCTGGTGGCCATTGGGGCATTGATCGGCGCCGGCGCGCTCGGCTTCGTTCCCATCTGGATCGCCGCGGCGATCGGCGCTGCGCTCGGCGACTGGCTCTCATATTGGCTCGGCCAAAAGTTCGAAACGCCGATCAGCCGGGTGTGGCCGCTGTCGCGTCATCCCGATCTCATCCCGCGCGGACACGACTTCATTAGCAAGTACGGCATCGCGGCGATTTTCATCGGCCGCTTCTTCGGCCCGCTGCGCGCGGCGGTGCCGCTGGTCGCCGGAATTCTCAACATGTCGTGGTGGCCGTTTCAGCTCGCGAACGTGATATCGGCGTTCGTCTGGGCGGCGGCGCTGCTCTTGCCGGGCGCCCTCGGCTACGACTTTGTGAGCAAGCTCCTGTCGTTTTAAGGGTTTTGGGCGATTGACGGGGCGGCACCCCGCGTCTATATGCGCCGCCATGACGATGACCCGCATGACTCTGCGTCGCCGCCGCGTCTGCGCGGCGTGCGGGCTCGTTTGAAACACGCACGCCGCCGGACGATGGTCCGCGGCGCCTGTCCTCTAAAATCCGCCGCGTCATCGTCCGGTCGCATTGAACGACTGGGATTCGACCATGGCTGACCAAGCGAAAATCGGCGTCCTCGGCGCCTCCGGCTACACCGGGTCCGAATGCGTTCGGCTCCTCCTGCGGCATCCGCGTGTGACGATTGCGGCGCTGACGGCGGACCGGCGCGCCGGCCAGGAGATGCGCGACGTGTTTCCGCAGTTCTCGCCGTTCGCGTTGCCCAAGCTGAGCCCGCTCGAGGCGATCGACTGGGCACGCGAGGCGTTCGATCTCGTGTTCTGCGCGCTTCCGCACGCGACGACGCAGAAGGTCATCAAGGATTTGCTCGGGCGGGTGCCCGCCACCAAGGTGGTTGACCTCTCGGCGGATTTTCGCCTGACGCCGGACGCCTACGCGCATTGGTACGGCCACGAGCACGCGGCGCCGGAGTTGCAGAAAGAAGCCGTCTACGGGCTGGTCGAGGTCTACCGCAACGAGATCGCCAAGGCCCGGCTTGTCGCCAACCCGGGCTGCTACACGACCTGCGCGCAGCTGCCGCTGATCCCGTTGCTGCGGGCGCGGGCGATCGACCCCGACGAAATCGTGGTCGACGCGAAGTCGGGAATGACCGGCGCCGGGCGCTCCGCCAAGGAGGCCATGCTGTTCTCGGAAGTGTCCGAAGGGTTCAACGCCTACGGGGTCGGCCACCATCGCCACATGGCCGAGCTGGACCAGGAATTCTCCAAGGCTGCTGGACGCGAGGTCGCGGTCAGCTTCACGCCGCATCTGGTACCGATGAACCGCGGGATTCTGTCGACGATCTATGTGCGCGGCCGGGACGGGCAGGCGGCCCACGATCTTCATGCATTACTTTTAAAGTCTTACATGAACGAGCCGTTCGTCCATGTCCTGCCGCTGGGGGAAATGCCGGCGACGCGGCATATCCGCGGCTCCAACATGACGTTCATCGGGGTCGCGCCGGACCGCATTGCGGGTCGTGTGATCATCGGCTCGGCGCTCGACAACCTGGTCAAGGGCGCGTCCGGTCAGGCCGTGCAGAACATGAATCTGATGCTCGGCTTCCCGGAAACGACGGGCCTGGAGCAGGTGGCGCTGTTTCCTTAACGAGACCTTAGTCGCTTACACGATCCGGAAGATCGCCAGCACCAGCACGACCTGGCAGATGAAGCCGACCGTAAACGCCAAGGTGCGCAGCACCGGGACACCGAGTGTGTAGACGATGGCGTAGGCGAGCCGCGACCAGAAGAACACGTCGCACGCGATCACCGTCACCTGGGTCGAGATGTTGAGCGAGTCGAGGATCAGCACCAGCGGCGCAAACACCGCGAGATTTTCCACCGTATTGGTGTGGGCGAAATAGAGCCGCATCGCCCACGGCGACTGCGGCGTATCACCCGGCTTGGGGTTGTCCAGCGTGGCCCAGAGGCCGCGGACCTTCATGCGATCGAGGATGTAGGGGATCCAGAAGAGCCCGGTGAGCACCACCGTCCATGTGAGCCAGAACAGTTCTCGCGACATGCTAATCCTCCCGGCAAGCAGCCGTGCGGACTATGCCACGCTCGCAACGCCCGGTCAGCACGCGAACTTAATCACCCCGCACTTTCACATAGCTCCCCGGCGCGTCTTCAATCGGCGGGTATTTGTCGTTGCCGGGGGCGCGCGCCTCAGTTTCCTCCGCGTCGAGCGCCTTGAGCCAGGCGAGCCAGTCCGGCCACCACGAACCCAGGTGCTCCTGGGCGCGATTGAGCCAGCCTTCGAGGTCGTCGCCGTGCGGGGGATCGCCGGTCCAGTGCTGGTATTTCTCCTTGTAGGGCGCGTTGACCACGCCCGCGATGTGCCCGGACCCGGCCAGTACGAACCGCACCGGCCCGCTGAAGAACGATGAGCCGAAATAGACCGAGCGGGCCGGCGCAATGTGATCCTCGCGCGTGGCCAGATTGTAGATCGGAACGTTCACCTTCTTGAGATCGATCGTCTCGCCGGCGAGTTTCATCGCGCCCTTGGCCAGATCGTTCTCGAGATAGCATTCGCGCAGATAGAACGAATGATTGGCCTTCGGCATGCGGGTTGCGTCCGAGTTCCAGTACAGGAGGTCGAACGGCATCGGCTCCCGGCCCTTGAGGTAGTTGTTGATCACATACGGCCAGATCAGGTCGTTCGAACGCAGCAGGTTGAATGCGTTCGCCATTTTCTTGCCTTCGAGGTAGCCGCGTTCCGCCATCTGGCGTTCGACCATCGCGATCTGCGCCTCGTCGGCGGCGAACACCTTGAGGTCGCCCGCGTAGGTGAAGTCGACCTGTGCGGTGAACAAGGTCATCGACTTGACGCGCTCGCGGTGGTTGGCGGCCAGATGGGCGACGGTGATCGCGAGCAGCGTGCCGCCGACGCAATACCCGATCGTATGCGGGGTGCGTTCCCCGGTAATCTCCTCGACCACGTCCAGCGCCTTCAACGGGCCCTGCTGCATGTAGTCGGAAAAGCCGCGCTCCGCGAGATGCGCATCGGGGTTGACCCAGGACATGCAGAACACGGTCAAGCCCTGGTCGACGCACCATTTGATGAACGATTTATCGGGCGTCAGGTCGAGGATATAGAACTTGTTGATCCAGGGCGGGACGATCAGCAACGGTGTCTTGAGAACCCGCTCGGTGGTCGGCGTGTACTGGATGAGCTGCATGAGCTCGTTCTGGTAGACGACCTTGCCGGGCGTGAGCGCGAGATTGCGGCCGACCTCAAAGCGCGAGGAGTCGGATTGCCGGATCCGAAGATCGCCGCCGCCGGCCTCGATGTCCTGCGCCAACATGTGCATGCCGCGCACCAGGTTCTCGGCGTTCGAGGTCAGGGTCTCGCGCAGCAGCTCCGGGTTGGTGAGCACGAAGTTCGACGGCGCAATCGCATTGGCAATCTGGCGCACGTAGAACTCGGCCTTATGCCGCTCGCGCGGGTCGAGCCCGCCGGCGTCGGCCACCAGCTTGTTGGCCCAGTCGGTGGACAGAAGGTACGCCTGCTTGAGGAAATCGAAGAACTGATTGGACGACCATTCCGGATCGGCGAAGCGCTTGTCGCGCGGATCGGGCTTCACCACCGGCGGCGTGGCCTCGCCGGCCAAGCGCTTGACGGTCGAGGCCCATAAGTCGAGATACGAACGCGCCAGCCGCGACTGCAGGTCGAAGGTCCGCTGCGGATCGGACAGCCAATATTCCATCACATGACCGAGGGTCTTCACCATGTCGGTGATCTCCTCGGCGCGCTCGTCCTTGATGCGGCCCTCTTCGCGCGGCTTGAGATAGGCGGCGAGCGCCTTGCCGCCTTCCTCGACCATGCGGGCAATGTTCTTGGAGAAACGCTCGATATCGAGGCTGGCCGGCGCCGACAGCTCGGGGCCGGGAGCCAGGGTAACCGGTTGGGGGGTTGGCTTGGGTTCGGGCGGCTGGACGCCTCGGTTTTGCAACTCTGGGCTGGTGGAGGGGTCCATGGCACACCTTGCTTTGGACATATTACCCGGATAGCCGGTCCAAGGGCCACCAACTCGTGGGGACATATGGGGATCTGGCGGCGGATCAAGCCGCGTTCGTGGCTTTGGTTGTGTAACGGTGATGCAAGTCACCTGCGTGTCGCCGCAGTCGTGATTATTGCGGCACTGCTTCCAGCCTGTACGTCCTCCCAGTATGCCAATCTCCCAACTCAAATGGGTGGTGAGGCGGCCAATACGCCGAGCGCACCAGCCGCCCCGCCGGCATTTCCGGCAGTCCATGACATGCCGCCGGCGCGCCCGGTCCCGGTCCTGACCGAGGAACAGCAGCGGCAAGCCGAAGCCGAGTTGGTGGCGGCGCGCGACCGCAACCGGCCGCCGCCCAAGAAGCCGGCGGCGCAGCCGCAGGCCCAGAAGAAGCAGCAGACCGCGGCCCAGCAGGCGCCGGCTAAGCCCGCTCCGGCGGAGCAGGCTCCGGCCGACGGGTCCGGCCAGTAACCGCGGAGGACACGTCAAGAGTGTTGTTTGAGGACGCCGTGGCCCGCGCGTGGCGGAGAGATTGCTTACCGTATTGCGTCATCCCGGTTGGCGCGTCCGATCGCGCGCTGTAAAACCCCGGGTCTCAGAAGGTTCGTGAAGGGGGCGTGCCGCGCCGGCCGTTCCGAAAATACCCTGACCGAGCGTCAGCAAAGCTGGCGTCCAGGAGTCGTCGATGGATGATTTTTATCGAATTCGCCGCTTGCCGCCGTACGTGTTCGAGACGGTGAATCGGGCGAAGGCGGTCGCCCGCAATCAGGGCGCCGACATCATCGACCTGGGCATGGGCAATCCCGACCTCCCGGCGCCCGCGCACGTCATCGAAAAGCTCAAGGAGACCGTCGGGCGGCCTCGCACCGACCGCTATTCCGCGTCCAAGGGAATTCCGGGATTGCGCCGGGCTCAGGCGGCCTACTACGCGCGCCGTTTTGGCGTGAAGCTCAACCCGCAGACCGAGGTGGTCGCGACGCTCGGCTCGAAAGAAGGCTTTGCCAACGTTGCGCAAGCGATCACCGCGCCGGGCGACGTCGTCCTGGTGCCGAACCCAAGCTATCCGATCCACGCGTTCGGTTTTCTGATGGCCGGCGGGGTGATCAGGTCGGTTCCATCGGATCCGACGCCGGAATTTTTCGTGGCGCTCGAGCGCGCCGTGATCCATTCGATCCCCAAGCCACTCGCCGTCGTGGTGTGCTACCCGTCGAATCCGACCGCATATGTCGCGGAACTCGATTTCTACAAAGACCTCATCGCGTTTGCGAAGAAGCACGAATTGATCGTGCTGTCCGATCTCGCATATGCGGAGGTCTATTTCGACGGCAAGCCGCCGCCTTCGGTGCTGCAGGTGCCGGGCGCCATGGACGTGACGGTCGAGTTCACGTCGATGTCGAAAACCTTTTCCATGCCCGGTTGGCGGATGGGATTTGCGGTCGGCAACGAGCGCATCATCGCCGCGCTGGCGCGGGTGAAATCCTATCTCGACTACGGTGCGTTCACGCCGGTGCAAGTGGCGGCGACCGCGGCGCTCAACGGTCCCGAGGACTGCATCCGCGAGATGCGCGAGACATACAAGCGGCGACGCGATGTGCTGGTGGAAAGCTTCGGCCGCGCCGGCTGGGACATTCCGCCGCCGCGCGCCTCGATGTTTGCCTGGGCGCCGCTGCCGGAGCCGTTCCAAACCATCGGCAGCGTCGAGTTTTCGACCCTGCTGGTCGAGAAGGCGGAACTCGCCGTCTCGCCCGGCATCGCGTTCGGCGAACAGGGCGAGGGCTATGTGCGGATCGCGCTGGTGGAAAACGAGCAGCGCATCCGCCAGGCGGCCCGCAACCTGCGCCGGTTTCTTGAAACCGGGCCGGAAAAGTTGCACAACGTCGTCCCCCTCGCGAAACGCCGTTGACCGGCGTTTCACGCTGCAACATCGGCAGGACAGGCTTTTTCCGGGACATGTCCTAACCGCGGACGCTTCATGGTCGCGCCCCTCAAATTGGGTATTGCCGGGCTTGGCACCGTCGGCGCCGCCGTCGTCCGTCTGATCGCGGAGGAGCAGTCGGCGCTCATTGCGCGCACCGACCGGCGCATCACGGTCGTCGCGGTGACGGCGCGTTCCAAGGGCAAGAAGCGCAACGTCGATCTGCGCAAGATCCGCTGGGTCGCCGATCCGCAGCGCCTGGCGGTCGATCCGGAGATCGACGTCTTCGTCGAGTTGATGGGCGGCGAGGGCGACCCGGCGAAGAGCGCGGTCCAGGCCGCGCTCGCGGCCGGCAAATCGGTTGTCACCGCCAACAAGGCGCTGCTGGCACGCCACGGCGTGCACCTCGCCGAACTGGCGGAGAAAAACGGCGTGGCGCTCAATTTCGAGGCGGCGGTTGGTGGCGCCATACCGATCGTGAAGACGCTGCGCGAGGGGCTCGCCGGAAACTCATACGCCCGCATCTACGGGATCCTCAACGGAACCTGCAATTACATCCTGACCCGGATGGAGCGGGAGAAGCTCTCGTTCGCCGAGTGCCTCAAGGACGCGCAGCGGCTGGGTTACGCGGAGGCTGATCCGACGTTTGACATTGAAGGCCACGACACGGCGCAGAAGCTTGCGATTGCCGCGTCGCTGGCATTCGGCATCAAGGTCAATCCGGCAGCGATCTATGTGGAAGGTATTTCCTCGCTGACGCCGGAAGACCTGAAGGCGGCCGACGAGCTTGGCTACCGGGTCAAGCTGCTTGGTGTGGCGGTGCGCACCGACAAGGGCATCGAACAACGCGTGCACCCGACCATGGTGCCGAAGGATAGCGAGATCGCCCAGGTCATGGGCGTGACCAATGCGCTCTCTATCGATGCCGACGGAATTGCACCGATTACACTGGTCGGGCCGGGTGCCGGCGGCAGCGCCACTGCGTCCGCGGTCGTCGCCGATATCGGGGATATCGCGCGCGCGGTACGCGCGCCGATCTTCGGACGGCCGGCGCGCGAGCTCGCCGTCAGCAAGAAGGCGCCGATGCAGCGCCACGAAGGCGGCTATTACATCCGTCTAATGGCACTCGATCGTCCCGGCACCTTCGCCACCATCGCGAAGGCGCTGGCAAGCGAGAAGATTTCGCTCGAGTCGATCGTGCAAAAGCATCCGGGACCACAGCCCCATGGCGGTGACGATCCCAAGAGTCCCGCGGCGCCCGTGCCGGTCATCCTGATTACCTACGCGACGACCGAAGACGCGGTGCGGCGCGCCTTGCAGACGATCCGCAAGACCAGAGTCATCGCCGGCCAGCCACAGGTTATTCGGATTGAGAAAGGCTAGAGGCTTGGTCCCGCACGGTCCGCCCCGCCCTCAAGTACGGGGGTCGACACCGGTGTCCCGAAGGGATCATGCTCGGACGATTGTGAGTTGACGGTTTGCGCCGGAGGCGTGATCCAGCAGGGCAGGCGAGAGGAGTTGCATGAGTACGATTACCATAGAGCCGAGCCATGCACTGGAACGCCTCCTGACCCTTGAGTTGGTACGCGTCACCGAACGGGCAGCGGTCTCGGCGGCGGCGCTGCGCGGCCGCGGCAACGAAAAGGCGGCGGACCAGGCCGCGGTCGACGCCATGCGGCGCGAACTCAACAAGCTCCCGATCGATGGCACCGTGGTGATCGGCGAGGGCGAACGCGACGAGGCCCCGATGCTGTTCATCGGCGAAAACGTAGGCCAGCGGACTGGTCCCAAAGTGGACATCGCGGTCGATCCGCTGGAAGGTGCAACCTTGTGTGCCAAGGACATGCCGGGCGCGATCGCCACCATGGCGGTGGCAGAAGGCAGCACGCTGCTCAACGCACCCGACGTCTTCATGGATAAGATCGCGATCGGCCCGGGCTATCGCACCGGCGTCGTCGATCTCGATGCCTCGCCCGAGGACAACATCCATGCTCTCGCCAAGGAAAAGGGGGTCGGCGCCGAGCGCATCACGGCGCTCATCCTCGATCGCCCGCGCCATGCCGATCTGATCAGCGCCGTGCGCAAGAGCGGCGCATCGGTTAGCCTGATCACCGACGGCGACGTGGCGGGTGTCATCCACACCAGCACCCCGGAGACGACCGGCATCGACATCTACCTCGGGATCGGCGGCGCGCCCGAGGGCGTGCTGGCTGCGGCGGCGCTGCGCTGTATCGGCGGCCAGATGCAGGGCCGCCTGGTGCTCGACACCGAGGAAAAACGCGAGCGCGCCAAGAAGATGGGGATCCGCGACCCGCGCAAGAAGTACTCCAAGGAAGACATGGTGCGCGGCGATTGCCTGTTTGCAGCGACCGGAGTGACCTCTGGATCGCTGCTCACCGGCGTCCGCTTCAAGGGCAAGATCATCGAGACCGAGACCGTTGTGATGCGCTCCGCAACCGGGACCGTGCGCTGGATCCGCGCCGAGCATCGTCACCTGGCCAAGTTTCAACCCGATTGATCGAGATCGCGCGAAAGGACCATTTTGTCAGGCAGGGGAGACAGGACCATGCGAACCGAAACGATCGAATATCAAGAAGGTGCCACGACCTGTGAGGGCTTTGCGGCCTATGAGGACAAGGGCGGCAAGCGACCCGCGGTTCTGGTGGTGCCGGAATGGAACGGGGTGTCCGACTACACCAAGAAGCGCGCCCAGATGCTGGCCGAACTCGGCTACACCGCGTTCGTCGCCGACGTCTACGGCAAGGGCATTCGGCCAACCACCATGGATGCGTGCGCGGCGGAAGCCGCCAAATACCAGAAGGACCGGCCGCTGCTGCGCAAGCGCGCCCGCGCTGCGCTCGACCGCATGCTGCAGCTGGCCAATGCCGACACCAACAAAGTCGCCGCGATTGGCTACTGCTTCGGCGGCACGACCGTGCTCGAACTCGCGCGCGACGGCGCTGATCTGCGCGGCGTAGTGAGCTTTCACGGCGCGCTCAATACGCCCAATCCGGCCGACGCCAAGAACATCAAAGCCAGCATCCTGGTGCTGCACGGCGCCGACGACCCGGTGGTGCCGGATGCCGAAGTGCTGGCCTTCGAAAAGGAGATGCGCGACGGCAAGGTGGACTGGGAGTTCGTCGCCTACGGCAACACGGTACACAGTTTCACCAACTGGAACCTGCCGGAGAACAACCCGGGGCCCGCGTCCTACAACAAGAAGGCGGACCAACGCTCGTGGAAGGCCATGCAGGACTTCTTCCACGAGTGCTTCCGCTGAGCGAGCCCAAACACGTCATCAGCCATGAGCGAGCGGGCATCCGCGCGGGTCCACTGCCGGCAAGCGGGGAACGCTGGCGGAACGGGAATTACCGGGCGGTGACTTCACGCGTAAGGCAATCCAAAATCTTCGAACGGTGAGGGCCTGGATCAAAATAATTTAACTAAGAAAACCATCACGACCTTTTGAGAATCTTCTGCAGCGGATTCAGAAGCAACCGTTGAGCCTCCGGCATACCCGAGCCCAATAGAGGACGTAGGTAAAGCCGGAACGCATCGGTAACATCGGTACCATTGGCGCTGATGAATTCGTCAGGCATCGTTCGCGTCTTGCCTGCCACTTCAGTTAGCGCCGTGAGCTTATAGTCAGCCGCGTAGGAAGCGGTTCGGCAGATGGTCACCGAGCCGTCCTGCGCACCTCGCATCGCATACTGCACAGCCTTCTGGCCGACTTCACGCGCTTCGCGTTGGTCGACATCGGACACGCAGCCCAGGAAGGACCGTTGCAGGTAGCCGAACGTATCGCCACGGACACGCTTGATTTTCAGATTGGACTTGATCTCCTCGCAAAGGAGATCGGCCAGCGCCCCGGTACCGGAGAGCTGAATGTTTTGGTGTTGGTCGCGCTCGATGTTTTTCCCAAGTTGGGTCGCAATCGGCGCGCCGGACGCATCGCGGATGCCCTCAGACACCGCGATCACGCAGCGGCCGACGCGCTCGTAGGTGATCTTCACGTCGGCGAGGAACTGCTCGAGCACAAAGGAGCGCTCAGGCAGATAGATCAGGTGCGGTCCGTCATCGGGGAA